>JBGSHV010000012.1:0-12115 GCA_041752005.1 Pirellula sp. | reverse complement strand
GGACACTTGTGGGGCGCAGCAAGCGTGACCGCCACCGCCAGCGGCTTTCTTCGGGCGATAGGTGAAGTAAAACGCAGACCCAAGGAAGCTGATCGTCACCACGATGAACAGCGGGCGATAGGCTTCCAATGTCGCGGCGATGCCGGCGCCCGAAACACCAACAGCCAATAGAACCAGCGGCAGCCAGCAACAGGCAGAAGCCATCATTGCGGAGATAACCGTGCCGACTTTGGCAATCGACTCACCGCGGTTCGCGGCCAGTGTTGAAGTTGCGATCTCAGGATCGATAATTGTGTTCGACATATTCAGTTCCTTTTGAGATGTAACAATTCCCTTAGCAACATTTCCCAGGCAACAGGAGCCTGATGGGTTTTCCGTCTCGCAACGACAGCCGGGGGTTTTCATCTTCTCGCGAATATCTGCCAAAACATCCGAACGTCCGGTGCTTTCCAGTTCGCCTTTGATGCTCGCCACGGAGTGACCGAAGCAGTAGCACAGCGGACGGTCGCCAGCAGTTTCTTTGACCCCTACGCGGACTTTCAATTGTGACTTTGTGAATACACTCTCGTCGGTTTCTGAGAAGTACAGCACATCGCAATCGGCCGATTCACAGAACCGCCAGCCAGTGTCTTCGCCTGTGGGCTGGCAACCATTTTCGTTTGAGCCGAAGCAGGATTTGCCATGTTTGTTGAATTGCCACGCGAACTCATCCTTCAGCAACGCACCCAACGTAATCGTGCTGACCCGCTTCGCCCTTTGTCCACAGGTCGGGCACTCGACGCGCTGCGCCGATGTCGTACCTTTTTTCTGCTTTAGTTTCATGCAATCGATCTGAGTTTTCTGGTCTCGGGGCCATTCAAGCGGATCGCTTCAAATCAACGGCGACATTGCCGCAGAACAGCGATAGGCGTATTATCGAGGCTGCACGTAGGTGCAAGGTCAAGGCCATTTTTTAAGATTTCGAAAATTCCATTTTTGAATGAACGCGATCGCAAAAGTGATCTCACGGAATACCCATGAGCAAGCAATACACAATCAGTGAGTTAGCAAGCGCTGCGGACATTCCTACGACGACGCTGCGTTACTACGAGCGCATCGGGATGGTGTGCCCGGAAAATCGTAGCTACGGAAACTATCGGCTTTACAGCGATCAGTCGTTGAAGAAGGTGAATTTCATCCGAGCCGCACAGGCGATTGGTTTCACGCTCGACGATATCAAAGTATTGCTCACCCCGCCCGACTGCCAATCGGCATCCTGCCTTGATGTCCAGAATCTCATCGAAACTCGGCTTGCTGAAGTGGCGATGCGATTGAAAGACCTGCGGCGCGTTCAAAAAGTATTGAAGCAGGCGTTAGAAACGTGCCATGATCCGAAGCAGGCTGACTGTTGCCACGTGCTGGAAACACTGAGACACTCGTCGGATTGCTGAAATTTGCCAGCTACTGCGGTGCCACTTGCGATTTAAGATTGGCTTCCGAATACGCCGGATGCAAGATTCAGGAAAACTGTGTGAAGTCAGCGAGTCTGGGGGACATCTAATATCTGTCGATCGAATCAAGGCGGACGATTCGGTGATACAGTTTATCCGTTCCGCACGTTTCAATTGAGTGGCGATGCCACGGAGATGTGTCAAAATGTTGAAAAAAGCTTTTTTGAGTGTTGTTGCGTTGAGTGCATTAGCTGCTGGCGCAACTGGAGCATTTGCACAGTGTACGTGCTCTGGTTCGGGAGCGATTGTGAATCCCACCGTTGTTGAAAATGTCTCTCAGTCGATGCAATCGTCGTCGTTGACCGTTGCACGTCCGCAGGCACAGATCTACCGTCGATTTTCGTATCAGCCGAGTGCTCAGGCTGGTCGTAGTAATGTATCGCACAAGAAGCAACAGTGGGAGTATTCCAAGGCTGACCCACGCCGTTACAATCACTGAGGTCCGTAGGATCAATTGATATCCGGTTTGAAACGTGCGACGAGACAGCTCGATTTTCGGGTTTTTTGGTAGTGGATCTTTTACAAGATCCACTACGGGACAATTCACCCGCGAGAGAGCTCGCTCGGGCAGCCGACCGTGCGTTGGAGTTGGGCCACTCGGGAGGCAAGTGTGGATTCGAGTTTAGCGACCTGCAATCGGTACATTAGCAGTTCAGTGTAGTTGTCTGTGAGCTGCACGAAGGTTGTCTTTCCGACGGTGTATTCTGTAAGCGAGATTTGAAGAGCTTGCACGGCGCGAGGTATGATGCGCTCAATGTACAGCGTTCGCTGCTGATCCAGAGCATCGATTTCACTCAGCAGGCGGCGGAGGCGACCGGCGATAGATAATTGCTCGGCTTCGCGAAGTCGCGCCGAATTGGCGAGCTCAGCAATTGATTCGCTGATCCCAGCGTTGATTTTATTGCGATAAATTGGCAGCGAAAAACCGACACCGAAACTGATGTTATCAACGCCGTCTGCGACTGGACTGATCGCGGCACCTTTCGTCATAAAGTCATAGCCGCCGCTGAACTGCAGGTCGGAATAGCGTTGCAACGAAGCCAGCCGCTGCCTCTGGATGTTGCGTTGAATCTGGAAACCAAGACCACGAAGTTCGGGATTGCATTGCTCGGCCAAACCGACCAATTCATCCAAGCGAGCCGGTAACTGGGTGGTCGATAGCTCCGGCTCAACAGTCACGACGAGGCTTTGCGGATGCTGCATGAGCGCAGCGAGTTCTGCTTGTGAGGCCGCACGCTTACTGAGCAGTTCCAATTGTTGTTGTGTTAGTCGCTCGCGCTGAAGCTCAGCGTTGATTACGTCCTGCTGCGATCCGCCTGCGCGGTATCGCCCTTCCGATGCGCGAATCAAATCTGCGGTCAATTGTTGATTCTCTTTGAGAATGCGGAGGCCTTGATCGGAGTACCAAAGCTCGTAATACGCCAGCTGCACTTCTTCGGTGACCTCACGCTGGACCGATGAGACTTCAGCTTGAGCGATAGAGACTTCACGGCAGGCGATCGCGGCCTTCGCTTTCAGCTTTTCTGGCCAGGGTACCTGTTGCGACAGCGAAATCGAATTTTGCATCCGTCCGCTGGCGTTCTGTTGCGCGTTGGCAGCGATGGGGAAGAAGTTGTTATTAAGCATTGGGTCGGCAAGTGCGCTCGCTTGTGGAACGCGACTCATGGCGGCTTGAACGCGATAGCGAGCCGCAGCGATTCGTGGATGACCAGCAAGCGCCATCTGAACGCACGTTTCCACCGACAATTGCGAAGCGACTCCGTCGAGCAAATCAGTGGTTAATTTCGGGGTAGCCGTGACTTTTTGTGTTTCGTTTTGGTCAGACTTTTCTGCCGTCGGCTTTTTGTCCGCGTTTTTTTTGTCCTCCTTGGGTTCTTCGTGCTCTTTTTTCCCTTTGCTGTCCGGCTCCTGGCGAAAGCTTGCAAAGCGAATTCGAAGAGGTTCTTTTTCGAAAGGCACTTCGGTAGGAGTCGCTGTCTTGACAATCGGATGGGTAGAGCTGATCGCAGAGTTTATAGCGACCGGTCGAGCCGACTTGCAACCGAAGCAAGCCACTAATGCAGAGAAGCCGATTCCAGTGATCCATAAGGCCTTGGTTTGATGTTTCACCACTGGGTTTCCTGGTCATGGACAACATAACTATCGGTCCGGCTGCCATCGTTGGCTAGCGCCGGCGACTGACACCTGGGGCTAGCAACGAGCCGCTCACTATATGGCGATGATGGAGTTATCGGAACTGTAACGGTGGTTTCGCCGCGATATCCGTTATGGCAGTCAATGCTTGCACAATCCGCACAATTGGCATGTCAACAAAGCCAAAAAAACGCGAAAATAGAAAAACCGGCCGATAGCCGTGAAGGATCGTTGTGCAGCGGGCATCCAACAGGGCTGACGTAGATTTCCGCGTGTGTCTGCGGTCACGCGAAGCCGGAGATCGAATGTCGAGTAAAGATGAATCAATCGAAGACGATTTGATCAGCCTTGCAGCGGTCGGGGATCGCGATGCGCGAAGGCAGATTTACGAAGCCTTCGCTGGCCGAGTCTATCGCACGGTCCAGCGAATTGTCGGCGAAAGCGACGCAGCGGATGTGACGCAAGACGCATTTGTGCATCTATTCGACAAGCTGCCATCGTTTCGCCACGAATCGGCGTTCACGACATGGTTGCATCGGTTGGTGGTCAACGAAGCGCTTCAGCACCTACGAAAGCAAGGGCGACGTGTCATGAAAACCCAGCCGCTGCCGCAACAGGTAGTCGCTGCCAACGATCGAACTTCAATTGCCAGCGATTTGGGGGAGATGTTAAACCTTGCGATGGAACGAATCGAGCCAGAATTGCGGTTGATATTTCAATTGAAAGAAGTCGACAAGCTGTCTTATGCACAGATCGGCGAAATTGTCGGAATACCCGAGGGCACGGTTGGCTCGCGGTTGAATCGAGCACGGAGGGAATTGCGAGACCATCTAGTAACCCTTGGTTGGGAGCCATAAGCATAATCATGACTATGAATTGTAACACTGTTCGCGATCAACTATCTGCATATATGGACGGCGAATTAACCGATGAGACAGCGGCACAGGTTCAGCAGCATCTCGCAGGTTGTGAGTCTTGTTCGCATGAACTCGCTCTATTCGAGCAACTCTGCATGCTCGTTCATGCTCACGTCGAACCGTCAACCCAACCGCCCGCCTGGGAATTGATCTCGCAAAAGCTGAACGACTCGGCTCTAGCCGCTGGTATTGCATCGACTGATCTTTGGAACCGAGGGCTAGCACCCGTTCGCTCACGCAACTGGAAAACGCTCACCGGTGCCATCGTCGCGCTCGCCGCAACCATTTTATTAGTCGCGAATGTCATGATTCCCAAGCGGGAAGATCAGCAGTCGATGAATCAAGCATCTATGGCAGCAGTCAACTTGCAGCCCGTGCTGGAACGATTCCAAGGAGACGCTTTCTCAGCCATCAATGCACTAAAAAGCCAGTTTACATTTCAGGATATTGCGTTAGCCGACGCGGACGCCGATTTCGGTCGACCTACCTATGTTAGTACCGCTGCTCAAACGCATACATTACCCGGCGATGCCACCGTTGCCTCGACCAAGACCTTTTCATTTGCGTTTTGCAAATGCCCGAAGGGCCAATGCCTATGCGGTCCGGGCGGTTGCCAATGCGTCGCCTGTGTGTGTGAACGACCCGACGGATCGACGTACCTCGTTCTCGAACATTGCAAATCACAAACGGTCAGCTTTGGCGATCTGCCGATTCAGTTGGTCAAGCGCGGAGGCCGTGATGTTCAGCAAGTCACGATCGACGGCACCGAAACCATTTCCTTCGATCGAACTTCCGGCAAAATCACGGTTGTGGGTTTGCGAGGCGAATCGGAAATCGAGACTTTACTCGCAAGCATGTGAGCGGCACGGCGCTAGCCAAATGGTGCCTGGGATGTTGCCTAGAAGAACCGAGAGCTAGCGCCCAATCGCTCGTAAGAATCGCCAACAATTACCATGACAACCGAAACCCCAACTCAAAAGTCTCGCATTGCCGCCGTTTGGTTCACCTTGCGGTTGATCGAAGTACGGCTCCGGTTCATCGCTGTTCTAGTGGCGATTGGTCTCGTGATCGGCTTTTGGGACACGCTCCAGAACTATTGGGACCGCTACACCAAACCCGCCATATCGACTGCGAGTAACGTCGCCAGCGACTCAGAATTCTACTGCCCGATGGACCCATCCGTGATTCGCGAGAGCCTTGAACCCAACGGTTCGGTTCCGAAATGTCCGATCTGCGGAATGCCGCTTTCGCTTCGCAAGAAGGGCGCTCCGATGATCCTGCCGCCGGGTGTAATCGGGCGCGTCAGCCTATCGCCCAATCGCGTTCGCATGGCGGGGATTCGGACAAGCGAAATTGGATTGCGACCGATGATTCAGTCGATACGCACCGTCGGTACGGTGGTGCATGACCAGAGCCATGAATCGCAGATTGTGAGTCGCATCTCAGGATATGTGGAAAGACTTTTCGTGGCTAAGTCCTACGTCCACGTCCATAAAGGTGACCCGTTGGCCGAAATTTATAGTCCCGAAGTTTTCGCTGCCGTGCAAGAATTGAAGGTCGCAAGTACGATACGCGGTAGCAATTTGGCTAACATTGCCCGCGACAAGATTCGGCTGTTGGGTATCGAAGACGTCGACATCGATTCGATGCTTCGTTCCAACGAAGGGAAGTACCGGGTCACCATACGTTCTCCGAGTGACGGGCATGTAATCAAGAAGATGTTGCAACTCGGTTCAACCGTCTCGCAAGGAGAGATACTATTCGAAATGGCGGACCTGACTTCCATCTGGATCGAGGCCGAGGTCTATGAACGTGACATTGCGTTGGTAAACGAAGGTCAAGAAATTACGGCCACTATCGAAGCCTATCCGAATCGCATCTTCAAGGGGAAGGTGAGTTTGATCTACCCAGAGTTGGATGTCGTTACACGTACCAATCGAGTGCGATTTGAGATCACGAATAAAGAACTGCACCTCCGCGCTGGCATGTACGCAACCGTAAATCTCAATGTTGAAGTTCAGCGAACCGAACCGTTTCAAACAAAGCTAGCATCCACAACAATGATGCCGGGGAATGAAAAGACGGCCATCGCCAAACAAGCCGTTTGCCCGGTCACCGGTGCCAAGCTCGGCAGCATGGGCGATCCAGTCGCAGTCCAAGCCGACGGTCAAAGGGTGTATCTATGTTGCGCTGGCTGTGAAATCGCCCTTGCGGAGGAACCAAAAAAATATGTGTCCCGCATTCGCACCGTATCAGACACCGCCGTACTTGCCGTTCCTGAAACAGCGGTTATAGATACCGGCGACCAAAAGATCGTTTATGTCGAACGTGAAGTAGGGGTCTACGAAGGCGTCTTGGTCGAGTTGGGTCCGAAGTCGAACGGATACTACGCGGTCATCTCAGGCCTGTTGCCGGGCGACCAAGTTGCCGCTGCTGGAGCATTCTTAATCGATGCTGAAACGCGGTTGAATCCCGCCGCGTCGGCAAGCTATTTCGGTGCAAGTGGTGGGCCGTCCAGTGGCGGGGCGTCCGGCGGCAGGCCGCCTGGAAGCGAAGCAGCGACGACTCCGGAATCAACGAGCGCGATACAAATGGATACCGATCAACCGAAACCGTCGGCCATCGACGCATCGACCTCGCGGTTAACGGTTGACGAACTAGCCGAAATAGCCAAACTGCCTACTCACGATCGGACGCTCGCAAAACTACAAGTGCTCTGCCCCGTCACGATGGAACCGCTCGGTTCAATGGGCAAGCCATTGAAAGTGAGCGTTGGTGACGATGCCGTCATGGTTTGTTGTAAGGCCTGCATTGGCGCGGTGAAAAAGAACGCCGACAAGATGCTCGAGCAAGTCCGTCGCTGGCGGGAGAACAACCAGTGAGTGGTACGGCGCGAGTCGCCGGTTATACATCCCATCACGTGAAGAACCGAGGGCAAGCGCCGGCTAGCGCCCGTTCACTTACGGGTGCGACATGATTGAACGTATCGTTGAGTATTCGATTCGTAACCCGCTGATAGTGATCTTTGTCTCGATCGGCGTGGTCGTTTGGGGATTACACGCGACGATCAACACGCCTGTCGATGCGATCCCGGACTTGTCGGAGAACCAGGTTATCGTATTCGCCGATTGGCCCGGACGCAGCCCGAAGGAGATCGAAGATCAGGTCACCTATCCCTTGTCCGTAAACTTGCAAGGGCTCGCGGGAGTGAAAGCGATTCGCGCGACTAGCGAATTCGGTTTTTCGATGCTGAATATCATCTTTGAGGAAGGCGTCGACTTCTATTTCGCGAGACAACGTGTACTCGAAAAGCTGTCTGTGGCGGCGACGTTTCTGCCCGGTGATGTCGAGCCTTACTTGGCTCCCGATACGACTGCACTGGGGCAAATCTATTGGTACACCGTTGAAGGTGGCGGCTACGACATCGGACGACTGCGAGCAATCCAAGATTGGTATGTACGGTACCAGCTCTACAGTGTTCCTGGGGTGGCAGAGGTCGCGTCGGTTGGCGGCTTTCCGATTGAATATCAAATCGATGTCGATCCGAACAAGCTACGTTCGTATGGAATCACGCTCGGCGAATTGTATTCTGCAGTTGCACGCTCGAACTCGTCTGTCGGTGGTCGTGTCATTCAAAAAGGCAACTCCGAGTATTTGGTGCGGAGCACGGGCTGGATTGAATCACTGGCCGATGTCGAACGAACGGTGATCAAATCAATCGATGGAACACCGATCCACGTCGGCGAGGTAGCGGTTGTCCAATTCGGTTCCGGCCAGCGTCGCAACGTGCTTGAGAAGAACGGTAGCGAAGCAGTGGGCGGTGTCGTATTGATGCGGTTTGGCGAGAACCCACTGGTAGTTACCGATCGAATCAAGGCGAAGATCGAACAACTACAATCGGGGCTTCCGAATGGCGTACGTATTGTCCCGTTTTACGACCGGACTAAGTTGATTCACAGCGCCGTCGATACGGTAGGCGGAGCACTGATCGAGGAGTCCTTGGTTGCCAGCGCAGTTATCTTTTTGGTGATGTGGCATCTGCGCAGTGCGTTAATCGTTTGCATCATGTTGCCGATGTCAGTCTTGATCTCGTTCATTCTGATGCGACAGGTCGGCATTTCATCCAACATCATGTCACTCTCTGGCATTGCCATCTCCATCGGTGTGTTGGTCGATGCTGCTATTGTGATGGTGGATCAAGGTGCGCATACGTTGCACGAAAAGTTCGGCAACGGCAAAGTCCAAGGTGACACACGAGCATTGTTGACCCCAGCACTTCGAACGGTCGGCAGGCCGATCTTTTTTTCGCTCGCAATCATGATCCTGAGCTTCATTCCCGTGTTTGCGATGACGGGAATGGAAGGCAAGATGTTTCATCCGCTGGCGTACACGAAATCGTTCGCGCTTGTCGGCGTTTCCATTTTATCGATCACGCTCGTTCCCGCGATCATTCCGTGGATGTTGAGGGGACGTATTCGTCATGAGTCGGACAGTTGGTTGGTTCGTCGCGTGATCGAAATTTATAGACCCGTACTGAACTTTGTCATGGACCATCCTTGGCCGGTTGTTTGGACGGTCTCGACGATTTGCATACTGGGATCCATCCCCACTGGCTCAAAGCCCGTGTTTCTGGTCGCATTGACACTTGCACTCGGTTTGGCCGCGTGGGCGTCATGGGGCGAAGAAGCTTCGTTTCGTAAGCATTGGAGAGTCGTCACCGCGGGATGGTTGTTGGCACTCGCCGTTCCCATGTTGATCGCTGTCTCGCGCGGTTGGCGACCGAAAATTATTTCGGACTCAATTTCAAGTAGCGCCTGGATGCTGTCGGCCGTTGTGGTTGTCCTTGCATTAGTTATGAGCCTTGTCGTGGTTTGGTTGATGTCGCGTCTTCGCTTTGCAGCAACGATCTCAATGTTGGGCAGTCTGATTTTGGTTGCGCTCGTTGCGCAGCAAGTGATGATTCCCTTGGGACGCGAGTTTATGCCGCCGCTGAACGAGGGTTCGATCCTCGATATGCCAGTGACCATCCCGCGAGCGTCCGTGACGGAAGTGGCTGGCGACTTGAAAGCTCGCGATGCCGAGCTTCGAGCATTCCCTGAAATTGAATCGGTCGTAGGAAAAGCTGGTCGCGCCGAGACTCCAACTGACCCGGCACCACTGGACATGGTGGAGACAGTTATTAACCTTCGTGACCGCAGGTACTGGCCAAAGCGGGAACTTCGCTACGACGATGCGCTCCGACAAGTCGGCCGCGTCGTCGAAGCGGCGCAAAAAGCCGGTTTTCTCGCAGCAGCGATCGACACTGACGCACGCATTCAATTGACCGGCGACGTGACGATGTCGGTGTTGGAAGATTTTGACGCCATGATGCGGTCGATGACACTTCAAGAACAAAACCTCTACGAGGAACAACTTGCACCAGAACTACTCAATGCTGCCGTTGAAAAGAGTCTTGAACTGATGCACGCCAATGGTAGTTTGCTATCAGTGAGCGGCAAGGTGTTAGCCGCCGGTTCCTATGCAGATGGCAATGATACACACGGGGCTATCGGCTTTCCGTTAACGGAGGAAGATGAGTTTGCAAAGAAATTAACTCGGTATCCCGATGTCTCCATCGTTCAGAAAATACTGCTTCAAGTCCGCGAGCAGTTGAAGAAGCAAGGCCGAATCGCCGAAGGCGTCGATCCCACCGCACTCAAGCCTGGACTCGTTCGCGGCGTCATTCAATCGACGATCGAATTACTCGGCGGCACTCGTCCAAGATTTGAGACGGTCGTACTTGCTCACGTTTCGGCGGTGCGCGACGAGCGATGGACGAAATTCGTCAAGGAGTTGAATTGGCGACTTCACGACGCTGCCGCGCCGATGGTCAACCGATTCGCAATTGACCGCATTCGAACCAAGCTGTCTGAAATAGACGAGTGGATTGAACCCGCCGACGAAAACGCTTTGTCACAACTCAAGCGGAAATTGGAGCAGCCGTTTGCCGACGAATTGTTTCTTTGGCAAAGGAATAAATCGAGCCTGCTGAACGAACTCGATAGCGTCGTGCGGATGCCGGGCTGGGGCAACATTTGGACTCAGCCAATCATCAATCGCATAGACATGTTAGCTACCGGCGTCAACACGATGCTGGGAGTTCGCGTGTTCGGCGACGACATCAACAAGATTTCTGAGAAGAGCAATGAGATCGCCGCGGTCTTAAAGAAGCTGCGAGGCGCTGTCGATGTTTCGGCGGACCAGGTCGTTGGCGAAGGTTATTTAGAGATTGATATTGATCGCGAACGAGCGGCACGTTTCGGTGTCAACATCGGCGATATTCAAGACACGATCGAAACGGCGTTGGGCGGACGCGTCATTACGATGACCGTGGAAGGTCGAGAACGTTTTCCAATTCGCATTCGTTATGCTCGTGCGTTTCGAGATGACGAGGAATCGGTAAAGAACCTGTTAATCGCGGCCTCAAGCAATGGCAGTGGAATGACAGATGCTTTGTCGAATTCTACAATCTCAAGTGCCTCCCTGTCGAAGAAAACGCCGCTGCAAATTCCGCTTTCGCAACTTGCTGACGTTCGGATCGCCCAAGGCCCATCGATGATCCGCAGCGAGAATGGCCTGCTGCGTTCTTATGTCCGTTTGAACGTTCGGGATCGCGACATAATTGGCTTTGTCGAGGAAGCCCAAGCGACGGTCAATTCGTCCGTGGCGATGCCAGCCGGCATGTATATCGAATGGGCCGGCCAGTTTGAGCATGAAGTTCGTGCACGGCGCACGCTCTCGATCATCGTTCCCGCTGTCGTGTTTACCATCTTCATTCTGTTGTTCGTCGTCTATCACGACTTAGCGGACACGCTGATCGTCATGTGTTTAACGGTGCCCGGTGCAATCTTTGGCGGAATACTATTTCAGTATCTGTTCGGCTACAACTTCAGCGTCGCAGTCTGGGTTGGGTTCATCGCCTGTTTCGGTTTGGCCACCGAAGGCGGACTGGTGATTCTCGTTTATTTGCGGGATGCGATCGAAAAACGCGGCGGCTTAGAAAACTTGACGTTGCCCCAAGTGCGTGAAGCGGTCATGGAGGGAGCAGTACATCGACTTCGTCCCAAGCTGATGACCGAGTTAACGACCATGATAGGCCTTGCGCCGATGCTCTGGGCGACCGGCACAGGGTCCGAGATTATGCAGCCAATGGCAGCGCCGGTGTTGGGCGGGATACTCGTCGCGGACGAAGTGATTGACCTGCTATTGCCGGTGCTGTTCTACCGTGTACGTGTTTATCGTTGGCGCAAGATTCACGGAGTCGCCAACGAACAATCTGATGAAAAAGGTTCGGTTGATGCCGAAACCGCTGATCAACTAATGCTTGAAAAAACGTGAAGGATTGATCGCTACAAAGCATCTTAAATTTGCAGCGTTGTTTGTTTTAGCCCCATCTAATTGAAGGATTCCGCAAATGATTTTTCACAACACTCGCTTGTTCCTCGTCGCCACCGCGGCCATTTCTTCGTTTGGGATTTCGTCGCAGTCCAGTGCACAGGAGAAGGTTGTTCCCGCACTCGGCGATGCACATGGGCA
>JBGSHV010000011.1:0-33862 GCA_041752005.1 Pirellula sp. | reverse complement strand
CCACCGTGATTTCAAATGCAAAACGGTACGCCAAATGCTATCGATTGATGAATGCAAATTGCTAGCACTACTGGTAGACTCCGCCCAACGTCAAGCAACTACATGTTGATCCAACTCGATAAAGCCAGTGCCATTCGTACCTGACACCTTTTCTTGTTACCAAGGACCACGCACTGGGTATACGCCGAATTGCTCGGTGTGCGTTGGCCAGTAGGGAGTTGCGCGGAATACTCCGCCGCCCGCACCGTTGGGGGGAACCCCTCCGAACTGATGGTAAACCGGGGTCATGGTGTTCTGAGACACTCCCCAGGAAAAGTTCGACTGCATGGTCACCGTGGGTGGAACGACCAACGCCGTCGGCTGTCCGGTCCGGAGATAGTAGTATCCGCCATGCCAAGGCCGCTGTGCGGCTTGATTGCGTGCCCAGTAATCGCCCCAGGTCGAGTGGCTAATCCAGGCCGCGCCGCCGCCCATGCCGCCGGCGTGCCCGTGGCCGCCGTAGCAGTTGCCGCTATTGCATTCGGAACTGCTAACAACATGTTGCGCCGAAGCCGATTCGTGAAAGCCTATCGAGGTCGCCAACGTGACTGCCCCTAGGATGAGTGCTCTTAGCATACGGATCTCGCTCGTTGAATTCTAATGGTTGAATTTCAGCTTCGCATCGTCCGTGACGCCTTCTGAACACTTGATAAAGGACCGGAATCCAATCCGGCCCGAGGTTTGCAGTCGTTGACGTTTCGTTGACGTTTCGTTGACGTAATGCCAACGATTAAGCAGTGTTGACTTTTGGGTTTCTACTGACGCGGCAGCTTGATTCCCTGATACACGCGATGCACCGTATTTCGGACCACCGGCGATGAGTACGTCGCCTTCGTGCGATTCAAGCCCCGACCATCATCGTAATACGAATGGTAGCGATCGGTATGGTGATACAAATAATGATGTGGATTTAGAGGCTGGTAGGTGTAGTAGGTGTGACCTACCCAACCCGGCACGCCGATCGGGGATGGGTACATCCCCGCCGTGGCTTGATTGGCATTCCCTTGGGTAAGGTAATTGTCGAATAGCGGCTGAACCCCTCGGCCGAGCCCTTGGTCGTATCCACCGGCATCGAAACCTGCTGCCCAGCCATGGTGCCCACCTCCCGTGTAGGAGGTGCCTGGATCGTAGGATCCAGCCATGGTGCCGCAATTAGCACATTGGGCGACACTGTCGCTCGACAGACTCACCAACGAGGCAACGGCTACGCCACTCGCCAACGCCAACTTGACCATCCCTTGAAGTTGCATTTCTTAAGCTCCTTTGACCGTGACGAAACTGACCGTGACGAAACTCGTTTTGCCTGACTCCTGAAAACCCGGCTCGGTCCTTCTCGGTTGCTCGGTATTGCAAGCATGCTTTCCGCATCCAATTTGCCGAGCTTGGCAATCCAGGAGCAGATCGGCGACCGCTGGCATCGCGCGCACCGATCGTGTCGAAAATAGTGGGGTGGCCTGCCAGAGTTGCTGAATTTGCCTAGACCGCATAGACCCGCCAACGGTTATCCTTTACCTTTTTGCTCCCAGTCGTGGTCTACGAACCCGTTGACACCCCCCGTTCGTACAGAAACGCAGCATTGACAAGAATGTCCAACACCGGAACCAAAACCCGCCGTGCGACCGCTGAATCGATGGCGACCAAGCAGCGCGACGTCTCCGTAAGCGAGTTCTTTGCTAAAAACCGACACCTGCTCGGCTTCGACAATCCGCGGAAGGCGTTGTTGACCACGGTCAAAGAAGCCGTCGATAACTCCCTCGATGCGTGCGAAGAAGCGGGCATCCTGCCCGAAATCTGGGTCCGTATCGACCAGCCTCAGCCCGGTCGCTTTCGCGTGTCTGTCCAGGACAACGGGCCAGGAATCGTCAAAAAACAGATCCCGTTGATCTTCGGCAAACTTCTCTATGGCAGCAAATTCCATCGCCTGCGGATGAGCCGCGGCCAACAAGGTATCGGGATCAGTGCGGCGGGCATGAACGGTATGCTGACAACCGGCCGGCCGATGCAGATCTTGTCCAAAACCGGGAAAAAATCTCCAGTCCATTACTTCCTACTGCAGGTCGACACCAAAAAGAACCAGCCCGAAATCATCAATGGCAAAGGAGAGGGGATCGACATCCCGACTGGCGAAAAGGGTTTGGCCTACATGCAGGAAAACGACATTGTGTGGGTTGGCCAACACGCTGGCTCTGAGGGGCAGCCCGGCCCCGAGTTGGAATCGGGAACTCGGGTTACGATCGAATTGACGGGTGTCTACAAACGGAGTCGCGGCAGTGTCGATGAGTACCTGCAACAAACGGCTATCGCCAATCCCCACGTGACCATCCACTGGAACAGCCCGGACGGTGACTCGCTGACCATCCCGCGCACGACCGACGAGCTGCCACGGGAAGCCAAAGAGATCATGCCGCATCCGTACGGCGTGGAACTCGGTCGCCTCATCACGATGCTGGGCGAAGACAAACGGGTTTCGCTCTCCTCCTTTTTGACTTCGTCCTTTTCGTGCGTAACCCCTGCGGTCGCGAAAAAGGTATGCGAAGCCGCAAAATTATCGTCGCGGGCATCGGCCATCAAGGTCGGGCAAACGGAAGCCGAACGGCTCTACCGCGCGTTGCAGGACACCAAGATCCGACCCCCATCAACGGACTGCGTCGTCCCCATCGGACGTGATTTGCTCTACGCCGGCCTCAAGTCCATCGTGCCAGGTGAATATCACGACGCCACCACCCGCCCACCATCGGTTTTTCGCGGTTCCCCATTCCAAATCGAAGTCGCACTGGCCTACGGTGGCAGCGTGGCGACGCAGAAGGTGACTCGCGATGAACTGGTCGAATTCATCCAGCAGTCCGATTCGCGAACCCTTAGAAAATTCTTGATCGATACCTTCACTGGCATCGGGGCCGATTCCGCCGAAAAAATCCTAGCCGAGACCAAGCTACCCACTCGCAGCAGTCCGCAAAAACTCAAAAAGGATCAGATCGATTCCCTTCTGACCGCACTGCGTGAGGTCAACATCTCCGAAGGGCAAAGCATGCAGATCTATCGGTTTGCCAACCGCGTGCCCCTGCAATACCAACAAGGTGCATGCGCGATTACCCAAGCCATCTTGAACACCAATTGGCGCGCCTACGGTCTGTCGCAATCCAAAGGCTCATTGCCGTCCGGTCCCGTAACATTGATCGTGCATATGGCCAGCGTCTGGGTGCCTTTTACGAGCGAATCCAAGGAAGCCATCGCCAATGCCCCAGAAATCGAAAAAGAAATTCGATTGGGCATTCAAGCGATCGGTCGGTCGTTGGCAGGCTATCTGCGCAAACGACAAGCCATCGCAGCTCAAGGCAATCGACGCAACGTCTTCCTTCGCTACCTGAAGGAAGTGGCGGGTGCCGTCGCCACCATCCAAAAGTCCGACGCCAACCCCATCTACGAAGATCTACTCCACGTCGCCCGGGCCAAAACAGCCGTCGCAGATATCAAGCTGGACGAATACGGTCAGGAGATTGTAGCCGAGGACATGGAGGCTTGAGCCAATGTCGTACGGTCGCTCTGTCGCACATGATTAGCTATGGCGAGGAATGGAACACCCAGAGCAAGGGCGGCACATTTAGAGTGAAAGCGCTGGGTGTGGGAAGTTTGGCAAAGTGACCAGACGCGTACACGCCCTTCGTTCCGCAGAGCGTGCCACCCAATGCGCTTGCCACCTTCTGAGCGATCAATCGTTCAATCGTCGTCTTGGCCGATCAAAATCAGGCTCGAAACCAAGTAGTGATCGGAGAGTTTGCGTCGAAATTCTTTGATCTCGTCGTCGGTTCCTCCCGCGGTTCGATGCACGGTTAGATCGAGTGCACGGAACTCGGGCTGTTGGGCCGGCACGTAGATCCGATCGAAAGGGGCGGTCTTGTAGCCCGTGCTGCCATCCCCCCATACCGCCGTTGTCCCTTCCTCCGCCGAATTGAGATCGACGAACCCCGCATCGGTCAACATCTTCGACGTTGGCTGTCCGTCCAAGATATTGGAGTCGCCGAGAATCACGATGTCTTCATCTTTAAAATGCTCTCGAAGGGCCGGTAGAAACCGGACGAAGGCTTTCAGTTCGGCATTCCGTTGACGCATGGTGTAGGTGGGATCGTTCGGCTGTACGTCGTTGCGATTCGATTTCAAGTGAATGGGGATAAAGACCGCATCGGTTTTGCCCTCGCCAAACGATAGCTTGACCGCATTGGCCCGTCGTTCAAAGAACTTGACCCCGAACTCTGGGTCGTCACCGATCGGCACATCGAACGGATCACCGACGCGTGTGGCTTTGTCGCTCCGCCATGCCAGGGCCAAGTGCTGGCCACGCTGGATGAAATCCTCCATCTCGTCAGCATATTCTTTCTTGGGGAACAGGACGAATTCCCATGGCTCCTGATGGCGATCCTTGAGCACCTGCTGGAGTGAATCCAGTTCGCGACTCGTCCAAGGCTCTGTGGCTTGATCGACCCCGATTTCTTCCAGGGCCAAGACATCGACTCCGGTTGAGTGAATGTAGTCGGCCAAGTCTTCGGAGGTCTGTGGATTGTCCTTTCCAGGTCGACCACGCCGGTCTGGGAATCCGAGCCATTCGATGTTCCAAGCTCCGATGCGGATCTCTTGCTGGTCCGACGGTTTTGGGTCATCGGCCGGTGCGTTCGTTGCCAACAGCGTTGCGCCGAGAATCATCCCAACGGCGAGTTTTCCTATTACCGACCAAACACGCATTGTTCACTCCTCAGGTTTTACGAAGTCAATCACTCCGCGTTTATCATCCTTGCCCGGCCGGCGATTGACGAGGTCATTTCTAGTCACCCGTCGAAAAAACGACGGACTTGGGGTGATTGTGAAGTTTTGGAGTCCGATGGTGAGGCAGTGCCTGCTCGGCCCGTGGGAAAAACCGCCGTCGTGACTGGGTGATGCGATCACGGAGAGGGTTGATTGGGTGCATCGATACCGCCGAACCGCCGATCGCGTTTGGCGAACTGTGCGACGGCTTCAAACAAATCGGCTTTTCCGAATTCGGGCCATCGCTTTTCAGTAACCCAAAGTTCGCTGTAGGAGATTTGCCAAAGCAGAAAATTGCTCAATCGCATTTCTCCGCTGGTGCGAATCACCAGATCGGGATCGGGCAAACCGTGTGTGTACAGCGAATCGGCAATCCGCGTTTCGTCGATGGCATCGATCTGGCATTGACCATCGCGCACCTGAGCCGCAATCGCGCGCACGGCATCGACGATCTCTTGTCTCGATCCGTAGTTGATGGCCAGGCACAACGTCAGCTTGTTGCCAGCCTTGGATATCTCAATCGCTCGGTCGATGATTTCCAGGACGTCGGACGCCAGACCTTCGCGGCGACCGATCACGAGCAAACGGATCCCGTTCTTCACCAGCGTTTCGGATTGCTCGGACAGATAATTCTTGAGCAGTTCCATCAGGAACTCGAGTTCCGCCGCCGGTCGCTTCCAGTTCTCATTGGAGAAGCAATATAGCGATAGGAAGGGAATACCGAGTTCGCCACAGGCTTCCAACGCCTTGCGCACCGACTGGGCTCCTTGGCGATGCCCTTCGATGCGTGGCAGCCCTCGGGCTTGCGCCCAGCGACCGTTGCCATCCATGATGATGGCCACGTGCCGCGGCAGGCGTTCGGGGGCCGAACGGAGCGTGTCCCGTTGCGTGGCTTCGTTGGCCTTAATTTTCGGCTGTTTGCGTCGGAAAAAAGCCATGCGGAACCGTGGATTGATTCGATCGAGTCGTCGGTCAGATTAAGAAAATGGTTTGTTCCCGATCTGGCCCGACCGACAGAACGCCGATAGGGACAGAGATCAGTTCGGAAATGCGATCGATGTAGCGTCGGGCGTTGGCCGGAAATTGCTCCAACGTGCGGACATTGGATACGTCCTCCATCCAACCGGGAAGGGTCTCGTAAATAGGTTTGCAACGGCGGATTTGATCGGCTTGGCTAGGCAATCGATCGATGCGTTGTCCGTCGAATTCGTAAGCCACACAGACCTGGATCTCTTCGAAGTGGCTCAGCACATCGAGCATCATGAGTGACAGATAATGCACACCGCTCAGACGCGCCGTGTAGCGGACGGCAACGGCATCGAACCATCCGCATCGGCGAGGTCGACCAGTCGTCGTGCCGTACTCACGTCCGATATCGCGGATCTTCTGGCCGGTCGCATCGTGCAACTCGGTCGGGAATGGGCCACCACCGACACGTGTCGAATACGCCTTGGCCACGCCGATAACACGTTCGATCCAACGCGCGGCGACGCCCGAACCACCCGACACTCCGACGCCGGATGCATTGCTACTGGTTACAAACGGGTACGTGCCGTGATCGATGTCGAGCAACGATCCTTGGGCACCTTCCATCAAAAGTTTTTTACCCGCGTCGAGCTGATCGAGCAGGAAGTAAGTCGTGTCCGAGAGCATAGGTCCGAGGAAGTCCGACCAACGCTTGCATTGGGCTGTGATCGCCGATGCGTTCAGTTCCGCCAAATCCTCAGGGGCTGCGATCGAGGCCAACAGCAGCCGTTTGGCTTCGACGATTTCTGAGATACGGGTAGGGAGGTCGGGACTGACCAAATCCGCCATGCGTATGGCATGCGTTCTCCCGACTTTGTCGCGATAGCACGGGCCGATACCCCGGTTGGTGGTCCCGATGCTCTCGCCGCTGACGACGGCTTTGTTGATGGCTCGATCCTCGAGCATGTGCCATGGCATAACGACGTGAGCGCGTTCGCTGATCATCAAGTTACCGCGCGGGTTGATCCCGCGCTGCTTAAGGGTCTCGAGCTCTTTAATGAGCATGTTGGGTTCGATCACAACTCCAGGAGCGATCACGTTGGCGATGCTCGACGAGAGGATGCCCGAAGGGACATGGTGCAGCTTGTACACCTCTTTGCCACACACGACCGTATGGCCTGCGTTCGCGCCTCCTTGGTAGCGAACCACAACATCATGCCTGGGGGCGAGCAGGTCGACCAACTTCCCTTTGGCTTCATCACCCCATTGCAAACCGATAACACACGTCGCAGGCACTGGATCTCTCGCAAACAAGTTCCCGCCGCACAGCGAAAACCGACAACGGAACGCTCGGCGACGCAGGAAAACCCTAGAGTCTAGGCCCGAGCCGCGCAATGCGTCAAGGCTTAACCACGTCCGCCTTCGCAGCAAGTTTCACAGATCCGGTGGCATTTGGAACACTGGAATTTGGCGCGGATTTCCAACAAACGCCCTCCGCAAGCCGGACATGCGGGTTCCGAAGCTGCGCATGTTTCGGGGTTGGGAGCGACGGGACGGGTGCGAATTCCTGATTCAGGCTCGATACGGTGCGTTTCCATGGAAATTCCTTGCGAGCTCCTGGCCGAATGGATTGCGTTTCGACTTTTGAAATCTGAACAGAAGATTAGGATATCCCATCGCAATGGTGACGTCGATTGCCGAGGCCAATCGGGCCGGTGGCCGAACGCACAGCGACTTAAATGCTTTCCTCGCCTTCGACGACCCAACCGCAAACCTGCGGTCGGCTCTTGGAATCAAGACATGCAATGGAATTGGAAGACTCGCGTTTTGGTCAGCGTCATTTTGGCGTTGCACTTCGCCCTTTTGGCGGTGACCTTCGCGTCGAACAACATTGCTCGGCGTTCCGAACTTTCGGATCGCATCTTGGTGGATGCCCAACCCTACTTGATCGGTTTGGGTTGGTACACGGAGTTGTTGCCGGTGTCGCTTGCTACGGGTGAGCTTCAGGACAACGCCATGCGGATCGAATACAAAAAGTCGAAGCAGGATCTTCGCTGGACCACTTGGTTCGATTCACGCAAATCCGATGGCCGATGGCGACGTCTGGCCAGTTTGGCCGGCGCCCTGGCCGACCATGAAGACACCGACGGCATTGGGCTGATCGCGCATACGCTGGTTACCAGAGCGGCCAAGGAAGGGATCCCCATCGATCGCATTCGCTTTGCCATGCCATCGGCCCAACGCAGCGGGGATGGCAACCCCAGCCAAGAAGCGATTGCGATTTACGAGGCATCCGTGATCCCATTGGCCGAAGACGACGTGACGTTGATTCCACAAATAGAGCCGACTCGCTCGGTGCCACCGTTTCGCGGCCAAACCAACACGCTCACTTCGGAAGAGGCCCGCAACTAATGCTTCACGCCTGGACACAAAACTTATTCACACTTCCGCAAACCTGGGATCGATTCTGGTTCTCACCGATCGAAAGTTTGGCCATGGGCCGCGTCCGAGCGGTCATTGGGAGCGTGGCTGCGATTCAATTTTTGATCTTCTGCACTTGGGTCCCTCAGTGGCTGACAGGCGACGGCTGGTTCAATGTGGAAACCGGTCTGTACATGATCGGCGATGGTCTGCCGGACACCGGCAGCCCTTACCGCTGGTCGCTGCTGTTTCGAACGGATCAAACAGCGATGGCGTGGGCGGTGTGCGGCGTCGGGTTGTTGGCCAGCATCGCCACGGCTCTCGGCATCGGCTCGCGCGCAGCTCCTTTGTTGGCTTGGCTAGCAATCCTCACGATCCACAATCGGGCACCTTTGCTCGCGCTGCCTGGAGAACTGCTAATCGCGGCCGGGCTGCTGTATTGCACTCTCGATACCGGCCGAACCGCTTGGTCGCTGCGTCCGGCGTGGGACGATGGCACGCAGCGCGTGATGGCCAACGTTGCCCGGCGATGCATTCAGATCCATTTCTTATTGTGGCTTGTGTTCAGTATCGGCAGCATGTTGCAATACAGCGTGTGGTGGGATGGGACGGCCGTACCCATTCTGTCCGAAAAGATCGACGGCTTATTCGGAACGTTCGAACGGACGAGCCCCTGGGGACACTTCTGGACACATGCCATGGTTGGCTTGCAAGTCATCGCCGTGCTCACCCTGACCCGGGCGTCGACCGTCGGGCTGGGATTCTTGACTACAATAGCGTTTGCCATGTGTGTAGGGCTGTTTGCCGGCGATTGGATTTACGCGATTTCGCTAATCGCCATGGCCACGGCCCTGCTGCCCGCCCCGAAGCCTGCGTCTACCGATTGATCACTCCAACTGAGATTGCCAGCCATGAATCCGCATCCACAGTCCTTAGCCCGTCGACGATTTTTGCAAACTGCAAGTGCAGCCGCGAGCTTGGGAACGCTGGCCGGACTTCAACCAGAGTTCGCCCATGCTTTCTCCTTCCCCAATTCAGGAGTCCCGGCTTTGAAGTACTGCCTCAATACTAGCACGATCCAGGGAGAAGTCGTTCCGATCGTGGAGCAAATCGAGATTGCTCGCAAAGCCGGTTACGACGCGATTGAATTTTGGTTACGGGACATCGACAAGTACGTGTCGTCGGGCGGTACGTTATCGGAATTGCGTACCCGCATTGCGGATGCAGGACTGACGGTGGAAAGCGCGATTGCGTTTGCGCCTTGGATCCTGATGGACGAGTCGGCGCATCGGAAGGCGCTCGATCAAGCCAAGAAGGAAATGGAGATTGTGGTGGCGGTCGGCGGCAAACGCATCGCGGCTCCACCGGCCGGTGCCACCGATGGCGCACGATTGGATTTGGACGTCGCAGGGGAACGCTACCGAGCATTGCTCGAAGTCGGACGAAACGCGGGCTGCGTTCCTCAATTGGAAGTTTGGGGGTTCTCAAAGAACTTATCGAAGCTGTCCGAGGTTCTGTACGTAGCCGCTGCCGCTCAGCATCCCGATGCATGCGTGTTGCCTGACGTCTATCACCTCTACAAAGGCGGCTCGCAATTCCAAGATCTCGCATTGCTGGCCGGCACGAAAATTCATGTTTTCCACATGAACGACTACCCCGAAATGCCTCGCGACAAAATCAACGATTCCGATCGCGTCTATCCAGGCGATGGGGTTGCCCCCATCACTGAGATTCTGAAGACCGTGTTGGCCAGTGGTTTTGCGGGCGTCCTATCGCTCGAGTTGTTCAACCGCGAGTATTGGAAAATGGACCCACTCGAAAACGCCACCCTCGGCTTACAAAAGATGAAGGCTTCGGTTTCCCGCGTCGCGTAACGGAGGTCGACGATTGGCTCAGACCTGATCGTGCTTAGGGTGTAGCCATGGGGCTCGGTAAGGCCGCTGCAGCATCGCGGTGGCTTCGGCATCGCCGGTCACGACATGCGTAAGCGGATCAAAAGCGAGGGACCGGCCCAGTTTCATGGACATGTTGGCCAAGATACAAGTGGCGGTGGAAATGTGCCCTTGTTCGATGTCAGCAACTGGTCGACCGCGCTCGGCAATGGCTTTGAGGAAATCGAGCATGTGTACGCGGATGGCGGGCGCAACGTGTTTCTCCAAGTCCTTTTCGGTTTTGTCCTCGGGGTACTGCTCGAGTTCGTAGGTCACATCTTTGTGGATCGGCTTGGCATTCCCACCCCGTGGGATGAAGTCGTAACTCATAACACTCAATTTGAGCGTCCCTTTTTCACCATACAGCGTAGCGCCCCACGGGTAAGCCGGATCGGGTGCATCACCCCATGTCCTGTGTGTCCACACCACGTTCAGTTCTGGGAACTCAAACGAGGCGGTTTGCGTATCGGAAATATTGGCTTTGGAATTTTTATCGACGTAGATTCCGCCTTCGGAGTAGACCTTGGTCGGCCATCCCAACCCCAACATCCAGCGGACCGTGTCGAGCATGTGGATGCACATATCCCCCACGATACCATTGCCGTATTCCGTGAACGCCCGCCACGATCTCGGGTGCACTAACTTGTTATATGGACGCATGGGTGCAGGACCTGTCCACATTTCATAGTCCAGGTTCTCCGGCGCGGCCTCATCCGGTGGATTTTCACGAGCCCGCATGTGGTAGTAGCAGTAGATCTCGGCATGCGAGATTTTCCCGAGCAATCCAGTATCGATGATCTGCTCTTTGGCTTCGATCAAATGCGGGGTGCTACGTCGCTGGGTTCCGACTTGGACAACGCGGTCGTATTTGCGAGCCGCTGCCAACATGGCTTGTCCCTCGAGGACATCCACGCTGATGGGTTTCTGAACGTAAACATCCATCCCCGATTTGACGGCCTCGATCATCGGCAGCGCATGCCAGTGGTCAGGCGTTGCAATCAATACGATATCCAGATCTTTTTCCGCCAGTAGTTTGCGATAGTCGGAATACGTGCGCGGTCGCTTGCCCGACTTTTGTCGCTCAGCGACCATGCCGGCGGCATCCGATAGCATTTTGCTGTCCACATCGCAGAGCGATACAACCTCGACCGGTGCGACTTGGATCAGACGGAACAAGTCGGCTTTGCCGTACCAACCGGTGCCGATCAACCCCACCCGCTTGACGGATTCGTCCGCCAAGGCGGCCAACGTGGGCTGGTATTTGCCGAGCAAGGCGCTGCCGGCCGCAAATCCGGCTCCTAGAAAATGTCGTCGTTCCATGGTCGTTCCCGCTAGGTGGATGGTTTTAGGTGGAGAGAATGATAAGGGTCGAGGCAATCGCGGCTTTGGATTGCCGGTGTCGCCTAGTATACTTTCCACAGACAATCGCGTGGTGATTTCGTGTTTCTGAAATTCAAGCACTTCCGTTCCTTTCCCAGCGACCATCGCTCCCAAGCGACCATCGCTTCCACTCCCAACAGGATGTTCGAGATTCGCGTGCGAACTCGCTATACATGATGCGAACTCAGTGGGATGCAATCATCGTAGGCGGGGGCGCAGCCGGACTTTGGGCCGCGGGAACCGCTGCTGCGCGCGGCAAACATGTGCTGGTACTCGAAAAGAACAGCAAAGCGGGCGTCAAGATCCTCATGTCGGGCGGAACGCGATGCAACATCACGCACAACTGCGACAGCCGAAAAATCGCCGATGCCTTTGGTCGCAATGGCAAGGTGCTATTGTCGGCTCTGAGCCGATTGTCGCCGAGCGATGTGATTCGTGAATTCGAGGCCGAAGGTGTGAGCACCAAGGTCGAAGCGACGGGCAAAGTGTTTCCTGTCAGCGATCATGCCCTCGATGTTCGCGATGCGGTTGTTCGCAGATTGGTGCGGCACGGCGCGGAATTGATGACCGGTTGTGCGGTCAAGTCGGTCCGACCGTCGAGCAGTCTCGAGAACGGCTTTGACATCGAAGCGGCCACGCGGAGTGATTCCTATTCGTTTCAGGCCCGCTCGGTTTTGATCACCACCGGTGGTTTGAGCTATAGCCCCTGCGGTACCACAGGCGATGGCTATCCGTGGGCCTCGGCCATGGGCCACACGATTACGCCACTACGGCCAGCATTGACCCCTCTGGTGTCGGAAGAATCCTGGGTGCATGCGCTGAGTGGATTGACGCATGAGGATGTGCAAGTAACCGCGCACGTGGCTGCGTCGACCGGCCAAGAAGTCAAGCTTGAGAGACAGTCATCTCGGGGTGGTTTTTTGTGGACGCACACCGGATTCAGCGGTCCGACGGCCATGAATGTGTCGCGCTGTTTTTCCGACCGCAGTACCGACGAGTCGACTTGGTTGAGTCTTGATTTACTTCCCGATGATCGAGCCGATGCATGCGAACAATGGTTGCTTGAGGAGTCCAAAAAAACCAATCGCGCGATCTCGACGGTACTATGCCAACGTATCCCGCGACGTCTAGCCCTAGCGCTGCTCGAACGCCTGGGCGCCGTCCACGACCCCCACATGGCCGAGTTGCCTAAAAAACTTCGCTCGGCCTTGGTCGACACCCTCAAGCAGTGCACCATTCCGATCCATGGGACGCGCGGATATCCCAAAGCCGAAGTCACCGCCGGCGGCGTTCAACTCAATGAAGTAAATTTCAAGGACATGCAGAGTCGCAAGCAGCCGGGATTGTTTTTTGCTGGCGAAATTCTAGATCTGGATGGCCCGATCGGGGGCTTCAACTTTCAAGCCGCATGGAGCACTGGCCACACGGCCGGACTGCATTTGGGCTGAAATCCAACTAATCGGCGCTCGAATTTTCTGGCGTCCCTCCCGCGACGCTAGACGCATCGTTGCCTTGCGCACTATGCCTGCAGGATGGCTTGGGCGGCGTTTAGTCCGCTTTGGATCGCTCCTTCGATACTGCCGGTTTCGCAATAATCTCCGCAGCGGAAAACCCCCTTCGCCAAATGAATCGGGTGCGGACCAGCAGCCAAGGCTTGAGGCGATTGATCGGGCAAGGCATAAGGAATGTGGTAGGTATGGAGGTGCCTCCAGGTGCGTACCGTCCATCCGAACCAATGTTCCAGTTCGTTACGAATCTCCTCAACCAACGCTTCGCCCGATAGGTCAGCGGACATGCCCGAGAGTTCCGTGGACCTGAGGGTGTTCACGCTCGCCAAAACAGAACCCGAAGGCGCGTAGGTGGGCTGCGACAAACTTGGGAACGCAACATGGTTGATGCGGCCGCTTGATTTAACGCCGACGGAGTTGCCGCCGACGGGGTTGCCGCCGACGGGGTTGCCATTCAGGTACAGAATCGGATCGGCGAAGGGGGGGCGTTCTAAGGCGAAGTACACACATACAGTCGATTGTGCAGGCCTTGGGTAGGCTGCCGTGACTCCCGACAACAGTCGCACTGCGGTCGGTTCCTCGGTAGCCACGAGCACGCGGTCCGCGATCAAGGTCTCGCCCGTGGATAGCGTCACGCGTCCCGGTTCAACCCGAGCCGCCGTGGTGGATGTCCGAACACATCCGTTGGGCAACTCCGATGCGATCTGAGCCGGAATGGCTTGCATGCCTTCGGCTGGCAATCCCGCCAGTCCCAAACTGAACATTCGAAAAACAAACTCCATCCGCGACGATGCGACTGCGAGGTTTGGATCCAAAAAGATGCCACCAAAAAACGGACGGAAAAAGCGTTCGATGATGACGGGCGAAAAACCATACGCTCGAAGCCGCTCGCGGGTCGTCATCAGCGGAGCATCGAGCAACTGACGAACCGATTGTTGCACCGAAGCACGACGGAACGCGAGCAATCTGAACTTGTCTTCCAAACTCGCGGCCGGTGAAAGCGCTGTCTGAAATGCGTGACTCAGCATCTTGCTCGGTGGCGAACGCAACGGATCGGTGACTAACGACCATGAGTTTCGAAATCGGACGCGTGCGCCGGCGGCGAAACAACCGAGTCGAAGCCGCTCGACATTGAGTTCTCGACCTGCGGTTTCGTAAGCGGTGAGGTAGACTTGAAAGCCGTGATCGAGGAGGAAGCCGTCCTTGACATCGGTCTTGATGCGACCACCGATGCGGTCGGATGCTTCCACAACTTGCACGCGTTTTCCGGCCCGGATCAAGTGACGGGCGGCGATCAATCCCGACAATCCCGCCCCGACAATCAGAACGTCCTGACTCACTCGACGACCACTTCGCTAGTACCTAGCAGCCGCGGATTTTCTAGATGCGCCAAAATCAAGGCGATGTCCGACGGGGTGATCCCGCTGATCCTACCGGCTTGGTCTAAATTCAACGGACGGATCTTGGAAAACTTCTGCTTGGCTTCGTTGCGCAAACTGATGATCGCTGCGTAATCAAAGTTGCCGGGGATTTGTTTGTCGAGCATGCGATGCTGACGCTCGACTTGAATTTGCTGCCTCGCGACATAACCTGCATACTTGATGTCGTACTCGACCTGCAAGCCGATGGCATCGGAGAACGGAGCCAACGGTTGAGGGAAACGCTGCTTGAGTTCCTCCCAAGTCACCTCATTCCGTTTCAGATAGCGATCGCCGGGAACATCACCGATGCGGAGCGATGCAACGGTTCGATTCACATCGGCAATGGTCGCGAGTTTGTCTTCGAAACGAGCCATGCGATCGGCCCCGACCAAGCCGAGACGATGACCGATAGGGGTCAATCGGCGATCGGCGTTGTCCTGGCGCAGCATCATGCGGTATTCCGCCCGGCTGGTGAACATTCGGTACGGTTCGTCGACCCCGCAAGTGACCAGATCGTCGACCAGGACACCGATGTAGGCTTCGTCGCGACGCAGCACCAATCCGTCGCAACCCTTCAACCTCAGGGCCGCGCTGGCACCTGCCACGAGACCTTGCGCGCCCGCCTCTTCGTATCCGGTCGTACCGTTGATCTGACCCGCAAAGAACAATCCAGTCACGGCTTTGGTTTCCAACCATGGATTGAGCTGATCGGGCGGACAATAGTCGTACTCGACGGCGTAGCCATAGCGCATGATCTGAGCCCGTTCCAGACCTGGAATCAATCGAAACATTTGATCCTGAACATCGCGCGGCAACGAAGTCGAGATTCCGTTGACATAGATTTCCAGTGTGTTGCGACCTTCAGGCTCGAGGAACAGTTGATGTCGATCTTTGTCGGCAAACCGCACCACTTTGTCTTCGATGGAAGGGCAATAGCGAGGCCCCGAGGAATTGATCTGACCGGTGTACATCGGAGCCCGATGCAGATTGGCGCGGATCAGAGCGTGCACTTGTTCATTCGTGTAAGTGATCCAGCATGGCAACTGCGGTTCCGGCAGTGCATCGGTCATGAACGAGAACGCCTGTGGTGAAACGTCCCCGGGTTGGATTTCGGTTTTGGAGTAGTCAATGGTGCGGCCATTGAGTCGCGCAGGCGTGCCCGTTTTGAATCGTTCGACGCGAAATCCCAAACGCTCCAGCGCATGGCTAATGCCCGAGGTCGTGCCTTCGCCTGCGCGACCGCCGGGCGTCTTGGCCTCACCCGTATGCATGATGGCTTGCAAAAAAGTACCGGTCGTCAGCACCACGGCATCCGCGTGGTACACCGCGTCTCCGCGAACGCGCACGCCGATGACTTTGTGTTGGCCTTCGAACGCTTCGGTCACCAGGTCCTCAACGAGTTCCTGGCGCAAGTCGATGTTGGGCTCTTCTTCGATACGGCGTTTGATTTCGAACTGATAGGCCTTCTTGTCGGCTTGCGCCCGCGGCGAGTGCATGGCCGGGCCTTTGCGGCTGTTGAGAAGCCGAAACTGAATTCCTGTGCGATCGATGGTTTCGCCCATGAGGCCGCCCAAGGCATCGATTTCGCGCACGATCTGCCCTTTGGCGACGCCGCCGATGGCTGGATTGCAACTCATCTGACCGACCGTGTCGAGATTGCCGGTGAGCAGCGCTACCCTGGCCCCTAGGCGCGCAGCCGCCGCCGCCGCTTCGGTTCCTGCGTGTCCTGCCCCTACCACCACAATGTCATATTGGTATCGATTCATGATTCGCCCTGCATTGTAGCGGGCGAACCCGTTTTTTGAATCCAAAAACTGACGCACGGCTATGCATCGTCAGGTGCGTGGACAGCCCATGGCGATGGCTTTGGCGACGAGCGAGGCATAGTTGGCCGATTCGCAGGTTGCAATCTGAAGGCAACCGAACTCCCGCAGAACCTCCGTCACCGACTCGGAGATGCTCAGCCATGCAGTCTGCACGCGAGCGGCACCGAGCAACTCGCAGGCTCGGCGAGCGCCGTTGCTGCTGGTCACAACCAGCGTGCAACCATCCGTGCGCTCAATTGCTTCGCGGATGGTGCCGGACCAATCCTCTACCGGTGCCTGGCGGTACGCGTCGGCTTGCCGAACCTCGGCGGCCTTGGGAACGAGTGAATCGCTCAAGCGCGTGTTACCCTCCGGCGTTCGGACCAACGTGACCCGTTTTCCCACCGAACGAGGTCCCAACTGTTCCAACAGCACGTCCGCTCCGGCATCTTGCTCCGGGAACAAATCGCATCGAATACCGTACTCGCGAAGCACCTTTGCAGTGGAGGCGCCGACCGCTGCGACCTGACTTGCTCGCAACGCGCGAGCATCCAGACCGAGATCATTCAAGCGTTCGAAGAAGTAGCGCACGCCGTACTTGCTGCTGAAGACGAGCCAATCGGTATGGTCGAGAATCCCAATGGCTTGGTCCAGACTTCGCCAGTCCGCAGGCGGTACGATCTCGATCGCCGCTGCCAAAATGCATTGCGCGCCCTGCTCTCGGAACATGGCTTGCAATTGCAGGGATTGTTGACTCGGACCCGTGAGGACAAAGGTACGACCGAATAACGGTCGCGACGTGAACCCGCCCGCAGCGTTGGCGGCACGGACCACGTCCCCGACGATGGTCACCACCGGAGCTAGCAGTTTGGGGTGCGAGCTCAATGTTTCGTTCAGGCTAGCTAAATCGCACAGTACCGTCTGCTGATCGGGCCACGAACAGCGATGGATCAATGCCACGGGGGTAGAGCCTGGTTTCCCAGCCTCGATCAATTGCTGGCTCCAATTTGCTGCCGTCGATAGTCCCATGTACAGCACAAGAGTCCCTGGAAATCGAGCCAGTGCCTCCCAGTCAATTGATTCCTCCGAATCGGAATAGCCATCGCTCGGTTGGCTTTGACCAGTCACCAAAGCCACGGACGAACTCCAGTCACGGTGGGTGATTGGAATACCGGTCGTCGCAGCGACGGCCAAGGCCACGGTGATCCCTGGCACCACTTCGACTTGGATGCCTTCGCTCGTCAACCGATCCAATTCTTCCGATGTCCGTGCAAAAATGGACGTGTCGCCCCCCTTCAAACGCACGACCCGGTTATGGGTGCGGGCGACCTCAACCATGCGATCGTTGATTTGCGATTGCTGCCAAGCGCCCCCATGCCCACGCTTGCCCACGCACTGGAGCAAGCAATTGGCAGGGGTGAACTTCAGGATTTCCGGGTTGACCAGTCCGTCGTACAGGACCGCGTCGGCTTGCGAGAGAACCTCGTAGGCACGCATCGTGATCATGCCGGGATCTCCAGGTCCCGCCCCTACCAAGAAGACTTTACCGGTCATCGGATCGCGTCGTTTCTTCCTCGGCCGGTCGCCGTTTCCAAAATCGATCCATGTCCTGTCGACGGCTCAGCGATTCGCTATGCAAGTCATCGATACGCGCGGCTTCCTGGCGGTCTTCCGCCCCCGGCGGATACTGACGCATGCGGGAGAAGGGCAAGGGCAAGCTACTTTGGCCTTCGAGTGTATTGAGCGCCGCATCTTTGTCCCATCCCACCGAATGCAAAACAAAATCGCGGACCCAACCTTCGGGGATAGGGCTATCGGGCGGCTCGAACCGAAGAACCATTTCATCACCCGCACCCATCACGACCAATCGATCGTCGTTGGATCGAATCCAATCAATGACATCGCCATACTGCGTAAAACTGCCTTTCAAGGGTGGCCAAGCCGGCTCCGTGGAAACCGTACCGTAATCGTACCAATGCGGTTCGTACCAGCGTCGCGGCATCTCGCGGCTGAACCCACGGTAATGCAACGATCCCGTTTGCAGTGGTAGCCATTGCGCTCGAACGAATTGCGAATCGGCGGTGGGCAATGCAACGCCCGCATTGGCAGGGTCAATACCGATCGCATTGCCATAGCCCAATCGAATGCGGTCCCAAAATATTTGGCTGGAGTGCTCGATCCGAATGCGATGATCTTCTGTCGGAAAGATCCCATCCAGCGGGATCACGATCGTTTTAGGTTTGCCCCCTGGGAACCCAGTGAAGGGAATCGCCGTCTCGAACTCACCCGAGGTTCCCATCACTAGCAATTGCGGCGGCGCCGGCGGATCCAAGTTGGGATTTTGATCGATGCCGATATTGAGCGACGTATCGGTGGGTTGAATCCAACCATGCAAAATCAACTGCGCCGATTGACTGGTATCGATCGAACCAAAATCGATCTCCAAGCTCGACGTCTCCACCAGGCCTTGTTTGAATCGCTTCCGGAATGGAGTCGCGTACACGCCATCCGCCTCCCGGATGGCGTCCATCCAATCGCGGCCATTGCCATCGACGACTGACTTCGGCGCAACGGTTTGTTCGTAAGTCCAAAGCTTAGGTTCGGCTATGCTGGGCGGACCAACTTTTTCGTTGGAGAGTACTTCGACGTCCATGGGATGGTCCACGCTCATCAGGGCCACGTGGTCGAAGTAGGCGGATTCCCAAAGTTCTTCGGTGACCCGCAGTTCGTAGGCACCGTCATGAGGTTGCATCCATTTGCCCGGGATCATCAAGTATTCCCAACGGCGGTCAGGCAACACGCGGCCTTTGGCGACCTGCAATCCCAGCGGTGCGTTCCATAGCAGATCGGTCACGAGTTGCCATCGCTGACCATCCCAGCCATAGAGGAAGGGGCACGATCCGATCAGCACTTGTTTCTCTTCCAGGATGGTGTTGCTGGTCGGGTCTATAACACCCTGAGTCAATCCGTTGACGAAGATCAATCGCAATGAGAAAGCCGAATGGGGACCGAGACCGAAATGTACCGAGTCGTCCTCGATGATGCGAACTTGGTAACCGAACGGACCGAAGATCTCAACCGTCGATCCGACAGCGTATTGATTGTTGCGACCACCTCCGTTGGCATCGCTAATGCCTTTGACCCGGTACACCAGGAACTGATGGTCGGGCTGCGGTGTCGGGACAAGAATAGTGACTTGACCGTCAACGATGGCCGCAATCTCCAGCCAGCCATCGGATTGAGGATCCCCGATTGCGATGGGGACTTCGGCCGCAGTTAACTCTGCCGATGTAGGAGACTCGGATCGCAGCAGAGGAATTTTGTCGAACGCGCGACCTCCACGGTTGAGCCATAGCGCAACTCCTTGCATGGATGCCTCGACAATGTCCAATCTCGCATCGTTGTTCCAATCGGCAGTCATGACAATCCCGCCATCTCCCTCGAGCGTTTGGCTCATCGGCGCCGACACGGCGCGGCCAGGTTCGGTGGCCGTGCTCACGCATCGGATGCCGGTCGGCATCGCAGTTTCGTTCGCATTCAACATCGCGCCACCCACAACATCCCAGGAGAAGTGATTCTGAAAATCACCGATGGCCAGCGACCGTGCCGATGCGAGCGAACTCCAATTTCCATCGAGTTCGCGAAATCGGAACTGTCCATGCTGAATGTTTTCCATCACACCAAAACCCGATTCAAACGCCAAGAGCAAATCGAGATCGACGTCTCGATCGAAATCCACGGCCCGAATGGCCGTGACACGTTGGTCAGCATTTGGCAACGTGCTGACGTCATCGACCGCACGGAATTTGCGATTGCCCATGTTCTCTCGCAGATACAGACGACCGTCAGCCACGATGGCCAGATCGAGATCACCGTCGGATTCCCAATCGATCGGGACGACCGCTGTGACGTCCACAAGATCGGAGAGTCCGAAGTCTTCGTCGAGCAGTGACATATGCGGTTGGTCTTCGAGTGGCGGTACGAAGGTCACGACGCGGATACCCGTTTGGCCAAACAGGATCAAGTCTCGGACCGTTTCATGCCGCATCGACGCAGCGATTTGCGCATCGCGATCGGCTAGATCGATGTCTGAGCGTGCCGCCAAACCGCGGTGGGCGTCGACGGAGAAGAGATCGACGGGGACGACCCCACGAACTCGGAACGGTAAATCCAGGACAGCCAATTCGTTCCATGAGCCTGCTTGGCCAACACTCCCCAGCCGGAGCTGACCTTCGGTCCAAACCAAAAGTTCTGCTCGTGTATCGACATTCCAATCGAACCATCGGACTCCGATGGCGTCTGGAACCTTCAGCGGCACCGTTGTCCAAGTCGGTTTTTCGGCCTCGGACAGCACAGATTTGCGTTGGCCCAACATCCGCGCGATATCGCTCAGGTCGATGAAGGCCAGTTCACTGATATCGATGCTTTTGGCATCGACCAAGCTGCCCTCGGTGAACTTGGCCTCGCCGACCCAGCCAATGATAATGCCCAATGCGGCATCAAGATCCGTTTTACCCACCTCGACCGCACGCCGTAGGTCACCTAGATCCTTAGGCCGACGTTCCATTTTCCATTTCCACTCAAAAGGTTCAAGGAGCGTGGCGAGAGGCTCAACCAGTTCGAGGACGGACGCATCCTTGGCTTGCACCAATCGCTGAATGAGCAAGCACAACAAATAGATATTGCGCGGATTGGCCTGGTGCACGCGCCGCAACGGTTCGATGGTCTGGTCCAGTATTTTAGGGTCGACCGCGCTCATGACCTCTGCGGAGTTGTTGAACTGGGTGACTAAAAACGCATTTTCGGGGAATCGTTCGACGTACGCTCGTAGCTTGTCCAATAACTTGGACTGTTCTTCATCGGCGATGATGGGGTTAGCGGCCGCGAGCACCGCGATCCAGCGCGTGTCGCGAAGGACATCCAATTGGTACGCGATCGGATCCTCCGGCCTTTGTTTTCGATATTCCTCGATGGCTTGCGCGGTGCGATCAAACCACCGCGGCAGTTCGGCTCGTATGCGATCGATGTTGTTCTTAGGGTCCTGCGCTAAGTCGACCTGGTACTTCGCATTGGCCAGCGCGGCGATGGCCGCATTGCGCAGATAAGCCGTCTCCTCGGGGGCTTGCTTACGCAGTTCCGTGTAGGCTGCGATGGCCTTTTCGTATTGAATGTTTTCAAGGAAGGCTGCAGCGCGTGTTGCCATTTCAAAACGCGCTGCCAAAGCCGAATCGAATCCGTCCTCATCGGGCTGGGTAGGGGGACGCCTGAGCCACCATGCAATCGCGGCAACGCAGATCAAGAAAGCGATCACTGCGATCGATAGGACCGTCTTCAAGACCGAGCTGGATGAGTTCATAAATTAGAAGAGGATTAAGCGGCAGGGAGGAGAGGCTCACGGATGTCGACGATCAATTGACTCGGTTGAATGCAAACTTGAATTTCGGGCATGACGAACGACAGGTCGCGAAGATCATGTGCGTCGATGGACCGATGGGCCAGGACCAATTGCAGGGCTTCGAAGTGAGCCAGCTCCGTCCAGACATCGGGATGCACCCGGCAGCCTTGGATGTCCAACGCAACCACGTTCGGGAACAAGCACAGGAGCTTGAGAAACTCCATATCAATCACCGTTTCACGAACGACGATTCCTCGAATCAAAGCACGGTTTGCGCGGGCCACATGACGCAACGCTGGATCCTTGCGGAGTGTGTCTTCGGCCGCAACCCGCCGAGTGATCCGGATAATTTGAGTCTCCTCGCAAGGGATGAGCGCGAAAGCATCGCCCACTTGGGTCACATGGGTCGCCGTCACTTGGTCGTACCGACCCGCAGACACGGTGGCAATGAAAACGATGTAGCTGCCCAGCATCACGATCAACGAGAACGTATGCAAGAGTTCAAAGGTAGTATCGTCCATCGCCTTAAGCGCCGATGCAACGATCGCGACACTGGTCGAAAACAATACGAAAACCAATGCCAGTCGCTGAGGCATCTTGGTGGATCGAGCCATCGGCTTGTGCATTCCATCGACTCGCTTTCGTCTCGAGTGAGCAGTGTTCGCCGCCCGGGTTGCTGGGCCTGTCGGGGCTGTTGGGCCTGTCCGTGTTTACGCAGTTCCCAAAGCGTTAGTTTATCAAAGCATGCGGCCGCACGCAGGATCGCCAATCCCAACCCATCCACCAATCGGTCCGAACAACTAGCGGGCCGATTTTTCAGAGGGCCGATCAAAAAAAGGGCCGATCAACCCAAGCTCAGAAGGACAGGGTCACGGGCCGAAGCGGGATGCACAGGATTGGGAGAAGCAACGTACACCAGCCTAGAATTTGTCGTGGCAGACCGAGCGTAACCTGATCATCGCGACTGGGTGGATGCCGGATACCCATCAGGGAGACCAAGATCAACATGATCACGAACAACCCTTGCTTGAACACAATCGCGCAAAAGATCACGTAGGCGATGCACGTCACGTAGGTGATCCAACTGAAGATCGCCGAGCGATCACCCAGCAGTCCAAAAATGACGTGCCCGCCATCGAGCTGACTGATCGGAATCATGTTCAATCCGGTAACCAACAGACCCACCCATGCCGCCATCAGCAACGGATTCATATCGATGTTGGCGATTCCAACCACGAACGGAGATGCAGAAAACCAAGTCGCTTCCTGTGCCACGGGCGTGAGTGGGATAGCGTTGGCCGAACCGAAGCAAAGATTCAGACCATGGATGAGGAGAGGTTGGCCGAAGACGTAGGAGGCGACTCCTTCCGAACGGAGCGGCAATTCGATCATCATCCCGGCGATGGCAATTGGAATCGCCAATACCATACCGGCCAACGGACCGGCGATGCCGATATCGAAAATCTGCCGACGGTCGGCTTGTCGGCCATCCATCAGGATCACTGCCCCACATGTACCGATGGGACTGATTGGGAACGGGATGAACAGAGGCGGAGTCGAACGAATCCCGTACGCGCGGGTGACGATGTAATGCCCTAGTTCGTGGGCGCCCAAGATTGCGGTCAGTGCGAGTGAGAAGATGAGACCCGGGTACCAATTGGCCAGGATCGAACGCCGGACTTCGAACAAGGAGCTTTGGGCGAATGCGGTTTCCAAAATTTCTACCGGCGACCAGACGGTCAATCCCGCCCATGTCATCGAAGCGATCGACGCGATGAGCAGCACGATCGGCAACCGCCACCGACGCAACCAAGGTCGCACGGTACTGTTGGCAGTTTCTGGCGCCGCATCGACGGTGGGCGAATCCAAACGAAAATCCATCGCCTGGAGAGTTTTCTCGGCGCCCGGGGCGAGTTTAGGTGCGTTTTCCATCGCGTCGTCGTAGGCCATAGTCCTGCTTATGTTCAAGGATCGACAGCGAAATCTCAAGAGGTAATTGAAAACTCCCAAAGGAATTCCATGCGTCGCGGCAAGGAATTCGCTGGTCCCTCCGGCGCCCCGTTGCAATATAGTCCTGCTGCAAGGTCGCCCGTTACCTACCTGTGCCCATGAACCCAAATCAAACCGTGCGTTTGAGTTTTTCGCGGGCTCGTGACAGAAACGGACCGATGCTGTTCTCCGCCAGCCCTAGCGTTGACCCGATTTCCCGATAGGACTTGCCTTCGAGATGGAACATACGGATCGCTGCTACTTCTTCTTCGGTGAGGGCTCGCAGCACGGCCGGGCTTTGCCAATCGATGCGTAGTTCGGTTTGCTGCGCATGCGGCGACGGCTCGCGCGAGGGAGGATCTGTTCGAAGTTCTTCGACGAAGGCATCGGAGCCACGCTGCCGCCACTGCGCGATGCGCTTGATCACGGTGCGGCGTGCAACGACACACAAATAGGAAGCGAGCGAGCTATCCCCGCGAAAACGGCGAAGAGCAGCAAAATCGTTATCCAGAATGGCAACAAACACGTCTGCAACCAGATCATCGCGGGTGGCTTCGTCGAGTTGCAATCGTTGGGACGCGGCCGAATGCTGGACCACGTGAATAAAGAGTCCAATGAAACGGTCGCAGAAACCGCGCCACGCTTCGTCGTTTCCCTCGAGGCAGTCACGCAACAATTCTCGGTCTAGATTGGAAAGTGCCACGTACAGATCCGAATGTTGGTTGAGGCCGAGGGTAGCGTCGCGCTGGGTGGGAACTGGCCATCTTGCCAGGAACGACTCAATATTAGGTAGAGGAAACGTCGACAGCAAGCAAATTCAGGTTGCTTGACACTCCCATGGGCACGGCCTACTATGCCAAAATTCGGGGGTTCAAGGCCTCGGTTTGGCCAAAATCTGCTAACATTTTGACGGTTTGGCTCCCCGTCACGATTTTCAAGCTCGGAGAAAAGGTTCTCGTAGTATGGCTCACATTGTCACTCAGCCTTGCGTTGGCTGCCGATACACCGATTGCGTTGTTGTTTGCCCAGTCGAGTGCTTTTACGAAGGGGAAACGATGCTCTACATCCACCCCGAAGAGTGCATCGATTGCGAAGCCTGCGTGGCCGAGTGTCCAGTCGAAGCCATTTTCCACGAGGATAATGTGCCCGCAGAATGGAAGAGCTTCATTGAATTGAATGCCGAGATGGCATCCAAGACCAAGGTCATCACTGAAAAGAAGAAGCCATTGGCCGATTCCTAAGTCGCGCCTATTCCTAAGTCGCCGGATCAGCCATCGCTAACCTCAATCTTTTTGGGCGATGGCCATTTTGGCTGGGGCATAGAGTCGAATGTCCCAGTCACCAACGTCCGGGACCCAGGTGTCTGGCGTGCGGACTTCAAGCTCGATTGCGAACAAAGAACCCGACGGAGCCGCTTCGTACCACCGTGTCATGAGCTGCTTGAGCTCGTTGCCCGAACCCTCCCAAAGCGCGTAGGGAGGGCAACAATAGACGACCCAAGCCGCGTTTTCGGGGAGGTTCAATGCGGCGAGGTTTTCCTCCAGTTTTCGCGTCCAAGTGAAAACATCACCGTGGATCACCGAGACTTGAGACTCAATGCCCAGCTGGCTGGCCAACGACCGAATGTCCGAGGCACCTTGCCTCAAAATTTCCCAAATCGTGCCGCGAAGGGCCCCGCGGGATATCGATTCGAAGGCCAAGATCCCCGATCCGCCAAAAAGATCGAACGCAAGCATCTTTTCGAGCGTACCACCCAGCAGACTCATGACCGCTTCACGCGTTCGGTCCTTCATCGGACGGGTGCGAGAATCGCATGCAAATTGCAGCTTCCGCGAGCGCATGGAGCCAGCGATGATCCGCAGGGTGATCGATTCCTGATCGGGCCGCTGCCGTGCGGCTTTGCCCCCGCGCTTGGGCATGGTGGGTTCGGGCATGGATCGCTTGGATGCAGTCGGCTTGGACGCGGATCGCTTGGGCATAAAACCTCTGGCGGAGTATCGAACAATAGTGAGCAGCGAAGAGAACGAAGAGAACCTAGTATTCTACGACGATTTATGAAACTCAACCATTCCTTCCGGTACCGTATTTCTTTGTGCGCGGGGCTGCTGTTGCTGGTCATCCCCGTTCGCGGCCAGAGCCAAGAAGCGACGTCGCCCAGTGCGGCCACTCCACCCTCGACCGGGAAAAAATTGACGCCGGAAGAACGCCAGGAACGAAAACTGGCGAAGGAACGGGAAGCCGTAGAGGAAGAACAGCTGCGGCTCGAGATCTTCGGGGTGATCCCTGAGGAAGACCAAACCCCCCTGGCAAATGCATACCGCAAAGCCCTGGAAAACTTTCGGCGGGCCACGGCCGAATTTGCAGACATGCAAGCCCGACTTCAGTTCCAGATGGACTTCGAGAAAGTGCAAGACCTCAAGAGCAAGTGGCTTGAGAAACTCTCAGCCAACCATGACCAACTGATGGCGTACCGTGCCGTTGCGGCCCAACTCTACGCCAGCGATCCGACTCGCTACGAAACGGTCGGCTTAATTCTTCGCGAAATGCTGCTCGCCGACATCGCACTCGATCGGACCGAAGGCTGGGCAAAACCTGCTCGGGCGTTACTAGAAGGGGGGAATCTGTTGACTGAAGAGGTTGCGGTCAGCGCAGGCTACGCTGGCTTGGCCAATTACGATTGGGAATTGGTAGGAGGCGTTTGGTCGGAACTGGCCAATGCTGGGAAACTGCCGGACGTGGAAACACAAATCCTGGCTCGGCTTCCCGAAATTGCCGCCGATTGGGAGAAAGAAAAAATCAGAATCGAAGAGGATGCCGCCAAGGACAACCCGCGGGTCGAGATTTACACCACCAAGGGCATCCTCGTGATCGAACTTTTTGAAGACGACGCGCCCGAGGCAGTCGCCAGCTTCATTTATCTGGTCGAGAACGGATACTACGATCGCAAGCCGATTTTCTTGGTGCGCCAACATTTGCTCGCCCAGACCGGCTGCGAAAAAGGGGACGGCAAAGGAACGGCCGGGTACACCATCCGCCACGAAGCCGGACTTCCCAACCGTCGCAATCACTTCCGCGGCTACCTCGGCATTCCGCTGTCAGCCGATTCGGAGACCCAGACCATTGATCCTAACTCGGGTGGAGCGCAATTCTACTTTACTTTCTTGCCCTTGCCGTTGCTCGACGGCCGCCACACCGTCTTCGGACGGGTGATCGAAGGCCAGGAAACCTTGGGATTGTTCAAGGTCGTGAACATGGCGGACGAGGAAGAACGCAAGGATCCTTCGCTCCGCCCCGACAGCATTGTACGAGCCAAAGTCCTTCGCAAGCGGGATCATGAGTATCGCCCAACGCCGGCCATGGGACGACTGCCGCGTTAGCCGTATTGCTCGTCACGTGTTCAAAGCGTTTGGGTCCAGGCCGAACTGTTCGCAGCCTCCGAACACTTGACCTGCCTTTGCTTTTGGGATACGCTTCCTCGCCTTGTTTGCTGATGAGTTGCAAGAATTGATGCGGATGTGGCGGAATTGGCAGACGCGCTAGACTCAGGATCTAGTGGCCTAATACATACGGCCGTGGAGGTTCGACCCCTCTCATCCGCACTTTTTCATCGATCGACTTCAGGTCGCTCGATCGACATTGACTTGATTCATCAACGTCGACGGGTTTGCTCCCGTCGCGATTGGTTTTAGCCCAGATCTGCTTTTGGTTCCTTGGAATCAGGGAGCCACTGGCCAGGCCGCTACATTGAAGTATTCCGACGTTGACCAAATCCGCAACGTCGGCTTCCGAGTCGCGCCGCTAACTTCCTATTTTCTCGACTGCTCTTTGATATGCCGAAAGATTTCCTGGCCGGGACCCAGCCTGAGTACGATGTTGTCGTCATCGGAAGTGGATTGGCGGGGATGACCTCCGCAAACATTCTGGGCAGGGCAGGGCACCGCGTGCTGCTGCTCGAGCAGCACTACAAACTCGGCGGCTTGGCCACGTGGTTCAAACGCCCCGGAAGCCATACGTTCGATATCTCGTTGCACGGCTTTCCCTACGGGATGCTCAAGAGTTGCAAACGCTATTGGAACGACGAGATCGCGTCCAACATTGTGCAATTAAAGAACATTCGGTTTGACAATCCGATGTTCTCGCTCACGACCACGTACAACCGACAGGACTTTACCGAACTCCTCTCCAGTCAGTTTGGAGTGCCTGCGGAAACCGTTGCGAAGTTCTTCGACACGGCCCGTGGCATGAACTTCTACGACGATCAATCGATTACCACGCGTGAACTGTTCGAACGATTCTTCCCTGGCCGCGAGGACATCGTTCGATTGCTGATGGAACCCATCACGTACGCCAACGGTTCGACCCTCGAGGATCCGGCCATCACGTACGGCATCGTCTTCTCGAACTTCATGGCCAAGGGGGTCTTCATCTACGAAGGGGGCACCGACGATCTGGTCTCCAAGATGCAAGCCGAGTTGCATCGCAATCGAGTCGACACACGCATTCGCTGCGAGGTTTCAAAAATCTTGGTCGACAAGGGTGCCGTGCGGGGTGTCATCGTCAATGATCGAGAGATCCGCTGCAAAGCCATTGTCAGCAATTCGAACTTGCGTTCCACCATTCTCCAAATGGTCGGCCAGGAGCAATTCGATCCGCAGTTTTTGGCCGACGCCCAAGCGGTGCGACTGAACAACAGCAGCACCCAAGTCTACATGGCACTCAAACCGGAAGTCGAAATCCCGGAATCGACCGGTGACCTTCTCTTCTGTTCAACCGCCCCTTCGTTTCGCACGGATCTCTTGCTCTCTCGCAACATCACCTCGAGAACCTTTAGCTTCTACTACCCGAGGACACGGCCACACGCCAAGCAGCGACACGCCATTGTCAGTAGCACCAATGCCAATTGGAGCGACTGGTCGGATCTCAACGAAGAAGAGTACGAAGCGAGCAAACAGGAACTGATCGAAACAACACTCGATGCACTCGAAAAATACGTTCCAAATTGCCGCGAGAAAATCGATCTGATCGATGCCGCCACGCCCCGCACGTTCCATCACTACACCAAGCATCCTTTGGGCGCGAGCTTCGGAACGAAATTCGAAGGCTTGGCCGTTTCCCGTGCGTTGCCGCAACAAATCCAAGGCCTGTATCATGCCGGCAGTGTGGGGATCATCATGTCGGGATGGCTCGGAGCGATTAACTATGGAGTCATCGTTTCCAACGAAGTGGACCAGATGCTCTGCCGATCCGATGCGGTCTCCACCGGCTCCACCGTTTCGACTTGAGCCCACTCCCGTATCCAAGTATCCAATCCCCTCCCCCTCCATTTCTATCCGCACCGCACTCACTTCATCAAGAAATCCCATGATCACTCGCCGGCGCGCACGTGAAGTCGTTCTCCAGATCCTCTTCGAAGAAGATCTTCATCCACTCCGCGATTATGATTTGGCTGATGAATTCCTCGCCAAGAGACTGCACCACAGCGGATCGCCAGTGTCGTTTGCCAAGGAGCTGTTGCACGGCGTTCGCGCGCATCGTGCGGAACTCGACTCTCGGATCGAACGCCACTCCTCAAACTGGTCGCTCAAACGCATGGCCACCATCGATCGCAATGTGCTCCGGATGGCGGCCTACGAAATGCTCTACGCCAACGTGCCAGGTCGGGTCGCGATCAATGAAGCCATCGAAATCGCACGCCGCTACGGCAATCACAACTCAGGTCAGTTCGTCAACGGAATTTTGGACCGCGTGCTGAAAGATCACATCGCCTCGAGCGCGCAGGCGGACGACACGGCCAGCTCAACGGCAGGCGCCTGATCGCATCGGCGTCCGAGCGGTGCAACCTAAGCCGATAAGCTCGTTGGACGCTTCGGGTCCCCATCGGGACAATCCGCTCGCGATTTGGTAAGGTGATGCGAACGTGATCCGGTCGCCCCGGCCGGTTTAGGAACCAGTTACCCGCGAGCGCACCTACATGCCATTGCCACCGTCTCCCGAAGATCGACCGGATCCCAACGATCAATTGCCGGCTGTCCGCGCTCGGATCCCCGATAGCATCGCCCGCGGAGAGATCAGCACCGGCGTGATCGTAGTCACAGGAGGGACCGAATACGTCCTCGACTTCGTCCGGAATCTACCGCGTCCCAATGCCATCGTGGCCCGCGTCGTTTTGCCACACATGGTCATGCCGCAATTCATCGAAGCCCTGTCGACGAACATCGAGTTGTATCGAGGAAGGTATGGAGATCTGCCTGGCGCGCCGCCACTCTTTGGCTTGCACTCCGATAGTCACATCGTGCAAGCTGGATTTCCAGTTCCTGCACCTCACAGCGACCCACCGAATGGGCCACCCAGTTCTCACGGACTACCCCAGTCGGACGACCGTGTTCCGCCCACGAACACTCCTAATGAACTCTCAAGCGAAGACCACGATCGGCCTGGCGACTGGGACGATTCAACCATCGGACAATCCAACAGCGGTCAGGACCGCCCCGGAAACTCATTGCCGCACGGACCGTTGTCGGATCACGGCCCTGGCGGGCTACCGCATTCGAATGCCACCAAGCGTCAGAATCCTCAAGACATCTACGACGACTTGAAAATCCGCGATGAGATCCTCAGCGGTGCCTACGCCAATGCCGTGATGATCGGACATGGCCCCTATGAATTCAGTTTTGACTTTATCACGAACTTTTATCCGCAATCGGCGGTGAGCTGCCGCGTCTACATGGCAGCGGGCCATGTTTGGCGCATGCTGGATTCGCTCAAACAATCTTGGGAACAACTGCGACCTAGGCTAGGGTTTCCGCCTCCCCCTCCGGGTGGCGCAGGTCCGCAGAGTGGTACGGGCCCACAGAGTGGTACGGGCCCGCAGAGTGGTACGGGCCCATCGGGTGGTACGGGCCCATCGGGTGGTGCAGGCCCTCAAGGGGGTTCAGGCCGCCCGCCGGGAACATGAGCCCAATGCGCGATTTGTTCGAACCCCCGGATGGTTTCGTCCCGGACCCGCGACCGTTGATCTTGGCCAGCTCCTCTCCGCGGCGCCGGGAGCTGATGCAGCGCTATGGATACGTGCACCAAGTCATCGAACCAGATCCATTGGCCGAGTGTGGGATCTGCACGCGCGAGACGCCACCTGAAATGGTGGCGCGCTTGGCCTACCAAAAAGCCGCCGATGTGATCGGCAAGATCGAGGATGGTTTTGTGCTAGCCTGTGACACCGTGGCTGAGTGCGTGGGATTGGTGCTGGGTAAACCCAAGGATCGTGACCATGCACAGGCGATGCTGAGTCGACTCAGCGGTCGTGAACACCGCGTGTACAGCGGCGTCTGCCTTTGGGATCGCGCATCCGCGGCGAGGTATGTTCAAGTCGCGAAGTCAACATTGCGAATGAAAGCCATCGATGCATCGACCATCGAAGAGTATCTCGACACCGATCAATGGATCGGCAAGGCCGGTGCGTTGGGATTTCAAGACGGGCCACCTTGGGTCGAACTCGTCGAAGGTTCGGCAACCAACGTCGTGGGTTTACCCATGGAATTGCTATCCGAGATGCTCGCAGCCTTTATGCCCAACTCGCAACGCGACTAGGAATTGGTTTGCGACTGGAGCGGCTGCAGCCCACGTCATGCTTTGCGGATGAAGTGCGCCGCGTAGCTTCGCACGTGCTTGCCATTGAGAACATGAAACATCCGCAACTGCTGGACGACCGAGTCGGCAAAGTGACTCAATGGTACATGCACAAGTTTGCGGTGGTAGCGCTTGGCAATGTGTTTCAAGACCAGGCCCGGGGCCGTGTGGCTCAGCACCGCGATTTGCCGTGATTGGGAGTGCATGCAGGCCGCCGCCACCAGTCGTTGTTCGAGCGTGTCGGCATAATCCAAACGTGGATCGCTCCAGATATCCTCGATCGGTCGCGGTGGGTAGAGAAACATGGCGCCCCCATAGGTCGAGACAGCCACGCCAGGTCCCAACATCTCCTTGGTAAAGGGCGTTGCAAAAAAGGCCAAGGTGGATTCGTCGATATGTTCGGCAAACCAGGTCGCCCGCCAACCGTATTCGCGTGGATCAGGCTCGGGATCGAACAGCATGACGGTCGCATCAAGATGCCCGATCGATGGCGGTAAGATTTTGACATACAGCGAGCCATCGTACCAATGACGCAAGGTCTCGCGCAAATCCAAGCCGTCCATGATGCTGGTCGTGAACTTCTCGGTCCGCGCCAAATCCGCCCCGATCATGCTCTGAGCACGTTCCACTACGCGATTGCGAAAGCTCTCGATGCGCGTGTCCTCTTCCGGCCATGAGCACTGGTGGTAGGGGTTCCAGCGGCTGGACCAGCTTTTCTTGTCCAGCTTGTTTCCTGGACGATTGAGCTCCAAATTGCGCCATTCAACCGGTGGTCCCGGCAACCTCGACTGCAACTGGGTCAATCCTTCGTCGGGCAGGTCCGCTTGGTCGATCCCCATCTTCATCATCGGCCACGGTAGCTCGTCGTCGTACGGATATTCCTTAGCAGCATTCACCAAATGGATCGTGTAGGTATCGCCCATCATCTGCTGAGCGGCGCGAACGATGGTGTAGAAACTGGGGGTCATGCGACGCTCGAGCAGCGTTTGATTGCGAATGTACTTTAGGCATTGGGAGATCAACAACGGCGTTATCTGACGCGCGCGATTGCCGAGATCGGTGCGGTAGCTGCTCCGCGCCGAAATGAACAACTCCTTCAAACCCTCGGTCGACAACCTCGCATCATCGTCCCATTGCGCCCGAGCCCGCTCGTAGAGACCTGTGATGAATGGCAGTTCGCCTTGAATGAAAAGATGTGTTCGTGGATCGATGGCGTAATTCTGCGATTCGAGAACGGGTGCCTCGGCCCTCCACGACTCCATCGCAAGCTCCGCCTGGGAGTTAGCCTTGTCGGTCAATGCGTCCTGCCGCGCGAGCTCTTCCCGCAACCACGGCCAATCCTGCAAATTGCACAAACATACGATGCTTATGTAACGATCTTGCAGCTGTAGCAGTTGCCGAGCCACCTTCTGCAGCCGAACTGAATGGGAAGCATCGGATGGACGCGCTATGGCCGGTAGCACCGCAGCACAATAACGCTCCAACGTCGTGTGCTCCACCGCATAAGCATCCGGGAAGACCATCGCCTCGAGCACGAACTCCTCCGACTCGGGCTCGATCCATTCGATGGCCAACCGCTCGCTGATCGCCATCCGGATGGCTGCGATCACCGCTTGGCATGGATCGATCGGAACGTACGTGCCTCGCGACCGAACCGTCGCGTCGATCGCATTTGGCGTGGACTCGTCCGCGTCGAATGGGAACGTGGCCGATTCGGCCAACTGCACCACCGCGGATACGGCGGGCAACTTCTCCACGCCCGCCAGAACCCCAGACGCAAACGATCGAGGCAGCGGCACCGCCAAACATTCGAAGGGCTCCTGCAAAAGCGTTTGCGTTAAGGCTTTCGCATACGAACCGCTCCCATGCACCACCGGCACCACGCGCAGTCCAGGCTTAAAATCAAAAATCGCCATCCAACAACCGTCGCATTATGAGACAACCTCGTCCGACTTTGATGCTTCGACCCGATGTTGAGGCGATGCATCCGGTCGCTTGGTTGTACCTCGCCCGCGTGGTGGTAGCAAACGCCATTTGCCGCCCAAATCTCACGAATCGCTTGCGATCTACGGTCTTGAAGATGGAGCCTGTTGCCGCTCGCAAATTTTTTAAGGAACTTACTCGCACTCTGGCACGGTGGTTGCTTTCTATCGGGAATAGCGAAGAAAACGAATCAACGAATGGATGGGCGGTCCAATTGCTTCACGGAGGCGAATCGCTGGTCCATCCGATGTCATGATCCATGCGTGATATTCTCGCGACGGCTTGTTAGGTTGTGTGTGTGGGGCCGGCGTGAGAAGAGGCTGCCGAGGAGAGAATTCGCCGCAAGGTAAATTCTCTCCTCGGTTTTTTTATGCACTTTTGTGCCATGGACTCAACGGCTACCGATCTCGACAAACGCCGCGAGAAACCGCGTGGCCGAATGAACCGGGTTGGTGCGATGGTAACCGTTCACACCCCGATATTCATTGTGCATTTTTGCAGCTAAATCAGCCGGTACGCGTTAGCGTCCGGTTTCTTCGAATTGTTACGCAAACCGGACGCTAACGCGTTCCGGCTAATCGGAGTGTGAACGGATACGTGC
>JBGSHV010000010.1:0-94089 GCA_041752005.1 Pirellula sp. | reverse complement strand
AAGAGCTTTCGTCCAAGATGCCCAGCAACCAGCGGTCACAAACAAGCAACCCTACCGACGGCATCACACCTCCACGAAAACTGTAACCACACACAAAGCCAGCCCGCGAAAGTGGCTTAATGCTTAACCGCGATTGATACTTTGACTTAATATTTCCTCGAGGGCGGTATGATATTGGTATCCTGGGTGGAGGAAATCGTGGCACAACGCAATCACATGGCCTCGCGAGCAACCTTCACCAGCGATCTCAAAGCAACTCACACGCTACGGCGCATCTGAAAACATAGGACCACATCATGGGAAGGCCTGCCAAGCCTATCGATACCAGCGATTACGCCGGACGATTTGCCTCGCGATTGAGGATTCTGAGGGAGAAGACGGGGCTCTCGGGAACACAAATTGCCGAGTCTGTTCGCGCATCTGGGTTCGAATGTGCAGAACGAACCTACTATAGCTGGGAAAGAGGTGCCGCGCCTCCACTCAACGTTTTACCGATCATCGCTGCCTGTCTCGGGGTAAGCGTCAGAACGATTTTTGCGACTTCATAAGATTGCATTCCTTGTGCAAACGCGATAAAACGTTCGGTCAAGCAAAAATTGGCCCCCGCGATGCGCCAACATCCGAGGGCCGTGGTCCTAACTCGGTTAAGGAGTCAGAACGATGCGGATTTTATACATGCGTTGCTGTACCGTGGCGTACGTTTGTGTGTTTGTTGAGGAATTTTTGGCTGGCCAAGGAGGGCTGGTGCCAGGGCAATCAATCGTCGATTGTCCGAAAACTGAGGCGAGACCGTCGTCGGCTCGCTTGTGCTCAGTACCAACTCTCGGAGGGTTAAGCTAATGGCGTCGATCACAAGAACGAAAAAGGGTGCAACCCGGATCCTGTTTTACGACAAGGACGGTTACCGCAAAGCGATTTACCTGGGGCGATGCTCCAAGGACGATGCTGAGAAGATCAAGCATCGCGTAGAGAGCGTGCTTTCCGCTGGGATCCTTGGCCGGTCGATCGACCAGGACGATGCCTCTTGGTTGGCCAAGTTCCCTAAGGTCCGTGAGAAATTCGAGCTTGTCGGCCTGATCGCACCTAGCAAGCCGGTGGAGGCCAAGGAATCCGCAACGCTTGGCGACTTCCTGGACGGCTACATGGAGCGATATGGGGCAACTAGGAAGCCTGCAACGCGCATCGTTTGGCTTCAAGTCATCGGCAACCTCAAGGCCCTAATGCCAAAAGGAATTCGCCTAAACGAGATCACGGCAGGACACTGCAAAGAGTTCGTGGAGAAGATGCGGGCAAAGGGGATGGCCGATAGCACACTCTGTAAAAGGGTGGCCATTTGCCGTCAGTTTCTTGGCGATGCGGTCGACTGGGAGTTTATCCCAAAGAACCCTTTCAAGGCAGTTAAGGTGGAAGGCGGTGGCGCGACCACGAACGAATACGTCACCCATGAGACAATCAACAAGATCCTGGCGGTTGCCCCATTGAAGTGGAAGGTGATTATCGGACTCGCTCGCTATGGTGGCTTGCGGACGCCATCGGAAACGCTCTCGTTGAAATGGGCAGACGTCGACCTTGTCGGCGACTTGATGCATGTTCCAGAACCCAAGGTTGAGCGTCACAAGGGGAGGGGCGTCCGGAAATGCCCTATCAGTCCGGAGCTTCGAGAGATCCTGGTCAATGCCAGGAAGGATGCCCCGCTTGATGAGGAGTACGTAGTCGATGCGGGAGCGTACCGCGCTGCGGCCAATTCGGGTTCCGGCTGGCAGAGCGCCAACTTGCGGACCGAATTAGTCCGGCTGCTCAAGAAACATGACATCCCACTTTGGAACCGGCTTTTCCATTCCTTGCGAGCTTCCAGGCAAACAGACTTGGTCAATGAAGGTATCTCGCTTCACGTGGTCTGCGCTCTACTTGGAAACTCACCACAGATCGCCAACAGGCACTACTTGAAGATCAAGGACGACGACTTCACTCGTGTCTCTAAGATTGAGACAAACACGACGCGCGCAGAGCCAATTTTGGTACAAAAAGAACGCGGTTTGGAGGTCATGCCGAATGATGCTGGACCCATAGAAGACGTGGAAAACACAGGGGAAAACAGCGTTTCTTCAGTGATTCCGTTGGCCTATTCAATGGAGGATAACGGACTTGAACCAAAATCAGGTTTGCCAAGGAAAACAAAGGGAAAACGCAAACGCCGACTATTCCACGCCGCGCTGTGATACAAAAGTGTCGCGCGCCGGCCAATCTGCGGGCTCTATACCGCACATCGAAACCATCCAGCGCACACTGGACGCGATCGACGACGCCAAGCAGGCAATACAAGCCATCGACCCACATCCGAACGTCAAAGCGGACCTGGACGAAGCCTATCGATCCGTGACCGATGCGTTCATGGCATTGCTTCGGGTTATGACCGCGATCACTGACCGAAGACACTTCGCCGAAACCGAATAGCCCAGCGGCCGGCGCTTTTACTTTGGGCAACACGCAGGGGAGATAAACAGGATGCGAGAAACAGAACCCGCAAGATCAATGACGCGCTATGACATGCAGATACGCCGCGATCTGTCGGACGCCCTGAAATGGGGGATCCATGCAATCGAACGCGGGTTAGTGTGCGACATGGAGGATGCCGCTTTGGTGGCGAAGTCGATCCGAGACATCGCGATCCGGGATGAGAGCGACCGCGTGGAAGCTGGGATGGAATTCGACACAACGATCGATTCCGGACTGTCCGATAGCCATACCGCATTGTCGCGCCGGCAACGGTTGGTCGCATTTCTTAACGATGGGGGACGGCATAATGGGCAAAGGTAAACGCAAGCGGTTCGACGTGTACGTGATCGATTTTGAATCGCGGCAGTTGAACCAGGTCATTCGATGCGTCCCAAAGAAAGACCTGAAGGAAATCGCCGCTATGAAGGGGCAACCCATTATCGCGATCCCGACTGAAACGCCGGTGTCAACATGGGCTGAGATCCCCATTCTCGAAGCCAAGATTGCGAGTTGACAAGCAGACGTCCCTTGCGCGCGCTGGGGGTCGATCCCGGGAGTATCGTTGATGCGAGGCTCCAAGGACCCAGCGCGAGCAGGGCGCTTTTAAATCTACGAATACACTGGCGACGATCCGTTGGGGTACGTGTTGTCCAAAAACATGCATCGTAGGCATTTGGACGACAGCCAACGGGCGTGGGTCGGGGAGAACATTGCGAAATTGCCATCAGGCGGACAGATAGGCAATGTGAGCGCCGCAAAAGAGCATGGGCTAGAAAACGAGTCGGCAAATTTGCCGACTCGTTTTTCCGTCTCCGATGCGGCCGCGGCCGTGAACGTCAGTCCGCGATTAATCGGCGACGCCAAGCACGTCAAAGAATCCGGTCACGAATGCCTACACCAAGCGGTCGTTGATGGCGACTTGCCGGTTTCGACCGCGGCCAAGTTTACAAGCAAGCGTCCCTCGCGCGCGGGGGGTCGAGCCCGGGCGAATTTTTGCGATGCACCCCGGGACCCCGCGCGCAGGGCGTTTTTGAAAATCTAATTCCGAGACACGAAGAGTAAGGCATATGGATCCCAACACACGCGCGGACCTGGTCGCCGCGATCGCAGAAGCGCTGCGCGAAATCATCAACCACCGACCCGCGCCGAAACTGTTGGTGACGGTCGACGAAGCGGCCGCGATGCTGTCGGTGTCGCCGCGGACGATCGAAGGTTTGATCGATTCCGGAACGATCCGCGCCCGGACGGTCCGCCGGAAAATCCGGGTATCGGTGCGATCCCTGACTGAATTCGCCGAGCGGTCCCACTAGGGCGCTGGATCGGTTGGGTGGTGGATCCGATCAAGTGGCGAATTTGCCGCTTGATCGCGTATCTCGCAATGGGCGCTGGATCCGGTCGCCCACCACCGGCGCGAAAGAAAGTGTGTATCGCGTTGCGACTGTTCCCATTGGGGTCCAGGGGGGGTACCCCCCGCCCAGAAGGACCCAAGCACTTTCGTAGGCTGCGCGAAAGTGTATACCACCCCGCGCACGAGATGTTTTTCAGTCTCGCGCACAAAAAACATCGCGACCGCAAAATCCGACCTCGTAGGATTGCGCCTGACGCACGCGGACGGGTGCGGATGACATCTAGGACGTCCAACAATTGCAGCGCGCAAACGGTCGATTGTGTCGCTATGCGTATTGATTCAGTTCGTTTGTAACGCTAACCGGTCGGAAAACGCGACGTCCGTGGTAGGTTCGGTAAGGTCAATCCAGAACACACGGAGGCATCCCATGGGGACCATCGACCCAAAAGTATTTTACGCGCCGGCCGAACTTGCGAAGTTGCTAGGCGTTGGCCGCAAATCGATTGCGATCGCATGCGCTGATGGACGGATCCCGAGCAAGCGGTTTAACAGAAAAACTCTGATCCTGGGACAGAACGCAATCGATTTTTTTGCCGGCAACAATCACAAGCGACCAGGCCGGAATCCGCTGGATCCGAGGGGCGGCGAATGACCACCGCGCCACACGAAAAGTCGGACGCAATCGAATAAATGAACCGGGGGCGTCCCGCGGTTCATAGTGATTTCTTCAGAAAGTTTCGAAATGAAGCGCATCCAGGTAAACCCGCCAAGGCGATCCAAACTGATGTCGCCAGCTAGAATCGCCAGTCTCCGCGATACAGCGAAACCAGCATGGCTAAAGGAGTACGATCGCGTCGCGTCTCGTATCAACAGAGGCGAGTTAGTCGATCCAGAATGGGTTCTTTTAGTGCTCGAAATTACCGGGCGATCGCTGATGAATTTATCCGCGTCCTGCAAAAATTCTTACGTCGATGTGGCTGGCGCGTATGGTGGACCTCCACCGGAAAAGATGGGCGCAGGTCTAGGCACGTCGTGGTTACTGAGCGGTTCAGATCGAAATCCCGTCGCAATTCAAACCAAGGATCCACTGGGGATCTGCAAATCGGTTCTTTATTGAACGGTCGGACCCATCGAACTAGAAACGGTTTCAGGGAGTTGGCTGATCGATTGGATCGACGCGGCTATCAAGCCACCGCACGACACGCGGAACAAATCGAATAAATGAACCCAGGGGCGTTCCTTGGTCATGAATGTTTTTTTAGGGGAATCGAAGATGAATTCAGCATTGGAAGAAATGACGCGGGATTTCAGACGGGACGAAGCTGCAAGGCTTTCCGACGCATGGAAGAACTATCGTCGTCGCGTTGTTCAAAGACTCGTTGCGGGCGAAGTGGTCGAGCAGGCTGAGGTGCGGAAATTACTTGAGGCGGCCGGGCGCACGATCGACGACCTGCCGAAAGACGTTGATAATCAGAAAAGCCGCGATGCGATGCGCAAGCGAATCAAGGACGCGACGGACGCGAAGCCAAAGCTGGCAGCCGCCCGGATGGAGTTGGAAAAACTCAAAGCCGAGCGCCAGAAATTCATTGACGACATCACGCCGAAAATCGAAGCAGCCGCGGCGGTTGCGGACTCGCATAATGCAGTGGTGAATGCGGCGCAGTCCTGCGTCCTGCAATTGCGATCCACCTGTGGTGACCCCGGGCTGCAAAAGGAAATTGATTCGATCGACGACGACCTCCGGGATCTATTGGGACGTGAGTCGACGATGGCGCTAGTGTCGTCCGAAAACCGAGATGCTCATTACGGGGCAACGGTCAAGGAAATCCGGGATGGAATTACAGCACTTCGCGTTCGTCGCGATACAATCGTCGCCGAGCAGGAATCGCAATGAGAGCGATCATTGATGAGATCGAAGGCTTAATTCGCAAAATCGATCCATCAATGGACGCGATCCCGATTTATTTGTTGGATGCGAAAGAGTTCGAGACGATCGACAGACCTCTCGATGTGATGGCGTGGACTAGCTTTTTGTGCGACATCCAGATGTCCAGCCAACTTTCGGACCTTTGCCAATGGCGAGGTCCTGGTTTTGCAACTGTGATCTATCTGGACCGATTGCCATCGACGTTGCGACACATCGGGGGCGTTGCGCTGCACGAATTCGCACACTGGTTAACGTTTCCCGATCGCCCAGGAACATACGGAGAAATGAAATCGGAGACAGCGAATGAGCTTGTTTCATGCGCGACCAGAAGCGCGGAAGAAACTGATTTGCATAGCCCGCCATGGATCCGACACGAACCGGATTTCGTGCGGGCAGCATGCCACCTTGCCCATCGTGCCGGCCTGGTCTCCGAAATAGTTCCGTGGAATCTGTGTTTTTCGGGTCCGTATTACGACGTCGGAGAAATGGTATGGATGCGCACCCTCGCAGATGAAATTCGCCAAATGGAAAGGGTTCCGATTCGGGACGTTTTGCAACGCGATCCGCCAAACGATTTCCGGGACCTGTCGCGATTGCTGACCGGTTGGTGGACTGACGATCACGAATCGAACGAAAAGAAAGAAACTGTAGGTTCTGAATCATGAGCTCATCCGCAATTCGCGCCGGCAAGGCATTCGTCGAAATCGGCGCGAAGACAGATCTGTTCGAAAAGGCGATCACCGCCGTCCAGGCCAAAATGAAATACCTTGCGGCATCGGCCGTGAAAATCGGACAGTCGACCATGAGGGTCGGCGCGGCGGTCGCGGGGATTGGTTCGGCTGGACTGGTTGCGATGGTTGGCTTGACGAAACGGTTCGCCGACGCCGGTGGCGCTATCGACGACATGGCCCAGAGGACGGGGCTAGCCGCGGAGGAAGTAGGCGGCTTGTCGTATGCTGCGCAAATGTCGGGGACCTCGATCGAATCCGTCGAAGCCGCGATCAAGAAAATGCAAAAGTCCGGCGCGGGCGCTGGCAAAGGGACGATGGCGGATTTCCTAGAATTGGCCGGCAGCATTGCCGCGATCGAGGACCCATCACAGCGCGCCGCAAAAGCGATGGAAATTTTCGGCAAGTCCGGCGCGGACCTTCTGCCCATGCTGGCCGATGGTGGCGACGGAATCCGACGGATGATCGCCGAAGCCGAGTCCCTTGGATTGGTCATGAGCGGCGCAGACGTGCAAGCCGCCGCATCGCTTGGAGATGCAATGGATCGATTGTGGAAAGTGTTTGACGCCGTTTCCAATACGATCGGTGCGGCCTTCGCGCCCACCCTGCAATCGGCGATCGAGTATGTGACGAGCGCCGCGAAGGTGGTTCGTCAATTCGTCGACGACCATCGCGAATGGGTGGTATTCGCCGCTAAGGTTGCGGCAGTCGTTGGCGTTGCCGGAGCTGCTCTGGTGGCGTTTGGCGCAGCGGTCGCGGGTGCGGGGATGGCTATGGCTGGACTGGTCGCCGCAGGTACCGCGACGGTTGCCGTGATTAGCGCGATCCTGTCACCCGTCGGATTACTGATCGGTGGCGTTGTCGCGCTCGGGGCCGCGATTTTATTTTACAGCGGCGCGGGGGCAACTGCCCTGAGTTTCTTGCAAGGAAAATGGCAAGAACTGATGGACTTCGTGATGCCGATCATTGAGGGCATCAAGTCCGCGCTGATCCAAGGCAAATGGGGTGAGGCGGGACAAATCGCGATGTTGGCGTTGGAGATCGCTTTCCGCGCGGGGATGCGACCCTTGTATTCGCTATGGACTGATTTTCAAACGTGGATGGTGACGTCTACGGTCGACGCCGTGACGGGCGTTGCAAACGTATTCGCCAGCATCCCAACGGCGTTGATGAACGGTTTTTCTACCGCGATCACGTGGTTGACGGGCGCATGGGATTCGACCGTCAACTACATCGCGAAAAAATTGCTGTACCTGTACTCGTTATTCGATGAGTCCATCAACTACGAAGCCGCCGCGAAGCAGATGGACACCGAAGCCGCACAACGCGCTAGCGCCCGCCAAACCGCCCTGGACGCCGCCACATCACAGCGCAGCCAAGACCTAACCAAAGGCAACGCGGGCCGATCGGCGTATGCGGACGGCTTAAACAGCAATGTTCGCGAGGACGCCGCCGCGCGCAAGTCTGAATTCGACGCGCAGTCGGCGTCCTTAGTTTTGCAGATGGCGAGCCTGATTGAAGCAGTCGGCAAACCGTCAGTCGCTCCCTCACAGACCGGCCGCCAGGGGACTTTGAACGATCTGCTAGGCATGCTCCCGGGCGCGGAAATTTTGAAACAAGCGTACGCGATCGGCAAGACTGCTATCGATGGAATGCCCGGCATGGAATCACAGACGGCGACGTCCGGCGGAACTGCGGGGACCTTTTCGGGATTCGCCGCGGGGATGGTCGGTTCGCAGTCGCCACTCTCGAAACTGGCTGACACCAGCAAAAAGCAATTGGACACGCTTCAACGCATCGCCAAGAACACCGAATCCGGCGCTGACTCACTGGAATTCGATTCATAACCCCCTGTCGCTTTTCTCCCGAGGAAACAAACAATGCAAACCACCAAGTCCACAAACGAATTCAAAGATCGCGCCGGCCGTTCGTGGTCGATCAAGGTCGATCTTGGCGTCCTGCGAGCGGTGAAAGAATCGCATGGGATCGACCTGCAACGGGTCGCGACCGACCCCCGGGTGCTGGAAGTGATCGACGACCACTGCGCGCTTGCTGAGATCCTTGGGATTATCCTTGCCGCTCAATTGGAGCTGGCAGGGGTAACGTCCGAAGACTTCGAAAGCGCGCTCGATGGCGAAGCACTCTTGGCGGCTACGCTCGCGATAGTGCGAGCGATTCGCGATTTCCTTCCAGCGACCCACGCCAAGTTGGTTACCCAGTTGCATAAGACAATGGTGGTCGAGATGCGCAAAGCATCTGAGCGGATGGATAGGCTCTGTTCGTCAAGCAAAATGGATGAGTTAGTAGATGCAAAGATGAAAGAATTCGACGACCGGTTAGACGCGTTCTTGGCCGAAGACAATGTGTAGATTCCGTACGACCCATGGCGAATGGCTGGTTCGGATCGACATTGCAGCCATCCGGCGCATCCGCGACTGTTTGGCCATCGACCTATTCGACCTGCTCGATCGCGAACAGCTATCGACGATCGGAGAAGACTGGGTGACGCTGGCCGAAGTCGTCTGGGTGCTCGTGGAACCGTGCGCAGCGTGTCGCGGGATCGATCGCGATACATTCATAGCATCGATCGCCGGCGACGCGTTGGAGGCGATGGCAGAGGCCTTTGGCGAGGCGCTCATCGAGTTCCTTCCCGAAGTCGACCCAAATGGACCGCAGCGCCCAGCAGATGCGGACCCGGCCGCCAAACGCGAGCCGATCGAATCGATGGTTTGCCGACTTGCGGCCAAAGTTCCGATTGAACCAGGGCCATTCACGTTCAGACAGTTGGCCGCGATGGCGCGGACATCCACGTCTGATCGGTGGGATCACACGGCGAGCGTGCTATTCGTCCTGGCATGCGCCCACCGGAACCCGAAGTCACCGCCGCCGACGTACGAAAAATTTCACCCGTTCGCGAAAGACTTGAAGCGGCGCGGGATGTCTGTATCGCAACTGCACGGGATGCGGGGACTGTTCAAAACGGAAGTCGTTATTCCCGCTCCCCAACAAAACTGAAACCCCGGGCCGACCGATCGCATCCAGCGCGTGGGACTTCTTCCCCTCCCCGCCCCCGCGTGACTGGATGCGACGGTCGGTTTTTTCGGTTGAACGGTTGACACGAACCCATGAAAACGCAACATGTGCGAGTCCCTATACTACTATTACACCGTGGGATTTCATGCGTATTCCCGCGCAGAGGTCCTGTCCGTGGTCCAGTCCGGAGTGTACCCAATGAGCCAAATCCCGATCCATACGAAACCCCTTGATTGCAGTCCCGAAGGTCGGTTCGAACGCAACCATTACACCGACGCGCCGCGATGCAAGGTATGCGATTGCCGTTATCAGGCTGTATCTACGCGACCCTACGTGACGTGGTACCGCAGCCGTTGCGATTGCGCCCCAAGCGGCCTGATCAAACGGACGAGAAAATTGAAGTAGGGCGACTATGCCCTGTACGCTACGCACAGTTATCCCTAGGGGGCCTGCGCGAACACGGTTAGAATGATCGACCGTCGCACTCAAGCGACTTTTTGCCGGGGCCTGAGAATCCCGGTTATTGGGTAGGTGGCTTGATCCCCACCGCATCGCGCCGCCGGCAGGTTGTTTCTCCTCCCTGCCGACGGTCGCGAGCCCGTTTTTTTCCAGGAGAAGACTGCTGATGAATGATCGGTATGCAACGAAGTCCGAAATCGATGAAGCCTACGGGGAATTCCGGGTATTCATCCACCATTTGGAATCGCTTCGATTCGCGACTCTCGACCTAAAGCAGAGCCCGCCGAAACCGTTCGGTGATCGCGCCGAACTGGCGTCGCATCTAACGCAGCAATTTGTCGCGATCCATTCCCGCGTTGCGGCCCTCGATCATGCGCGGGGACCTTTGGCGAATAATTCGATTTTCGCCCGCGCTGAATTGCCGGCCTTCGAGTGGGATGGATCGCCATGCAGCGGGGTTGCCGTCGCCGCCCTCGAAGCCGCCGGGCAGATCCTGGCCTGGCTACTCCGATCATCGGCGACGCTTCGCGCAGAGGGTGCGGAGTTGCGAAGCCTGGAAGACGATCGACGCGAAATCGAAGCCGCTTTCCCCGTATCCGAAGGCGAGATGCCAACCCTCTGGGGTCGATGGGAACTGGAATGGTCACGACTGCAGCGCGACCTGCCGGCCATCGCAGCGATGCAGCCACAACCACAAATGGAATTCCCAAGGATCGCGGACGAAACAGCGCAGCCCATCGCCGCGCAGGCTGTGGCGGCCGAGAAACCCCAAGGTGGGGCGAAACGGTCGAAGAGAAAAGAACCGACAGCCGAGGAACTGGTTCAGCGTTTCATAGTCAACTTCCCAACCAAGGTACTGACTATTTCCAAGCGAAAGCTGGCCGACGCTATCGGCAGGAGTAGTAGCGGGGTTGCTGAAACCGAGGCATGGAAAACCATTCGGCGGTTGCAAGAAAGCAATCGACAGAGCTACGGTGATCGCTATTCAGACATCGAACCCGACATCGAACACGATTTCGACTGATCGCAGGACGCCGCCCGGCGGGGTGGTCGGAAACTGTCGCGATGGGTGGTCGGTTAGCAGTTTCCGACCACCCATGAAATTTTTTTCAGCTTGGTTTCTCATTGGCCAAACCGCACTTCCAGCCAAAATCAACCGACCGACCACCCTATCTATAGAGGGACGCAATTCGCGACCCGGTTGGAAGTCGAACATTTAGGGGAAGTGCCAGATGGAATCAACGAACAGAATGGACCGCTTACGCGTATCGCGCGACGCATATTACGAGGACGCAATTCAGCGTGGGTTAACCGCGGGCCGCGAATGCGCCTTGGAGGTTCTGGAATACTCACACCTGAGGGTTATTGCAGGCTGGGATTCGGGAGGTCTCTCGCACATCGAGACACTAAAAGCATTGCCAATCATCGGTGTCGACGGCTTGGAGATTGAAGACATTGAAGGGGATGACGTAAGCCTGGAAGATCGCGCTTTGCACGAATCCTACCCGTATGTTCAAGCCTTTATTCGTGGCATATGTCAAGTCGCTAGCGAATTCGAAGCAACCTTGCCCGCAAGGCGCGTTGAAGCGGATTGGGCATTGCGGATTAGGGAAATGGCGTCCGAGTGGCGAGACTCTGGCGTTGCAACGGTCTCCTGATCGACAGCCAAATCCATCGCAATTGCCACGCCTTGGTCATGGCATTGCAATCGAAACCTCTTCGGCGATTTACCGCTTCGGGCGGGCCGTGCTGGCGATTGGTTTCCCGGATGGGAGCCAATCGCCATTTTCAAAGACAAGGCAAAGGGTGAAACATGATCCAGGCTAGAGATTCAGGTGATTACTTAACCCTCGTTGCAATCGCCCGCGCGGCCCACATCGTAGGCGATCGGCGATTGAAGCAGCGAGCGGTACGCGAGTTATGCGAAGACCATGGAATCGCCGTTACGTTTCGGAAGCAGACTCCATGCGTGACTAGCAAATCCGACGACCATAATTGTCAGCCATCGTCCAAATAGTTAGTCCGATCGGTCTGTAAATTTGCGGACCGATCGGATCGCTTCATTGATCACACGCTAAACGGGAAGCCTATGGCGAACCATCCATAGGGATCCATCGAGCCCGGGACCTAAAACCGGAGTCTCCAGGATCCAACGAACCAAACAAAAAAGGGCTGCGCGTCGCCAAACGCCAGCCCTCGAAATTCACACCCCCAACCCGACAAGGTAAGGAAGCCTCTATTATGACAAATACCGCGCTTTCGTCTACTGACGAAACGTACAGTCAGCGCGAATTCTCTTTCACTGGAAAACCGTCGCGCGATACTCGCCGCGATGGATTGTCGCGATCCATTCGCAATCGATCCAGTCGACGCGATACCATCACGAAGACATTCGAGTCCGCCGGCGCGTCCGGACTGACACGCATCGAATTGGCCGACCTTTTGCGGATCCCCGCGAATCATGTGACCGCGCCGGTCCTGGACTTGATCCGATCCGGCGTACTGATCGAGAACGGCGAGCGCCGCAAAGGCCCCTACGGCGCTGGTGGCGCTGTCCTGGTGCTATCTGGGTATTTGGGTCATGACATCGGCGACGCGCGCGAACCGGGAAAGGTGGGTGCGTAATGGCCGGCGATTGGATCAAGATTGAGCACGCGCTACCCAGCAAACCGGAAGTCATGGCGATCGCTTCCCAACTCGGCATCGATGAGTTTGCCGTCGTCGGACATTTGGTGTCGTTTTGGTCGTGGGTGGATCAAAACATGTCCCCGAATTGTCCCTCTGTCATGGGGACAAAAGCAGGACTAGATCGGGTTGCCGGACGGGGCGGATTTGTCGACGCCATGGTAAGCGTAGGCTGGCTGCGATTTAGCGGTGGGATGATCGAAGCGCCAAACTACGACCACCATCTTTCCGAGTCCGCAAAGAAACGGGCGGCAGATGCAAGGAAAAAGGAGGCGCAGCGCAAAAATCAGTCTAAGCCTGGGGACAAATGTCCCCAGGGCGCGGGGACATTTGTCCCGGACTTGTCGAAAACCGCGCGGACAAAGTCGGGACGCGCGGGGGGACCAGAGGAGAGTCAGAGTCAGAGTATTAACCCCCCCCCCACTGCTACCTCCCCTGATGGTTCTTCTTTAGAAGACAAATCGCGAGCGGCGCGCTTATTCATTCCAGAGGCGCTTCGAACTGACGCGTTCGCCGCAGAGTGGGTCCGATGGAAAAGACATCGCAGCGAAAAGCTTAAGCCCTTAACCGACATGGAGGCAGAGAGCCAGTTGTACGAACTGGCGCGACAGCCGGAAGAGGCCGGCGAGATACTGCGATTCTCGATTTTTAAAGGGGCGCTGAACCCCATCATGAATGGCGACCATAAACGCGCCAAGTCCGAGCAATCGCGAAGCGAGGACACGCTTTCAGCGCTTGGCATTTCTTCATCCGCACACCCCGTATCGCAGGCCCCAACGCAATCATGAACACAACCGAAGCTGATACGTTCCTAACGGAAGTTGCATTTGTATTCCCAGGACTTTTTGAGTGGGTTCGCGAAAAATCGCCGTCCCCCAAAGAAACTATCGCAGGTTGGAAAACTTCGTTCGTCAGCATGACCATCGACGAAGCGCGGGACGTTCTAGGGAAATGGATCGACGGCACACACCAAGACTCGCCAACGGGTTTTAATCGCGAGCGTTTCACGAGTAATTTATGGCAACACGTTCGGGCAACTCGCGCCGCTGCGCGATGCAAAGAGATTCAGGCAGAAACGCATAGGGCAATCGGAAGACGTGACCCTAACGTGCGACTACCGGGATCCGAGTCGCTTTTTCGCATACTGCGAGATCGAATGTCGTCGGAGCCAGGAATCAAACCCGCCGCCATCATCGACGACCTCTATTCGCGTGCTGTCTCGGAGGCAATGTAAATGGATTCCGAACCAGCAACCGCATCAACAAACGAACCGCGGGACCGCGAATGCGGAAAGGCGATTGTCGTCAGCCGCTCAACACTAGTCCGCAACCCTAACCATCGACGGAGAAGCCGATGAGTAACATAAGAACCCCACCCATGAACCATTCAGGGCCGTTCGTGCAACCTTTGGCGGTCGATGAAAACACCGCGGCCGAAATGCTTGGGGTGTCGGTCCGGACCTTTTGGGAATGGCGAAAAAACGGGGACATCCCGCACATCAAATTGGGTAGATTGGTTCGGTATGCTGTCGATGACCTGAAACTGTTCTTGCATCACAAACGGGAAGAAACCAACGCGCAATTGCAATCCGCGATGGGATCGGTTCCATGCGCTACCGACGATGATCAGGCGAACGAAACCGAGTAGGATTTTCAGATCGCCATCGATAGAATCGCGTCGACGTCAAACCAGTGTCGCCCACCCAAGCCGGAATCCCCGATGAGCCCAGCCCCGAAGCCGATTGACGAAGCCACCTATGGAGGCCGATTCGCTGCAAACCTTCAGCGGCTGCGAATTAAGGCCGGCCTGACCGGAAAAGATGCAGCCGCCGCGATCACGTCGCATGGCTTCGCGACGCAATGGCGCACGTATTACGGATGGGAAACCGGGGAACGAACGCCCCCCATGAATGCGATGCCCGCGATCGCGTCCGCCATGGGCGTAAGTATCCGAAGCCTTTTTCCGACCAAATAGCTATTGCACGATTTGAGCAACTTAGTACACTACCACCACTCCGGCTAGCGAATTCGAAACGCGAAAACCGAACCATCACGGCCCGCCGGAGTGTTTTTTCCAAACGATGGACGCAAACCACCGATGGAGGGTTGCAAAATGGCATCGATCGCGACATCAAAAAACGGCCACAAGCGAGTCCTGTTCTACGGATTGGACAAGCGACGGGTGGTAATCCACCTTGGAACGGCCGAAGACGATTTCGCTGTTGAGATCAAGACGCGAGTTGAACGCTTGTTGGTCGCTCGAATTTCAGGAACCATGGGCAAAGCCGATGCGGTTTGGATCGAAGCCAACCCGACCTTTCGCAAGAAGTTCGAAATCGCAGGATTGATTGAGCGCCGCGACGATGACCCAGGGGACGCCCCGCAACGCGAACGGATGACCCTGGAATCGTTCCTAAAGATGTTCTTGGATCGAGAGGGGCCGAGCAAGAAACCCGCAACGCGAGTCGTTTGGGGGCAGGTCTTCGGAATGCTGAAGCGATCAATGCCGGGTGTAATGCTGGATGAAGTAACGGTTGGGCATTGCAAAAAATTCCGAACGGACCTTCACGACTGGAAGTTATCTCCGGCGACCATCCACAAACGAATCCAGTTTGCCAAACAGTTTTTCCAGTACGCGGCGGACTGGAAACTGATCGACGCGAATCCATTTGCTGCGGTCAAGGTCCGCAAGCCCCATAAGACATCAAATGTGGATGTCCCGATGGGCAAGGTCGAAAAGGTCCTTGCGTACTTGTCCGAACAAGAAGAACCAGTTTGGGCGGCGATCATCGGTCTATCACGTTTTGGCGGGCTGCGCTGTCCATCGGAAACCCTATCCATCCAATGGGGGGACATCGACTTCGACCAGAAGCGAATGTACATCCCGGAGCCCAAGGTGGAACACCATTCCGGACGCGGCCGGCGCGAATGCCGACTATTCGAGGACTTGGAACCGTTGTTGGTGTCGTTGTTCGATCACACCCACAAAAAGCGCGGGAGGCCTCCAGGCCGCGAGGAATACGTAATCGACAAGCCTGGCTACCGCGCCGCCGCCGATCGGGAAACAGGATGGGCGAATGCAAACCTTCGGACCCAGTTTCTAAAGATCCTAGACCGGGCGAAGGTTGAACCATGGCCGCGCCTATTTCACAGCATGCGGGCAAGCTGCCAGACCGAGCTTGAAGAGCAATTCCCGTTGCATGTTGTTTGCCGTTGGCTTGGCAACTCGGAATCGATCGCAAAGGAAAACTACTTGCTTACGAAGGATTCGCATTACGATCAACCGATGCGGTCGCGCCGTGATACAAAAGTGTCGCGCGCCGTGGTACAAAACGAGCGCCGCAGCATCCACGCAGCTATCACGCAAGAAGATGGTTTGCTCAATGAAAACATTGGAGAAACCCCTGAATTCGCAGGCATTGCGCAATCTGAGCAGTGGAGGATAACGGACTTGAACCGATGACCTCTTGCATGCCATGCAAGCGCTCTCCCAACTGAGCTAATCCCCCGAGTAAGCAAAAAGGTTATCCAGAGCTTTTGATTGTGTCAAGGATGATCAGGCATGGCTGGGTTTTTGTCCTTGGACAAAGTAGACTAAAGCTGTTTTCAACGCCCATGCCCTGTTTACTTTCCCTTCCCTTTGCCGCCGATCGACTCCGCATGACTGCTCCCAATGCTGTCCACCAAACCGACGACGAACTCGATAGAGCCAAACGATTGCGGGAAGCCTTTGCGAAGATCCGAAACCAGATTTCACAGGTGATCGTTGGGCAGGACAAAACCATCGAACAGCTCCTCATCGCGATGCTGGCCGGCGGCCATTGCTTGCTCGAAGGAGTGCCGGGACTCGCCAAAACACTCATGGTGCGCTCCCTGTCGCAGGCCATGGCCCTGGAATTTCACCGCATTCAATTCACCCCGGATCTCATGCCAGCGGACATCACGGGGACCGATATCATTCAACAGTCCGAGTCCGGTGCTCGCCAATTGGCCTTCGTTCGTGGCCCCGTCTTCACCCAGATCCTGTTGGCGGACGAAATCAATCGTACCCCACCGAAGACACAAGCTGCATTGCTGGAGGCCATGCAGGAGCATGCTGTGACCGTCGGAGGAAAGACCTACCGACTCTCCGAACCCTTCTTCGTCCTGGCCACCCAAAATCCGATCGAACAGGAAGGGACGTACCCTCTCCCCGAAGCCCAGCGCGATCGATTCCTTTTTCAAACCGTGGTCGAGTATCCTACGCGTGACCAAGAAGGGGACATCATCGATCGCACGACGGGTTCGTATTCCGGGTCGATTGAGCCGGTGATCACAGGACCTGAGATTTTGGAGTTTCAACGGGTCGTCCGCGTCGTACCTCTGCCCGAGCACGTCAAGCAGTTCGTTCTGGATCTGGTTCGATCCCTGCGCCCAGGCGAAGAGTCCGCGCCGAAATGGGTCAAGAACTGGGTGCAGTGGGGACCTGGTCCGCGGGCTTGCCAACAACTCGTGGTCGCGGGCAAAGCCAGAGCGTTACTCCACGGACGGTTGCACATCACGGTCGAGGATGTCATGGCGCTGGCCGCGCCCGTCCTACGTCATCGTATCGTTCCGACGTTTGCAGCGCAAGCCGAAGGCATCGACGCCGATGCGATCGTGGCAAAACTGATTTCCGAATTGCCCAAACGGCAATCCGCAAAAGCCGTCCTTTAGAGAACGGCAAGTACTCAAGGTACTTGAGTGCAACCAAATGCACTTCAACGTGTCTCGCTGCGACACCAGCGAGGCTGCGACATCTGCGAGGCTGCGACTTATTCGTCGATTTCGTCGCCTCGAGCACCTGGTTGCGAAGCCTTGATCGTCGACTTGTAGATCAAGTTTTCGCGATACCCTTCGGCATCCATCATCGTGAATCCCAAGAACAGGGCAACGAAGATTAAGCTGCCTAGGATCACAATCGCATTGAGCGGCTTATCCCAGATCAAGTGCATGAAGAAGGCAATCACTAGACCGGCCTTGACCGTGGCGATGGTCAACGACAACCAAACTTCCGCGTTTCCCAAATTGAACTGGGCCTGGAACACCGTCAATCCCGTCAGGGCCAGCAACGCGAAGAAAACCGCTAACAGCATCCAAATCGGCATGGGGTGCGAAAAACCAGCATGGTGTCCGTGCCCACCAGCATGGTCTCCGTGCCCAGTCGCAGGGTGAGCATCGTGCGCGAGGTCAGAACTAGGAGCGTGTACCGCGTGATCCAAAGGTGCCTGGTGAGCCATGGTGAGTTTGCAAGTGACAGGTGTGTGCGGGTAACTGCTGCAGCGTTCGATTTGCGCTAGGTCCATGGACCTGTCGCAAAGCATGCTACGTGATTAAGTACAGGAGCGGGAACAAGTAGATCCAGATGAAGTCGACCAAGTGCCAGTACAAGCCGACGTTATCTACGGGGCCAAAATACTCCTCATGGAACTGGAATTTGGCGGCCTTGACGATCAACCAAGTAATAACCAGCATGCCACCGATGATGTGGATGGCATGCACACCTGTCATGCAGTAGTAAATACTAAAGAACAGACCAGCCATTCCCTTCTGATTGACGTCGGCATTCGGCGTATTGAGCATTTCCGGAGAGATTTTAACGTCGTGCACGAGTGTGGTCGCCGGGGAGCCGTCCGCCACGGCTGCAATTTCAGAAGCAGGTGTTGCAGGTGAGTGATCCGCATCATTGTGATGCGACTCGCCCTCCACCGCTGCCGCAGTGCTGTGAATGTCTCCAGCGGTCATGCCGGCTTCCTCTTTTGCGGCTTCTTCTGCCTGCTCAAGATAATTTCCCAAACCTACACCGCCGAAGAAGCACAAGCCTGCGACCGTCATCGGTCCGGCGACACGCAAGTGGAATAGGCTACGGATGGTCAACGCGTACGCGTAATAAGCGAGGCATAAAATCGTCAATACCGCAGGAACGATCATCAAATAGTACAAGTAACCAACATGACCACCTTCGCCATGCCCGCCGAGTTGGGCGACGTAAAACCTACCAGGCAGCAACCCGAGTTCCCACTTGTGCGAATACTCGACCGCCTTCACACCCAAGAAAATTGCAGCACACGCCAACGTGGCCGCAAGCATGCCCGTCAAAATCTTATGCTGCCGGAGTTGTGCAGCACGCACAGCCCAAGCCATCGTTAGCGAGCTGAACAGCAACACACCTGTGTTGATCGCGCCGAGTTTCTCATTGAGGAACTGACTGCAAAATTCGAACACTTCTGGATTGCGACTACGGTAGAGCGCGTAGGCGCAAAACATACCGCTGAAGAACAGGACTTCCGTCACCAGGAAAAGCCACATCCCAAGCTTGCCCGAATCGTACTGCTGCTGCGCATCATCGAAATGATGGGCCACCCAAGCAGGATGCTCGTGGTGACCGTCAGACGCGTGTTCGACGTGAGGTTCGGCTTGGATCGTGGTCATGTTCAAAAGGTTCGGTGTTCAGAAGTGTGTGGGCCAACGCAACGCGGGTTTATGTTCGCGTGACGTACGTCGCAGATTTGGTGTCGTACTCGATTCGACGGAAATCGTAGGGATCGCCGACCGTCGGTGCCACGGCAAAGTTGTCGTGTGGTGGCGGTGACGTGCATTCCCATTCCAACGTTGCTCCACCCCATGGGTTCTTTGGAGCACGCTTTCCGTAAGCCAAAGAATAAAGCAAAACGATCAATGCCAAAAGGAGGCCAAAACCCAAGGTCATCGATCCGATGGTTGATAACCGATGCAGGTCCTGGAATTCTTCGACGTACGCGGCATAACGTCGCGGCATCCCTCGCGTTCCCAGAACGAATTGTGGCAAGAAGGTGAGGTTAAACCCAACAAAGACGATGATGGCGGAGACCATGCCCCAGCCATCATTGAACATCTTTCCCGTCATCTTCGGCCACCAGTGGAACACGCCACCGAGAAACGCGACCAAGGTTCCACCCATCATCACGTAATGGAAGTGAGCGACCACGAAGTAGGTGTCGTGCAAGTGCATGTCGGTCGCCAACGCTCCGAGAGGCAAACCTGTCAATCCGCCGATGGTGAACAAGAAAATGAACGCCAGTGCGTACAACATCGGCGTGTTGAGCGACACCGTGCCTTGGTACATCGTTCCCAACCAATTGAAGACCTTGATGGCCGACGGAATCGAAACCGTGAACGTCAAAGCACTGAAGACGATCGTAGTTACGTCCGCCATGCCGCTGGTAAACATGTGGTGGCCCCAGACGAGGAACCCGAACAATGCGATGGCGATGGAACTGTAGGCAATCATCCGGTAGCCGAAAATTCCCTTGTGGCAGTGGACGCTCATCAGTTCGCTGATGATTCCCATAGCCGGCAGGATCATGATGTAAACCGCTGGGTGAGAATAGAACCAGAAGAAGTGTTGGAACGTGACCGGGTCACCATTGAGTTTCGGATCGAAGATGCCGATCCCGAACATGCGTTCGGCAGCCAGCAGCAACACAGTGATTCCGAGAACAGGAGTCGCTAACACCTGAATGATGGCCGTGGCGTAAGTGGCCCAGAGGAACAACGGCATACGAAACCATGTCATTCCGGGTGGCCGCATTGTGTTGATGGTTACGATGAAGTTCAATCCCGTGAAAATTGAACTGAATCCGAGTACGAACACACCGAACGTGGCGGCCAAAACGGCCCCACCTTTCTGAGTCTCGATGCTGTAGGGAGTGTAGAAGGTCCAACCGGTATCCAAACCTGTCGTCGAGAGGGCGACCAAGAACAATACCAACCCGGTCACCCATAAATAGAAACTACAGAGATTCATTCTCGGAAATGCCACGTCCTTAGTCCCGAGCATGATCGGCAACAAGAAATTGCCGAGTGCCGCCGGAATGCTAGGGATGATGAACAAGAAAACCATGATCGCGCCGTGGAGCGTGAAGACTTGGTTGTATGTCTGGTTGGACAGCCATCCGTTCTCAAAGTTCCACAAATGGATGCGGATCATCAGCGCGAACAAACCTCCAAGCGCAAAAGAGGACATGACGCCTACCAAGTACATCAGGCCAATGCGCTTGTGGTCGAGCGTCAACGCCCAACTGAGGAATCCCTTGGAGTGATTCAGGAAGTGATGTTCGGGAAAAGTTGCGGAGGGGACAGAGCCCGGTGCGGCAATGGGTTGTTCAGCGATACTCATATTTATAACCTGTCGTTTTGACGAAAACTCCAGCGGTGGTTTGTGCGTGACAATCCCTAAGGCGACTATTTTGCCTGGGATGGTTCACTTTCGAGGGATTTAATGAACGTGATCAAGGCGTCGATTTGGACTTCTTTGACCCGCCCTTGGTAACTGTTCATGGGGGACGCCGAACCATATCCCTTGCGAGCTTTGGCCTGGGGATACAGGATTGACTCACGGACGTAGTTCTCATCGAAGGGGATTTCACTCCCGTTTTCCATTTGAACCGATTTACCCCACGATCCATTGTAGCTCGGACCAGGACCCTTGGCTCCTTCGGCGCCTGCATAATGACATGTAGAGCAGCCCAAACGCTTGTACAGTAACTTGCCTCGCTCCAACGGATCTTCCGGCTCTTGAACGGCTTTCTCTAAAAATATCGCGTACTCCTCGTCCGTCACGACTTTCACTTTGGTGATCATGCCGCTGTGGTTGTCACCGCAGTACTCGGAGCAGAAAAGATCGAAGGTCCCTAAGCGTGTGGGCTGGAACCACATGTAGTTGTACCGGCCTGGTACCACGTCCCGCTTGACCCGGAAGGTCGGGATGAAAAAACTGTGGAGCACATCCTCGGACTTCATAATCAACTTGATGTCCTTGTTGACCGGGATGCACAAGATCGTGTCCTCGCCACCGTTTGCATATTTGAAAGACCATGCCCACTTTTTGGCGGTGACGTTGACATCGATCGTACCCTTGGGCACGCGCGCCATATCCAAATAACCGACGGCTCCCTCCCAGAAAATCCAAACCACAATGGCAGTCGGTAGGACAGTCCAAGTGATTTCCAGGGGGGTGTTGTGGAGTGCTTCGGGGGATCCTCGATACCCTGGTCGTTCACGGTACTTCCACATGAAGTACCCCATTGCGATCACGATCGGCACGAAGAAAGCGACCGAAATCCACATGATGACGGTGAATAGCGAGTCAACCTGTGGCGAAAAAGTGGATCCACCTTCGGGAAACCAAGCGTAGGCCGGTACTTTGTCTGCAAGTAGAAAATTCATGACGTTTAGTTGGGAAACTAGCTCGAAAAAGGTAAACCGTTTATATCGTACTCGAGTCATCGGTCGCAGACGTGTGACCGATTGACACACTCTGGGAATCGCTGCTCGTGGAGCTTTCAAGATCCGGGGAACTGACTTTGTTGCGTTGACGCCGGGCTATCCAAAACGGGATCGAAGCCACCAACCCAACCGTGACGAAGATACCCGCAGCAATCGACAATAACTGACGGGCGCTCGCGGAATACCGGTTCTCCATGGGGTCGTAATGGACGCACCAGAGGGCGATTTGGTCCATGGACGACCCAATCCGACCTTCGCCAGCTTCGACCAAGGCCATCTTAAAGGTATCCCCGTTGAAACCGAGCTCGTACAGGTAGCGGGTGATGCGTCCCGTTGGTGCGATAAAAATCGCTGCCGCGGGATGGTTGTACTGATCGTGCTTGGAATCGTAGGTGTACCGAAAACCGACGGCGTCGGTGATGGCAGCAATCGTTTTGGCGTCGCCGGTCCAGAACTGCCAAGCTTTCGGATCATGATGATCAAACAAATCTTGAGCGTACTTGGCCTGCGTCGCAGCGGCTTTGGCGGTCGATTCTCTCGGATCGATGCTGATCGAAACCAGCGTGAAATCGCTCCCTAGCTGCAGCGAGGATATTTCGTTGATACCGCGAAGCATTCCATTCAATTGCGAGATGCATAGGCCTGGACAGTTGCTGTAATTCAGGGTCAGGACGACGGGCTTGTCACTGGCCAAAACACTCGCGAGAGAGACCTCATATCCTCGTTGATCGCGGAACTTCAGGTCTGTCACTACGAACTCCCCTAGCTTCTCGTCTACCCGAACTCCTTCCATGGCCTTGGGAAGCGAATTGGCGACGAAATCGTAATCAGCCCGTACCCCAGTTGTCATCAAACAACTGAGCAGCAAAAGCACGTACGCAATCCATCGAACTTTTAGCTTCCTTCTACCGTCCATCTCGTTCGTCACGCCCCTACCGGACTCGCGTCCGAATATTCCTCCAGAATGATCTGCTCCGCTTGCTCCAACGGGATGTAAATAACTTCTTTGGTCGCAGGCTCCTGTCCCTTTTCTGGCGGTGGTGCCGACTCGTCCAAAACCCGTACTTTGGAGTAACCGTCAAGCGAACTGAGTTGTTCACGCTTGATTTCTGTGGGCTTCTCGGCTTCTGTACCAATCCGTCCTCGATCGACCCAGTTAACCATGTTGTAACAAAGTGCCTGAGTTCCTTGCAAAACAAGGACCAGAATCACAATGCTCAGAACCGCTGAGTAAGCGATCATGTTGGTGTTTAAGTCGTCGTAACGGGCCATGGTCGGTGCCTTTGAGGGTTCGCTTTCCGATGCGTCGCTACCGAATCGTTTTGATCGTCAATTCGGTTTGATCTACTACAGGTCGGTTTGATCTACTACAGGTTGGTTTGATCTAAAGGATGGGGTTGGTGTACGTTAAGGCTTCGGGCAATCGCGGATCGCGAACTGCAACCAATGGTACATTGGATGCCCTGACGATGAAAAATGCAATGAAGATTGAGGCCATTCCAAAGCCACCGAGGAGGTGTCCGATCATCGGAATCCATTCAAACGGTCCGACATTGGGCATGACCAGAAAGGTCATATCGAGCCAGTGGGCGCCCAGAACCCAGACGGCCCAAAAGCCGAGGGCTGGCCGATTACGGCGAACATGCAAACTCATGGTCCCAAGGAACGGAATCGCAAAATGCAGTGGGATCAGTCCGTAGGCGAGGTATTGCCAGCCGTCCTGCAGTCGCACCAAGAACCAATTGGTTTCTTCCGGAATGTTACCGTACCAGTAAAGCAACAACTGCGAAAAAGCAATGTAGGACCAGAACATGATGAAGCCGAACATGAACTTGCCCATGTCATGGAAGTGATCGACTGTGATCATCTTCTGGACGCGGCCAGCTTTCTGCAGCGCCATGCTCAGCAGAATCATCGTGGCGAAGAACGCCATCATTCCCGCTGAAAAAATGTAGACGCCGAAAATGGTGCTGAACCAGTCAGCGTCGATGCTCATGACCCAGTCGAACGACGCGAAACTGACCGACAAAGCAAAGATCATGATGAGCGGTCCGCTCCACTTTTGCCGAGTCAAGGACAACTCCACGTCCCCCGACTCGTCTTGCATGCGGCTGAGTTTGTAGAACCACAAGCCCATGAAAACCCAAAGACTGAAATACAAAAGGGCTCGTAACGTAAAGTAGTTTCGGGTCAGGTAGCCGACATCGATCTTTTCCAAGATCACATTGCTGTGCACGTTCTCACGAACGTTCCACTCATAGAGGGCGTCGCTGTTGGCGTACAGAAGCACAATGATCGGCAGAAACAGGATGGCCAGAAATGGCAACGTGGCCATTAGGATTTCGGCTAGGCGACGGATGGAGGTGCTCCAGCCGGCCCGGGCGACGAACTGGATAAGAATGAAGAACAGAGCACCCAGGGCGACGGTCAATACGAACATAAAGTTCGCTAGATACGAGTGGGTCACAAAGCGAAAGGCCATCGATCCGTTGGGTTGCTCCGTCCCCTGCGTGAACAATGCCAGTACCGCACCGATGACGAGCAATGCCAAGCCAGCGGCGAACAAAATCGCCGATTTGGATTTCCAAACGGCTGGCAGTTCGATGGATTCTTTTTCGTATTGAAGCGTCATGTCACTTGCACGTGGGGTTGTGGCTACTGGGAGCGATGTCGGCCATTCGATTCGTCATCGCATTGGCCATGCCCTTGGCAGGGTGTTTTGGATTCAGCAGGGTGCTTTGATTTACTTGGCTTTGGTCAAACGATCGCGTTGGTCGGCGGGTACGTCCTCGATGGTCGCATTGCGGGACCGTTGCAATGCTTTGACGTACAGGACCACTGCCCATCGCTCTTTGGGAGTTAGCGACGATGCGTAGGACGCCATCTTGCCTTGTCCCTTGGTGATGGTGTGAAAAATCTGCCCTACAGGTTGCTTTTGCACCCGGTCGATGTGAAGGCTGGTAGGAGGCGTCCACGTATCTTGCAATAGCGACGCTGCTCGTTTCGATACCAGACCGTCGCCGAAGCCGGCATAGCCATGGCAAGCAGAGCAGTAGATCTCGAACTTGGTCTTGCCCAACTGGATGTGCTCTTCGGTCGCTTCGATCGGCAACTCGGCCAACCAAGGTAAGTTCAATGCAGCCGCCGCCGGTGCGGCGGCTCCGTCCATCGGCGCTGACGGTGGTACAACCGCAGGTACTTGGGCAGCAACCTCGGGCGTGGCTGGTGTGACTGGAGTGGCGACTGGCGTGGACTGACCTGCCGCTTCGACTACAGCAGCCGTTTCCGGCGTCGCATTTTCCTTCTCGCCAGTCTCTTGTTTACCTTCTTCTTTGACCGGTTCTTGAGCAGCTTCCGTTTGGGCTGGCTCTTCTTTTACCGGTGGCTCGACAGGATCTTGAGCGGTGACGAACCGAACCGAGTTGGATTCGGTCATTGTCAATTTGTCCGGGTCCCAACCCAGATAAAACGGATCCTGTTCGGTCAACTGACCACGAGCAATCGTTCCTTCGACCTGCGGACGCATGCTGCGACCGTCGGCGAAAATTGTGGTGGTCTGCTGCGGCTTCTTTTTGGGCTGGAAGTCCATGTCGAAAAAGACGTGCCAGCGTGGTAGGTCAGAAAACCCTGCCCGCATGTTGAGAACGATCATGGCCGGGATCAACCCGGTCAGTACCAGCAGCAGGGCCGCTAACAGAATCGGCCGGGGCAACTGAGCCGGCGTGGTGTCTTCTAAAACTTCGTCCAAGCTCTCCGGACGTGAGGAATGCAGCAATTCGTGTACGGAGTCACGATTGTAGTAACGATCGCGTGCATCGACATACAAGAAAAATCGATCGTTGGTGGCGCGATCGAACCTGGGATTCGTGAATACGGGATTGCTGAACCGAGGTAGGCCGTTCAGGAAAATCATTCCCAACACCGACGTAAAGGCCGAAAACAGAATCGTCAATTCGAAAGATACCGGGATCGAGGCTGGGGTGATCCCAAACGGCTTCCCAGAAATGATGTAGGGATAATCGATGCCGTTCATCCACCATTGCATCAAGAGAGCCGTGCTTAGACCTGTCAAGCCGGCGCAAAGGACGATGAATGGCAAAATCGTCGGTTTGATCCCCAACGCTTCATCGATCCCGTGCACAGGGAACGGCGTGAAGGCGTCGGTGCGTGAGTAACCGGAATCCCGGACTTTGCGAGCCGCATCTAGCAGTGCATGTTCGTCGGCGAACTCCGCCATCCATCCGAAGGATCGCGGTGCTTTGGGTTCTTGGCTCTTGCGAGGCTTTGGTTCACTCATATTCCATCGTTCCTGCGGAAGGAAACGGTTTCGCTTTCAATGTTTAGTGGACTGCGTCATGCGATGTGGCATGATGGTGCCCGCTGGCATGGGAATGACCATGACCAAGCAATTCGGCTTGCAAATGTTCGGAATGGGCGGACGACGCGATGACGCCTTTGACTTCGGAAATAGCGATCGTTGGCAAGTACCGGCAAAAAAGCAGGAACAAGGTCATGAAGACGCCAAAGCTACCGAAGAACATCAATCCATCGAACATCGTTGGGTTGAAGTATCCCCACGAGCTAGGCAGGAAGTCGCGGCTGAGCGACGTGACCGTAATCACAAACCGTTCAAACCACATCCCGATGTTGACGAAGATCGACACGACCCACATCGCTACCACGTTTGTTCGCATCCACTTGAACCAGAACAACTGTGGTGAAATCACATTGCAGGAAACCATAATCCAGTAAGCCCACCAATACGGGCCGAAGGCCCGGTTGATGAAGGTAAAGCTCTCGTACTGGTTTTGGCTATACCATGCCATGAAGAATTCTGTGCCGTAGGCCAACCCCACCAATGACCCAGTGGCCAATATGATCTTGTTCATGTTGTCGAGGTGCCGGAGCGTGATCAAATTCTCCAGCTTGTAAATGCTCCGCATCGGAACCAACAACGTGACCACCATGGCGAACCCCGAGAAGATAGCCCCGGCGACGAAGTACGGTGGGAAAATCGTGGTATGCCAGCCCGGAAGCTGCGAGACGGCAAAGTCAAAGCTAACGACCGTGTGCACTGACAAAACCAGGGGCGTCGCTAACGCCGCCAACAACGTGTACGCCTTTTCGTAAACCAACCAGTGCCGGGAGGATCCAGACCAGCCCAAACACAGCAGGCCATAGATCATCCGTCGAATTGGACTCTTGCTGCGGTCGCGGTAGGTGGCCAAATCCGGGATCATGCCCATGTACCAGAAGACCAGCGACGTAGACGCATACGTTCCAACGGCAAAAACGTCCCACAGCAGTGGGCTTCGAAACTGAGGCCACATCCATAGATTGAGACTTGGATACGGCAAAAGCCAAAACGCCAACCAAGCTCGACCGACGTGAATCCCCGGGTAAATCCCAGCGCAAACAACGGCGAAGATGGTCATGGCTTCGGCCGCACGGTTGATGCTCGTGCGCCAGTTCTGCCGGAACAAGAACAGAATCGCAGAGATCAACGTACCGGCGTGACCGATACCGACCCAGAACACAAAGTTCACGATCGGCCAGGCCCAGAAGACCGGGTTCATATTCCCCCAGATCCCGACCCCTTTGTAGATCAAGAATGCGATGAGACTTAAGAACATCGTGGCCGTAACCGACGAGAAGCCGAATAGAACCCACCATAATCGGGGCTGAGCATCTTCGGCAACGCGACAAACGATGTCCGTTACGGACGCGTACGTTTGATTGCCGGTGATCAGCGGGGAGCGTCGGCCCGGAATATCGACGGTGTTGTCGATTTCTCGCGGATTGTATGAACTAGCTATGGTGGCCATGGTCACCTGAGGATTGCGAGTGGTCTTCGTGATGGTGATCTTCGAATCGCGTCGGATTCATCTGCGATGAAGTTGCGAGTCGCTTCGGAACATTTCGGATACGGGACAAATAAAGGGTCCGTGGTTTGATGTTCAACTCTTCGAGAACTGCGTACGACCGAGGGTCGTTGTGGAGTTGGTACACGCGGCTGGTGTGGTCATTCAAATTGCCAAAGACAATGGCTCCACTCGGACAAGCTTGCTGGCAAGCCGATCGGATATCGCCATCGTGCACGCGTCCATCCCCCTTGGTTCGCGACTCGATCTTGCCATTCTGAACGCGTTGAATGCAATACGTACACTTCTCCATGACCCCGCGGCCTCGAACCGTGACTTCGGGATTCAACACGAGCGACTGTAGTTTCTTGGAAGCTACCTCCCGTTTGTCCTGCCAGCCGTAGAAGTAACCGTACTCGGTGTTGTAGTTGAAGTAGTTGAATCGACGCACTTTGTAGGGGCAATTGTTGCCGCAATAGCGTGTACCGATGCAGCGGTTGTAAGCCATCGCGTTGATGCCTTCCTCGGTATGAACCGTGGCAGCCACCGGACACACTTGCTCGCAAGGAGCTGTTTCGCAATGAGCGCACGCCATGGGTTGCATCACGATCTTGGCATCGATCGGATTGCGAATACCGCTCTGAGATGTTTTGGGATTCACATCGGCTTGGTAGTAGCGGTCAATCCGCAACCAATGCATCTCGCGTCCACGCAGGACTTGTTCTTTGCCGACGATCGGAATGTTGTTCTCGGCTTGGCAAGCGACCACGCAGGCGTTGCAGCCGGTGCACTTGTTCAGATCGATCGCCATTCCCCATTTGTGATTTTCGGCGACCTCAGGTTCTTCCCAAAGCGATTTGTTCTCGAAGTGCAACTCGACGATTTGCTTGGTGAACTTGGGGTTTTCCTTGTACTCACTGAGCGTTCCTTCGCGAACCAATTGCGGAGCTCGTTTGGCGGTTTCGCCTAACCCCAACTCATCGAGCGCGAAGTGATCTTGGCTGGTCGCTAATCGGTAGGGCTCACTGGTTGGACTGGCGGTCACGCCGGTGTAAATTGCAGCTTGATTCCAGCGGCGGAACGAAGCGAGGTTGGTACCGACCGCACCGGCTACCGTCCCCCCTGCGTCCTTGGTACGCCCATAGCCCATGTTGACAGTGAACGAGCCTTCGGCATGGCCAGGAACTAAGAAGACTGGCAATTTGACTTTGGCATCCCCCAAAGCCAACGTAACCAGTTCCCCTTGTTTGAGTCCCAACTGATCGGCAGTCGAGGGACTGCAAATTGCCGCGTTGTCCCATGTGAGTTTGGTGACTGGCTGTGGGCACTCCTGAAGCCAACCATTGTTTCCGAGACGACCATCGTAAACCGTGTCGCTAGGAAGAATCAGGACTTCAAGATTGTTTTCGTTGAGGTTCAGCGAAACGTCACCTTCGGGCAAATCATAGACCCGAGTGCTGAGATCCTTGGACTTGAGAACCTTCGGATCTGCCTTGAGCTCTCCGACGAACAATGGACTTTCCGTACCGGCCATGAACCCGGAATGCAATGTTTCTTTCCAAACGCGTTCGCTGAGTGTGCCACCGGCAATCACCGCAGCCGTTTGTTCGACCAGTGTCCTGCTTTCGCTGCCATCCATACCAGACACCATAGCCAGGAACTCGGCGGCCGTCTTGCCACCCAGCAAGGGAGCGATCAAGGGCTGGCAAACGCTGTACGTGCCATCCGACGCTCGTACGTCTCCCCAGGCTTCCAGCGGATGGGCTGCTGGAACTGTCCAACGGCACAACCGCGCCGTTTCATCGTCATACTGCGACCAATACACGGTGTCGCCGATCGCTTCAATCGCGGAGACCAAGCGAACATCGCCTGAAACACTGAAGACAGGATTGGGAGTTAGGATCCATAATTTCGTGAACTCGCTAGCCCGGGCGACAAAGTCGTCCAACTTAATCGTCGAAACGCCTTGCAAATCGTTCGGCACCTGAACTAGCTTGACCGTCTTGCCGATGTTTCCAAGCTTTGCGTTGATCCGCAATGCGGCAACTTGAACTGCCAAGGGCTGATGGGGACCGACGCACAGTACCGATTCGCCTTGATTGGCCAATAGATCAATGGCCATGGATTCCGCCACGCGAGCGACGCGTTCGGTTTCATTGAGCTTGTCGATCGGGGGTGTTTGCTCTGCATCTTCGGTGATCGTCCCGGCATCCACGGCCTTTTCGATCAGCCGAAGTAGTTTTCCAATTTGCGAGGACTGCATGGCCAAGCGGAAGTCGGCCGAGGTGCCTGTGACTGAATACTGAGATTCGGCGACATACAACCGATTCATCCAAGCGCCGCTCGGTTCGCGGTGATTGGCGAACTGACGAGCGTAGTGAACCGCATTCGGATCACTGCCCAGCAAATCGGAATCGAGGGCCACGATGACCTTGGCAACATCCAGGTCAAAATGCATACGAGTACCTTTGGCACCCACGGCATCCAAAGCTTTGTTGACGTTCTGCGAGTAGACCGATTCGTAGCGGACCACTGTTGCCGCAGGATACTTCTTCACGACCTCCGAGAGAACGCGCTGAAACGTAGGGCTCAGCGTTGGCTCCATCAGAATTGCGAGGCCTTTGCCGTCGCCGAGGGTGGCAACGCTATCGGTCACATATTTGGCAAAGTTCGACCAGCTTTCCGCTCGGAACGTATCGTCATCGCTATCAGCGATTCGAGGCTTGGCGTTGGCCATGCTCCGTTCCAAAACGGTCCCAACGCGGTCTTGATCGTATAAAGACAAGATGGAGGCTTGCGTGAACACGTCGGTTCCAGCCACGGCCAGTTTAGGATTGCCATCATGCTCTTTGGGCTGACTCTTGGCGTAGGCAGGGTGATCGGGATTGCCTTCCAGCTTCAATGGTCGCCCATCCATGCAGGTCACCAACGCATGCACCGCGCGACCCGCCCATTCAAAATTCGTCGCGAAGTACTCAGGCACCCCAGGAACGCGACCCTCGGGACGCATCACGAACGCCGCAACTTCCTCTCGGTTATAGCGGCAACCGGCCATCCCACCCAAAGCAAGTGAGGCACCCATGAGTTGCAGCCAGCGGCGGCGCGAGACACCTTCGGGGAACTCCGAAGCCGCTTGCGGAAACTCTCGCCCCAGGAATTGTTCGAATTCCGGAGTTTTTTGAAGCTCATCGAGACTTCGGAAGTACCGTGTTCTGTTTTCGGTGCCGGTTAAACTCATCGGTGACAGACCGCACAGTTGTCTTGAGGATTGATATTGTTTTCTTCTCGCAACTTCTTGCCCAACGCAAGCTGAGCCGCTTCGTCACCGGCCGACCAAGCCAAGTTGGTGACTTCTTCGACAGGCCGCAGGTGAGGCTCTGGATTGCGGTGACAATCAATGCACCATGCCATCGACTGCGTCTTGGCTTGGTAAACGATTTCCATTTGATCCACCCGACCGTGACAGCTCACACACGAAACGCCACGATTGACGTGGGCAGAATGATTGAAATACACGTAGTCAGGCAAACGATGGATGCGAACCCATGGAACCGACTCACCCGTCCGCCAGCTTTCTCGAACTGGTCGCAACCTTGGCGAGTCGGAATGAATCGCTGACAACACCGGTGCACCCGCTGTCGTTCGCGGCGAATGGCAATTGATGCACGTTTGAGTGGCAGGGATCTGCGAGTGCGCCCCTTTGTCTACCGAAGCATGGCAATACTTGCAGTCCATTTTGAGTTCGCCTGCGTGCAACGCATGGCTGAACGGGACCGGCTGCAACGGGCGGTACCCCGTATTGAGCGTTTCGGGACTTGTGATCCCAAGAAACAAAACGCTCGCATACGCGCCGCCCGCTAGGAGCAGAACACCCAATAGGGCCAAAAACTTGTTGGTCCAGCGGGGAAATAGATATCGTTGGGACATAGTCATGAAAGACGAGGTATCGGAGGCACTGCGATACGGAACGCGCAGGAAAACATTCGAACCCTGAGCGACCACCATAGCCACGCAAACTGTGACCGGGAAGTGTAATAGTTACCGCAGAGTTGCAAAAGATGGCCACCCAAAACATTGCCACCTTGGGATAGGCTGAATCGACTTTTCCCAAGGCAATCTCTTGGTTTTTCTTGCTAAACGAAAGCTTCGCGACAATTCGTCGCAGACCTGCTTCGGGGCCGGGCTAGGACATCGTTAATGTCCTCGCAATCGGAAGGATTGGTTTTTTCCTGTTCTTAAACGAAGGGCATGCGAGAATGCATTACGATAGTGGCGGCGGTCGGAGGCGTGCGATCCAGCCAGGCGAACAACCGATTCACCCCCCAACCCTCGGTGAAAATGATCCAGTCAGCACCTGAATCCCAAACGCACACAATTCCTTTCCTTTCCTCGCGATACCTTGCGGTCGTTCGATACTTCGAGGTGGCTCGGACCGGTGGAGCACCCCGAATCCCGGGGCCCTCCGGTTTCGCGAGCCCGACGCTTCGGAACTTCCGGACACGGCGGCCGGTCTGGGGCAGGTCCGCTGCCGCATGGAGCGCGTTCGTATGTCTTTGCGGCTCGGTCATGACCTCCCAGTGCCGCGCGCAAGAGGCAGATACCAATGCCAGTACAAAGTCAGGACACGAGATGGGCCTGACCCTACGCTATCCGGAATCGAAGGTGGTTGAGCAGCGAGACGACTACCACGGCACCATGGTCGAGGATCCCTTCCGTTGGCTCGAAGATGTTGAGTCCGATGGCACACGGGCTTGGGTGGCAGAGCAAAATCGGGTCACCTTCGATTACTTGGCCAGAATCCCTATGCGAGAAGCCATTCGCACACGATTGACCGAACTTTGGAATTACGAGCGGTATGGAATGCCGCGCAAGTACGGGAGTCGCTATTTCTTTACCCACAACGACGGCCTTCAAAATCAAAACGTCCTCTACACCTCGGACTCCGTGGACGGACCGCGGCGCGAATTGCTCGATCCGAACACCTTGAGCACGGAGGGAACGGTCGCGTTAAGTGGCTACGTTCCAAGCGACGATGGTCGATTCCTGGCGTACGGAATTGCGAAGGCCGGTTCCGATTGGAATACCTGGATGGTTCGCGACGTGGAGACGCAAACCGATCGAGCCGACAAGATCCAGTGGGTCAAATTCAGTACGGTTTCATGGACGCCTGACAATCTCGGTTTTTTTTACAGCCGCTACGACGAGCCGAACGGCGACGAGTTCACGCAGGTGAACTATTACCAAAAGCTCTATTACCATCGATTGGGCACAACCCAATCGGAAGACGTTTTGGTTTACCAACGGGCGGATCAGAAAGAATGGGGTTTTCAAGGCAGTGTGACCGACGATGGCCGCTATGTCATGATCTCTGTTTGGCGCGGCTCAGAACGCAAGAACCAGATCTTCTATGCGCCCTTGGTGTCGGGTCGGATTCCTGAACCGACCGACGTGGTTGAATTGCTGACCGGCTTCGAAGCCGCTTACCAGTTCCTCGGAAACGACAATACGACGTTCTTCTTGGAAACCGACCACGGGGCTTCCAAGCGTCGGATCGTGGCCATCGATATTCAGAATCCCCAGCGCGATGCATGGCGCGAGATTGTCCCCGAGTCAATTGAATCGATCGAAAGCGCGTCGCTGTTGGGGAATCGGTTCGTGGTGACTTACTTGCAGGATGCAACCAGTGTCGTTCGGCAATACGGCATCGACGGCAGACGTTTGGCCGATATCGAGATCCCTGATTTGGGAACGGTGACAGGATTCCAAGGCAAGCGGGCGGCGGAAGAAACGTTCTTCACATTCACCAATTACGTCACCCCGCAAACCGTGTATCGGTTGGACCTCAGCTCGAAGGAGCCCGTCGTGTGGCGTTCGCCAACGATCGATTTTGATGTCGACGAATATGTCACCGAAAGGACTTTTTACCGAGGGGTCGACGGCACGCGCATCCCGATGATTTTGTCGTATCGCCGAGGAATGCAGCGCGATGGGAATCGGCCCACAATCCTGTATGGATATGGCGGTTTCAACATTTCCGTGACACCCAATTTTTCGCCAGCCAATTTGGCGTGGATGGAGATGGGGGGCATTTATGCCGTTCCCAATTTACGCGGAGGCGGGGAATACGGACGCGCGTGGCACGAAGATGGGATGCGGAATCGCAAGCAGAATGTGTTCGACGATTTCATTTCCGCCGCCGAGTACTTGATCGAACAGCGGTACACGTGCCCCAAACGGTTGGCGATTTCAGGTCGCAGCAATGGCGGGCTTTTGGTCGGTGCCGTCATGACGCAGCGCCCGGATCTGTTCGCCGTGGCTCTCCCAGCTGTCGGGGTCATGGACATGTTGCGATTCCATCAGTTCACCATCGGTTGGGCTTGGGTCAGCGAATACGGCAGTAGCGATCATCCAGATCAATTTGCAAATTTGATTCGGTATTCGCCGCTGCATTGCCTCAAACCAGCCACGCGCTATCCTGCGACCTTGATCACCACCGCGGACCATGACGATCGTGTCGTGCCGGGTCATTCGTTCAAGTTTGCGGCCAGGCTTCAATGCTGTCAGAGCGGCGTGCGACCGACCCTTATTCGGATTGAGACTAGCGCCGGACATGGCGCGGGGACTCCGGTTTCCAAATTGATCGATACGGCCGCCGATACCTTGGCCTTCGTATGGCACAACTTCGAGCAGGAGTGATGGTTTGCATCCTTCTCAGATTCTCTACGAGGACAATCATTTGCTGATCCTCGACAAACCGGCGGATTGGATTGTCCAAGGTGCCAGTCCCGATCAACGAAGTTTGCTCGAGTCAGCCCGGCTGTATATCGGTCAGAAATACCATAAGCCCGGAAAAGTCTATTTGGGCGTGGTCAGTCGACTCGATGCGCCGGTAACGGGCGTTGTTCCATTCGCGAGGACCAGCAAAGCCGCCGCCCGATTGAATGCACAGTTCCGTGACCGAACGACGACCAAACGGTATTGGGCCATCGTGGATGCATTGCCAAACCCAATTGCCGGTCGACTGGAGCACGCGCTGGTTCGCCCCGCGGAGGCGATCAAAACGCGCGTTGCGGTTGGAGAGCATCCGGACGCTCAATCCGCGGTGCTTGAGTATCGGACCCTCAAGTCGCATGCGGGGAGCGGTCTGTTGGAGATCAAACTAATCACGGGCCGCAAGCATCAGATACGCAGTCAACTTGAGGCCATTGGCTGTCCGATCGCGGGCGATCGGTTGTACGGTTCCAAGAGCGAGTTCCCACAAGGCATCGCATTGCATTGCCGACAGTTGGTGCTCGATCATCCGACCCAGCACATCCCCATCGACGTCACGGCTGACATCCCGATCCACTGGCCACAGTGGACCCGCGACTGACTTACCTAGAGTGTCCCGAAGAGGCGGCAAACTGGCGAAGGGGGAATATCAAAGATCCAAGACCGGTCAAAGGCATTTGGGGGCTGGTATGCCGACGCAGGCGATCGGGATGGCTAGCATAGACCGGCGAATCGTTACAGTTTCGCTCAAGTGAATAAGCGGTATGGCCGATACATGGGTTATGGCGTATCTCGGCATGCCTTTTGCCCAGAGCCCGTACCGCGAAGTTCAGGATGGAACCGAACGATGAAAGCCAGCAAGAAGACATCAGGATTTGGGATGCTTGCCGCAATTGTGGTTTGCGGTCTGTCGGTCAATACGGGCTGCCAGGTCCAAGTGGCTGGGCAAACCTTGCCAAGCCCATACTACATCCAGGACGATGTTCAGTATTTCCCGGCTGGCTCGGAAAACAAGCTCGCCAATGAGACCGCCGCGTTGAAAGCCGAGCGCGAAGAAGCGCGTTCCAACCGTCGGTAAGACCGAGCCGAATTGTTTACGCCAATAGGCGAACCGCCGATCAGCCAATGGCCCATAAGCCAGTGGTTAGCTCGATTGGCTCAGCCGTCTCATCGAGTTCTTGCAGGTCACGAACCGCCGTGCTGCATGTAGACCTCTTCGTAGGGTTGCACGATCACGAACCCGTCTCCTTCAAATTTCATTTGAAGGCTCTCGCCACTTCCGCGACCGAGCAGCGTTTTGAAACTGATGTCGGTCCGAAATTCGGGTGAAAGATTGCCACTCCACGCAACCGTGGCATTGGGATCCGTAAATACGGGCTGTCCCGGGGCAACACGCAATGCCAATGGATCGTAGTGCGACGTGATCGCCAGTAGTCCGCTGCCTTGGAAGTGAGCGTTGAACAGCCCGCCGCTGAGCATCGCGGCCACCTTCCTGAGCATTCGAATGTCGTATTTCAAGCTGCTTTCGAAGGCCAATACGTCGTTGGCATTCACGAAGATCGAATCATTGCTGAGCGTGAGCACGGTAACCTTCTTACCGGAGTCGGCCAAATAAAGTTTGCCTGCCCCGGATGCTTTGGTCAGACGTGTTCCTTCGCCGCTGACGAATTTCTTCATCAGGTTCCCGAGGCCTTGCTCCAAGATCCTCTCACGCTCGAACCGGATGCTGCCGCCATAGGCGATCATCGAACCCGTTTTTGTCCAGATGTCTCCTTGCAAATTGACCTCTAGAATTCGATCCCGCTCCAGTTCGAATAGGCCTTGTCCGCGATCCACTTGCTGCGCCGACTCGATGAATTCGCTCAATCGGTAACGGGCCATCGTCGATTTTCCTCTTCTCTTTTAATTTGGTTGCATTCATCTACGCGTTGCATAACATACCAAATGCGAAACGCAGTCGCGGTAGGATGTTGAACGACGCGCATCAAAGCAGTGACTCTTCACCCTTCACTCGCCTCTCTTCCGCCCAACAGCAACCATAGCGTGGCCATGCGGACAGCGATGCCATTAGTGACTTGATCGAGAATCACCGAGTGAGGGCCATCGGCGACTTCGGGAGTTAACTCTACACCTCGATTGATGGGGCCTGGAGCCATGATCAAGATCTCAGGTTTACTTTTCAGCAGTCGCTCTTGCGTCATCGCGTACAGCAACGTGTACTCGTGCACCGATGGGAATGGTCGGATCGCTTGCCGTTCGAATTGAATTCTTAGCAAGTTCAGGACATCGCAGCGCGGCAGGATCTTGTCCAAATCAAAGGCCACTTCCACACCAAGCTTTTCCCAATTCTTGGAAACCAAAGTGGCAGGTCCGCAGGCGATCACGTGCGCGCCGAGTTTGAGCAATCCCCAGATGTTGGAGCGGGCCGTGCGGGAATGGGCAATGTCCCCTACCAAAGCGACTGTTAATCCCTTGAGCGAGCCGCGATGCTGTCGGATAGTCAAGATATCGAGCAAGCCTTGCGTGGGATGCTCGTGCGGACCATCTCCAGCATTGATGACGCTGCAAGCCAAGCTGCGGGCGAGCAGATGGGGAGTCCCAGGCGAACTATGACGAACGACAACTGCGTCGACGAGCATGGCTTCAATCGTCTTGGCCGTATCGATTAGCGTTTCCCCTTTGGAGATGCTCGAACCGGACGATGAGAACTCGACGGTGTCGGCTCCCAGCCTTTTGGCGGCAAGTGAAAAACTGTTCCGTGTACGGGTGCTGTTTTCAAAGAAGAGGTTCGCGACGGTTTTGCCCCGGAGCAAATCCAGTTTGCGTCGGCCTTGAAGCGTCGCTGCGTGCAATCGGTCGGCTAAATCCAGCATCAGACTGATTTCGTCGGCCGACAGGTGTTCCAATCCGAGCAAATGTCGATGCTTCCAAGATGCAGGAATCTCAAACGCGTCGTCGAGCTTGGTTTCCGCCTGCATGGTTGTGCGTCCTCTTTTTTCATGTCTTCCAGCAACGACGCCGCAGCTCAAAGCCACTCCGACGCTTGGAAAAGACTATCGATTTTTTCTCCTTTGGGAAGCAGATACCTTGGCTAGGGACCGAAGGTGTCCCGGCCCTGGACGATCTTCATAGCGTTGGCGGGGCGATCCGCCGGACGCACGCTTACTCGATCTGCCCATCGTGGCAATCCTGGAGGGAATCATGGCCAAATACTACGTACAAAGCGGTTCATTTCGTGGCATCGTGGACAGTTACGACGAGGAAGCCGCTGCCGTATGGGCGGTCCATCACGTCATGCGGCTTGAATCTCCTACATCCATGAACTCCGCGAAAAAAAATCTGGGACAAGGCGAATCGGATCGAAATGTCGAAGCGGATATCGGCTTGTTCCGTTTGGGAGACGCCATCGGCGTCAGTGAACGAGGTTTCCGTCGCCGAGATCGCATGCGCATCCCAACCGCGCACGCCGTGGCGCGCTGGATTCAATTGATCCATTCGGTCGATTCCCTTAGCGAGAGCCTGGACCGTGCCTGGGACGATCAGTGATTCAATTCACGCACCGCAATAGACGCCTCAGAGATCAGGGATCGACGCGACCGGCCTCACGCGTGCCTGTCCCCTTGCGCTCCGTCAGCGAGTCGCCTAGTTCCTCCCTCGCGCGTTCGACCTTTTCCATCAAGTAAGCGAGCACCGCTGGCTGCTCGGCTGCGAGGTCGATGGTTTCGCCAATGTCGTCCCCCAAATGGTATAGCTGCGGCGCTAGAATTTTGACTTGCGCACTGCGTCCGGGCAGCCCGTCTGTTCCATCCTCGCCCGGTACATGCGTCAACAACGTGTGGGGCAAAATCAATTTCCATGGACCGCTTCGAAGCGCCTGCAACTCTCCCGTTCTGTAGTAATGCAGGAAAACATCGTGCGGGCATCGCGCTTCGGGCTCGGCGGTGAGCAGGCCATAGATGTCCAGCCCATCAATCGGATGCTCAGGTAATTGACCGCCAACGATGTTTGCCAAGGTCGGAAAGACATCGATGGTCATGGCTGTTTCGGACTGCACGCTGCCAGCCGGAATTTTCCCAGGCCACTGAGCGACGAACGGCACTCGGATCCCTCCTTCGTAAACCGTTCCTTTCCCATCGCGAAGTGGGTCGGCTTTGCCCGCATGATTTCCGTAGGTTAGCCATGGCCCGTTGTCGCTGGTGAAGATGACCAAGGTCTCGCGTTCGATCCCGCGATCGCGAAGCGCGCTGAGCACGCGTCCCACGGCATTGTCGAATTCAGCGATCACATCGCCATAGATACCCGCCGGCGAGCGACCAGCAAATTGATCCCCTGCGTAGAGTGGGACATGTGGAAATGTATGCGCGTAATAAAGGAAAAACGGAGCGTCCGTTGTTTCGCGGATGAACTCAACCGCCCGTTCGGTGTATTGCTGCGTTAGATGCGATTGATCTTCGGCATCGACATCCGAATCGATGATGTCATTGCCTCGATACAATGGCAACGGTGGGTAGTTGCTGCGGGGCTTGATCCCATGAGGCCACATGTCGTTGGAGTAGGGCAATCCGAGGTAGTCATCGAAACCGTGTTGCCGCGGCAGAAACCGTGGTTGCAATCCCAGGTGCCATTTGCCGACCACGCACGATCGGTACCCGACGTGACCCAACATTTCCGCCAAGGTGACTTCCGTGTCACTGATGCCTGTCTTGCTCCCAGGGAAAAGCGCGCCGTGTATCCCGATGCGATTGGCGTAACAACCCGTTAGTAAACTGGCACGCGACGCCGAGCAAACTGGTTGTGAAACATGGAAGTCCGTAAATCGGATGCCCTTGGCCGCGATCGAATCGATGTTGGGGGTCTTCCAAAGTGTCGCGCCATAGCAACCGATATCGCTGTACCCCAAATCGTCGGCGAAGATCAATACGATGTTTGGCTGTTGAACAATCGCGCTTTTTTCTGCCGTTGGATCGGGTGGGATCTGTGCCGATGCAGGACGAATTGCATGGCTAAAGGAGATGAATGCGAGCATTACCAGGCAAGCGAGCCGGCAGCATCGGGCCAACGCAGTGCTGGAACGCCTCCCCTTTTGCAACAGACTCGCCTTTCGCAACAGAGCGGTATAGGGTGGCCATGGACGAAGCCGCTCGGAGGGGAGTGGACCAGACGATCGAGGAGAAGACATAGTCGATTTCCTTAGGGATGGTAAACTAGCGACCGTTCACGGCAGAGACGTCAACACTTTCACTTACAGGTTTTTGTGATGCTACGCAGATCGATCTCAACCGCCATTGTATTAGGAATCGGCTTGGTCGCGGGCTGGTGGATCCATGCTGGATTGGAAATGCCACTGGCCCTGGCAACACCTCAAAAGCAGCTGCCCGGCGGGAACGCAACAAGCACAGTCGCGATCGCATCTGGGACATCGTTTGTGGAAGGTTCGAATTTGCCACTGCCCGAAGGCTTCCTGCCTGCCACGCAGGAAGAGGGGATCAATGTTTCGGTCTACGAAGCGGTCAATCGCGGCGTGGTTAACATTTCCACACGCTCGATACGTCCCGAAGCATTTTTGTTGGTGGCGGAGATCGAAGGCAATGGGAGCGGGTCCATTATTGATCAGCTAGGACATGTGCTGACCAATTACCACGTCATCGAAGGTGCGCGCGACATCAATGTGACCTTGTTCAATGGCGACTCTTATCCTGGCGAGTTGGTAGGTCAAGATCCCGACAACGACATCGCAGTTCTGAAAATCGCCGCCCCGCCCGAGCTCCTCTTTCCGATTCCGTGGGGAGATTCCAGCCAACTCCGCGTCGGACAGCACATCATCGCAATCGGAAATCCATTCGGCTTCGAGCGGACGATGAGCACGGGCATCATCTCAAGCCTCAACCGGCAGATCACTTCCAAAACGCGACGCCAGATCCGTTCCATCATTCAAATCGATGCAGCGCTGAATCAAGGCAACTCGGGCGGACCGCTTCTCAGCTCGCGCGGGGAACTGATCGGCATGAACACCGCCATCGCGACTCGAAGTGGAGACAACGCCGGCATCGGGTTTGCCATCCCCGTCAATACCATGAATCGGGTTGTGCCCCAATTGATCGCGACCGGCCGCGTCGCGCGACCGACGATCGGTATCCTGCAGGTTTTCGAAACCGAACGTGGCTTGCTCATTGTCAACATGACCGCCGATGGTCCGGCGGAACAAGCGGGATTGCGAGGGTCACGGATCGAGCGCCGCAAAGTCCGACGCGGTTTTGCAATCACCGAACAGGAGTCGATCGATCACAGCCAATCGGATTTGATCGTCGGAGTCGATGGCCAGCCCGTCAAGCATGCAGATGATCTATTGAGCATGATCGAAACCAAAAAAGCCGGTGATACCGTCCTATTGACCGTCATCCGCACGGGCAAGTCGATGCAGATTCCCGTGACCTTGGGATCAGGCGAATGATGGATTGGAACAAGATCGACGCAGCCGATGGAGTGATTTTCGATTGCGATGGCACGCTCGTCGATTCGATGCCGATCCATTACCTGGCTTGGCATCGCACCATGAAAGAGGTCGGGATCCAATTCTCCGAAGAGCGGTTTTATTCGCTAGGCGGCATGCCAAGTCATCGGATCATTGAAATGCTTGCCATGGAGCAGCAAGTGGAGGTCGACGCACTGACAACGGCGCACCGAAAAGAACAAGCGTTTCTCGATTGGCTCCATTTACTCGAACCCATCGAAGCGGTGATCTCCGTAGCCAAAGTTCTGCGTGGTTTCAAACCGATCGCGGTCGCCAGCGGAGGCTTCCGCGAGATCATTCAGCGACAATTGCAACAAGTCGGCATTGCGGATTGGTTTGAGATCGTATTGACCGCAGAGGACACACTCAACCACAAGCCAGAGCCGGATGTGTTCTTGGAATCCGCCCGTCGAATGCAGATCGCCCCCGATCGATGTTTGGTCTTCGAAGACTCGGACTTAGGGATCGAAGCTGCCCGCCGCGCGGGCATGCAATGGATCGACGTTCGCGATTTCTTTCAACCTCGACGATTGCCGATTCCCTCGCCATGATTCGCTATCGCTGGTGGATGCTGTTCGCAGCCATAGTGCTGTTCGCAATCGCATGGCCCATCGGTCAGCGATTGGAACTGGATCGATCGCTCGAGCGCATGTTTCCGGAGAACGATCCCGACCGCATTGCCTTTGAGATGCTCGAAGCCCGATTCGGGGTCTCGCATTTCTTAGTCTTCGCATACCGCGATGCCGAGCTTTGGGCCGAAGATGGTTCCGGGTTGCGACGCGTCGAGAAAGTGCGTCAACAAATCGAATCCGTCTCCGGCGTGCAATACGCACTCGACGATTCGCGAATCGATACGATGCTCTCTAGCCTTCGGGTGCCCAAATCGTTCCTAGGACTTCCAACCGGGGTGTCTCAAGACCACCCACTGCTGGACCCGAAGGACAGCTTGGCCGTCGAATACCGCGAACTATTCACGGGCCAAACACACGCCCGCGACACCGACCTGGTCGCCATCGGCGTGTTGCTCGCTCGCGTGGACACTGAGCAATCCAGACCGAGACCGGCGTCCTCCAGTTCGCGGCCAATTACGGATGCGCGGCCAGTGACTGATACGTTGGCGGAACTTCGACGCATCGCTGATTCATTGCCCGGCGGATTGTTGGTTGGGCATCTAGCCATGGTCGATGAAGGCTTTCGGGAAATCGAGCGAGACGGCAATCGCTTGGCCATCTACTCCACCATCAGCCTAACCCTTTTGATGTTGATTGGATTCCGCTCCTTTCGGTGGGCCATCATCACTGTAGCCGTGGTCCAATGGTCTCTGATCGTGACGCGGGCGCTGTTGGTGCTTCTGGATTGGGAGCTGACCATGGTCTCCTCGATGCTCTCGTCCATCGTCATGGTCGTTGGAGTGGCCACCACTATGCATTGGATGTTCCGCTATCAAAAAGAATACAACGCGGCGGCTGAGTTTCTCGATCCATGGTCACGGGCTGAAACCGCGCTGCGGCGTTCGATCACGAGTCTTTGGGTCCCCATTGTGGCCGCGTGCGTGACCGATGCCATCGGCTTTGCCTCGCTGTCTGTCTCGCGCGTCGGCCCGGTCCAGGATTATGGCAGCATGATGGCGGTGGCTTGCTGCGTTGTGCTCTTTGGCATCTTCGCCATCGTGCCGGCGTTGGCGTTGGTCGGTCCGTATCGAACACCGTTGAGTCCCAGAACACAGCTGTATGCGCTGGGCAATATCCCTGGCGAAGCTTTCATTCAGCATTCGTTGCAACGCATTTTGCAGGTGGTGTGCATCTATCGACGATGGGTATTGAGCGGTGTAGTCGCATTAACGGCCTGGGCCATCGCCGGGTCGATGCGACTGGAAGTCGAAACCGATTTCCTAAAAAACTTTCAGAGCAATTCTCCGATCGCAACGGCCTATGAAGCCGTGGAGACCGAGTTGGGCGGAGCAGGGATTTGGGATGTGATGGTGCCGGCTCCGGCAAAAATAACGCCGGAGTATTTTGAAGTCGTCGAGCGATTGGAAGAAGCCCTGCTGGCAATTGAGATCCCAGGAACGATACCGTTGCGACTGACCAGCGCGTTGGGATTGGCAGATACCGATCGTGTGGCCCGCGATGCCTCATTGTTGAGGATGGTGCCAGTGGAGACGCGATTGTTCGGCATGCGTCAATCGATGGGGAGTTTCTTCGACACGCTGCTCCGGACGGATGACCAAGGGCGATTCTTACGCATCATGCTCCGATCTCGAGAACGCTCGAACGCAGATCAAAAGAATCAGCTGATCGCAGCCGTGAAGGAAACGGTCGAGAAGCATGTGACGAGCGATGCATGGCAAGGCCTGCTTCCGTCCCAAGACGAGGTCCCGACATCGGAACCTCAGTGGCTGGTATCAGGGTACTACGTCCTTTTGACCCGATTGGTCGAACACCTCGTGGCCGATCAATGGATAGCATTCTTGGTCGCAACGCTCGGAATCGGTTTTGCAATGGCGACGGTGCTCAAAGATTTTCGATTGGCAGTGGCCGGTTTGTTGCCAGCCATCCTCCCCAACTTGGTGGTGCTAGGTTGCATGGGCTGGTCATCAACCCGCGTAAATCTCGGCGCGGCCATGATCGCTGCCGTTTCGATGGGTTTAGGGGTCGATTCCTCGCTGCACTATTTGTATCGCTACCAAAGTGAGCGAAGAAACGGTCAAAGCGTTCACGGCGCCCTCCGGGTAGCGCAATCCGAAACGGGCTTAGCGGTGCTGATGGCGACCTTGGCATTGGTCATTGGCTTTGGTTCCATGGCCATGAGTAACTTCCTTCCGACCGTCGCATTTGGTACGCTAGCGGCGTGGACTATGTTCGGTGGACTGATCGGCAATCTATGCGTGTTGCCCGCCATCCTAGTGAGCATCGAGCGACAGGCTCCACGAACAGCCTTGCCAGCTTGCTCGGATCCGCCAGAAGCGCAGAAAGAAACCGAGGGGGCATCCTCGGCGGCAGGTTGAGGAACACTTTCTGATACAACCGGTACGGTCGCCTTCGTTGCGATCGTCAGGCTCGGAATAGTCTACCGCGTGTTCTCGGTAACTTACTTGCGACATGCCCTCCGATCTCGTTAGGATGGAGGCTGTGCGATGACGATTAGAAATTGCACCGTTCTACTTTTCCTCTGTTGTACTGGAGTCGCTACCGTGATTCGTTATACCTGCGATCGTTGCAAACGAGACATCGACCCGTCCACCGATTTGCGTTACACCGTGACCATCGAGATCGAAGCGGGATGCGAAGGGGACGAGATGGAGGTTGTCGATGACATTGATCATCTGGATGAACTGCAAGACTTGATTCAATCCGCCGACGAGCTTTGCGCTTCCGTGTTCGATGACGACTTGTACCAGCGCAAACAGTTCGATCTGTGCAAGTGCTGCTTTCGTCAGTACATCAAAAACCCGCTCGCACGGGACGCCAACGCCTCGGCAGGTTACAGCAAGAACTGAAAGCCATCGATCGGACTAACTCCGTCGTCGCCAGGCCCGAGGAAATTCTGAGCGAGACTCGATTGCGGCGCGAGCCCGTCCAAGCTGTCAATGTCGCCTTTCGCTCCGCGAAAGAAGCATGTTTCCGTATCCTTTCCTTCGCGGAGCGGGAGCCGACTACAAAGAGCCGCCAAATTCTCGGATTTGCCCGATGGCTGGATCTGTCCTGGCCAAGTCCCTCACCCCAATCCGGCTTGAAAAATTCGGCCGGACCTGTTATCCTATCATCCGGATAAGCGGATGAATGTTTGACGGGCGGTGTGGCCGGAAGGAATGGAGGGACGATGAACGGTGTTTCTCCAATGATTTTGTGGATGCAAAGCCTGTCGGAGCCCACCCGGGCCCGTTTGTTGCGTTTGCTTGAGAAATCCGAACTGTCAGTCGCCGAAATGTGCACGATCCTGCAACTACCTCAAAGCACCGTCAGTCGGCATTTAAAAGTGCTGGCTGAAGATGGATGGGCCAGCGCCCGCCGTGAAGGTGCTAGCAACTGGTACCGCATGGTCAACGGTGAGCTTCCAACGGCCCAGAAAAAGTTATGGTCGGTAGTGCGTGCTCACACGGTTTCCGATACGACGATGGAACAAGATGAGGCTCGGTTGGAGCAGGTCCTGGAGTCGCGTCGAGGCAAGGCACAGAATTTTTTCTCTAGCGCGTCCGGTCGATGGGATCGTTTGCGAGGTGAGCTGTTCGGCTACCGCATCGACGCTTGGGCTATTGCGGCAGCGTTGGACACGTCCTGCATTCTGGGTGACCTTGGTTGTGGGACGGGCATGATTAGTCATACGACGGCACCTTGGGTGGAGCAGGTTATCGCCGTCGACTCCTCATTGGCAATGTTGAACGCAGCCCGCAAACGGTTGAAGGATATTGATAACGTCGATTTGAGGCGCGGTGAATTGACCGAATTGCCCATCGACGATTGCATATTGACCACGGCCTTGTTGGTCCTGGTCTTGCCCTACTTACCCGACCCAGCCCGCGCACTGCACGAAGTGCATCGCGTGACCAAGCCGGATGGACGTCTAGTGATCTTGGATATGTTGCCACATGACCGCGTGGAGTATCGCGAAGAGTTGGGACATACGTGGATGGGATTCTCGAAAATACAAATTACTCAATGGCTCGAACAGGCTGGTTGGGAACTGGAACGTTGGCTAGTGGTACCGCCTGATCCGGACGCCAAAGGGACACAAACCTTTGTCGCGACCGCGAGACGTGGTTGATGCCATTAGTCCTAGGCTTTTTTTGTTGGATGAAACCGGAAATTTTTTTAGAAACGCGATAAGGGAGATAGAACTCAATGAGTACTGTTGTTGACTCGAAGAAGAAGGCAGCTGACGCTGCCGGCACGAACCGATTGCCGTACAAGGTACGGGCATTAGATTTCGTTGCCGCAGGACGCCGAGCCGAAGCCGAAGAACTGGCAAGCTTGGGCCGAAAGGAAATCCAACTGGCCGAAGACGAAATGCCGGGCCTGATGGCACTTCGCGAGCGTTTCGGCAAGAGCAAGCCTTTTGCCGGTGCAAAGATCATGGGCTCGCTCCACATGACGGTTCAAACTGCCGTTTTGATCGAAACCTTGGTCGACCTCGGTGCAGACGTTCGGTGGGTTAGCTGCAACATTTTCTCGACCCAAGACTCGGCGGCTGCGGCCGTTGTCGTCGGTCGTGGTGGGTCGCTCGACAACCCTATCGGAACTCCCGTCTTCGCGTGGAAGGGTGAGACCCTACCCGAATATTGGTGGTGCACACAGGAAGCCATCGTATGGCCAGACGGATCCGGACCCGACCTAATCGTCGACGACGGTGGCGATGCAACCATGTTGATCCACCTCGGAACCCAGTACGAAGCCGCCGGCAAAGTGCCTGAGTTCGACCCTGAGACACAACCCGAAGAATTCGGTGTGATTCTCGATTTGATCCGCAAGGAAATGGTCGTCAACCCAGGCGTGTACACCGCTTTGGGCAAGTCCGTTCGCGGTGTGTCCGAGGAAACCACCACCGGTGTCAAGCGGTTGTATGAAATGACTGCCAAGGGCGAATTGCTCTTTCCAGCCATCAACGTCAACGATTCGGTGACCAAGAGCAAGTTCGATAATTTGTACGGTTGCCGTCACTCGCTGATCGACGGATTGAATCGCGCCTCGGACGTCATGCTGGCCGGCAAGGTCGCAGTCGTTTGCGGCTACGGTGATGTGGGCAAGGGATGTTGCCAGGCCTTGCGAGGCCAAGGCTGCCGCGTGATCGTGACCGAAATCGATCCGATCTGCGCCTTGCAAGCAACGATGGAAGGCTACGAAGTTAAGACGGTTGAAGACTTCTTGAGCACCGCCGACATCTTCGTTACCGCCACCGGCAACAAGGATATCTTGACCGCCGAGCACATGCGGAAGATGAAGGACAAGGCGATCGTCTGCAACATCGGTCACTTCGACAATGAAATCGACATGGCCGGTTTGGAAAAGATGCAAAAGACGGGCAAGGCCGAACGACGCAACATCAAGGCGCAGTTTGACCAGTGGTATTTCCATGACACCAAGCGCAGTATTTTGATCTTGGCCGAAGGCCGATTGATGAACCTTGGTTGCGCCACCGGTCACCCAAGCTTCGTGATGAGCACGAGCTTCACCAATCAAGTTCTCGCGCAACTTGAACTTTGGCAAGAGCGAGACAACGGCAAGTACGAGAATCGCGTCTACACATTGCCGAAGAAACTCGATGAAGAAGTCGCTCGTTTGCACCTGGAGAAGTTGGGTGTCAAGATGACCGTGCTTTCGGAATCGCAACGCGCCTACTTGGGTGTCGACAACGAAGGTCCTTACAAGCCTGAGCATTACCGCTACTAAGCGGCCAGTGTCGGAGCTTCGAATCCAGTCAAAAAAGAGAAAGGGGCCGCGCTGCTTGCAGTGCGGCCCCTCTCCTTTTCAGCTTTTCAATTGCACCCTGCGTAATTCGCCACTGTATGCCGGCCCCCGAAAGGCTAGATCCCCGAGTGGCCAGATCCCTGGGTGGCACGTCCCTGAGGTACGAAGGGCGTGTCTTCATCACAGTGCCACCTAGATCTGCCATGCTCTAAAAAAACTCAGAGTTACCATTTCGAAAACTGAGTTCCAATAGCACCGAAGGTCAAATTCTTTGGTTGCGGAAAATGCTCGAACAAAGCAGCCTCGATGACTCATTCTATTTGAACGGAAAAAGTTGCGAGAGGTTTGTCACAGTCCTCCATCGATGGTGTCAAAAGTGGTAGGAGGACAAACCATGTCTAAATTGAAAATGAAAACAGCCTTGGTCACAGGCGCATCCAAGGGGATTGGGGCGGGTATCGCTTTAGAACTAGCCTCAGCCGGGGCAAACGTTGTCGTGAACTACGCGTCTGACAAAATCGGAGCGGAAGCGATTGCTCGTTCGATCACTGATGGCGGTGGTCATGCGATCGCGATTCAAGGTGACGTGTCGAATTCTGCCGATGTGACCCGAATGTTCGACCAAGCGGCAATTGAATTCGGAACGATTGACATTCTGGTTAACAATGCAGGCGTGTATCAGGCGATGCCCATCTCCAAGATAACCGAGGCTGAGTTCCACAGGGAAATGAAGATCAATCTACTTGGTCCATTGCTTACGATTCGAGAATCGCTCAAGCACTTTGATTCAAGTGGTGGCAGCATCATCAACATTGGCTCGGCCGCGTCTCGATCATTACCGCCCGAGTTCGCAATTTACGCTGCCAGCAAGAGCGGCCTCGACGCCATCACCGGAGTACTGGCTAAGGAACTGGCCTCACGCGGAATTCGGGTCAACTCGGTCAATCCGGGTGCCACGCTCAGCGAAGGCACAAAGGCAGCTGGTTTGTACGGCGTTGGAAGCGATATCGAGAAGCGACTCGTCAGTATGACTCCGTTGGGTCGCATAGGCACCCCAATCGACATAGCAAGAGTGGTTGTCTTTCTAGCCTCCGAGGATTCCAGTTGGTTGACTGGAGAAATTATCCACGCGACCGGCGGTCTTTGATCTTTCAAACGAAACCTTCAAGCCAAATCACAATTAGGAGAACCAGATGCCTGCCTACATGATCTTTATTCGCGAACAAACACTCGACCGCGCCGAACTCGAAGCGTATTGGGCCAAAGTCGCTTCCACTCTCGAAGGTGTTCCAATCACGGTGCTTTCGGCTTATGGTCCTCATACAACGCTCGAGGGACCTGACGTTGAGGGTGTTGTGATTGCGGAATTTCCAACTACCGAAGCTGCTCGCCAGTGGTACGAAAGCGCAGCATACCAAGATGCTGCGAGTCATAGACACCGTGGCGCGATCTATCGCGGCATGATCGTGGAAGGAACCTAGCTAGGATTTTAGACGAATAGAATCAAAGCGGAGAGTTAGGTAATGGAAAAATCAAACGCCCCGAAAACTAAGCAGGACATCGTCATGTGACACGACCTAAAGATGCGCAGATGGCAGCAGATGAAACAGGGACAAGCGTTGCGTTTTGGGGCGTGAGGTGCCTGGCAATGGACGTTTTTAATTCGCCGATGCTTCATCGGCGGTTGATGGAAGCATGAAACAGCGTCCTACATCGATTTTCTACACGATTGAGACGGTCGCTAAGCCCTTTCGACCCATTTTCGCGGGAGCGATTACAGTCCTTCTTCGCAGAAGAGCTTGCAGGATGGCCTGGGGAAACAGCTTCAGTGCACTGCTTGCGCGCTAGTCCGTGTGGGCTGACTGCTTGACTCCGAGTTTCTCCGCCACGCAGCGGAGCACGTCGCGCGTGGCGGACATGAAACTGCCGTAGAATCGATGGCTGGTCAGTAAGTTGGTAACTCGTTCCAGCCATCGCTTTGCATCGATCTCCAGTCTGTTGGAGATCGTTTGAACTTCTTGCGTGAGATTGGTCTTTCCTTCTCGCACCGAGCGGCTATCGTCATCGAGCAGGTCATTATTGTGGAATCGATTCTGGCAGGACAGGCGTTCGCAGACATTCGTCGGCAGCATTTCTGGAAGGGCATTCCGGTTTTTTGGGAAGTGCAACGACGAACACTATTGGATGCTCGATTTGGAGTTGGTGTTATCGATGGTTTGCTTTAGTCGGTACTGTCCCGGCGAATCGCCAAAGTAGTGACGGAAGGAAAAGATAAAAGAACTCACGGACTCGAACCCCAGGTCAAACGCAACGTGCGTAACGGATTTTCCACCGGCCAGGAGCTGTACAGCAGAGATCGGTCGTTCTTGGACGGTGCCTTTCAATGTACACCGTTTGAAGAAAGACTCGACCATTCATCTTGAGCAAGTGCTCCTCACCCGCCGGAACCCAAATCCCGCGATGTTGAGGTATCACCCAGCACGCGGAACGCGATTCGACCGTAACGACGCCCTCATTTGCGTAAAGAAGTTGTGACCACGAATGGGAATGCCAATCAACGCGATGTCCCGGGGAGAATCGAGCCGATAGAGTTCGGAGTTTGACCTGGCGTGTTTTCGACATGTTTTGTCATTGTATCGCAAGTACGCCACAATCGCATTGGCTAAAATGTGGGTGTTGTTTTCGTGTCCAAATCCAACTTCCGGGAAGTGTCTGTATGCATGCCAACAATGTATGTCATTTTGCGATTCACGCTGACGATGTGGATCGCGCGAAATCGTTCTATCAGCGCGCATTTGGATGGCGATTTGAAGAATGGGGGCCTCCGGACTTTTACTTGATCAAAACTGGAAATGACGAGTCACCAGGGATATTGGGTGCTCTTCAGAAACGGACTGAACCGCTGGGAACAGGCGTTAGCGGCTACGAGTGCTCCATATCGGTCGAAGACATCCGGAAAACCGAAGCGATCATCGTCGAATGCAGCGGTACAATTCACGTGAAGCCCGTCGAAATCCCTACTGTTGGCGTGCTGGTCAAATTCGCGGACACTGAAGGCAATGTTGCGTGTGCAATCCAGTATTTTTCTAAAACCTAGAATGACCATGTCTGCCCCGAGCACCGAACTGATTCTTCGCGAACTCATGCAAGATCGCCCAGAGCATGTGGTCCGAACTGCACTTGCCGCCAGAAACGCTGTGCTGAAATTGGCCGGTGAATGCAGCGAACTGATCTACGAAACGTACTGTATATCCAATGCCTTCACGTTTACAGGGAAGCAAGGTCAAGGCTTCATTCACATCGCGACCTACGCTAAGCATGTCAATCTTGGATTTGATCGAGGGACAGAGCTGGAAGATCCTGAGGAGCTACTGCTGGGCACTGGAAGACTCATTCGTCACATTCGGTTGAATGGGGTTTCGGACATGAAGCGACGGGAAGTCGCCAAATTGATCCATGGTGCGGTCCAGCAAGGGCTGGCTATGGCAGAACTCAAGAACGGTCGTGTTGCCGCGAGCGTCATTGTGAAGCGACGTTCAAAATGATCTGATTTGTGATTCGGCTTCCGTTCATCTGTCGCAGCCCGATCCCATTCTTCAAGGCGTCCTTCGCGAGCGATACTTCCTCGGGACGCGAGCCTCGTTCGATTCGCGAGATCAATCCCGGAATACCCGATTGGCTATGCTCCGTCGTGCAAAAGCTGATGGCAAAGGCAGTGCAAACAACGAGAAGCACATCGACTGGTGGTGAATGCATGCGGAAGCGAAAACCGCTCGCTTGAAAAATATCGAGCGTCCAACACCATAAGTCTACTTGATTTTGAGTACTTCTCGGACTGTCGCGGCGGGGATTGCGAACCCGACATTCTCCAGTTTGGATTTCAAAGTGACCAAGCCGATAATCTCCCCGTGTTGCGAGACCAGTGGACCGCCGGAGTTGCCAGGGCTGATCGCAGCGCTGTGCTGAAGCCACGATTCACCCTCGATCTTTCGCTGATTGGAACTGATGATTCCCTCAGTCAAAGACTGTTCCAAAACGCGATCGCCAAGCCCGGGGGATCCGATGGCAAAAATTTTCATGCCGGTGGCCGGAGGATCCTTGCTCAACGACAACCCCTTTTGCTTTGCGGCCGGGTTAGTCACTTTGAGAACGGCAATGTCGTGAGTCGCGTCTGCAAAAACAATCGTCGCAGGACTCACTCCGGATCGCTCTAGTTGTCCGTTCTTCATCGCAAACATCGTCACATCAATCGAGCTGCTTGGATCATGAACAACATGATGGTTCGTCAGAAGATGCCCTTCATCGGTTATGAAGACGCCAGAACCGAACCCAGAATCGGTCTTGATCGATGCCGTGCGTTGGGCCACCACCGCAAATAACTCCTCCGTGGAAAGCACCTTTTCCGTCTTTCGATGAGGAGGCAATCGAGCCAAGAATACGTTCGTCGACGATATCTCGGGGATCACTGGGGCCAGTCCCCCGACTTTTGCTGTTACGGGCTCCGTATCCCTGCGGAAAGGGATAGCATGCTTATTCATGAGCGGGGTGATGAGCCGAATCGCTTCCTCATTGTTAATGTCGAGCATCAGTGCAGTACCCAAGCAATCCAATGCCTCTGACTCACTTCCGCTTTTTAGATAAACTTCGGCGAGTAGGCAAAGCGACTCGGTCGTAACCGTGCTTTGGCCGGCATCCGAACGGACCGCTGTCAACAGAAATGGAATTCCCTCCGAATAGTTGTTGTTGGCGCATTGTGCCATTCCAATCGCAAACATGGCGGGTACAAAATCAGGATGTTCCTTGAGTACTCCCTTGAGTTGATAAACGGCGAGTCCTGCCTCCTTTGGATCAAACTTCTCCAGCACGTTGAGGACTTGCTGAAGAGCCTCCGACTCCCTGGAATAGAGAGCGAGCTCCTTCATTTTGGGAGGGCCGACCTCTGACTTGGATCGCGCTGCAGCAGCAGCTTTCGCCTTGGACTTTACCAATACGGATTCCGGAGTGAACTTCGTTAGGTTAGGTAACTTTTTGAATTGATTGGCTTTCGGCGAGGTGGACTTGGAAGGAGACCTCGAAGCTCTACGCGACTGCCCTGACGTTCCTTGGTCCTTTAGCCTCCCCGCGTATGCAGCTCTGTCTTCAGGAGTCAACTCATTTTCGTAGATGCTCATGCCCTGCTCTTTCCCTGCCACGAAGAGCCAAGCACCGTCCGAAGACCAAGAGGCAACCGGCTGATATGATCCCGTGTCGTGGAACTCATGGCCACTATTGCCTAATTGGAAAATTCGGAGTTCACCGGTACCGATCAATGCGACTTGGTCAGTTACGGGATTGAACGCAGTCGTTGACGAATAAGCTTCGATTGGGTAAAAGCCCTCCAACTTGGACATGTCCTCGGTACTTAGGACCCCTGTACCGTACCCTCCTTTCTTGCCTTTCGGACGGTACCCACCGCCGCCAGTAACCGTGATCCACTTGCCATCACGCGTTGAATTGATGGTGTAGCCGTTAGTGGCAGCTTCCGTCCTAATCGCTGCGATCACGGCAACACCCTCGCGCTGATATGCTGCCTTGATGATGATGTTTTGATCCGCAAACACATCGCCGGGAATGCTAAAGTAAACTGGACGCCCATTGATTAGGAAATGACCGGACGATGGCCGCTGAATCGGTTTGTACGTCGAGTACACGAACCTGCGTTCCTCGTCGACGCACACTTGCTGTCCGATCAGTTCCGACGTCACGATCTTTCCCGTATTCAAATCAAGGATATGAATCACATCTTCGATCGAGAGGAATACTTGCTGTGTTTGGAGACAAACATCCAATCCAATCGCGGGTTTGGGGAGACTGTACGATCTTACGGAACGACCATCGAGAGTGAAAACCTCGAGCTCAGATTTTCCCAATAGGCTGGTATACAGCTCGTTGCCGGCACACTTTGCTGAAACAACTCGTCCATGGACAGGAAAGCGTTTCACTTCTCCCGACTCCGTGCTGTAAACGAGAGCGGTTGTTTCTTCATCTGTCTCGAAGAAACAGACGATCAGGTTCTGCCCTGGGACAGGGACAATCGCACTTACTCGCGTCTGCAGATTCAGCTTCTCTTCAAGCTCCGTCTTCCGTGCCAGCTGCATAGGAACCGTTCGGACCGAATGGTTTGTGTTGACGGGCTCCTTGTTGAATCGAAGGATATTGATGCAGTCCAAGTCGCGCTTCGAAGCTTTGGCAAAGTCCTTTAACATCTGATCCTCGACCCGTGTTGGGGCCAACTCTTTTGCCTTCAAGGCCTGCAGTAGTGCTTCACCGCCATTCCCGGATTCGAAAGAGGAGATGGCCATATTCCGATACGATTTCCAATGAAGGCTGTATCGATCTTTCATGTCGAGCAAGATCGCTTGGCTGAGCCAATAGATGGATTCGTCATGCTTGTTGAGCTTGCCATACGTGAGCCCCATATCGATCGCCATTTCCACGTGCGTGATTTTGGCTTCGCCGTCTGGAAGCGATCGGCCGATCGCAACTAACTCCGCCCCCACTTTCATCGCTTCATCCACGTTTCCGATGTCTCGCAAAATGGTCGCAAACCAGTACTGCGCCATCGAGCATTGGGGATCCGCTTTGATAGCGATACGAATTTGTTGCAATGCAGCTTCTTGCTGCTTGTCATTACTGAATTGGATGGCATTTTGGATCGCCCTCGCGCACACCATGTCTCGCGTACCAAACTGTTCCCGTATGTCTTGTGCATGAACGGGAGGAACGGCAATTGCCGAAAACAAAAGCATGCCACAAAAGGCGATTGACGTGCGGCTCAAGATCCACCTCGAGAAAAAAAGCTAACAGCGGCGAAGGGTGGGAGTGATTGTAACAGCCCACCAATCCACTTCCAAGTCTGTTAGATCCCCCCCCATGCAAGCCAACTGCGATCGGGATTTAGACGCGTTGTCTCGAAGATCGATGCTGAGATCGCCATCTATCGCAGCCTTTCCAACGCTTGCCGCAATCGTCGAAGCACCCGACTGCGGCATTGCCGAACGTTGGCGGGTGTCATCGCCAACGCATTGGCCACCTCTTCGGTCGACCGTTCATCCACAACGCACAGCCAAAAGGCTTGCCATGTGTTGGTCTCCACCTCGCGCTGCACGATTGCCATCGCTTGCTGCATGACACTTTCCGTCAACGCCCTTTCCGTCATTTCCGATTCTCGGGAAGGACTTTCGAGACTCGGTAAGGCTTGGCCTCGAGCTGCGGGCCAGATCGTGCTCCTTGATCTCGATGGCGATGCCTCTGAGTCGGAACGTTCGCCAAGAGGTTCTCCTGCAAACGGCAGTTCGGATAATTGCATGGCAAAACAAGAAAACAGGGACAGGCATTGCGTATTGGGGCGTGAGGCGTCTGGCAAGGGACATTGCTACCCTCATATGTTTTACCGACGGCAGGGTTGATCATCTCTCCAACAAAACCATCACAGTTGAAACGACCACCGTCGAATCAATCAATGCAACTTGTTACGAAGCGTAAGTCTTAGCAATTCACAGTGCCTGATCGTTCACGAACCAGCATGCTCGATAAAGCACCACATCTTGAGGGAAAAAACAAACCCATTCACAGTTTTTCAAATTCGCTTTGCGACTTTCAACCGAAAGGAGTTGGCTTGGATCGGGCTAGCATACAACTCCCGGGCAATCGCCTTGCTGCGTAAAGTTTTAGCAGTTTGCACAAATTGGACGATTCCAGATCCCTTCCTGACTAACTGGCACAGCGATTGCGTTATGCAAATGAAAACATCTTTAGAACGTTAAAAGGACGATGAAAATGAAAACTTGTGAGACATGCGGTAACGAATACGACAAGTGCTTCGAAATCATCAAGGATGAAAAGTCCCATATTTTCGACAGTTTTGAATGTGCGATCCAAGCATTAGCTCCTACCTGCGAGCACTGCCATTGTCGCATCATTGGCCACGGGCTCGAAGCCGATGGTGTGATGTACTGTTGCGACCATTGTGCCGAAGCGAGCGGCGTCAAGGGCCTAAGTGATCGAGTATAAAGCCATCGCTCGACTCGAGGCATTCTCCAGTTCAATTAGTACGAGACAAGAGGTCGCTGAAGTGCAGAATGCTTACAGTATGGAAGGCCTCATCATAGCTCCTTGGGTTTTTGATATGGCCACCGGAGTCATCAGAGGCCTCGAGCTCGACATAGATGGGATCGTAGATTCCATTCGAGAGATCTACAGTATCGCGGAAAAGGTCTAGGTCAGGAGTTTCCATGCCGGATGGTACCACCACGCATTCGACTGTCGAAGCGGAGAGCAGCCTTTCATACTCGTATTGGCTGGGTACGTTCATCATTCGCGGTTCGGTAGCTCCGCTTGTACTACTGGATGTCTTAGGATTTGGGGTTTTGACGGTCGCGATCGTCTTGGCAATTCAATTTCTTCAACAATTGTTGGAGAAGTCTTTATCGGTTCCTGTTGGACCATTTGAAGCGGCGGGCTCGGTTCTTGGTTTGTTATTGGTTTTGAGAGTGAACGCGGGCTACAGCCGCTGGTGGGAAGCAAGAGTGCTATGGGGTGGGATCGTCAATCAAACGCGCAATCTGGCAATCGCTGGATTGGCATACGGTCCAAGGGACACTCGGTGGCGGTCGCGATTTGTGCGGTGGATTGCGGTGTTTCCGCACGTTTGCCGCCGCAGTCTTCGAGAGCAACGCCACTTTCCTGAACTTGAGCGGCTGCTGTCCGAAGAAAGCCGAGACTGGATCAGCAAGGCAGAGCATATGCCGGACGCTGTCTCCAGCGAAATTGCCAGTATGCTTTATGAAGCTCGTGGCCTGGGTATGGATGGTTTTGCATTTCAAAAATGCGAAGAGCAGCGAGCCAATTTGGTAGATCACCTTGGTGGCTGCGAGCGAATCTTGAAAACTCCGCTTGCGCGTTCAGGCGCGATTCAGGTCCGGCAATTCATTTTTTTGCTATTGATCACACTGCCGATAGGACTGATGCCGACTTTCGAAATAGATAGCTCAGAGCCAAAGTTTAACGAGTACAACTTCAAACAAGTATGGATCGTTTCGCTGTATGTCATGTTGCTTGCGTATCCGCTGCTTTCGCTCGATCGCATTGGAATGGAATTGCAGAATCCATTTAGTACCCATCGCATCGACTTCCTGCCGCTCGATAGCATATGCACGTCTATTGAGCGCAATGTATTAGAACTACTCCATGACATTGAAGACGAGCCCGCAGAAGCTCCCCGCCCGATAGACGTCGAACTACCGCCAGACGCCGATGTACCAAAACAATCCGGAAATGAGCTCGCAGATATCTCGTAAGTATCGTCTTGAAGCGTCTGGCCCGGATCTTGAAGTGGACCCCATAGTGGCTCGACGCTCCGCCGTCGAGTAAGACCCTTCAACGAATTACCGTAGTGGATCTTGCTAAAGATCCGTATTCACCGGGAAGTTTAGCAACTTCCACTACCTCCGTTCGCCTACAGCATTCGCATCTGCATGCCGCATCACGGACTGAATCGTTTTGACGTCGGCCCCAGCGTTGATCAACCAAGTCGCACACGTGTGACGAAGCGAGGAATATAGAAAAAGGACATGCATTGTGTTTCGGGGCGTGAGGCACTTGGTAGGGAATGATTTCATTTCGCCGATGCTTCATCGGCGGTTGATGGAAGCATGAAACAGCGTCATACATCCATTTTCCACACGATTGAAACGGTAGCTAAGCCTTTTCGACCCATTTTCGCGGGAGCGATCACAGTCCTTCTTCGCAGAAGGGCTTATGGGTTCCTTTAAGCATTTCATGAACCAGCTCAATGAGGCTAGTCGCGAGCGCTTCTGTTCCAACCATTGCGAGTTGGAAGCCAAATGCTCTGAATCGTCTTGCGTTGGCGCTACGGGAAGTGGTTTTGAGAATCCCAACCACCCTTAGCAAACACAGCCCTCCCCGGCAACGATACGGCGCCTGTCCTAGTTTTCTCTGGTTTTCTCTCTACTCGGCGATTCTACTCGGCGATGGACTTGCCCGTCAGCGCCTCGTACGGGTCGGCCTTGATCACAGCACCACCGCGCGCCTTTGTCCCCGGCATGATTTCAAATCGCGGGTCGAATTCGACCATCGTTGCCGCGAGCTTGCCGAGGATCGAGACGTCGCCTTCAACCTTTGCGGTGCCATCCAGGATCTGCGCTTCGAGCGTCTTGGCGCCCATCATCGTCTGCTCGAGGTCGGAGCGATTGATGGTCAAGGCCAGGTCAGGTTTGTCGGCGATGAACCCTGGGAGATTGGTTAAGGTGGCGTTGTCCAGCTCGACCAGGAACTTCTCGCCGTTGTCGGGGGTGATGAGATTCATCGTGAATCGCATGCCTTCGGCCTTGCGGCCATCCATGCGGATGCCCAGGAAATTCAGGAACAGCTCGGTGGACATCGCGCGGATGACATCCGGACTGCTGGAGCTGACGATCTCGCCCTCGGGGATTCCTGACCGAAGCTCATAGGCGGCCGCGAGGTAGCTGTTGCGGAGGCCGGCGTTTTCCTGCTGGTAGCCGAGTTGCTCGAAGGCATCGGCGAGCAGGTCTTTGGCCATCTGGTTCTGTGGCTCGGCTTGGACGAGCGGATTCACGAGTTCGCACGCGAGCTGGTACTTGCCCTGGCTGCATAGTTCCGAGGCGCGAGCAATGACCTTGTCGGCCCCGCCCATCATCTCGACCAACAGCGCCCCCGATTCGGCCTGTGGCGCCGGCAGAAGATTGGTTGGGTTGCCGTCCCAGTAGCCAAGGAACCGCTGAACGACGCCGCGGGCGTTGTTTTGCGGCGATCCGTGGTAGCCTCGACAGTGCCATTGCGCCTGCAGACCTCGGGGCACTTGGAAGGCATTGTGCATCTGATTAATCGTCACACCTTGGTTGGCTAGGTGCAGCACCTGGTTGTTGGCGTTGGCGTAGAGGTCGCGCTGGGCGCGGAGGACTTCCTGCACGCGGGCATTGCCCCACCGCGGCCAGTGATGCGAGGCAAACATCACCTCGGCCTCGACGCCGAAGCGGTAGAGCGCCTGCGCGATATACTTCGACCAGTTGAGCGAATCACGGACCTGCGCGCCGCGAAGCGTGTAAATGTTATGGAGCGTTGCCGTGACATTCTCGGCCATCCACAGTGCTTTCATCTCAGGGATGTAGGTGTTCATCTCCCGCGGCGCTTCGGTGTTTGGCGTGTTCTGGAAAACCATCTGCACGCCGTCCACCTCAAACTCCTCGATCGGCTCGACGACATCCCGGGTCGGAGCAATCAGCCCGGTGGCTCCGGCCGACACGCCCTTGCCCAACGCCATGTCCACAAATCCATAGGGGCTCGCCGGCAGCAGCAGCGCGTACTGGTAGAACAGTCGGCGGTTCATCGCGTTACCGGCGTACACGTTCTCTGAGATCGTATGGTCCATAAACCCGGCCGGGGCAATGACCGCGACTTTGCCAGATCGCACGTCCTCTTCCTTGATCAGTCCGCGCACGCCGCCCCAATGGTCGCCGTGGGTGTGCGAGTAGACCACCGCCGTCACCGGCAAACCTTCGCCCACATGCTCTTGGAACAGCTCCCACGCTGCCCGCACGGGTTCGCCCGAGATCAACGGGTCGAACACGATCCAACCCGTCTTGCCGCGAACGAAGGTGATATTGGACAGATCAAACCCACGCACCTGATAAATGCCGGGAATGACCTCGTAAAGCCCGTAGTTGTTGTTCAGAACACCCTGGCGATGCAGCGACGGGTGGATGCTGTCGAAGTCGTCCTTCGATGTCAGAAACTGAAAGCGTTCCATGTCCCAGGCGACATGGCCAGCGTCCGCCTTGATCTGCATCTGCTTCATCGGCGCGATCAGACCCTTCCGCTGCTCATCAAAGTCCCGCTTGTCGGCAAAAGGCAGTTGCTCTCTGACTTTCTTCAGCAACTCGGTCGTGAACTTCGACGGTTCCTTGCCCTTGGGATGGAAGTGGCCGGCCAGTGGGGCAAACGCTTGCGCGTGGGCGCTCCCCTCGCCCAAGGCGAGATTCCCTGCCACAGCAAACGCGGCGCCAACTGCGGGAACGGACTGTATGAACTGTCGTCGAGTCGTCATGATTTACTCCCGGCTGCGCGTCGGCAGCCAAAATGATTCCGTGAAATTCCAAATATAATTGCAGAAGCCAAAACGTCCTACGCCAGAAGGCTTCATCACCAGCTCTACTTCCTCCACTCAAGTCCAGGTCAATCGACCGTTGCTTTGCCCGAATGAGTCCATTTCAATTCCGAAGTCCTGCAAAAGGCGAACAAACAAATTACATAGCGGTTGGTCGTGGACTTTCCGCAGGTCGACGTATTGGCCGTGCTTGTAGCCTCCACCGGCCAGGAAGATCGGCAGGTTCTTGGCCTCGTGCGAATTGGCATTGCCACCGGCGAAAATCGAGACACTGGTGACTTCCGTTTTCAGTCCATCCTCTGTTGTCCATGAGCCACGAGTGATTCGGATATCTTTTTGACGTTTCTTGATCTCGGGATGACACTCCAGCCATTTCTCCAAGATCCAATACACATCGGGCTCGCTGATCTTGTGATCACGGGTCAACTTCCCGTGGATCGCAGGAATGATCTCGATCCGTTTCGGCTTTCCCGATTTAGCCAAAGCTACCTCCAGTTGTGGAACCAATAAGCACCCGGAGTCAAGATTGAGGCCTCAACCTATTGGTGTCGCAGGCTCGTCTTGAATAACAACCTAGTCTCCGTACTTAACCAGGAACTTGTTTGAGATCGCCTTGAACGATATTCGTCCTTCGCCAGAACCGTGAACCCGTACCCCCTGACATCGGATCATCCCACGACTCCTTTGGTCAAACCAACTCACTTTTTCTAAAATCCCCCGTGAACGGTTACCTCGGTTGTCAACTTTTGTGCGTAGACTATGAGCGCAAGCACAGCTTGTAGCATGGAGGCTGGGGGCAGGGGAGGATTGTGAGGGATCTTACTGGGCGTCCGACTAGCCTGGCAAACGTAGGAGCAGATGTTTGGTTACAGCAGTGGTGAGAGCGAACGCGTCTGGATTTTCGTGAGCCGCTTGGGCGATGACGCAATCGATCGATTCGGGCGACTGATGGGTGGCTGAGGATACATCGTCGATGAAGTTTTTTTTGGTAGTCGGATTATTGCTTCAGGAAGCTCTCAAAGGCTGGGTGGAGCATCGCGCGCAGAGGCTAGGGGCATCCTTGGCGTTCTACACCACACTGGCACTTGCACCGCTATCGATTATCACCATTGCGGTGGCTGGCTATTTTTACGGTGAAGAGGCGGCACGTGGCGGGATCGTAAACCAGATCGCACACATGGTTGGCAAGGATGGCGCGATCGCGATTGAGGCGATGATTCAAAAGGCCAGCGAGCCGAAACAAAGCCGCATGGCTACGATCATCAGTATCGGCCTTCTATTGTTTGGCGCTACTGGCGTCTTTGCCGAAATGAAAGATTCGCTAGACACCATTTGGGAAGTGAAACGTAAGCCGGGAATCGGGATCTGGCTAATATTAAAAACGCAGTTGTTGGCGTTCGCAGTTGTCGTGGGGACCGGCTTCTTGCTGTTAGTATCGCTGCTGTTAACGGCCATGCTCACAGCACTCACCCACTGGGCTGCTCAATGGCTTCCTATGCCTGTATGGACCGCATATTTCCTTGATATGCTGGTTTCGTTTCTAGTCATCACATTCCTGTTTGCTTTAATTTTCAAGCTGTTGCCCGACGTAACCGTGAGCTGGAAAGACGTGTGGATCGGCGCGGTTTTCACGGCAGTTTTGTTCATGATCGGAAAGTTCCTAATCGGGATATACATCGGCAGGGCGAGCATCGGTTCCGTTTACGGTGCAGCAGGTTCGCTGGTGGTCGTGCTCGTGTGGGTCTACTACTCCTCGCAAATCCTCTTTTTTGGTGCTGAACTGATCCGAGCCTATGCCAAATACTTCGATCCCGCGCTCATCGTCCCCACCGAACTGGCTGTACCCATGATGCCGGCGGAAATGGCTAAGCAAGGCATGCCTCCAGCAGAACCTGACGGCCCGACGACGAATCAGGCCTGAAGTCGTTCTGACTCAATTGGAATATCCAAGCGCGACCCATGAGGCCACGTTGCAGCGAAGATTACTACTGGCGCATTGCGCTAAAGTTCCGTGCGGAATTCCGCGTAGAAATGCAAAGACCCGGCAGCGGAAACTGCCGGGTCCTTTTATTTGAAGTCACCTTGCGGTGACCCAGTTAATGGAGGCGGCGGGAATTGAACCCCAACGGTGAAACGCAGGGAATTCAGTCAAGCGATACCCTCCTTGGTACAAATCCAACGCGCAGCACCGCCCTGCTTAATTTCAATGCAGCCGTCGATTTACGGTTTGGCGAACTTCTTGAGGCCTGGAACCTAGCCGACGATGAAGCCCGCGATGGGATCCTCGATGCGGTGCGCCAAGCGTGCTTGCGGATACCGGAAGGAGATGCGTCATGAACCATTCCCTCCAAACCATCATTTTTGCGATACTGTTGACCTGCGCGGCATGGGGTAGCTCCCCAGTCGATCCACGGTGGAATAGGGCCGTACTCCCCCGATCCACCGTGGGTCACCGCGCTTTTTTCTTAGGAGTACTTGTGATGCACGACGAATTTGAGCGACTGTACCGTGAAATCTGCGATCGGCCTTTCGCTGCGAGTGATATAGGTTGGCACTGCGTCATCGCGGAGCCGGATGCCGATCCACAATCACTCTTCGTAGAGCCGTTGTTTCGCTTCCATTCCCCTGAAGAACGAGTTGCGTTGCAAGGACATAACGTAGACGGCAAAGTGGTGGTGCATCGCATTTGGTGGACGGATGCGTCGGATATCAAGCTGCTGAATGAATTCGTCCGTATGCTCGTGAAGCCCGGGCAAGCCTTCGAATATCCACCTCCAATCAATCGGAACGTGACGTTGGAAATGCTGCCCGGTCCTGTTGGTGAGCTCCATGGGCGATCGTTTGATTGGATCTGGATCGTTGTATTCCTGGATTGGATTGCCGAACAGAAGCCAGATGCCATTGGCTTGCGTCACGAGTTGGGGTTGGAGCTAGTCGAGACCGGCGGAATGGTTCCTGCGCATTGCGGTCCCACGGCGTTGTTCACGGAAACTCTATTCCGTGTCGTTCGGCAAATCGATTTCCCTGCGATCGTAACGAAGTCTCAAGAAAGTCCGGATGGCGATCCTGTGACGAAACGATTGAGCGAGGATGCGGGGCCGGAAATCGATGAAAAACCCAGCAAGGGAAGACGCGGGATCCGGCCAAATAAGGTGTCTCCGGACGAGTTGGGGATATTGAAGAACATTCGGAAGCATTTTGATTCGGCGAAAGAGAAACCCCGCTTTGATAGACAAGAGTTTCTCAGGTTTATGGGTATTAGTGAGGCGCGTCTGAAGCGAGCACTGAACGCCACGAAGCCGTCGCGGCTGAAATAGCGTCAATAGCAATTGATTTCAGCCGCAAACTTTTTTTTCTCAGTGTTTTGATTAGCCGGTACTGCTCTTGAGTGCGGCTGAAATCGCGGCTGAGATCAATTCTGAAGATCTAGCCGCGTCCCCTCTTAGAATCGTGCTTCGCTACACAGGAGGCGTGACATGAAATTGATTTGCCGTAAAGAACTTTCAAAACGAATCGGCTGCTCGGTCACAACGATTGATCGCATGGTTCGAATGGGAACGATGCCAAAGCCAATCAAGGTGTCTGGGATGGTTCGTTGGCCGGAGCCTGACATCGACCAATGGATTCGTCTCGGATGTCCAAAGCCTGAAAAAAACGAAGAGGAGCAACTGTGTTAAACCTCCTTCAGACCGTAGCACCATTGCGGCTTGCGCTCGATGAAGTCGAATCGGCCAGGGCCCTCGGGATCAGTCCCAGTACTCTGCGGGAGTACGTCCGCGATGGCCGTCTTCGGAGGGTCAAGTTTGGCAGGGCGACCCGATTCTTAGTAACGGACCTGCAACGATTGGCAGAGGAATTGCGGGAACCGCAACGGGATGCCCTTCTTGACGATGGCGATGCCGAGGTGCCCGAATGACCTTCACGCGACAAGAGATCTTTGACGCATCTGAGCGGTACGCCCAAGCTCGCATCTCGACAATACCGATTCGGCTGGATGGATCGAAGGCACCTTCGATTAAGTCGTGGACCCCGTATCGTGACCGGATCGCGACGGATTACGAGCGGGCGGAATGGTTCCTCGACCATGACAACGCCATCGGAATCGTGGCCGGTTTCATCACAGTCTGTTCCGAATTGACGCCGCCCGACCCTGGAATCGAAGTGGTCGACTTTGACGCGGGCGAGCTGTTCGAGCCGTGGTCCGCGCTGGTGCGCGACATCGTCGAACGACTTCCAGTAGTCGCGACACCATCGGGCGGCTGGCACGTGTTCTACCGATGTCGCGAGGTGGGTGGCAACGCCAAGATCGCCATGGACCCGAGCCGCGAAAAGAAGACCTTGATTGAGACTCGCGGTCATGGTGGATACGTCGTTGGTGTTGGCTCACCTGGGACGGCGCACGCGACAGGCAAGCCATACGTTTTGCACTCTGGCCCAGCCGTCTACGAGATGCCGACCATCACTTCGGATGAGCGGCGAGAGCTTTGGCGGGCAGCGCGTACGTTCAATCGCGATGATGCAGTTTTGCGCCAAGCCCGCAAGCAGGTCGATCGGGATCATCGACCACGAGCAGCCGTAGGTACCGATCCGATCATTGCAGAATTCAATGCAAGATTCCGCATCGGGGCAATCCTCGAAGCTAAGGGTTGGCGCACGCGCGATGGGATCGCATGGACGAGGCCAGGGAAGGCCAATGGGACCAGCGCTAAGATCATAGAGGCATCCGATGGGACTGAGCTGTTGAAATGCTTCTCGTCGACGCCAGGATTGCCCATGCGGTCAATGAATTGCTTTGAGCTGGTCAAACAAATCCACTACGGCGGCGATGGTCACAAAGCTTACGCTGCGGCTGCGGAAAGGGTGGGTCGTTGAACATGTTACGCATCGTTGATAATCCGGACATGCAGCCCGCGATCATTAAGCCGGTCCCCGTTCAGCAGTTGATCGATGACCATCCAGTTATGCTTCCGGCGGTGATTGAGGGGCTCTTGCGTCGTGGCGAAACGATGAACGTTATCGCAGCGGCAAAGACCGGCAAGTCCTTCATGGTCAATGGAATGGCTCTGTGCGTTGCAACTGGACGCCCTTGGCTGTCGCATGAAGTGGTCCAAGGTAATGTTCTGATCATCGATAACGAGCTGCATCCAGAGACGTTTGCGAGCCGCCTGAAGGCCATCGCGGATGCCATGATGATCGATAATAGTGAACTTGATTCACTCGACGCGCTAACCGTCAGGGGTATAGGGCTCGATATCAATGGACTTGGGGCGAGGTTAGGGATTGAGCCGGGTAAGTACTCCCTAATCGTCTTGGATGCATTGTATCGGTTCCTACCCGAAGGAACGTCTGAGAACGACAATGCCCAAATGATGCGGGTATACAACAAACTCGATGAGTACGCCAAGACCTGGGACTGCGGGATTGTCGTGGTCCATCACGCATCCAAAGGGGCTCAGGGAGACAAGGCAGTCACCGACGTTGGAGCGGGGGCAGGTTCCATCGCTCGGGCGGTTGATACGCATTTAGTCATTCGGTCGCACGAACAGGACGGACTTTGCGTCTTGGAAGCCGGATGCAGATCCTTCAAGAGTCCTGAAGCGGTGTCGATCAAATACGAATATCCGCTTTGGGATGCCATCGCCGTCGAGCCTGAGGTGAAGAAATCTCCGGGGGGCAAGACCAAGGCCGATTCGGAAAAGATGGATCGAGATGCCGATCAACAACTCACGGAGTTGCTTCAGGGGCATTGGCTGTCGGAGGCTCAGATCGTGAGAAAAACAGGCATGGGGCCAACCCGAGTAAGTCGGGCCGTCGGGAGGGCCGTGGCGACCGGAGAGGTTACGTCAAAACGGGTCAGGCGACAGGGGCGAAAAGTGATGGTTTACGGATCAACTGCTACGCAAACCGCTACGGCTGAAAATGGCGTAGCAGGCCCGTAGCGTAGCACACTGCTACGACGGCACCCCTGTAAGGGGGCCGTAGCGTAGCGGTTGCTACACAGGCGAAGCGGTCAAAACTGCTACGGAGAATTTTGAAAAGAAAACGATGAAAACCATGAATGCGAAACAACAAACACTGCCCGCCAAATTAGACCCGTCTGATGTGGTCGCAATTATCGATTCGAGGGAGCAGAGCCCGTTGGACCTTTCCCCCCTTCAGACGGTGGTTGCTGGGCTCGATACCGGGGACTACAGCATCGTGGGGTTGGAGCACGTTGTACGAGTCGAGAGGAAATCACTCGGAGACCTCGTAGGATGCGTCGGACGTGAGCGGGAGCGATTTCAGCGAGAGGTTGATCGTTTGCTGGCGTATCCCGTTCGTATCCTCTTGGTGGAAGCGACATGGGCATCGATCGAGATGGGCGGCTGGCGTGGATCCGTGACCCCGAGTCAGGTAGTTGGATCGTTGATTGGCTGGCAGGCATCGGGGCTGGCGGTGCAGATGGTCGGCACTCACGAGCGAGCAGGTCAGTTTGTGTCGCGATTGCTGTACACGGTGGCACGTCGACGTTACGCCGAATTGAGAACTGCATTTTGCCTTGCCGCACCAAATCGACAAAACGGGCCCAATCCCGCGAGCGCCGGGCAAGGTGCGGCATCGCAGCGGGAAACCCATCCGGGTGCGCCACAAACGAATCTAGGCGACCGGATGAATGGTCTTTGTACGAATCGAACTATGGGTGGAAACGCAGGGGATTGCAAAGCAGCGAAGCCAAACAACGCGAAGCAGAACGCAATCAAAGAATTTTTGAGTTGAACGACGTTTTTGGTATGACAGTTTTTTACGAATGAGGAATTGAAAATGGGTAGCAAGCAGAACGAACAAGTGGCGAAGGTCGATCCGATGGAATCGGTGACGCCTGAGGTCCAACGAGCAATCACGGACTACGTTGGGCGGGCCCAGCGGGAATTCGCGAAGAGGGCGGCAAAAAGTGGTTGGCCGCAATTCGAGTCGGTCGACATCGTCACCGGCAAAATCAAGTAACGGTAGTTTCAGTACGTTTTTTGGAGATTTGAAAATGAGCACGACAGTCGCTTGGGATATACATTCCTGCGAATCGGGGTTTCGAACCTCGGCAGAGGGGTTTATCGGCGAGCTAAGTCTCAAATTACGGCGCGACAATGTTGCCGTCATGACTAGCACCGAAGGATTGATCCAGGAGTTGCGTTCTGAGATTCGAGTTACGCCCGAGTTTGCGAAATTCGTAACTTTGACGAAACTGACAGCGGAGCGAAAATCCGAGTTGGAAGAATTGGACCGAGAGGCAGCCGACATCGAGACGCAACTTGAAACGCTGCAACATGATCTTAGTGACGAAGGATCGGCGAGCAAAATGAGAGAATTGTTTGCCGCAAAAAGTGCGTCACAGGATCGAAAAATGGAAATTGCAGTCGAGGAGAAAATGGTCGAGACTGCCTTGGGTTCCGCAAGAACGGACTTGATTCAACTATGCAATAAACGCGTGGTTGAGTTCAAAGCCAGAGTCTTCGCACAGCGACGAGAGGCACTCGCGGCGGCCAAGGCAAAAGTGGTTGCGCTCGCCGATCCTGCTCTGAGTGAACTGTTCTACGCACATCGCAACCATTCCAAGATCGCGACTTGGAACCCGACCGGCGAGAGCTTGGCTCAAAGCATCGCAGGCGAATTGCAATGAGCACGGAAGCCGAACGTTTGCAGTGGTGCGCCCGATCATTCCGGTATCTGGCCGAACGTACGGCCTCCAGGCGTGCCAGGACAGACTTTGGCGCGGGAGATGACCTCGTAGTCCAAAACACGATCCGACGCCTTCTGAGGGGCCAAGGATCGCTTTTTAGGACACGACGTACGACTGAATGGTTGCGTATCGACGATCCGGACCACTCATGCGAGTACTCCGAAATCCTCGTCGCAGTGGAACGGGCCATTGCGGAGCATGGTGCCAGCATCGTGGCATTGAGGCGGAGATTGAAAGGAAAGGCATCGTGAACAACGAAATTCGCATCGCCTTCCACAAGGTGGAATGGGCATTGGGGAAGCTGGATGACCTGGCCGAAGCAGGGGAAAAACTCGAGCAAGCTGAAAGGTTCACCACCAGATGAAAGTCAAACGAATGGAACTTTTGACGGCCATCCGAAGACACGGCGGTTGCGTGAATAAGATCGCAGCCGAGTTCAAGATCACTCCCAGGGGCCTTCGGAAGCGACTCCAAGAAAATCCCGACCTCAAGGCTGCATGCAACGAAGCCAGGGAGCAAATGATGGACTTGGCGGAACAAGGCCTGCTCAAGGCGATCAAGGACGGCAAGGGTTGGGCAATCCGGCTGTGTTTGACCTCCATCGGCAGAGGGCGTGGATACGGCAAAACTATCAGGGTCGAGGCCGATGCCAGACCACGGATCATCATCAGGTTGCCCGACAACAATCGCAGGCTCACCCCCGGGCAGAATTCGGACTACATCCGTTTTGAGCAACCGAACGGAATGGACTCTGTCAGACTCGAACCTCAAGCCGCTCCCCCAATGATTTTGCAAGCCGACCTATCACTAGAAAACCAACCGACGCGAACCGAGACGCGCGCAACCCAAAACGAAGGAAACTAGACCATGGATTTCACGAGCCCAGGCAGCACCCCATCGGGTGATTCATCGCTACGGAAAATGGAAATGCCAACCGTCAAAAATCGGCGCACCAAAGCGAAGACGGCACACTATCACGCGTCCTACGCAAGCTATTTCAATCGGCACAGGGACCTACCCTTATTCACGTTCTCGACAATCCAATCGATGTTGCGTGATCCTCAGGTGCGGTTGTGTTTGGCGATGCGAGCCGCGCCGATTGCCAGTGTCCAATTCGCTTACAAAGGTGGCGTGGGTGACGATGGCAAGCCGACGTGGATTCCAGGCGTCAAGTCTCGCAATCCGGTTGTTGGGGAATGGGTACTGCGACAGTTGAGACGCATTTGGGGCAATTATTTGTCAGCTATTCTGCGGTGCCAAGTTTGGGGTTGGTCGGCAGGGGAAGTAACCCTTCGGCTGAGCCCATCGAACTTGATCGAGATCAACGAGCTGTTCCCACGCCATGCTCGCGATTGTCGTTTGATGGAGGGCGAAAATTCCGGCGCTCCGTGGGGCATCCAGGTGGCCAACGTCGAGGGCAGCGGAACGGTCGATCTGCCGTTCCCGTATTGCTACATGGTCAACTTCCGACCAGAGGACGGAGAGCGGTACAGCCCTCCAATTCTGCTTGGAGCCTACTCCCCATGGTGTGACAAGTGGCTTGATGGTGGTGCACTCGATACACGTCGACTCTACATGCACAAGGACGCTTACGGTGGAATGAAGATCGCATACCCCGAAGAATCAGTCTTCGTCGACGGTAGCGAAACCCCAGTGCCAGCCCGCGATATTGCGATGCAGATCGTGGAGCAACGCCAGGCAGGCGGGACTCTCACATACCCATCGACGCGCGACGAAAACGGCAATGAGAAGTGGTTGATCGAAGAGGCCAAAGTCGGAGATTCACCCGATCACATCCTTCAATACCCCAAGGACCTCGACAACGAAATTCGCCAGGGAATGGAGATCCCAGACGGAGCAATCTCGAACGATGGTTCGGGCGCGTGGGAGGGCAAAAGCATTCCTCTCGCAGCGTTCTACAGCGGACTCGATTCATGGGTTGTTCAAATCTGCAACGACCTGCGCCAGACCTTGGACCCGCTCGCACGGATGAACTTTGGTGACGATGTCGATTTTGAAATCATGCACAAACCACTGGCGTTGACTGCCATGGAGCAGCAAGGCCAGAAGCGATCAGGACCGAACAACGGCCAGCAAGCCATGATGGGCGATCCGTCAGGCATGATGAGCGATCCTTCGGCCATGGGACAACCGCAACGGATGGGGGTGATGATCGATCCGGTTGAAGCGGTCGGGCGTGGCGTGCTGTCGGCTGCGAACGTAGTCCAAGCAGCACGCATCGCGCTGGGCAAATAGTGCCGGGCCCCAATCCTTTGCGTGGTTGGTTTTTCGATCCAATCGGCAGGGACGTGGTCCTTTCAAGAATCGAACTACCGATGCAATCATTGGGATTCAGATGGGGGCGGAGCGAAGGAGCGCGAACCACAACGCGATTGGGTCAAAAAAAAGGCACCAACCACCCGTTCCATCGGCCACTGCGACGAAGAGAAACCTACTCAAATAATTGAGAAGGTTTCTGTCCCACCAACCACGCATTCCTACGGTCGCTGCGACGGCACCCATTTTTCGCCAACCAAAACGCAGGGTGCGAGAGGTGTTTTGCGAGCGGTGCTAAAATCGACCTCCTAGGATCGCGTATAACGAGCGCGGACGGTCCAACGTGACATTTGACCCAAGGAGCCCTTCGGATGCACGATGATCGAAACCAAGAGGTGGAGAGCGGCGAAAAGCTGGTTGGTCTCAAAAGCATCGCGGGAATGCTGGGCGTCAGCTACCGAACAGTCCGGAGGTGGAACCAAGATGGGATAATTCCAAAGCCTGCTTTGACTGCCGGACGGAAGTATTGGACAGAACCGCAAATTTTGAGGTGGATGCAATCACTGGACGATTCTCCATGACCCAATCAGTACCATGCCCTTGGTAATATTCGAGAATGTAGCTAGGGTGATGCGAAACCACCGCCAACAAAGCAACGAGAAGGAACGACAGATGGGACGGCCAGCCAAGCCAGTTGATACCACAGACTTCGCAGGACGATTTGCCGCTAGGCTGAGGATGTTACGCGAGGATACGGGCATGTCCGGAACACAGATGGCCGAGGCGGTTACGGCACTTGGCTTCAATTGCGCCGAGCGAACCTACTACTCCTGGGAACGTGGGCGGGGTTTCCCACCACCTAATGCGCTGCCTGTGATTGCCAATATTCTTGGGGTCACCATCCGAACGGTTTTCCCTCAATCGTAGTATTGCACACGCTGAGCAAACCCGATAAAGTGCATCGGTAAACAAAATTGGCCCCCGCGATGCTTGTAACATCCGAGGGCCGTGGTCCTAACTCGTATGAGGAGTCAGAACGATGCGCATTCTATGCGAGCGCTTGGGAGCGCCGGTAGTCAAAACCGTCGCAATTCACCCCACATCTCGGCCAACGATGGACTGTTGGGACCGGGGCAATCCGTCTGGGATTGTCCGAAAACTGGGGCGGGACCGTCATGGTTCCGCTGGTCCACAGTGCCAACTTTTGGAGGGCTAAGCATATGGCTTCGATTGCGCGAACGAAAAACGGAACGACGCGGATTCTCTTCTACAACGGGGAGGGGTACCGCAAGGCACTCTACCTCGGCAAATGCAGTAAGGCCGATTCAGAGAAGATCAAGCATCGCGTTGAATCGGTGCTCGCAGCTGGCATCCTTGGCCGGTCGATCGATCAAGAAGACGCGACCTGGCTTGCCACATTTCCAAAGGTGCGTGAGAAGTTTGAATTGGTGGGCCTGATCCAGCCAACCGAGCCAGCGAAGGAAAAGGAATCGCCAACGTTGGCCGAGTTCCTAAAGGGATTCGTGGAGCGGTACGGATCGACCAAGAAGCCTGCTACTCGCGTGGTATGGCAACAGGTGATTGACACCCTTGTGGCTTTCATGCCCAAGGGGATTCGAATGGATGCGATCAACACCGGCCATTGCAGGGACTTCGTCGAGAAGATGCGAAGAAAGAAGATGGCAGACAGTACCATCCACAAACGGTTGACGTTTTGCCGTCAGTTTTTCAAGGATGCCGTCGAATGGAAGGTGATCATCGAAAACCCTTTCACATCCATTAAGGTGCAACGAGGATCGGAGCTATCCAACGTCTTCGTCAGTCGCCAAACGATCGATGCGTTGATGGCCAAAGCAAACACCCGTTGGCAGGTCATTATCGCCTTGGCTCGCTACGGCGGGCTCAGGACGCCATCGGAGACGCTTTCCATTAAGTGGGCCGATATCGACTGGGAAAGCGGACGTATGCACGTTCCTGAGCCAAAAATGGAGCATCACAAGGGCCGTGGCGTACGGGTGTGCCCACTCTTCCCCGAGCTTCGGAGAGTTCTAGAAAAAGCCAGAGCGGAGGCCCCACAGGATGCGGAATTCGTGGTTGACGCGCAGGCATACCGTGATGCGGCAAAGGGCGGGAATGGTTGGTCGAGTGCGAACCTACGGACCCAGTTCATCAAGAGCGTTCTCAAGAAGGCCAAGGTCGAGCCATGGGTACGCCTGTTCCACTCGATGAGGGCATCCAGGCAAACGGAGTTGCTTCATGAGTACCCGATACACGTCGTTTGCCGTTGGCTTGGTAACTCTCCGGAGGTTGCACGGAAGCATTACGCATTAACGACCGAAGAGGACTTCGCGAAGGCGGCAAGCTTTGAGGGAGCGCTAAACACGACGCGCGCCGAACCAGATTTGGTACAAAATGAACGCGGTTCGGAAGAGTCTCCGAATGGTGCTGAAGAAGATTCGACCAAGGAAAACGCTGGGGAAACTGATGATTTCCCACAGCGTTCGTCCAATGGCCAATGGAGGCGGCGGGAATTGAACCCGCGTCCCGTGATGCTTTCGATCCGGCATCTACATGTGTAGCCAACTGTTATTTGTCTCGCCCACTGCGTTCGTTGTCAGCATCGGTGCAGTGCGCCAGCCTCGAGCTTTTTTGACATCCACCGTGCGAGACACGGGTGAATGCGATTCGGAATTGCGACAGGTACTCCAACGCCTCCGACGGGCCTCGGGTACCTGGGAAGCCTAAACTAGGCTGCCAATGCGAGGTTTTCCTCTGCAGTTACTTTTTTTGATCGGCTTTTTACGTGGCTAACCGACCAACCACGACATGCCACCAAGATCTTCAATTCATCCGGTCGATTCCAAATCGCCCCCGGCACTGATCTGATTATTCTCGCGAAACAACGCCACGACTAGCCCAAAACCTTCCGAAACCCTCGCTTGTCCGATATTCCATTCAACGTTCTCAATTCACCAACCACATTACCAAGCCTCGATAGGTCGAATCTGCCTTCTATGGAATCCACCCGCGCACTCGAAAAATTGCCGCCTCGATGTCCACGAGCCTGGGCCTGCTTTATGATGTCCGTCCTACGCGTCCCCGAACGATTCTCACTGCAGCTTTTAGGAATATCCTATGGACAAGAACGCCAACCTGTGGGCCATGGCCATCCATCTTTCTGTGTTTGCAGGCTACGCAATTCCCTTCGCTGGTTTGATCGCGCCTATCCTGATCTGGCAACTCAAAAAAGAAGAATTTCCATCGATCGATCCGCATGGCAAAATGGTGGCCAATTTCCTGATCAGTATACTGATCTATTCCTTCATCGCCGGACTATTGTGCTTGGTGTTCATCGGTTTTCTGTTGCTGATGGTCTTGGGACTCGTGGCCATCGTATTCCCGATCATCGGTGCCATCAAAGCCAGCAACGGGGAATTGTGGAAGTACCCCTTGATGATCGAGTTCCTCAAGTAATCCCCATGGGACGAACAACCATGTCAATGGTACGCCGCAGGTCCTCCGGCCGTCATTATGGATCATCATGGGTGACGTTCTCCTGGCCGGTTCGTTGATGCGGCCGGATTCCCTGGCAAGCAATGAGTCGAACTAGGAACGTATTTCAAAATTCGAAAAATCAACTCCCGGTAAGGTGGGAGTTGCTAGATACTTTGACAATCCTCGTATCGCCTGGCTTTCCTCACGCGGCTAGCGTCAGCGGCTGGCAATTTAATACACGAACTCACTTGGACGCTTGCGCGTGATGCTGGCGGTATTCTCGGTAGCGATCGGCAAGTCGCAGCATGGCGTCCCGGTCCTTGATGCCGGGTGATGATTCGATTCCCGAGGCCACATCGATACCGTCAGGCCTGGCCATGCGACATGCCTCAAATACATTGTCCGGATGGATGCCACCCGCGAGTAGCATGGGTGCCATGTCCACAGAGGTTTCGTGCCGATCGAGGAGAAATTGCGATTCCCGTTGGTCGAATGAGTTGCCAACTTTTGCAGACTCCTTATCGAAGTCAGGGCGTCCTGCAAATGCAACAGGGCGTGGAAAAAGGAGATCCCAGCGCGCTGTCTTGCCAGTTCCACCGCGCTCGTTTGGATCGTGAGCATCGACCAAAATGCCGCAAACCGGATCGTCAGGTTCGAGCGAGCGTGTACTCCACATGGACACTTGAGAATCGTCCTCGGGACCTCGATAGCTCAGTGCGCGGAGTATACAGACCTCGTTCAACGCATCGATCGATGCGGCCTCGTCCAGCCAGCGGCTATCTTCGTCGCCATGGAGCTGTATGCCATCGAGCTGGCAGACTTGAACCACATCCGCAACATGCTGAGGCGAGGCGTTCACAAACACCCCGATCCGCTGGATGCGTCCGGCTGCGACATGGCAAAGTTGTTCGGCCAATCGCAATGGTACATACCGCTTGCTCTTGGGATAGAAATTCAACCCCAATGCATCCGCGCCCGCTTCGATCGCTCCTTCGACGTCCACTTCGCGGGTGATGCCACAGTACTTGATCAGGGGGAATCGCTTCATCACCGTCACAATCGTCAATCGGCCCTAAAAATAATCCACAGCCAGGATATGGCCGACAATAATCCAGACGCCGAGGAACAAACAACCCAAAGCTGCATTCAAAAAATCGAGCGACACTCTTCGCGACCTCTAAAAACAGGTGTGAGCAACTTACATCCTTGGATCAAACCGGTCGAGACGAAACGACACGGGCGCTATCATGCGTGGATCGTTGTATCGACCAGATCTTGAGAGGATTTTAAAAGAAATCGCAACGGCGTTTTCTTCCTCACAACCGTTGCATTCGCACACCGGGTTATTCGCCTACGACTCCCAGGCCTTTTTTGAGCTCACCGTCGCGAAAACCAGCCAAGGTGGGAAGGCAAATACGGATCAGCGCGATCTTTTCGTTCTGTGGCGGGATTAGTAGGCGGAATCGCGAGCGAAAATCCGGACCACGCGGCACCAACCCTCGCAATGACGCCTGTACGTCGTCCACATTCATTCCTTGATCCAAACGAACGGCAATCACCCGCTCGATCGTCCGACGGACTGCATCACTGGTCAGCAGAACCGTTTCACTGTCGAGCGGAACGAGTTCCAGCGCGTGGTCCTCGAGGTATCGATTGCTGATCTCCTCAAGCGTCCGTCCGCGCAAAATAGACACCGACATGAGATTGGGATAGAAACCGTGAGACCAAGCGGCTGGCCAATCGATGACCAAACGGGACTGCGACGCCGAAGCGGCAATGTTCAGTAAATCAACGATGGGTCGATCTTCGAATACGATGGTGTCGAGTGGCAAACGCGTTTGCAGTCGCTCTCGCAATTCCCACCATGCCTTTGGTTGACCAAAATCCAACGTCCTATTTGGATCGAAAGTCACCGCTGAATTCGGATCCAGAGCCTGCTGAACAGAAATCAAACTGGCGCACAATCTGGCTTTCTCATGATGCGGCGCTGGGTCACGCCACTTGAGTTGGCCATTGGCGTACTCGCAACTACCCAACTCCAACCATTGGAGCAACACGGGCACGATCGCATCGCGATCTGTTTGTGGAATTTTTCCCGCGATCGCATTGGCATCGAAGGCTTTGTTCGTCTCGACCTGTTGCACCAGTCGCTCGTTGGTCGGTCGGATGTGAGGAAAGCCATCGCCATCGACCAAAACCTCCAAATCGCGCGGTTGCAGAATGCCCGCTAGGATTTCTCCGAGGGTTTGATTCTCCGCTTGAATCGAAACCATTTCATCAAGATCGATACCAGCCGCATTGATATCGAACCAATCGACCGTTAAGCCTGCGTTGGACGCTTTGCTGAACCAATGGATGCACCGAAGTAGGCTCATCGGTCGCGACTCGATGGCGGTCAAAACAATTTGAGAGCGTTGATCCCAGTCGGGTACAGGTGGTGCTTCCGGATAGTATTCTTCGCGGAATACGACCTCGCCATTCTCCATCGAGATTTCATTTTCAATGATCCTGTCTGCTTTCCCAACATCGTCCCACTGGGCTCGGCTCGGCGCATCGAACATCCGCTGGAAGTCCTGGAAAATCGGGGGCAGTTTGTCGTCGATGTTTGGATCAACTTCCAAAGTTGGTTCCTCTGTCGAAGGATCGCCAAGTTCCGGCGCTGGCGGCGCCGGTGAGGAAGCATCATCGGCCTGCGCGATGTTTGGAGGAAAAGTCGGAGGGCTAGCGGTGGGTGGCTGGACCTCGGGTTTTGAACCATTGCCAATTGCAGCGGTGGCGTTCGCCGCTGCGTCGGTTGGAACAGATGGAATGCGTTGGTCTTGGGCACCCAAAGCTTCTTGTGGACCTTGGGTAGGAGGTTGGTGGTCCTCGGGATTTGTATTGGGATTTGCATTGGGATTTGCTAGGTCAACGGCGCTCGGCGCCGCATCCTTTCCTACAGCATCTTCGGGCCCTGCCGCATCAAAGGGTTGAACGATTGGTGTCGCGTCGCCGTTGGCTAAACCGCGTTCGTTGGGTTTACCGTAATAGCGTATGAAGGCTACAAAGGCCAATACGGCCAGCAGAAAGCCACCACCGCCAATGGCGATCAAGAGCAAGAGGTTGCGCCTCGCAACCGACTGTTCGCTTTGCCAATTTGCCGGCACTCGCGACTGCGGATCGTCGCTCGTGTTCGAGATCGCGGCCTGCGATTGAGGGTCCGGTAACTGCCATCCTTGGTCCGGTTGTTGGCTTTCGGCAGACCAAGGTACAAAGTCGGGCAAGGGTTGGTTTTCGATTTGGTCCATATCCCAATCGGCGGGATCGACTTTGGTGATTGCTTCCGAATTGACAGCGGGCCCACGCGGTTTGTTGGTTGAATTGGGTTGGCTGCCAGGAGACGCGCGCGGTGGTTCGTAGAGCGGATTGGGTGCCTGGACCTGAATCGGATTCTGGCACTTCGGACAGGGCAGTGTTTTGCCGATCAGGTGGGCATGACGCACCAAGACCTTGCTCGAGCAATTGGGGCAAATCAGTCGGAAGGGTTCCAAGAGCCGAATAATCCTGAACGGAGGTTGATAGGCATCGGTGCCTCATTGGTACGTTTAGCTCACCAACCCCATTGTATTGTCTCGACGGCGCTCCGGGCAAAGGGGAATCGAAACCCGCACACAGTCCTTGGTAGTTTTTTCTGATCGGGATTGGGTATTTGCAATTGGGCTGGTGCAACGTGCAGCCGCGAAGTACCGCGTTCGAATCCGCACAATCGTTCTCAACCGACTTTGGGTTACAATCCTCAGTTGTGTTCGGTGTGAAGATAAGGATTCAAAATGCGTGAAGTGGACGTTTTGGTAGTAGGTGGTGGACTAGCAGGCTGCGCGGTGGCTTGGCAAGCCATGCAACGAGGCCTGAACGTCATGGTGATCGATTCGCCACGCCCCGATTCCTCGTCCCGTGTGGCCGCGGGTTTGGTGACACCCATTACCGGTTGGCGATTGGCCGTCACGTGGCATTGGGACGAATTTTATGGATTTGCAGACACTTTTTACCGCGAGGTGGAAGTCCTTTGCGGCGAACGGCTGTGGCATGTTGAACCGTCTTGGCGACTCTTCATCGACACGTTTGAATCGGAGAGATTTTCGACACGCTGGCAAAGCGATGTCGGACAAACATTGCTGGGCAAAAGCGGCGTGACATTGCGCGCCCTCACGGCTGACGAGGCCCGCGTGTCGATGGATGATTTTGGCGGTATGGCTATGGCCCCTGTGGCTCGCCTGGATGTACCACACTTTGTGGAACGGACCCGAGCCAAATTGCAGGCCGAGGATTGCTGGATAGAAACTGAGTTGGATTGCGACCATGACCTTTCACCACATGCGATGCGGATGGATGTTCCCCGACTAGGACTCACGTCGCGTTGGCTGATTCTCGCACAAGGAATTGAAGCCCGCCGCAATCAATGGTTTCGGGATATGCCACTCCACCCGGCTCGCGGGGACATTCTGGAAATCGAGGACGCGCAAGTCGGCTACACGCGCGTCATGCATCATGTCGCTTGGGCAGTTCCTCTCGGCGAACAGCGTTACCTGGTCGGCGCGACCTACGATCGCCAATGCCACGATACCGATCTGCGTTCGGTGGCAGGTCGTAGCTATCGCGATGAACTAATCGATCGGTGGCAAACCATGACGGGTTCGGCTGGGCGAATCCTCGAGCAGCGAGCAGGGATTCGACCGGCCAGCTACGATCGGCATCCCCTGGTGGGTCCCCATCCTGCGTTTCCCAGGATGTTGTGCTTGAATGGGCTTGGGAGCAAAGGCAGTTTGATGGCCCCCAAATTGGCGTCAGAAATTCTTGATTTCCTGCAGTTCGGGACGCAAATCCACCCTGCCTATCGCTGGGATCGCAAAATCATCGAGTCCAAGCGGCGCTCCGAACGGGGTAGACGGTCTCTATAATGTCTGTAGTCAAATCGATTGAGCGTTACTGAGACGCCACCTACAACACAACCTGTAAACGACAAAGGAGCTCCCGACATGAGCCACCTAGTGCAAACCGCGCGTACGATCTTTCGCACGATTGCAATGTGTCCTGTCAATTACTTGGCTTGCATCGCGATGCTGGGCTGCACGCATCTGATAACAACTCCCTCGCTCTTCGCGCAGGACTCACCCAACAAAGATTCGGGAACGAACGCGTCGAAGGCAAACGACGATGACAGGACGACCGAGCGTGGCCCGCAGCCCAGTGAAGAGAGGCGAATCGCCGTCTTTGGCGGTGGATGTTTCTGGTGCATCGAAGCCGTATTCGAACGTGTATGGGGAGTGAACTCAGTCGTGTCTGGATACTCCGGAGGTGCCTTTCCGAATCCAAATTATCAACAAGTGTTGTCGGGCCAAACCGGACACGCGGAGGTTTGTCGCATCGAATACGATCCGTCCGTTATCTCGTACGAAGAGCTACTGATGATCTTTTTCAAATCGCATGATCCGACCAGTCTCAACGCACAAGGTCCAGATTTCGGTACGCAGTATCGTTCGGTGATCTTCTACAACGACCCAGAAGAATTGTCCACGATCGAGAAAGTGCTCGAAGGCTTCAAAAAGAAGCGAACATTTCGCGGGCGTGTCGTGACAGAAGTAGCACCGCTGAAGAACTTTTTTATGGCCGAAGAGTACCACCAGGACTATTTCGAGAAGCATCCTGAGAAGCCCTATTGTGAGATCAATATTCGACCCAAGATCGGTAAATTCGAGCGTGGTTTCAAGGACAACAGCAAGCTGCAGAAGTCAAAAGAACTACGGAAGAAGCAGTGAGTCGATGCCCCATTAGGAAACATGGGCGTTGAAAATCAACTCCCATGGGAAACTGGAACTGGGCCCTAGCTTTGGCTGGGCGGCTTGCACCTGCGGCTAAGATGAAAATTCGCACTCAGCCTCGCGGATACTTGCATCCACGAGGCTGCAGGAGTGTCAACCCAAAGGACTATTGCCCACTCATCGAAGCCTCGATCTGCTTCTGGACTTTTTCCAAATTGAACGAGCCAGGAGTTTGGCTGGGTGGATAATCCTTCATCGTCATCAGAAACTTCCCGGCAAATTGTTGCATGGGTCCTAGGAGGTACACACGGTCCAGGAACCAATCGTTGTACGTGTTGGAGTTATGTTGCGCGAGTTCGAATGGATCTCGCCGGAGATTGAAAAGAAGTGGAACTCGCAGTTCAACGAAGGGCTCCCGCCACACTTCAAATGCTTGTCCTCGGTTTTCTAGAAAAACACCTTTCCAAGCGTTGTAGCGCAGCGCAACGACTTGCCCGTCATCGTTGACATAGATGAACTCCTTGCGAGGTGATTCCTCAGTCTTACCCATCAAGTATTCGCTGAGATCGTAGCCATCGATGTGGTTGCGGTATTTTCGCCCGTTGAGTTCAATCCCGGATAGCAGTTTTTCTTTGATCTTGGCATCGCCTCCAATGGCGGCAAAGGTCGGAAGCCAATCTTCATGTGAAACAACGCCGTTGAGGGTAACACCGGCGGGGAATTTCCCAGGCCATCGAATGAACGCTGGAACCCGGTAAGCTCCTTCCCAATTGGAGTTCTTTTCACTTCGGAAGATGGTGGTGCCTGCGTCGGGCCATGTATTGAAATGCGGTCCATTATCCGTGGAGTATTGGACCACCGTGTTGTTGGCGATGCCAAGGTCATCGAGCAATTTGAGCAACTCTCCGACATGCATATCGTGCTCGATCATGCCGTCGGTATACTCATCATTGCCTTGGTGGCGATTCGCGTCCTTGACGTGGGTTCGGAAGTGCATCCGCGTACCATTCCACCAACAAAAGAACGGTTTGCCCGCCTTGTGCTGACGCGTGATGAATTCCTTGGCCGCAGCTAGTGTTTCCTCATCGACCGTCTCCATGCGCTTCTTGGTAAGCGGGCCGGTGTCTTCTATGGTCTGGCCACCTTTGCCGTCGGCTTTGCAACGCAAAACGCCGCGAGGTCCAAAGACGTCGCCAAATTTCTTGCCGCTGGGTAGTACCACATCTTTCGGGTAGTCTTCGTTCTCCGGTTCTTCTTCCGCGTTGAGGTGATAGAGATTTCCGAAAAACTCGTCGAAGCCATGCATCGTCGGCAAGTGCTCGTCGCGGTCCCCCTGATGATTCTTGCCGAATTGCGCTGTTGAATAGCCGAGGCTTTTCATGACCGTGGCCATGGTGACATCGGTTTTTTGCCAGCCTTCCTTTGCGCCTGGTATGCCGACTTTGGTCATGCCAGAGCGGATTGGCACACTGCCACTGATAAACGCGGCGCGACCGGCCGTGCAGCTTTGCTGGCCGTAGTAGTCGGTGAACGCGACTCCTTCCTTGGCGATGCGGTCGATGTTGGGCGTCTTAAAGCCCATCATGCCTCGATTATTGTGGCTGATATTCCAGGTCCCGATATCGTCGCCCCAGATTACCAGGATGTTAGGCTTGCTCGTCTGTTGGGCGAATGCAGCGTTGGAGAGCACGGTGAGAATGCTCAGGCCGAGCAGCACCGCACATGGAATTGAAAAAGCACGATTAACTTTCATGACTGGCTGGAACTCCGCGAGGAAGAGGATGGAAAAGCCCACCAGCGAAGGGTTTTCGATCGCGAGCTCTCGAAGATTGGAGATCACTGCAAACGACCGACATGCCTGCGGGCGCGAGCGGTATGATGGTGGTTTTCAACACGTTTAGCAAGCCCCCTAAACTCTGGAAACGAAAAACGCCAGAGGATTTCAATGCGTATTCCAATGTCTGCGGCTGTTCTTGAGGTCTGCGTCGCTGGTTTAGAGGCGGCTCACCTAGCGACAATGGCGGGTGCCGATCGCTTGGAATTGTGCCAATCGCTCGAAGTGGGAGGAATCACGCCGCCCATGGAGTGGGTTCCTTGTATTCGCAAATGGACACAGAGGCCTATCATCGTATTGGTCCGATGCCGCGGAGGTGACTTCGAATACGATTCGGACGAGCGGTCCCTCATGCTTGATCAAGCCAAGCGAGCTCTCCAAGAAGAAGTCGACGGAATCGCGGTCGGCGCGTCTCTGCCCAATCGTTCTCTGGACTGGCAGTTTTTGGATTCGATAGTCCGTATCGCGGAATCCGAACGACCGGGTGCCACGCTGGTACTGCATCGAGTGTTTGATACCCTGATCGAACCCATGCATTGCATCCCTAAGTTGATCGCCTTAGGTTTCCATCGAATTTTGACCAGCGGAGGTTCAGAACATGCGCTCGATTCCATCGACCGCCTGGCCAGCTTGCAATCCGCATTCGGGGAGACGATCGAGATTTTGCCCGCTGGTGGGATCGATTCCGGCAACGCACGCCAGATTTTGACTGAGAGTGGTTGCAATCAACTGCATGGTTCGATGCGTGGTCGCGGAAAATCGTCAGGATCGTTGATGCCGTCGCGTGTTGAAATTGAATGGGTGCGACGCATCCTCGACGAATCCATTTGAATTGTTGCTAGAATGCAGGCAAGGCGAAGTGAATCGTTTGGTTTCCAAGGACCTCAGGAAAAACGTTAGGAATTGGAATGTCGAAATCGGGTACGAATAGGACAGTGCAGGCTTGCTTGGTTGTACTAAGCATGGCGATGGGATGGTTGCTCGAGTTGAACTTCGCAGCTTCGAATGCTTGTGGGCAATCCTCATCTTCACGCGAGGAAATAGATCCGCGGGGGGAATGGCAAGCGATGCAAGACATCGTACCGCGCCATGTGGTGGCGTTGCGGGTCGTATCCCCTATCCAGATCGACGGCCAGATTGAGGATAAAGAGTGGTCGCACGGCTGTTGGACTGAGGAGTTTCTTGACATACGCGGAGCTTCCCTTCCTGCGCCCTTGCACCCTACGCGAGCCAAATTGCTATGGGATGACACGCATCTTTACATCGCTGCGGAGTTGATGGAACCGCATCTCCAGGGGACGATTCGTGAGCACGATGCCGTCATTTTTCAGGACAATGATTTTGAGGTTTTCATCGATCCGGATGGAGACAACCATCGTTACGCCGAACTCGAACTCAACGCGCTCAATACGACCTGGGATCTGTTCCTTGATCGCCCCTACAAAGATGGAGGAAAAGCAGACAATGGGTACGAGATCGAAGGCCTGAGGACCGCGGTCCAATTGCATGGAACCATCAATGATCCATCGGACACCGATCGAGGTTGGACGATTGAAATTGCGATCCCCTTCGCGAGCCTGCGCAGCATATCACGCGCGGATTGTCCACCCAAAGCAGGCGATCGATGGCGCATGGGTTTTTCGCGTGTGGAGTGGCAGTACGAAGCGATCGACGGTGGCTATCGCAAAACGCCCGGACCACCCGAGGACAACTGGGTTTGGTCACCTCAAGGGATCATTGACATGCATCGCCCAGAACGCTGGGGAATTGTGCAGTTTCAGTCCGCAGAAGAACTTATTCACGCAACGCCGTATCCTGAGTTAGCGCTCCGAGATGCGTTGATGGAAACGTACCATCGCCAGCGCGAGTACACGCGACTTCATGGCGGACCCGCAGAATCGTGGGAAGTGTTGGGCTGGGCTCCAGAGAACTCGAATGGCGATGCGATGGTTGCAATGCCGATGCTCCGCGACGATGCCACGTTCCGAGCTTCGATCGCCTTAGTTCGTCAGGACGGAACGTGGGACGTCGGAACCGTGACCCAGGATTCGGAACTTACGATTAGGAATTGGTCGCGACCGATGGTCGAAGCCTTAGAGCTCGCTGGGAGTAACCGTGTCGAACTGGAAAAGCTGCTTTGCAGCGCCTCGGACTCGCATTGGGAGTCGTCCGCCTTTTTAGTCACCAACATGCCAGAGCGCGATTTGATCTCGCTATCCGCGTTCTTTCTCCAAAACGAGATCTCCCTTGCCCATGCGGCGCTTGAGAGTTCCCCATGGGCGAATCAGATTCCCAAAGACATTTTTCTCAACAATATCCTTCCATACGCCAACATCAACGAAGGCCGAGAATCGTGGCGTGCTGACTTTCGCGAACGGTTTGCCCCGTTGATCGAAGGTGCAACGTCCCCAGCGCATGCAGCAGCGCTGCTCAATCAGCGATTGTTTCCGTTGGTGAGTGTCAAGTATTCGACGCAGCGGACAAAAGCGGATCAAAACCCCTATGAATCGATGAAGTCGGGATTGGCATCGTGCACGGGGCTGTCTGTCCTGTTGATCGATGCGTGTCGTGCTTTGGCCATCCCTGCCCGATTTGTTGGGACGCCTTTATGGTCCGACAATAGTGGCAACCATTCATGGATCGAGGTTTGGGATGATGGCTGGCATTTTACGGGTGCAGCGGAACCATCTGGCAACAGTCTTGATCAAGCGTGGTTTATTGGTCGGGCGTCGACGGCCCTGCGCGACGAACCTCGTCACGCGATCTATGCGGTCAGTTTCCAGAAAACGCCTTTGTCGTTCCCGCTCGTATGGGATCGCTCGATCGACTACGTTTCGGCAGTCAATGTTACCGATCGTTACACAGGGCTTGGACGCAAGCCACCTGACGGGACACAAATGTATTCGATTCGTGTTTTGGATTCGAAGACGCGATCGCGGGTACGCGTCCAGGTGCGAATCACTGATGATCAAGGGGCCGAGGTCCTAGACGGAACGACGAACGACGAGGGATTCGATGCCAACGATCACCTCCATCATTACCTCCGCGAAGGAGCGAGTTATGACGTTGCGTTTCGATTGGGCCCTAAGACTTGGAACGAAACGATACGTTGCGAGGCGAAGCCTGGCCTGCTGACGTCCTATGTTCCCGAAGACCACGCGCTATCCGCCGACGATGAATCGGTCGATCCGATCAACGCATTGACCGACTACCTGAAATTGGAAGCATCGCAGCGTCCTGCCCTTAAGGACCAAGCGTTTGCAAACGTAGGTTTAACGCTGGCTGAGGCCTTGAGGGTGGAGAAATTGCTGGTCGACGATCATCGCAGTCGAATGCGTGAGGAACGACGTGTAGAGTTCGACGCACGCGTCATTGCTCTGGGTGAACTCAAGATGCCGTTTGATTTTAAGGTGTTCGGAGAGAAGCCACCTACGGGGAGAAGTCTCTACATTTCGATGCATGGAGGCGGTGGTGCTCCGGCCCGGGTCAATGACAGCCAATGGGAGAACCAGAAAAAACTCTACAAACTCGAGGAGGGAGTCTACGTCGCACCCCGGGCGCCGACCGATACATGGGACCTCTGGCATCAAGGGCACATCGACGCGATGTTCGATCGATTGATTGAAGACATGGTACTTTTTGAAGACGTCGATCCCGATCGTGTCTTTCTGATGGGATACTCTGCAGGTGGCGATGGTGTGTATCAGGTGGCCCCGAGAATGGCCGATCGTTTTGCAGCTGCATCCATGATGGCAGGCCATCCCAACGAAACCTCACCACTGAGTCTGCGAAACTTGCCCTTCACCATTCACATGGGGGCCAAGGACACAGCGTACAACCGCAACGAGATCGCGAAGCAGTGGCAGGGCAAACTCGAGGACTTGCGCAAGGCAGATCCGGAAGGCTATGTTCACTTCGTCAAACTGCACGAAGGCAAAGGGCATTGGATGGAGCGTCAGGACGCTGAGGCTCTCACCTGGATGCAAGGTTTTGTCCGCAACAGTTTTCCGAAACGTATCGTATGGAAGCAAGACGATGTTGTCGAACCGAGGTTCTATTGGTTGCGAGTTGAACGATCGGGTTTGCCGGAGCGGGCTTTGGTGGTGGTGGAAGCGGACGGTCAGACCATCCGCTTCGAACATTCCGATGCGAGTGCGGTCACGCTTCTATTGCGCGACGATTGGATCGATATGGATCAAGAAGTCGTCGTGATTGACCAAGGTCAAGAGTTGGTGCGACAGCGCGTCCAACGAACAATTGCAGCCATGGACGCGTCGTTGCAGACATGGGGCGATTGCAGACCGGTTGCTTACGGTGAACTTGACGTTCGCGTCCAGCCTTAGTATTTTTTCAATTCGCATCTTCCCCTTCGAAAGCCAACGATCTCACCATGCCAAGTATTCATACGTTTCAATGGGACGATGGAGGACGATCGGCGGGTGGATTTGTTGGACTGACTGGAGATTGTGTGACGCGGGCCATCGCGCTGGCCACCGGCGCAATCTACCGAGACGTCTATCAGCAAATCGCGAGCATGCTCGGATCATCGCCACGTGAGGGAGTGATCGATCGCATCATCGAGGATTATTTGAGCAATGCGGGCTGGAAGCGGCAGGCCCTCGATGCTGCTCATGATGACCATGGACTGTTGGTCGAAGAAATGGATTTCCCAAATGGAATCGTAATCGTATCGTGTAGGAAACCTGACCGACTCAATGGTCATCTGTTCACCATTTGCGATGGAACATTGCACGACACATGGGATCCGCGGGATGAGGGAGCCTATGTAGTTGAGGCTTATTGGACTCCCACTGCGACAGCGCGCGTCAACACAACGTTTAGCGAACCCCGCAAACATGCGACGGATCTGACGCAAGAGCAATTCGAGAAGATCCTGGGCCGCCTCAAAGCGATCGACAACACGGCCAAAAATCACGCCAGCACTGATAGCGAGCGTGAGAACGCTTTGCGGATGATGCAAAGCTTAATGCTTCGTCATAATTTGACACGGGAGGATATCGCAGGAAAGGACGAGCTCGATACGATGCAATTCACCCGGTTGGCATGTCCTCTCAATGGCTCCCGTTCGTGTGCATGGGAAAACGGTCTGGCAAACTACGTCACTGAGGTCATTTTTCCGATGTCTCAGTGGTATGTTGCTCGTCGAGGTCATCGCACGCTCTATTTTTTTTATGGCCCCAGGGCGGATGTCGAGAATGCGGTCGGACTCTTTCGCGAATTGTTGATCACGATTGCTACGGCTGCGCGACGGTTGTACGGGGGATATGCGCGCGGCAGCGGAGTATCGTATGCCGAAGGCTACGTCGCTAGTTTGCCCCGCGATGTTCCGCACGAGAAATCAAGTCCCACGTCAGGTGAGTCGCAAAGCACAGCCAACAAGTCTTTGGTACAGCTACGATCGCTGAGTGTGCATCAAGCGTCCGCCGAATGGCTGTCGGCCGAATGCGATGTTCAGCTCTCTCGGGGTTCGCGTTCGGGGCGGTATCGACACGATCCGTCTGCGGCAGAGATGGGGAAAATCCATGGCGCGCAGCACAAGATCGACATTCCGTCGGCCCCAAAACGGCTCGGCCATAGCGGCTGACCCAACGTTCGTTTGTCGCGTTGGTTAGGAACTGGTCGGCGACGATTCCTGTGAATTTTGCGACGTTGATAGATCTACTGCTGCCGACTCGCGCGACGGATGAGGCGTACGGGTCAGTGCATCACTTAGCCATTGGAACACGGTAAAAAATACCGGAGTGAAGAATACGGCCAGGACCGTCGATGTGATCATGCCGCCACAGACTGCGGTTCCAAGAGCGCGACGGCTGGCGGCGGCCGCACCTGTAGCAAACACGAGTGGAAAGACTCCGAGGATGAACGCGATGGAGGTCATCAAGATCGGGCGAAAACGGGCTTTGGAACCAGCGATGGCAGCTTCGCGAACCGTCATCCCACCCTCGTGCAATTCGCGTGCGAACTCGACAATGAGGATCGCATTTTTGCTCGCTAAAGCAATGATTAGAACGATGCCAATTTGAACGTAGATGTTGTTGTCCATGCCGCTCCAGGAGACGGCGGCGACGGTTCCCAAGAGGCCGAGAGGAACGACGAGGATCACCGCCAGCGGCAGTATCCAGCTTTCGTAGAGAAACGCGAGGATGAAATACACCAGCAGCACCGCCAGTGCAAAGATATAGATGCCTTCTCCTTTGGAGTTCTTCTCCTGGAGTGAGACTCCACTCCAATCGTAGCCGATGCTGCTCGAAAATTCTTCTTTGGCGAGCTGTTCCATCCGCGTCAGCGCTTGCCCCGAGCTGTTCCCAGGCGAAGCAGATCCAGTTACGGTTGCCGAGGGATAAAGATTGAACCGACGAATGATTTGTGGGCCGAAGGATTCTTCGATACTCATGATGCTACCCAGCGAGACCATGTTACCGTCTTCGTTACGGACTTTGAGTTTACGGATGTCATCCACGTCGTCGCGGTATTCCGATTCGGCCTGCAAACTGACGCGAAAGGTACGACCGAATTTATTGAAGTCGTTGACGTAAGCAGATCCCAATGCGGCCTGCATGGTCGCAAAAACTTCACCGATTGGCACGCGCATGGCCATGATTTGGTCGCGATCGATGTCTGCGTACAATTGTGGAACGCCTGCACGAAAGGTCGAATTCACACGCAGCAGCGATGGATCTTTGGCTGCGCGATCCGTCAGTCGCCCGATCGCAGACTGGAGTTCGGGCAGACCAACACCACCCCGATCCTCGACTTGCATCTCAAATCCACCACTGACCCCTAAACCCTGAATGGCAGGCGGAGTGATGACCAGGATAAAGGCATCCTTAATGCTACCGAAGCGGCGCGACAAGTCCTCGACGATCGTCGCCTGTTGCAGCTCTGGGGTGCGGCGATCGTCCCATGGATCCATTCGCACAAATACGGTCGCAGCATTGGAAGCTTGGCTGCCTTCGAGCAGCGACGTTCCACCGAGAGTGAACCACGTTTCAACGCCTGGAGTTTCGGTCAAGATCGCGTTCATTTCCTCGATCACGGCTTTGGTCCGATCCTGAGACGCAGCGTCAGGCAATTGAACAGCCGTGATCAGGTAGCCTTGATCTTCGGAGGGCAAGAAACCCGTTGGTAGCCGAGTGTACCAATAGAACGTACCAGCCACGGTAACTGCGAATACGCCGAGTACCAAGGGCCAGCATCGGAGCAGGCCGCCCAGGGAATGTGCGTATGCGTCTTCGATGCTTTGAAAAATGCGATTGAAGCCGCGGGCTAAAATATTCTTCTTGCGTTGCGGACGAAGCCACACAGCGCATTGTGCAGGTTTAAGGGTCAAGGCATTGATCGCGCTGAGGATAGCGGTGGCAGCGATCGTCAGTGCGAACTGTTGGTACAACTCGCCCGTGATCCCCCCCAAGAAGATGGTGGGTATGAACACCGACATCAGAACGGCAGTAATGCCGATGACCGGACCGGTTACTTCCCGCATGGCCTTGATGGTCGCTTCTTTGGGCATTTCACCGCGTTCGATATGCTTGGCAGCGTTCTCGACGATGACGATCGCATCATCAACCACGATGCCGATGGCGAGTACCAAGCCGAAGAGGGTCAAGAGATTGATCGAGAATCCCAAGAAAGGCATGGCAATGAACGCGCCGATGATGGTGACCGGTACGGTGGTTGCGGGGATCAATACGGCTCGCCAGTCTTGAAGAAAGACCAGGATAACGGCCAGCACTAAGATTCCTGCCTCGAACAGGGTCTTGTAGACCTCGCTGATGGCTTCCGATACGAAGGAGGTCGTGTCAAAAGGAATGTCGTAATCCATCCCTTCTGGGAACGATTGCGAGAGTTTGTCGAGCGCACTGCGTACCCTATCGGCAACCTCCAATGCGTTCGCACCGGGCAATTGATAAATGAGTACGCTCGCCGATTCGATGCCCCCGCGTTGCGCGAAGCTATCGTACGATTGGGCACCGAGTTCGACGCGTGCGACATCTCGCAGGTAGGTAAGGCCGGACTCCTTTGAGTTCTTGATAATCACGTTTTCGAATTGTTCAGGATCGGTTAGTCGCCCGAGGGCCGTGATCGTTAGTTGGAAATCTTGTGGCGTTGCCAGGGGGGGCTGTCCGATTGCACCGGCTGCGACCTGAACATTCTGTTGACGAAGTTGCACCAGGAGATCCTGAAACGTCAAACCACGCGATTCTAGTTTGCTTGGATCCACCCAGATCCGCATGGCATAGGGGCCGCTACCGCTGACGGTGACTTCTCCAACCCCATCGATGCGCGATAACTCATCGCGCAGCCTCAAGGTTGCGTAGTTGGCTAGAAAGAGGCTATCGAAGGCTTTGCTGGGGCTGGTCAAGGAAGCCACCAGCAGGATGTTGGTCGATTGCTTTTTGACACTCAAACCTTGTTGGCGCACTTCGCTTGGAAGCAATGGTTCGGCCAGCGAGACACGATTCTGAACCAACACTTGGGCTTGATCCAAATCCGCGCCGACTTCGAAAGAAATGGTCAGCGAGTATGAGCCGTTGGAGGAGGATGTCGACGACATGTAGAGCATGCGTTCGACGCCATTGATCTGCGGCTCGAGGACAGAGGCGACGGTTTGGGCCATGACCGACGCGTTTGCACCGGGATAATTGGCGGTAACCTGAATGGTCGGCGGTGTGATATTCGGATAGCGTTCCACTGGAAGCGACATAGCCGCCACAGCACCGAGGATTACCGTCAGAATCGCGATCACATTGGCCGCGACCGGTCGCGAGATGAAGAAATTGGAAATCATTTGCCAGCCTCAGCGTTCGAGCGATTGGACTCGGCCGAAGCTTCGATTCCTGGCTGTACGTCGCCGGAGCGCGTTGCTTTCGAAGGATTGATCCCTGGGTCCTTTACCTTCTCAGCCTTGCCGTCCTTGTCCTCATTCCAAACGACATCGGTGTTTTCCTGGACCTTTTGGAGCCCCTCGACGATGATCCGATCTCCTTCCGCGATGCCTTGCGTGATGACCGTCATGTTTCCTTTTGAACTCCCGATTTGCACTCCTTTTCGTTGGGCACGTCGATCTGAGTTGACGGTCCATACATATCGGCCTTGTTGGTCCATGGCCAGAGCAGCGGTTGGAACCACGATGGCCGGATAGGACTTGGAAAATGGGACGCGGACGCGGGCAAAAAGGCCCGCGGAAATCTCTCTCTGTTGGTTTGTGAAAACGGCTCGAAGTTTAGTGTTCCCTGTGTCTGGGTCAGTCGTGTTTTCTTGAAAGTCGATGGTGCCTCGATGGGGAAACCCTTCGTCGCGAGTCAGCGCCATGTCCACCTGGACGGCGTTCGCCGTCGACCCCTGAAGTTCTCCAGACCGGACCAATTCGCGGTACTTAAGGAAAGAGTCCTCGTCGACGTCGAAGTAGACATAGATCGGGTCCGTCGCAACAATGGTTGTCAGGACGGTCATGTCGGCAGTGACCAAGTTTCCGAGCGTGATGGTGGACCGCCCCAGAATGCCATCGATGGGTGAGGTCACGCGGGTGAATTCGAGATCGAGTTTGGCACGCTCGACAGTGGCCGTAAGATTGTCGATTCGTCCTTGCGTTTCAGCGTAGTTAGCTACCGCCAGATCGTACTCGGATCGGCTGATCGCATTGTTCTTGGTCAATTCTTCGACGCGACCCTTTTCCTCGAGCAAGCGTACGAGTTGTGCCTCGGTCGCCAGCAACGTCCCTTGGGCTTGGGCCAGCGCCAGTCGATAAGGCTTAGGATCGATCTCGAAAATAGGTGTGCCTTTTGAGATAGTTGTGCCTTCAGGGACAAGCGTGCCTTCCGGGGCACGCGGGCCATGCACCATTTCCCCCTCTCGTACCGTAACGGTAAAGTCTTCACTGCGTTTAGTAGTCGAGGAATCGGACGGTGCACTCGAAGGCCGTTCGGGCGATTGGACGAGAAAGCCGCTGACGCGTGCTCGAATATCGACCGAGGCAACGGCTGCGGTACGTCCGGTGAAGACGCGGTAGTCGATGACGTCCTTATCGACAGCAGCCAGTTCCGGCACGACCTCGGCCGGCGGCCGAGGCGGTGGCTCGGATGCGGCCTTTTCAGCCGGTCGGCAGCCAACGGACACCAGGCATGCCCCAACCACGATTAGGCACACCATCGGAAATGCGGTTCGAAAGGTCATGGGTTTGAAGTCTTCCGTCGAACAAAAATTTTTGCTTGCGGTGGTAGGACATTGGTCTCCACCTTCCTTACCGCCACTGTTCATGTAGACTAAACTAGGGAGGTAAACTACACAGTGTAGTTTTTCAAGTCGAGGCGCAACCGGTATAGTGTAGTTTTCCGTCAATATTCCGCCACTCGGATTTTTGCTGGTCCGAACATTTTGTTTCGCGAGAGTTATTGGGACGGGAATATTGAGAAGGGGGGCAGGCGAGTGACCAGCATGAATCATATTTCGCAGACAACGGCCGAGGCGACGCTCAAAGCTCAAAAACGGTCAGCAATTGTGAATGCAGCCACCGATTGCTTCCATCGTTTCGGCTTCGATCATGCTAGTATGGACTCCATCGCTCAGCACGCAAATGTCTCGAAGCGGACGGTCTACAATCATTTTCCTAGCAAGGACTTGTTGTTCGTCGAAATCGTTGATCAACTTAAGGCAGATGCAGCTACGGCGTTCCATTTCCAGTACGATTCGACCACCTCACTGCTGCAGCAGCTGAGGACATTTAGCCGGAGCGTGATCGATTTCCATTGCCGACCGGACTCCCGTCAGCGGATTCGAATCTTGGTTTCGAGGTTTCTCGATAGTCCGGAATTGGCCAACACTTTGTTCGGAAATGCCAAGATTTTTGAAGGGTCGTTGAGCGATTGGATTCGGTGTGCCAAGCGTCAACGGCGATTGATTTCGTGCGATGTACCGTTCGCGGCCAAGCAGCATTTGGCTCTGTTGGAATCGTTCGTGGTGTGGCCGCAGTTGCTCAAGAATGCGCCGGTACCTGAAGGTAAAGAGCGCCTACGGATCGCGCGCGGTGCTGCAGAAATGTTTGTCGCTCGCTATGCCACGGAGGAGTCGGTCAGGCCACGTCAATCGCGCTGACCAAAGCTCTCTTTGAACAATCGTCGACCCAAAATAGGATGAAAGGCGGTCCATGGATCCCGCGTTCTATCCTGTTGGACGAGCTCGTTGGCTGCATTCAATTTCGCGTCCATCTCATCTAGGAATTGAAACGCGAGGGCTTCGAGCGTCATCGGAATTTTGGGGCTCCCGCGTTCCAGTTCACCATGATGACTGACCACGATATGTTCGAGTCGCAAGACGCGTTTGCGATCGATCGCAACGCCTTCGCTTTCCAAGCGGTGCACGACCGATTCGATCATCGCTACGCCTTGGACCAGATGCCCCAGCATCTGACCTTCGTCGGTGTAGTTCAGTTCGTTCTCAAAACTCAGCTCTTGCAACTTGCCCAGGTCGTGAACCAACGCTCCTGCGATCAACAAGTCGCGATCGACGTTCGGGTAATGTCCCGCGACGAAGTTGGCGAGTTCCATAAGCGAGACGATATGCTCGAGCAAGCCGCCAGGGTAAGCGTGGTGGGTTTTGATGCCCGCTGGGGCGAGCTGCAAGGCCGATGCATACGCTGGTTCGGTAGTGAATGCTTCGCAGATGCTACGGATGGTTGGGTCTTGGAGTGTGGTGAGGATTTCGAGCAAGCGTGACCAGTGCTGTCTGGAACGATCCCGATCCAGCGCATCGAAGTCCTCGGGTTGGATCTGCGAGGCATCAACGGCCAGCATTTGATTGACGATCAACTGCAACATTCCATTGTGCAATTGCGAGGTGCCTTGTACACGGACAAAGGAGCCTTTTGGAAATCGCTCGGCCATGCGTTCGTCGGCGTTCCAACGCATACCGGAAATCGTTCCGGTACGATCGTGCAACTGCAATAACAAGTACGAATTGCCTTGACGATTCGCACGGATCTGTCGATCGCTGATGCGAAATACTTCATCTACTTGAGTTTGCGGTTGAATATCTCGGACGAAAACTCGAGACATGATCGATTCCTGGTCCCTTGCCCTACGTGCTTGCGGATGTCAACTGCTGGCGCTTGAGTAGCTACGCAGTGCTTTTTGGAAAACCCATCGACTGATGGCGAGCGATGCGATGGTAGCGGCAAACGCAAATGCTGCCAGACCCCACTCCCAGCCTTGCCGGGGGACTAGAGGCTGGGCTAGCAATCGAGCGGGGACATTGACGATGACCAAGATCGGGCAAATGAACGTGAACACGAACCAAAGGGGCAATCCCCAACCCGATTGATAAATCTCCATGGGGTAGCGCGCGAAGTTGGTGATGTAGAACCAGAAATCATAAAGGCTCTGGTTGCGTCCGAGCCAGATGCTCGTTGCCGCTAGACAGATGATGAGGCTGTAAAACAGAACCACACCGCACACCAAGTACACGAAGTACAGCAGGGCGATGGCGGGATCGAGGTGCCATGGTGGATCGGATCGTCCCTGCAATCGCCAAAGCGCAACGATCAGGATCACAATCCCCATTGCAAGATTGCTGAGCGACGCCCATTCGACGCGTCGGAACGAAATCAGGAACTGCGTATCGATGGGTTTCAAAAGCGCGAAGTCGAGTCCACCGGTTCGGATCAATTCGCTGAACTCCTGGGCATTGGGCATCAAGAATGATTGGACAATCGAATTGATGATCCAGGTTGTTGCGAGGAATACATAAAATTCATTCGCCCCCCACCCCGTTGAAACCCCGATGCTGCGCACGTGATGAAAGACAAGCAGGTAGAAGCCGAGGTTCATCAACAGCCATGCCAAGCTCGAGATGCAATCGAGCAAGAAATTCCCGCGAAAGGTCATATCGCGAATGAGGCTATTTCGGGCGAAAGTGAAAAAGACGGCAGTGTAGTTAGCGAGTCTCCTTTGGGGTTTCATGAATTGTCCACGGGGATGCATCGCCTCAAATAGCCATAGGTTCGAAGGATAAACAAAAAATCGCATTGATGTCTCAATGCGATTGCTAGGTGATTCAAAGATCGCGCCGATGGGTGGTTTGCAAATCGACCTATCCGCAACGATAACGATCGTAAGGCAAAACGATGATGATCGAAGGACAAAACGATCATGATCGGAGGACAATTAGTGGTCGCGATAAGGTCGTTTGCCGCCACTACCGCCGCCTCCACCGTAGCCGCCACGGTCACCGCCACTGCGATCACCACCGCCGCCACCGTAGCCGCC
>JBGSHV010000009.1:0-153272 GCA_041752005.1 Pirellula sp. | reverse complement strand
AGCTCTTCAGCGAGGCGTTTTTATAGAATTAGAAGAGAGACCAATTACTCTAATTGGCTCGCCACCGACCCGCGAACAGAAAATCGCAGCCACACAAAGCCAGCCCGCGAAAGTGGCTCAACGCTCAACCGCGATTGATAGACTATTGAGCGTCAGTCCCTCATGCTCAGTTATTGCACTTTTTTTGGCGATAACACCGACTTGGTTCGTAATGGCACAGGAAGTCACAGACAAGCGGTTGATTCCCGACGAAGTCGCACAGGACAAATCAACCAAGCTCATTCAAGAGGTCTATGGAAGCGATTTCGCAAAGGCCAAGACGCCTATTGAGAAGCGAGCCTTGGCAACGAAACTGTTCGAAAAGGCCAGTCAAACCCTAGATGATCCAGAAAGCCAGTATGTCATGCTGAAACTGGCCATGGACTATTCGACTCAGTCAAGTGACATGCAGCAAGCGTTTCGGACAATTGACCTGATTGCGGAGAAATTCAATGTCGACGCCATTCAGTTGAAAGCGGCAGTGCTTTCGGAACTCGTAACCACAAACAAGAACCAATCATTACGCAAGTCCCATGCAGAAGAGGCCATCAATCTACTAGACCACGCTGTTCGGAACGGCGATTTGATCGTGGCAGCCTTGTTTGGCAAGCTAGCGCTCGCAGAAGCTCAGAAGGCTCGAGACAAAGACTTGGTAGCGCTAGCCAAAACTAGAATCGCTGAGGTCGCGGAATTGAATGAATTACTTGAGGAAGCGAGGGCAGCAAGGATTGTGCTAAGTGATAACCCAGCAGACCCGAACGCCAATTTTGTCATTGGGAAATACCTTTGCTTCGTCGAAGATGATTGGGAAAAAGGCTTAAACATGTTGGCAATTGGTTCGCACGAAGACTTGAGCGCCGTTGCTAAGCAGGAACTCCAGGGGGCCACGTCGCCGCAAGAGCAAGTGCAGTTAGGGGACGCTTGGTGGGAGTTGGCACAGAAACATGACCGATTGACGAGCAAGGAAATGCAAATCCGGGCTGGCCACTGGTATCAGATAGCCTTGCCTCGTTTGTCGGGGATTACGAGCGACAGAGCATCGAAGCGAGTCGATCAAATAGTTCAATCGGGCATTTCATCAACGCAACTGAACGGAAAGTGGTTGCTCGTATTTAGATCGGCTGATCCCGCTGTTTGGAACTCCGACTCCCGAGACGCAAATCGATTTGCCATCCCACTCGCGACTGTTCCAGATGACATCAAGTTCCTAAAAATGCAGCTCGATCCAAAAACATATGTCGTGATCCCAATGTCGAAGGCTAAGATCGGAACAGTCAGTAGCGATGCCAGATACGGATGGGAGGGATCCAATCAAATAGTTTGGGGAGGCCGACAAATGGGCATCTTCGACAGGTCGAGAATCATCGGGCAGCAAGGCTTTGAAGGCGTACCGTGTATTTGGTGGGAGAATGGTGGCTTTTCTGGTTATGGATTCGGCTATGGCCCAGGAAACGTGCAGGGATGGGGATGGAATGGAAAATTACTCGGCCCGACAACTATCGAAATCTATGTTACGTCTGAGAGCCTCTCATCCACTGAGCAAGAACATCTGCTGAAGTGACAACCATTTCGACTAAGCGTGGTGATGTCCAGTGTTCACTTACTTAGCAAGCATCCGAGGATCGCTTGGAAGTGATCGCTGACTTGTACGCCACGGAGCTTGGGAGCGCAGTCCTGGCGGATTTGATCGGGTGCACGGATGGGTTGGTCCGTGGTCATTGATTGTTTGCTCAACCTTCATCTTCATCGAAGTAGTCGTTGGAAACTTCTTTGAGTTCGTAAATTTTGGAACGGATAACTCCCACATTGTGATCCAGCATGAGGCCAGCGACTTTCTGACCATCAATCAAAACAACCTTTTTGCCCACAATCTTTCCTACAAACTCGTAAGCCTCCGCACTGAACTGGGACGTTGTGAGGATAACACCCTTATTCGCTTGGACGAAATCCATACTGCCAACAAACTGCTGGACGATGGGGCGTCCAACGGTTGCATCGCTGTACCGCTTCGCTTGGATGCAAACGATATCCAAACCGAGCTTGTCCTCCTTGATAACCCCATCGATATCTCCATCTCCTGACTTGCCCGTAACAGAACCTTCACCGCTGACTCCGCCGTAACCCATGGCCCTCAGCAACTGGACGACCACTCGCTCAAAAAATTCTGAACTACAGGTCTTGAGCTTGGAAAGTAGTTCTTCTTCGGTGCTTTTTCGCAATGTCTCCAAAGATGATTCGATGAGTTCAAGGGGAGTTTTGGTCGTCTCAAAAGCATCTCCAGCAACGGCTTGGTTGACCTCGCGCGACTCCGTATAGTCGGTTGCCCCAATGAACTTCAGGTAACTTGGATACTGCTTCAGAAATTTGCAGTTGATGGCAATTGGCTTGCTTCGCAGTACTTCCTGACCGACCTCGGAAATTGCTACCTTACCTCGACTCGGATTGCTGATGAGTCCAGCATTCTTCAGGTGCGATTTCGCCCAAGCCACCCGATTGCTAAAGATGCTTTGCTGCCCGCTAGGCAAGAGTTCATGACGTTCTTCATCGGAAAGACCAAAGTGAACCGCAAGGGATTCGGTTACGTCTCGTACGGTTCTTGTCTCGCCGCTCTGGAGGGACTGAATGAAGGGCAACATGATCGTTTGAAAGTCTGGAATGGGCATGGAATATAGTTAGTCTTGAAGGTGTGACATAATGGTAATCGACTTTGAGGCATGGTCGGCTTGGATTTCATTTTCCTGTCCGCCTCAGCGAAGCTAGTATTCCCAGTCCTCGTGCCGCACGGGCAAGCGATTGAGTAGTTGGCGTCGCTCCTGCCACTGAGGCATGTAGCGATCCATCAAAGCGATGAAACGAGCATTGTGGGTCGGCTCGATCAAGTGCAGCATTTCGTGGACAACGATGTACTCAAGGCACTGAATGGGCTTTTTGGCCAAGTCGGTGTTCAATCGAATACTGGCGGTTGCTGGATTGCAGCTCCCCCATCGCGTTTTCATCCGTTGAACGAAAAAACGCTCGACCTTCACTCCCAAGTGCTTTTCCCACCGCTCGATCAACTTCGGAACCTCGGATCGAATCTGCTCGCGATACCAACGCTCCAGGATCTCTTGCCTTTGGCCACGATCCGCTCCGGGCCGGACGCCCAATGTCATCTTGTTGATCCGCACCGCAACGGATGGCGGTTGGTCTTTCTCGACGACCGTGAGCAGCATCCGCTTGCCCCAAACGTAATGGCTCTCGCGATTGACGTAGTCGCGTGAGGTTTCGCGTTCCTGGGCAGCGAGCTTCCGTTGCTGCTGTTTGATCCATCCGAGCTTGGAGATCGCGAACACGCGAACCGTATCGAGTTTCATGCGAGTAGGGGCAGCAATTCGTACCCGGCCAAGCGGTGGGTGGACGCTCAGATGCACGTTCTTGATCGCTTTGAACGTGACTTCAGCGTCGATTTCCCCAAGTTTGATTTTGGTCACCATGGCAATACCCTCTAGTACTCGCTCTGGGCTTTGATGATCAAAAACAAACGCTCAACCTCACCAATATCATTGACCACAACGTAAATCGCTTGCTTGACGATTTGTTCCTTTGCCTGGACGCCTCGCCAACCGTCAGGGGTGGCTGCTTTGACGGATTCATCGATGCGCAAGGCCAGTATCAAATAGGGATCGGGTTTGGCTGCATATTCTGGTGGTGGCTCTCGGAGCATCAAGTTGGCGACAACTGTCTCCATCGTCTCGCTCTTGAGATTGCTGTACAAAGCACGCTTTCCAGGGGTGTTGAGCGCCGAGGGCAATGTTGTGGCATGTCCCGTTTCCACTTGCTTGACCAACTCAGCGATCTTTTTGAGGTATTCCTCGTACGCTATGGCCTGCTCTTTCCTGGCCAAAATGATCTCGTCGAGCAAGACCGACATCTTCTCGTAGAACGCTGGATCGTTGAGATGCTCTTTGATGATTTTGCGTCGAACGTTGTTCTCGATCGTTTCGGCGATCGCTCGATTGTTGTTTTTCATCGACGACAACTTCTGAGCAATCGCGTCCGCGATTCCCGTTTTGACGATCAGGTCTAGCAAGCCTATGTTGTCGAATGGCGATATCTTCCTGGGCTCGTCAGCTTGCACATACGTGTCGATCAAGTGACGCATGTCCGCTTCGTAGGCCTTCATATCGAGCGATTCACCGCTGGCCTGCTTGATGATTTCCCGGAGGTCCAAATAGTGTTTTTGCAGCTTTTGGATACGAGTGACGTCTTTGTTGGTGTATCCAGCCGCATCCAGCTCATCCACGATGTTGGCGTAGGCCCGCACCAACGACGCCGTCCCTTGGTAGAGGGCGGATCGTTGGGGTTCGCGTTCTTTCAGGTCGCTTGGAATCTCCACGTTGCCACAGAAGTAGTGAATATGCTCCAACTCCCCTTTCGGTGATTCGACCGGTTCGCATAACAAGGCTAGTTGCTCGATCGCTTGGTCGAGTCGCTGTTTGCCTTTGGTCAATCGGTCTTGGACCATCACCTCGGGATCAGCCCCTTGATCGCTATGGTCAAGCTCGGAGGTGTAGACCGCGATCGTCTTTTCGACCTTCTTGAACAGGTTTTTGTAGTCGACGATGTAGCCAAAGTTCTTATCATCACCATCGAGACGGTTGGTTCGGCAGATGGCTTGGAACAAACCGTGGTCTTGCATCAACTTGTCGATGTACAAGTAGGTGCAGGACGGAGCATCGAAACCCGTGAGCAGCTTGTCGACCACGACCAAGAGCTTCATCTTGGCTGGCTCCTTCACGAATTGCCGTTTGACTTCGTCCTCGTAGGTTTCTGTTTTGGTCTTGTTCGGTTTGGCCTCGATTCCTTTGAGTAGCGCGATGTAGGTGTTGTAGATGAACTGCTTGTCGGTTTCCGTGTTGGCCCCAGTCTCTTCTTTGGTGATGTCTTGCGCCTGAGGGTTATACGAAGTGACGATCGCGCACTTGCCTTTGAGAGGTGTCGATTGGAAGAGCGTGAAATACTTAGCTGCTTCGTAGATGCTGGAGGCGACGAGAATGGCGTTTCCTCGCTGGGAGGACAATCGTGGTTTGACGCTGAAGTCGAATACGATGTCCGAAACGATTCGATCCATCCGCGAGCGTGAACTCAAGACGGCTTGCATCGTCCCCCACTGCTTTTTGAGTTCGTCTTTTTGCCAATCGTTCAGCCCCTTGGTTTTGGCCTCGAACCACTGGTCGATCTTTTCCGGCGAACTGAGCCGTTGGTCGATGTCCCTGGCTTCGTAGACCAAATCCAACACGATCTCGTCTTCGACCGCTTCGCTGAACTTGTAGGTGTGGATATAGCCACCAAACACCTCGAGGCTCGTCGCCTTGTCCTTTTTCAAAAGCGGAGTGCCGGTGAATCCGATGAACACGGCGTTGGGTAGCATCGCCTTCATCACGCGGTGCAGCTTGCCACCTTGGGTGCGATGGCACTCGTCGACGAACACAAACACATCACCAACCGTCACGGATGGTTTGGATTTCAAGTCCTTGATGAACGCATCGAGGTCATCGACATCGCGCCGACCGAACTTGTGGATGAGCGAGCAGAGGAGTCGCGGTTTGGCTTGCCCCAGTTGGTTGACTAGATCGCGACCACTGCTGCACCTGGCGATTGTTTCGCCTGCCTCATGGAAAACGTCTTTGATTTGCTTGTCGAGTTCGTGTCGGTCGGTGATGATCGCCACCCGAGCGTTCGGGTTGTTCTCAAGGATCCATTTGGCCAACAGCACCATGACGATACTTTTGCCACTCCCTTGGGTGTGCCAAATGATCCCCCCTTTACGCTGCTGGACTTGCGTCTGTGCTTTCTTGATGCCGACGTACTGGTGCACGCGAGGTAGCTTCTTTACCCCACCGTCGAACAAGACGAAGTCATAGATCAGTTCCATCAACCGATCTTTACGGCACATTTTCAAAAGGTACTTGTCGAGCTTGAAGGTTGAGTTGTCGAACTCATCTTCCTTCCAGTGCAAGAAGTATTTTTCCTCAGTTTCGATCGAGCCGTACTTAAGCCCTTCCGAATCGTTGCCTGCAAAGATCAACTGAATCGTGCTGAAGAATCGCTGATTGAACTCGGGTTGTTGGTTCGAGAGACTCTGGCGTATTCCTTCCCCAATCGAAACACGACTGTTCTTTAGCTCGATCACGCCAACAGCGATTCCGTTCACATACAACACCAAGTCGGGTCGGCGCTCATGGCCACCCTTGAGGGTTACCTCTTCGGCGATTGCGAAATCGTTCTTCGACGGAGCTTTCCAGTTGATCAGATGGACGGTTTCCGTGACCTTCCCAGCCTCGGTCTTAACAGGCACTCCGTATCGGAGCAGTTTGTAGAGCGCTTTGTTGTTTTCGTACAAGCCACGATCATGGTTGTCGGCTTCCACACGTAGCAAGTAAATCGCTCGATTGATTTGCAGTTCATCGTAGCCAACACCGCGAAGGTGGTCCGTAAGCAATGATTCTTCGACGTTGGAGTTGTTTGCTCGATCCGTCCAGTCGCCGAGATATCGATACTCGAGTTCATCACGGAACAACGCGATCACACGGTCTTGGGTGGCGCGTTCGGGCTTGCCAATCGTCATGGAAATGTCGTGATTTGGGTGCTTTGTTACGAAATCGGCCCTGGAAACTGGATCGTTGTCTTGATTCTAGCGAAGGCGGGATGTACAGTTCGTTCACCGGCGGACAAAACTCGGCTTCATGCCGTGTGTCGTAGGCGTAAATGCCAGCGCGACCTATATCCGCCGGTTTTTTATTGTCTCTGGGTCGGGTGGCAAATCGTTCCTAGTCCAGTATCGCCCGTATTTTGCAGCAGTCTTGTCATCGACGTCGTGGATGAGTGAGACTTTTGGCCAAAGGGCGTGCAGGAATCTCGCTTCGTGGTTTTCGTAACACCGTTGTAGGGCCCATAGGCAATAGTCCGCGACTTGGAGGCCAACAAAATCCCAAGGATGTGCAGGCTGAATCGTGATCGTTGTTTCTTTCTGAATGCCTTGCTCTTCAAGAAATTTTTGACGCGCCAACTCGAGTTGGGCTCTCAAAGATGCAGTTCGATCCGATTTTCCACGGCGAGCGAACGTGATGTGGACTTGCTCATGCTGGTGCAATCGATTTTTGAATAGCATTCGTACCGTCAGGTCGTAGAGTTCGTTGGGATGGTACCGATACGCCGAGTGCATTTGATTTCGGCTTCGAACGTAATCCAGAACCACTCGCATATCTTTGATGACGGCATAAAACTTGAAGTCATGAGTCAGTAGCGTCTCAAAGACTTTGGCTCGAACTTCTGCGTGGTCGTCTTTCGCATGAAAGAAACGAGCCGTTTTGCCCACTTCTTGGCGAAGGGTATGGATGGTGGCGTACAGCGGATGGCTCAACAGGTGAGAGCGTAGCACTTTCAAAGCGCCCTCAACTTTTTGTTGATCAGCCAACCGAACCATACCGAGGATGAAAAACCTGCGAGCATCATTATCCTCCAGGCGGTTGCGCCCTCTTGGCCCGAACAGCACACCGTCTCCCGCTTCATCAACAAAATAGTTGACGATCTCGACCGATTTCGATTCTTGTTCCGAACTCTCATCGCTCATACCAACCGAATCCTCCCAGTGAGCAACTCCTGCATCATCCCTTGCTTGACCTCTCGTGCTTTCGCGAGCTTCGATTCTAGTAACTCGATCTCGGTGTCCATGTCAGAGAGGGTCTCGGCTATTGCCTCTTGCTCAGCAAACGTTGGAGGCAACGGAATTGGGATCGACTTGACGATTACTCCATTTAGATTTTCTTGATTCCCAGTATTGCTCAAACTACGAATGAAGTCGTATCGACTTGTAAGATAGAGGAATACGAAAAACCGCGACACTCTATCAGTAAGTACAATCGCAGCACATGCTTGATTACAGGCTGCTTCGATGTCGAGGATTGCAACTTTGCCTCTTGTCTTTCCTTGGCCGTACAAGGCGAGCAAGATGGTACCTTGACTTAGTAGTTTCGCAGAGGAGTTCTTTAAACCCAACTCCGAGATATGTTGCGAAGTTTTTGAAATGCTTCCGAAATTTACTTCGGTAGTCGTAACCCACGGTATCCCTTCGTTCCAAAATTCTGGAATACCTCTACCTGGCGTTCCACCAGCAGATACATGTGAGATACTGCCAAGAGATTTCAGTTTCCAGTCCTTCGGAATCAATCCGATCTCCGTTGGATTGTACCCTCGATTGATCTCAAACCCAGGTAGTCGGCGTTTTCCAATAAGCAATTCCTGCATGGCACCTTGTTTGATCTGACGCTTCTTGGCGATCAGTTGCTCGAGCGATTCGATCCATGCATCCGCATCCGATAACGCGCCGGCGATCTCCTCTTGCTCGATGAGAGTAGGTGGGAGGGGGATCGGTATCGACTTGACGATTACTCCATTTAGATTTTCCTGATTCCCAGTATTGCTAAGTCCACGAATGAAGTCATATCTGCTTGCTAGGTAACTGAACACGAAAGGCCGGGAGACTGTTTCTGAAAGGACAATCGCAGCACATGCTTGATTACTGGTTGCTTCGATGTCGAGGATTGCTACCTTACCCCTAGTCTTTCCCTGTCCGTACTAGGCAAGCAAGATCGTACCTGGATTCAGTAGTTTCGCGGCTGAACTCTTTAGACCCATTGTTGAAATATGTTGTGAAGTTGATTTAATTTTTCCGAAGTCAACTTCAGTAGTCGTAACCCAGGGTATACCTCCATTCCAATATTCGGGGACACCCCTGCTTGGGGTTCCACCAGCTGAAACCTCTGCGATGCTACCAAGTTGTTTTAGTTCCCAATCACTGGGGATCGCTCCAATGTCCGTCTGCTTGTGTCCCTTCTTCACTGCCATGCGAATCCCATCCTATCTAGGTGGGATCGAACCTTGGATTCCATCGCATCGGTTTGCTCGGCTAGCACCGGTAGCGGCTTGTCGTATCGCTCGGCCAGTTCCTTAACTCGCTGCGAGAGCGTTTGACTGATTTGATCCATCTCTCCGTGGATGTCGGTATCGATCGTCGCCAACCACTTATCGTCGACCACCAGTGACTTGATGTCAGTCTCGGTCAGCTTGGCGTATTGGGCAAACGCCTTGGCATCGAGCGTCGACTCCAGGTCTTTGACTTGCTTCTTGAGGTCGGCCTCTTTGGTGTTTAGCTCAAGCCACTCGGTCAAGACGGCCAGCTCCTCTTTGGCCTCTTTTTCCCCCTTGATCTCCTTGATGCGTGCAGACACGTTGGCTTTGTTGACCTTCTCCAGTTCCGAAAGCAATCCTTCCTCGCCACCATGCTCTTCCTCGATCTCGGCCATTTTGCTCGAAAGCGACTCCAGTTCAGCGTTCTTGGCGTCGATCGCTTCTTGCTCCTTGGCGAAGTACCTCGCCACGATCAGCGACTTCGGAATCAAATCACACGTCCAGCCTTTGTCCTTGTGTTTTCCCTTCTTGTCGGTCTCCAGGATGTGCGTCGGCTCGGCTTTCCATCCGTCAGCAGAGATCGCGTAGCAATCGTCCTGCATCGCTTCCGACCAGTAGTCCATCAAGTGCTGGTAGATGTCGTAGGCATCGAGGATCGACAGATTGGAATGGAGGATCGATACGTCGCCATGAGGGCGGTAGTGGTCGAGCAGGCTCTCGGACAGCTTGGCGATCATTTGCTTGGGGTGAAATCCGGGCTTGAGTCCCTTGAGCGTCTTGGACGTTTTCTCACGCCATGCACCAAAGTGGTTGTTCATTCCACCGATGAACGCGGTGAACTCGGGATGCTCGTAAATGGTCGTTTTGATGTCGGCCTTGTCGACCTTGAGATCGAGGTAGCCTTTTCGATTCTTCTTGAACAGCGACTGCTGGAGCTTGGGACACACCGCCCAGTAGCGTTCGAGGGCTTGGACGTCCGCTTCGGGAATACCGCCCTGGAGATGCCCTGCAATGTCCTGCAAGTCCTCGGTTTGCTGGCTGTCGATGTAGCGTGGCAAGTTCAGGTTGAAGTCGTTCTTTTCGATTTCCTCGAGCGGCACCATCCGAGAGTAACGTGGTAGTTCGGACTGCTTGTTGAATACATCGACGATCTTGTGGATGTCCTGATCGCGCAGACGGTTCTTCGGTCCATCCTTCATGTAGCCAGCACTGGCGTCGATCATGAAGATCCCTTTGCGAGCCTGTGCATACTCTTTGTCGATCACCACGATGCAAGCGGGGATGCCGGTACCATAGAACAAGTTGGCGGGCAAACCGATGATCCCTTTGATGTAGCCTTTGCGGATCAGATTGCGACGTATGTCGGCTTCGGCATTCCCTCGGAACAATACCCCGTGCGGAAGAATACACGCGCCTTTGCCGGTGGACTTCAGCGAACGCACGATGTGGAGCAGGTAGGCGTAGTCCCCTTGTTTGCCAGGGGGGACACCGAACCCGGAGAAACGAGCGAAGGGATCGTTGTCGGGATCGAGACCCGTGCTCCAACGTTTGTCCGAGAACGGAGGATTGGCGACCACGAAGTCGAATTGCTTGAGTGAGTCCCCTTCCTTGAATTTCGGATCGGTAAGCGTATTGCCTTGGACGATGGATGCCGTCGGGGTGTTGTGCAGGATCATGTTCATTCGGGCCAGGACGGCAGTTGCCGAATCCTTTTCCTGCCCGTAGAGCGTCACTGGCGTCGGAGCCTCGTGCGCGACCTTGAGGAGCAAAGATCCCGAACCGCAGGTCGGATCGCTCACCGTCGTGTTCGCACTGGTTTTGGTCGTCGAGATGCCGATGATCCGAGCCATGATAAGACTGACTTCGGCTGGCGTAAGAAATTGGCCTTTGCTCTTGCCGCTTTCGACAGCGAAGTGTCGCATCAGGTATTCGTAAGCATCACCGAGGATATCGTCTCCATCGGCTCGGTTCTTGGAAAAGTCGAGAGCGGGGTTTTCGAAGATCGCGATGAGGTTGGTCAGGCGATCGACCATTTCCTTGCCGCTACCGAGCTTCGACGGATCGTTGAAATCGGGCATGTCTGACAACTGGTTCGCGCTCGCCAACGGCGTAACGATCTTTTTATTGATCTGGTCACCGATGTCGGTTTTGCCTTTGAGGGCGACCATATCCTTGAAGCTCGCACCATCGGGAATTTTGATCGGAGCGAACGGTTGGCCTGCGTACTTGTCGCTGACGTATTTGATGAACAGCAGGACCAGTACGTAGTCCTTGTACTGGCTCGCGTCCATGCCACCACGGAGTTCATCGCAGCTAGACCAGAGGGATGAATAGAGTTCGGATTTCTTCAAAGCCATGCGGACGTGTTCCTTGCTTCGTGCTTTATTTGCGTCGTGCCTTACTTGGTGACCTTGATCGGGCGGGCGGTCTTTTTCAAAAAGGCGTCTAGGTCACTTCGTTTGAACAGTCGGTATCCATTCGCCGGGTTCCGGTGCATCGGGATGTCGCCACGAGCAGCCCATTTGCGAATCGTGTTTTGGGCGACACCCAGGTACTGCGCTGCTGCTGCCGTGTGTAGGTACTCGGTCAATTTGGTCATTGGATAGGTCCCCCTCGCCATTGTCGCTCCAGTGGTCGCGTGAACGGGTCAGACGCCTAGTCTATCAATCCCTGCACGCCAGCAATACAGGGGAACATTGTTGGTCCCTCTGGCCAAACATCGGAAATCATGGAAATCCAGGCCGAATTGTGGGCAGAAAGCGATTGAGCAGTCTCTGTTTCCATGGCTCCGCGTGCGTCGTACAGACGAAATTCGAAACCCAACACACGGAGACCAAACGTTGGCTAGGAACGCCAAACCAATGACCAACGCGCAGGCCGCCTACGCGAGCGCCTACTTGGTCGCTCAAGACATCGCAGCGCGAACTGGCGAGTTGCTTTTCGACCAGCCCGCACCGGGCGATGACGAACACCCGATCAACTGGGGTCACGTAGGCGACCTCAAAGAGATCAACCATCGTCTCTCAGCGGTTATCGCATTCATGACCGGAACAGAAGGACAACGCAAACCCAATGGAGACCACGATGATGACCATCGACCAACTGATCGAACGACTGGAAGAATACCGCGACCTAACTGGGGGCGACACCGAAGTACGCCTGATGACGCAATCGAACTGGCCCCTCGAAAATACGATCACCGGTGTGTGTTCGGGCGAAGAGATCAACGAGTACGACGAGGATGAAGACGACGAATAAGATGTTGAGGACGACGGGGTTGTCTACATCGTCGAGGGCCAGCAGTTCGGGTAAGGATCTCCGACTCTATCGAATCGCCGTTGTCCGACGACGAAAGCGATAAACAATTCCACTTGCACAGAGCAATCCCCAGGCGGCGAGGGATGTGGGTTCTGGGACTGATGACTGGGAGTCATATCCGGTCATATCTACTCTTAGGCCTGTCGGGGAACTCCCATCTTCAAAGAGTTCGAAATCGAGGGTATTCAGACCGGCAACAAATCCTGAGGTAATCGTAAACGGTGAAAAGCCACCATATTGAAGAGGGAGAGTGGTGTAGCCTAGCCTAATGCCATTGATAAGTATGTCCGTGCCGCCATTGTCAGTGCTCCAGCCGCCGGTAATCTTTGTTGTAGCCAGATTGAAACCAGTCAAGTCGAAGGTGGTGCGATAAGTGTAGTAACCACGTGGTCCGATTAAGAAGTAATTGTTATTGGGGCCAATCCATGTAGACCTGGTATCTCCTGCGAACCAATGTGTCCCAACGGGATAAACGCCAACAGTTGTTCGAACTAGAATTTCAGATGTTGAGCCTGGCGGCGCTTGTATCAATGAATAATGTGGATCTCCAATCGTCCCGTCTGGGAGTTGCATACCGGAACTGTCAACGCCGGTGTTGAAAAGCGTTGTAATGAATGCCCCCTGCGCTGGCAAAGCATTTCCGAACAGAGTCATGGTTAGCAGAATCACACTTATCTTCACGTCTCAGCTCCTCTAATGGTTGGAATGTTAAACTCCGGGTGAGGCGAATTGGGTGGCAATGCCCCGGAACAAAACAACAAGCGAATGACGACGATTTTTTCTGCCAAAAAAGAGACAGAATAGGAGAAAATAAGGCATCTCGAGCTTTTGCATGACGCGACTCACCCACTCGGGAGCTTTGTCGTAACTCCATACCTGGCATAGCCTTGTGGTGATTTTTTCGGCTTTTTCGCAACCTGGCCAAAGATCGCAATCTATCTAGCCACATTTCTTTCATGGCTTGCATTCGCCTCGACGTGCTGGCTCCTGTGTGCCTCCCGCCTCGTTTACCGCCTAAACGCAGTATCCCCGCTAAATCGCCAATCAAGTCGTAGTCGATCTTCACCAACGCGTTCCGACTTCCCATTTGTCGCACAGCTAGCTCCTGCAATGATGCCCCCGGTGCCGCAAGTCAATTCTGTGTTTCAGTCTGGTGGGATAATCCTTGGAGTCTCGTCTGCATGGGGGGATTGGGACGGATTAGGATCCGGCATGCGATGCTGACTCAAATCGACTTCGTTTCGCCTTAAAAACCCATGAGACAAATTACGCAATCACTGCGGCACATCGACCTACCAAACGTAAACATTACTTGCAGCTGAAGTCGTGTCAGCAGATCATCAGCCGGATCGGGCATCGCTGAATCCTTCTCGCGCGCCCGCGCCTGAGCAGTATATCAAACGACAGGGAATTGCCCAAATCCGCTCGTCCCCCGTCGTCCAGAAGGTAAGTACGATGGCTACACCGGCTCGTCGATCATCTCAGCCAGTAGAGAACGAATCTCGTCGATCGCCAGGCGTTCGCGTTTCACCATCTCCTGCTCGTTCTCTTCGCCCTTTAGTGTTTTGGCAACGACGTCGATGTATTTCGAGTAGGCTCGAATCGACGTTTCCAGCCAGCCCAACGCTGCCCATGACGGCGCAGGGGTTCTTGCTTGATCAAGGTGGACAACAACCACTCCGCTCGCTTTTTCTTCTACAACTCTCAACCGATTCGATTGGCACCAACGGATTTCCGCTTGCAATGAAGCGTTACCCGGCAATTCGGGCCACGACGCTGGAATATCACCAAGCCCTTGGACTCGCGTATCAGTTGTTTCTTCCTCGCCAGTGTCGCCCGTCGCTGCCACGGTAACTATCGGCGGATACGCTTGCGCCATTGCCTCCCACGCAGCTTCTGATGCTTCGTCGCGTTTGAAGCCCTTTTCGCGGCATTCGGCAAGAACTGTATCCTTGAACTTGCTTGCGTCGGCCCAGCGCCCTTCGCGTCTTAGCCGTTCAGTTATTCCAATCCTCGATTCGTTCATATCCACTACTCCGTACCAATCATTGACCCCAAACCGCAATTCTTCTCACTCATCCGTTCCGATCGTACACACGTGGGAGTCTCGTCGCATGGGTGGCAGGGTCTGGTTCTTTTTCTGGCCTACTGACGCCATGTCAGTTCTCGGCCAACTCGCCGTCACCAATGCCCCCGTAGGTAACATCGCGTTAGTTTGGTTGGTTTGGTGGGTTCGTTTCGGCACAATCCCGGTCAAGTTCCGTCATGTCGCCGATCTCCATGGTTTCTTGAAGTTTGAATCAAGCACATGATAGAAAGAACCCGTTGGACTTCACAACCCGATTGGCTCGGACTTGTAGATTGTCCCTCTAACACCACTTGTTTGGAGCTGGTGGTGTGATTGCTCGGGATGCTTCCAGATAGCCGAGCCATTTAGCGCCCGTTTGACGCATCAGGGTCATGGTCCGACCGGAATCACCGTTCTACACCGATTGCGTTCGTCCTGGGGCTTGCTACACGTCCGAGTCCATGTCCGAAGCACATGTCACATCAAGGTGCTATCCATAGCGACTTCGATTCCCACTTCTCGATTCGCTTGGCTGCAAAAGCTCCACCGTCAACGCCTTCTTCTCGCATGTAGGTAGCATTCTCCATCGCCTTCCGTTCCCATTCGATCGCCGATTCGTAATCCCCGGCCAACGCATAGGCGCAGGCTTTGGCGTTCATCCCATGAGCGTTCTTCGGGTCGATTTCCAAGCAATCGTTCGCCAGCAGGAGCGACTCCTCTGCATCGCGAATCGTTTCATCAGGGCAGGTGGAGAGCAGGAACGCCAAATTGCTCGTTGGACTCGTCCACATCACGTGCTTTGATAACGCCTCGTTGAAGTCCTTCACCGCGCCCGCGTAGTCCTTGAGGATGGCCTTTGTGATGCCCCGTTGGTTGTATGCCATCGAATTACCCTCACCCAATTGAATTGCCTCGTCGATGTCCTCCAGCGCCCCCTCGTAGTCCTTTAGGTTATGCTTGATGATTCCCCGGCGTATGAAGGCCATCCCAGATTTCTGACCCAATCGGATCGCCTCGCCGAAGTCCTTTAGCGCGCCCCTGTAGTCCTCATGGTTTTGCCTGATGACACCCCGGTTGTAGTAGGCTTCGGGATACATCGGATACACGCGGATAATCTCGTCGTAGTCCCTTAGCGCGCCCTCGTAGTCCTTGAGGTGGTCCTTTGTGTCACCCCGGGAGCAGTAGGCAGACAGTTTCATCGGATCCAAGCGGATCGCTTCGTCGAAGTCTTTCAAAGCGCCTTCGTAGTTCATGAGGGCCAGCTTTGTGCGCCCCCGGTAAAGGTGGGTCTCAGATTTCGGATCCAATCGGATCGCCTCGTCGTAGTCCTTTAGAGCGCCCTCGTAGTTCCTGAGTTTTTTCCGCATGACACCCCGTTTGTAGTAGGCTGCGGCATACTTCGGATCCAATCGGATCGCCTCGCCGTATTCCTTTATCGCGCCCATGTAGTCTTGGTTGCTGTGCTTTGTGTCACCCCGATTGCAGTAGGCAATCGCATACTTCGGATCCAAGCGAATCGCGGATTTCGGATCCAAGCGAATCGCCTCGTCGAAGTCATTGATCGCGCCCTCATAGTCCCTGAGGTCTTCCTTTGTCATACCGCGACTTTTGTAGGCAAATGCAAACTTCGGATCCAATCGGATCGCTTCGTCGTAGTACATGAGAGCGTTTTTGAGCGCACCCTCTGCGCGCCAGCAACCAGCTCGGCATGCCCAAGCGCTCGCTGAACGCGGGTTTTTAATAACCTCTTCCTCGTAATAGTCAAACGCTTCACTTGGATTCATGACTTGTGAACGCTGGACCCAGGCTTCTCCCAGCCTCAGCCATTCTCCATTCACGTCTTCGACCGTCGCCGGAAAGGACAAGACCTTGTACTTGTCGACCACATCGTTGCCAATCTTGGCCACCGCAGTGTCCTTGTAGAACACTTCGGTACCAATGCTTGGGTCCCTGGTCTGGGGGGGCGATTTATCGGTTCCTGGCTCTTGTTCAATCGAAACCGAGCCAATCAGGAACATCATCACGACGATCGGGCAAATCGTTCTCATTCTCGTGCATCCCCAGCGCGTACCTCGAAAAACTTGGATTCGGGAGAGCGTGATTTTAGTCGCCCTCGGTTTCAACTTTCAACAATTCGAACGCCTGATTGTTTGTGATTCCCACAGATAACCAAGCCAATTAACGCCCGTTTGACGCATCGGGGGTGGGGTCCGACCGAAACCCCACCCAGTGTTCTATACGTTCCTTCTTGGGCCTGCTACGCGTCCGTGGATTGACCAACACGGCTTTGGCTTCGCACCCACACCAAACATCGGTGGCGGACGTCGGAAGGTAGCGCCGGCCATGCCGCAACCAGTTCCTCCAATTCGCGCCGAATGTTACCATCGAATACGCTTAGTCAAGTTCTCTGGATGGACTCAGGGCAACGCGGAAGCCGAAGCTGAGCAGCCAAGGGCCGCTCCTGCCCCGGAGCGCCGACCGGCATTGCGCGTCTTTGTTGCTCCAACTGCCTCCACGGATCACGCGGGACGAGCCCTTTCTTGGTCCGGCAGGATCTGTTCCTGCACCTTTCGGGTACTCACCATACGAATCTGAACACCACTCCCAAACGTTGCCGATCATGTCATACAAGCCCCAAGCGTTTGGGTTCTTTCCCCCAACCGCATGCGTTTGATCGTTACTATTTTCTTTAGACCATGCATAGTCACCGAGCGACTTCGGGTCGTCCCCAAGGCTGTACGCTGTCTGACTTCCAGCACGACATGCATATTCCCACTCGGCTTCCGTCGGCAAGCGATACACTCGCCCCGTCTTCCTCTCCTCGGGTAACTCCGACAGCCGCCTGCAAAATTCCACTGCATCGTCCCATGTGACTAGCTCGACAGGATGATTGCCACTGTCGCCTGCGATCTTATCATCTTGAAACCAACTGGGGTTCTTACCCATCATCTTCTCGTACTGAGCCTGGGTGACCTCATGCATCCCGAGGTAATACTCTTTGCTGATGGTTACTTCATGCTGCACTTCGTCCTCGAGGCGCCCTTGCTCCCGTCCCGGCGAACCCATTGTGAACGTCCCTTTAGGGATCAGCACAAACTTCATTCCGATGCTGTTTGTAATCTCATTGGGCTCCTGTGCGAACGCGGAGACAAAAACGAATGGCACCGCCAAACAAAACAGCAAACAACGCATTACTTGATCCTTGGATGAAAAACAAAACATTCACTGCATCGAATCAGTTTACATACGCAGCGAATAGGGTGCTCTCATGGGAGAGCGGTCAAAGCGCGAAGATTTGCCGATACCGGCGCTCTCGAGTAAACAACAACTATACTCCGAGCGCATTCGGTCGGTAAGAAGTCTTCGGGATGGTTGGGGATAGCCATGCAAATCAAACGCCGCTTGGCACATCGGGGAGAGAGTTTGACCCATAACCGCGACTGGACCCACAAACGCGTCTAAGTGCGTGTTACCCGTCCGCATTTGGAGTAATTTTGGTTTGGGATTTGAGCCACGCCAAACACTGTTTGCGGATTAAGTTAGGAAGGTTGGGCCAAATCTCCATGAGTGATTCCAATTCCGCGCGAATGTTACCACCGGCGTTACCACCGTTGGCATTTTGGTTTGTTTTCCCTGGGGATTTCGTACCTTGTTCGGCCCCTTGCGGGGGCATTCAACATGCAATCCCAACGCTTCTTACGCCGTCAAGCGCCAGAAACGTTGGGATTTTTTCGTTTAAGGGTGGGCCGGACGCTTCGAGATTGCCACCGACTTTACCACCGCTGTTACCAACGACCGTTGCGTGCATCCCAGTATCGGCATTAGCCTTGTCTAAGTGGCCAACCGTTTGACATATGACGTCGCACGGCTCGTAGCGCGGAGGCCCCTTCAGAGCAATGAATCGCGTGGAGGGACCTTGGATCCGGCGGTCCGCCCGAGTACAGGCAACCACCGGCTAATCTCTCCTGCCCAGGTCAGGGCAAACAGCCGCCAGAGAACGAACGTCACGATCACCGAGGTCGCGGTAAATTGCCGTCGAATCACGACCGCGTTTCTGAAACCCTGTGAATTCTGTTACTTGGGGCCCATGATCCCGGACCGGGCATTGCCATCTTAGATCCATAGCGTTACCTTCCAACAATCGTTTCAAAGCGGGTGTAACTCAGTGGCTAGAGTGCTAGCTTCCCAAGCTGGAAGTCGAGGGTTCGAATCCCTTCACCCGCTCTGCCGACTCAGTAACGGCGCCGACTCTGTAACGCGTTAGTCGGCCAATGCAATCGTCCAGATTTTCGCAAGCCGCGCGGCGGCCAAGGCTGCACGCTGACGGGCTATGTCTTCGGCTCGTTGTTGGTAGTTTGGAGATAGGTTGATCAGCTCAGGCTGACTGGTCAAGCCTCGCGAAACTAGGGCCAATGCGTCTAGGATCTCAGGCGTGTAAACATTTCCAACTGCCATGGATCGACTTTCTTCGAGCCATTGAAGTGGGTCCAACGCTCGCTCGTCTGCCATGGCTTGCTCTGCGAGGGTAGCCAGTGCACGATCGTTAGCGATACTGATCAATGTCAAACTGTCACCGCGGGCATCGAATCGATTGCCGATTGCTCGATCCCAAAACGCGTGCATGTTGCCCGCTGGCTCTGTCAAAATTCGATTGGCACCTCGATCGCCACTACTTTCAACGAACACGCCTTCCATGTAGAGGCTCCCCGCATGGCACGGCTGGTGGGAATCGGCGACAAGATGAGCGATCCAGCACAAAGCGATGGCGCGATCCTCGCTCGATAGCGTTGCATCGGCAAGCTGCTTCCGGCATAGCGAGACCGCCTGGGAAACGTACAGCTCCTGTGTGGCCAGCGTGGCATCCTTCGGAAGAGGCCCAGGCCGATCCGGAACTGGCATCATCGTCGCGTCGCCGACCAATAGATTCGGACCAAGTTCATAATGCCATGTAGGACGGGCGTATTCGGGTTGCCGACCAGCAACATCAGGCCAGTACCCGATGCGTCCGACTCGCCAGAGGATGACTTCGTCATTGGTCAGTCCCTCGGGTGGCTGGAAATCTTCAAGATAACGAGGGTGCTTTTCTATCGATGCCAATAACTGTTTTCGTTGGGCCGCCGGAAGTTTAAGGAATGCCATCATGGTGATGATGGTGTGGCCACTCTCGGACCATGCATGCGATGGTGCGAAAGGTAGGGCTAGGAATACAATGAGTGACCATGTGACGATGTGTTTCATGCCCCTACTCTAGTAACAGTGGCGAATGGGAAAAGGGGGCCGGCGACGGCATTGCGCTGCGACATCGTTTGATCACCAAAACGCAGCTCATGTAACCCACCCATACGAATGACAGAATGTGAATTTTCCATGAAGAGGAATTGTGTCGGGATCCGGAAAATTCATTTGACCTGGGTGAGCATCAGTTTTACGGTGAAGCAATGACTTTTTATTGATTCAACAGTGAGGATGAAACGATGCTTCGAAAAATGACGACTGCGGTCCTACTGATGGCCGCCTTGGTTTCGACACCGATGATTGCGCAAGCAGACATGGTGCTAGCCAGCAACAACGCGACAGTTCAACCCGGCGGCCCGCGGGCCGGTGGAAGTGGAAAAAACTTTTTCAATGTTGAGGGCTCTGCAAATGGGAACTTCGCAAGTTATGGCGTTGTGGATTTTCAGTTTGTTGCCCCGGGCTCACCGCTCGCTGGAATTTCTAGCATGTCGATTGCGTTGACCGAATCAAACGCGGCTTTTACCACACCTGGCGCGGTCCTCTTTTATCTAGATATTAGCTCTCCGTTGGTAGACATCGAGCCAGGCACCTCGCCACTCTTCTATGATGGCACCGGACCAGGAACCGGTACCGACGTCTCTGAAGGCGACTTGACGTTGCTTGAGCTGGGCGGCGGTCCCTTTACTTTTACGGGTGACGATGTCGATACCAATGGTACCGTCAACTTGTACAACTTCAGCTTAAGCAGCCAGGCCGAAACTGCGGTCTTGGATCGATTCAATAACGGCAATACGATTCGGCTCGTCGTCGCTCCTGGCGATGACACCGTAGCCGCGACGTGGGCCGGATTTTCGAACACCACCTTTGCGGGTCCGACGTTGACCATCACGGCTGTTCCCGAGCCCTCTTCCATGGCGTTGTTGGGCGTGATCGCCGGTGGTTTCTTTCTGCGGCGTCGTTTGAAGGCAAACGCCTGACTAGGACAGCCAGTCGATTTCTGAGTGGTCATTCACTGGAGTGATCATTCCTTGGGGCGAGCGTTGAACTTGGCAACGCCTGTTGCAGTTCGTACTTGCGACGTGGCTTGCATCGGGACGTTCTAGACTCACTCCGACGAGGCTCTTTAATGGATGCGAAAGCTCGATGCGACTTGCGAAAATGCTTCGAGTTGACGATCGCACCAAGCCGCATCGCGGTCCAACTCTACGGCTATGAGTTGTGCCACACGAGGCGCAGCGGCGAGCGCGGCTGCGACGTCTAAAAATAGCATGCGGCTGCGTCTCGCTAAGATGTCTTCAACGGTTCTTGCCATCTCATTCCGCACATAGGCAATCACTTCCGCGCCAGTGAGTTCATGACTCGGCACCAAGCGATTTCCAAGTTCTGGTTGCGATTGTACGAGTACGACCTCCGCCGAACGATCTCGATCGCGCAGCGGTAAGTCTGCGGTTTGGCAAGCAGCAGCGGGCAATCCGAATTGTTGAATGCAGCGGTCGACACAGTCTTCACCCATCTTGCGAGCCGTCGTCCACTTGCCACCGGTGATGGTCACCAAACCTGAACTCGACACGAGGATCGTATGATCGCGGGCCAGTGCAGATGTTTTTCCAACAGCACCCGTTGGACGAACCAATGGCCGGATACCTGTAAAGACACTGAGCACATCGGCTCGGGTGGGAACGCGGGTCAAATATCTGGCGGATGTGTTGAGCAAGAATTCGATTTCCGCATCCTGAGGCTTCGGTTCGACGACGGCGTCGGGAATCGGCGTATCGGAGGTCCCAACCACAACATGATTCTGCCATGGGATCAAAAACAGGACGCGACCATCGCTCGTCTTTGGAATCATCAACGCGGTTTCACCAGGCAGAAATTCCCTGGGCAGTACGATGTGGACTCCTTGACTGGCAGCGACCATTGCCTCCGATTGCGGTTCGTCCATGCAACGCACCGCATCACAAAATGGCCCAGTTGCATTGACAACACAACGCGCTGCAACTTCATGCGTCTGGCCGGTCTCGAGATCCATGCATCTCACTCCGTGGATGCGACCCGATGTGAGTCGAATCAGATCCATAACTTCGATGTAATTGACGACCGTTGCCCCGTGGTCAACGGCTGTCCGCAAAATGTCGAGCAGTAGCCGCGCGTCGTCGAACTGGCCGTCGGAGTACAAAACGCCGTGCCGAGCGCATTCCGCCCGAAGCGTTGGGATTTTCTCCATGCATAAGCAATGATTCATCGATCTCGCATGAGAAAAACCGCTACGGGCCGCCAGTAAGTCATAAACGACAAAGCCCAATCGATACCATGCGAATTCGAGCCAACCGCGGCACGGGACGAGGAAGGATCGTTCGTGGACCACATGGGGTGCGTTGATGGCTAACCGGGAGCGTTCGAGCAGCGCGTCGCGGACTAACGCTACGTTGCCTTGTGCTAGGTAACGAACTCCGCCATGCACGAGCTTGGTCGACCGGCTCGAGGTTCCTTTGCCGAAGTCGCTTCGTTCCAAAAGGAGGACGCGCAGGCCACGCGTTGCAGCGTCGAGCGCGATGCTGGCACCCGTTGCGCCGCCACCGATCACGAGGAGATCAAACTGCACGTTGGGTTGGGTTAGCCGCGCAATCGCGTCCGATCGATCCATCGCCGAAACTTTCTCAGGTCTGTGTGTGGTCGGGTTTTTCCCAATCACGGGATCGGCTCAACGCGTCGGCCCAGCGCGTTCGACGCTGTTGGGCTTCATCGTACGACATCATGGGCTCAAATACGCGATCGGCTTTCCAAATCGAAACGAGTTCCTCGGCCGATTTCCAAAAGCCGACAGCCAAACCGGCAAAGAAGGCTGCACCGAGGGCCGTGGTCTCAATGACCTGAGGTCGAACCACCGGAGCTTGCAGAATATCGGCTTGAAATTGCATCAGCAGATTGTTGGCGCTAGCACCACCGTCGACCCGGAGCTCTTCGATCTGGATGCCAGAATCCTGTTCCATTGCGGTGAGGACATCGGCTACCTGGAATGCGATGCCTTCCAAAGCCGCACGCGCTAAATGGGCTCTGTTGGTTCGTCGTGTGATCCCAACGATGGTGCCGCGGGCGTACGCATCCCAATACGGTGCTCCCAATCCGGCAAAGGCAGGGACGAGATAGACGCCATCGCTATCGGTGACTTGTTCGGCAAGTTTCTCCACTTCGGATGACGATTGGATGATCCCGAGTCCATCGCGCAACCATTGGATGGCAGCTCCGGCAATGAACACACTACCTTCGAGGGCGTACTGAGTAGACGTTGATGTCTTCCACGCAACACTGGTCAGTAATTGCTGCTGCGATCGCAAAGGTCGATCGCCCACGTTCATGAGCATGAAGCATCCCGTTCCATACGTATTTTTGGCCATGCCATGCCGCGTACAGTTTTGGCCGAACAATGCGGCCTGTTGGTCGCCTGCGGCACCACCAAGTGGTATGCAAACTCCGAAACAATCCGGTTGCGTCTCGCCATAGCGGTCACTGGTCGCACGTATGGTTGGCAAGACCGAGCGAGGTATGTCGAACAGCGTAAGGAGTTCGTCATCCCATTCGCCTGTTGCTAAGTGCATCAACATGGTTCGCGATGCATTGCTGATGTCGGTGATGTGCATTTGGCCGCCGGTCAGATTCCACAGTAGCCATGAGTCAATGGTTCCGAACGCCGCGTGGCCATCGTCTGCAATAGCTCGAGCATTCGGAACATGATCGAGCAACCAACGCAACTTGGTTCCGGAAAAATACGGATCAACCACCAATCCCGTCCGTTCAGCGATACGACTGGCATGTCCATCCCGTCTCAATTGATCGCAGTAACCTGCCGTCCGTCGATCTTGCCAAACGATCGCTCGATGCAAGGGTTTGCCTGTTCGTCGATCCCAGAGAACGGTGGTTTCACGCTGATTCGTAATGCCGATGGCCGCGATGGACTCTGCCGAAGTACCCGTCTTTTTCAGCACCTCCCGAGCCACGGCCAATTGCGAGTCCCAAATCTCCTCGGCGTCGTGCTCCACCCAACCCGATTGGGGGAAATGCTGGGTCAATTCGCGTTGCGCGACGCCAAGCACGGATCCGGCATGATCCAACAGCAGGGCACGTGAACTTGTCGTTCCTTGATCCAATGCCAAGATCGTTTGCATATGAGGTTCAAACCTTTGCGTTACGACTGGCCGCGAAGTCCCGGTGAAACGATGCGATGTTCTAAGCAACTGAACCCGAATTGTACCGCAATGGCCATCAAGGCCGCAGGCACTGCGCCTTGAAGGAGCAGTCCGGTATCGCTGAGTCGGATACCGGTCAGGATCGGCGCACCGTAGCCGCCGGCGCCGATGAGAGCCCCGATGGTGGCCGTGCCGACATTGATCACCGCAGCTGTTTTGATACCCGAAAGGATCGAGGGCAAAGCCAAGGGCAGTTCTACCAATCGAAGTTGGGCCCGGGCATCCAAGCCCAGGACTTCGGCGGATTCACGCATGGCCACCGGTATTTGTCGAATCCCAAGATAGGTGCCTCGAACGATCGGAAGCAAGCTGTATAGAAACAGGGCACAGATCGCGGGGGCTGGGCCAATCCCCAAGTTCACCAGCGCGAAGATGGGCATCATGAAGACGAGTAGCGCCATCGAAGGCAAGGTTTGGATCACGCCCACGATACCGAGTACGGTCTGCGCGAAGGCTTCCCGCCGCGACGCCAAGATTCCGAGTGGGACGGCAACGGCGATAGCCAGTCCGAGTGAAATAGTAACGAGGAAAAGATGTTCGACCGTCGATCGACCTATCCGCGCTGCGACGCGCAAGGCAACCGCAGCAGCGGTTGTTTGTGGCAGCTCCACTCCCAGGTTCAATTCGCGGTTTAAGAATTCTCCCGCGACGACTGTTTCCGTGCGGCGATTCAATCGTACCTCAGCAGACATCGAAGCCATTGCGTCGGAGGAGATCAGGCCTTGCAAACGAAGGATTGCCTGAGCGGCTTCCGGGGCTCGCTGGGCAAGGTCGTCACGCATCAAGAGAACCGCCTCGTAGGCTGGAAAGAAGCCTAGATCGTCCTCGAGAGCAATCAGGTTGTAGAAAGGAATCTCGGGGTCGGTGGTATAGAGATCGGTCAATTGCACCGCATCCTCAGCGAGTCCTCGATAGGCGAGGTTGTGTTCCATGACGCGTATGTCGGTTTGTGGCAACGCATAGCGTGCGACGAGCTGGTACCAGCCGTCCTTGCGCGCAACGAATTCATCGCTGATGGCGAGTGCCAACTTTGGGTGCTGCTTGAGGTCACTGACGGTCGTGATGCCGAGTGCGTCCGCTACCGGTCGGCGCATACCCAGCGCGTAGGTGTTGTTGAAGCCGAGCGGCTTGGACATGAGGATGTTCTGTTTCGCCAACTCGCTGCGCATGTCTTGTTCGGAATTGATCTTGACCCCATTGCGAATTGCATCTGCCAGAATTTCTTCGCGAATCGTGCCGGTGTAGTCCACGTAAACGTCGATTTCGCCGGACGTGAGCGCTTGCCAAACAATTTGCGTGCCTCCCAATTCAGCCCGATGCTGCACGCCAAAACCCGCATCACGAACCAAGTGCGCGATGACTTCCCCGAGAACCACCGATTCAGTAAACGCTTTGGATCCGACGCGTATGGTCGGTGGAGCAGACCATACAGAACCGTTCAGGCAAAGCATCACGAACGCGAGCCAAGCGCATGGTGGAAGAGTCATGAAAGACTTGCGACTCAACATGGGCTATTGCCTCCGAGTCCTTGGATCCTCTGAGCGTTGACGAAACGCGTGACATAGGCATTCGCAGGATGCTGAACCATGTCGTCCAATTTCCCTTGCTGAACGATACGGCCATCTCCAAGCAAAATGACGTGATCACCTAAGAAACCGGCTTCGCCCATATCGTGCGTGACCGTTATGGCCGTCTTATTCAACGTTCGAATGATCTTCAGCAAGTCTTCTTGAAGATCGTACCGAACGAGTGGGTCCAAGGAACCCATCGGCTCATCGAGTAGCAGTACCGGTGGGTCCAGCATCAGTGCACGCATGATCCCGACCCGTTGCCGTTGGCCGCCTGACATCTGAGTGGGATAGCGGGTCAGCGACTGGCTGGGTAACCGAGTCAGTTCGGCCAGTTCGATCACTCGGCCTTGGATCCGCTCAGAGACCCAGCCCAAGTGCTTGGCCATCAAGCTGACATTCTCAAAAGCAGTCAAGTGCGGGAACAATCCACCGTCCTGGATGACATAGCCCATGCGCTGTCGCATCTGGTGAAGATTGGAGGGACCGAGCTCGCTTCCTTCGAAGAGAATGAGCCCTGCATCGGGTGGAATCAGTCCAACCATCATCCGTAGTAGGGTGCTCTTCCCACATCCGCTTGGTCCGATCAAGACTGTCGATTTCCCAGGTTCGAAACGGATGTTTGTCGGTTCCAGGACCTGCAGCGAGCCAAAGGATTTCGATACGTTTTCGAGTGTGAACACGATTCACTTCCTGGGCAAGGGCGTGTGCCATTGAGCATCTTGCGGTTCCTTATCGTCGTCTTTCGCTCCGCGAAAGAACAAATAGACGCTACTTTCGCGGAGCGAAAGGCGACACTTTTTTCTACACGATGCGAAGATCATGGGATGTCTAGGTTGCGGTCGAAGTTCTGGTTCATGGTATGGAGCAACTCTTGGATTCGTGAATGCAGGGTGCTGGTCAACTCGCTCGCACTCAATGATTGTGCTTTGCCGCTGGGGAGTTCGATCGGATCGCTAAATCCTACCTGAACCACCGAGCGTCCGCGCGGGGTTGGATACGGCGCTCCGAGTGCATCCTCCTCCAGTTTGTCCACCGTTTCTGCTAAGCGTTCCCAGGTAGGATTGGCCATCAAGTAGTCCCCAGGGTAACTGTACAACTGGGTTACTAGGAACATATCTTCCATATCGTCTGCCCATTGCGCTCGCGCGACATCATCGGCCAACGGAGCTCGCTCGTGACGCTGCTGAATAATCCGCCGACGGACTTCTTTGACACGTTCTGGCAGTTTCCCTTGTACGACTTGAATGCCGTAGCGTTGCTCGGCTGATTCCAAGATGGCATGCGAGACTTCGGTTTTGCGGTCCGTCAGACTGCCTGTTCGAGGTTGGCCGAATCGTTCGAGCTCTATTAGGGACAGTAAGCCTTCGGCCACGCGGAGGATCCGACGATCCAAAGGCAGGCTGCGTTCAGGCCGCCAGTAAAGCCGCTGTTCGATCTTCTCGACGGTCTTCGTCATGCTGGGGTGCGGATCATCGACGAACCATCGCTTGATTGCGGTCGGGATGATGACTACGGTCCGTTGCGTTTTGCGTGCGGCCAGCATTGCCATGGCAGCCGCACCATCCCGCAGTGGCGTGATCCGATCGTTGGTGTGGTAGACATCGCCTTCCGGAAAAATGACCAGCGGTTCGCGGCGGTGCTGAAGGATATCGACGGCGGTTTTGATTGCCGTCAGGTCGTTGCTTTCCCGATCGACGCTGAAGCATCCGCAGCGCTGCATGAACGTTCGTTCAAACCATCGGCTCTGCTGGAAAACCTGCCAAGCCGTCATGATGTAGAAAGGACAGTTCAATCGATCGGCGGCTTCGAGCAGACAATAGGAGTCCCAATGAAAGGAATGATTGGGGGTGAGCAAGATCCCTTGACCGGCAAGGAGTGCCCGTTGCAAATGCTCCAATCCGATGGCATCGACGCGTACAATCGATTGCCTGCGAAGTGCTCGACGTCGCCATAGTTTGCCCCAGGAAAACCACGGGTAAGAGAGCCGCGGCGGCCAATGGCGCGTCGGAATGTCGTACGGTTGATTATTCATCGAGAATCGTTGTATCCCTCATTGCCCATCGATTGTCGCGGATTGCGGCGCGGAAGCTAGTGGCAGGCCCCCGTCTTGGAAAATGGGATGCGGAACAAGCTGAGAATTGGAAGGTGGGATTCGTTTTTTTGCTTGTTTCCAGGCGCGATTCTGTCACCATGGGATGCGAGGACCATGCATGCAACGCGATGAATTACGAGCCTTTTTTGACAGTTCGCCAACCGCGAAGCTTTTGCGCTCGGACTTGGCACCCTGGATCCTGGCTTTCTTGCACGTGACCTTCAAGTCCGACTCGACCATCGCGTTGGGGCAATCCGAATTGCGATCCAGGCTGGCAGGTTTCCTCGAAGACCTTCACGAGACGTTTCCTGAGATCATGACAGGAGCTCCCGAGCGTTACATCGCTCAGTGGACCGAAGCGACTTGGTTGCGTCGATTCGTAGAAGCCCATTCGTCGGAACCCCAGTACCAATTGTCGGCCAATACCGAGGAAGCCATCCGCTTTGTCGAGGAAGCGATCTCGAGACGGCAAAACATGGTGGGCACGGAAGGCCGACTTCGCATGATTATCGATACGCTGCAGGATCTCGTTCGCGGATCCACCGACGATCCCGAACGGCGTCTGACGTTTTTACGTGAGCAACGGGACCGCATCGACCGTGAAATCGAAGCGATCGAGTCGGGCAAAAGTGTCCAAGTTTATCGTCCTTCGCAGATGCGCGAACGATTCCAGAACGCGATCAATTTGCTGCGCGAGCTCCAAGGGGACTTTCGGGCAGTGGAAGAGCGGTTTCAAGAGATCGCTCGCAGTGTGCAGCATTTGCAATCCGCGGGCAACGAGGCGCGCGGCAAGATTCTGGGATTTGCGCTCGATGCTGAGGAAACACTCAAGCAGGAAGATGAAGGAGTCAGTTTCTACGCGTTCGTCCGATTCCTGTTGTCTCCGACCGAACAAATGGCGGTTCGAAAGAACATTGAGGAGATCCAGCAGTTGGCCGTTTTGGCGGACCAACAAGACAGCTTGCAGCGTCTGCATCGCATGGTCCCGTCGCTGTTGGCAGAAGCAGACAAAGTCATGCGGACCACCGCTCGACTTTCGGCCACTCTCCGTCGAATGTTAGATTCGCGGGCGGCCGAACATCGTATGCGACTCGCACACGTCCTGACGGACATCCGCAGCCTCGCGCTCCAACTTCGCGATGATCCTCCCAAAACGGTTGCCTTGTCCATGGATACGGAGCCGGACATTCAAGCACCCTTAGAACGCCCATTCTGGACAGCCGAACCCGAGTTTCAAGAGAATCAGATCGCTGAGCATGTCACGGATCTCACGCAGCTTGGACGCGTCGCCAACGCGTTTGCCAAACTGCATCGGCTGGATCTGAGAAAACTTCGCGAACGTATCCGCGAATGCACGCTCGAAGGAGAGTCGTGGACTTTAAAGGAACTTTGGGAAGGTTACACGTCGCAGTTGGGAATGATGGAACTCCTGGGGTATATCCAGATAGCGCACGATGACGGGCATGCGATTGATTCCGAGCAATACGAATTGCTCGACTGGTCCCCACCATCGGGTTCCGGTTCACGCATGCGGGTTCGCGTGCCTCGCATTACCTTCTCTCCCAAGTCGTCGAACCGCCCCTCAGGCAGGAAACCAAGATAAATGGACCCGTTCTCGACCGACATCGATCACGTCAACCATCCACCCAGCCCAATACAGTCACCGAGTGAGTGGAGTGCAGTTGCGGTGCGACTGATGCAGGGGGCCGTGTACCATGATGACAGCCAAACCAACTGGGAGACTCTGCTGCGTAGCGTGACACCGTTGACCGATTACTTTGCCAAACTCGGACTTCTCTTAGTGGTCGACGAGTTGGACGCGATGGCCTATTTGCGACAATGCGACGAGGATCAGTGGCCTGCCGATTATCCGTCGATTCCCCGCCTATTCCGGCGAACTCCCCTCTCCTACGAATCGACTTTGCTATGCGTCTTGTTGCGCGACGAACTGCGCCGATTCGAAGAACATGAAGTTTTTAGCGATCGGTGTGTGCTGCCTCAATCCGATCTGCTTTCGATCTGGCAGGCGTTTTTTCCAGGGGAATTGGATCCTGTTAAACTCAATCGCCAGCTCGGCGCTGCGCTACGAAAGCTGGAGGAGTTGAAGTTCGTGAAGCAGTTTGAAAAGGAGCCTCCCTCATGGGAGGTGCGACGTATCTTAAAGGCCAGGATTCCGCTTGAGGACCTGGAAAAGGTTCGCCAAAATCTGGCAGCCGAGGTGGCCCGTCGGGGGTTGGAACGGCATGCGTCCAAGGATGCGTCGCAAAGCGATTCATACAACGAATCGGCCAGCGAACCGTTCAGCGATTCAGAAAGGACTTGATCGGTATGGTCTTGGACCCTTTCCCAACCGACGGCGAGCAGCCACGCAAAAGGCGACGTCCGGCCTCAACCTCGCCGGCCTCATCCTCGGAATTTCCTTCCGACGTGAGTGGTGACCGCCCAGTTCCGCCAGGATACCGCTTGCACCGTTTCGAGGTCTACAATTGGGGCGTGTTTGACGGTTCGGTATATACACTTGAGCCACGCGGGCAAACGACGTTGCTCGTCGGAGAGAACGGGTCGGGGAAATCGACTTTGGTGGACGCGCTGCTGACGCTGCTGGTCCGACCGCAAACACGTAACTACAACGTTGCTGCGGGTGCGGCAAAGAACGAGAGGGACGAGCGGACTTATATCCGGGGCGCATACGATCGAACGGTCGGCGAGGATGGACGGCCGCAGATTCAGTACCTGCGTCAGGGAGGGAATCAGTACACCGTACTCTTAGCCGTCTTCGGCAATCATTCGACTGGCGAATTCGTCACCATCTGCCAAGTCCTGTATCTCAACTCCGAAAACGGCGTGGAACGCATCTACGCTTATGGACAAGCGGACCGAACCATTGTTCGCGATCTATCGGGTCTCACTTCTGGGGCGACGCTGGCTCGTCAACTCAGAGAGCGTGGCTTTGAGACGACGACTAGCTACCAACAGTTCTTCCTCTGGCTTCAGCGGCAAACCGGTCTGAAGGCCAAGGCCATGGACATCTTCAATCAAACGGTAGCGGTCAAAGACGTTCAGCGGTTGGATGTGTTCATTCGACAGCACATGCTGGAAAAGCAACCGTGGAACGATCGGGTCACCAAGCTGCTGACGCATTTCAGTGAGTTGAGCGAAGCGCACCGAATGCTCGTTCGAATTCGCCAACAGAACGAATTGTTGCTGCCGATAATCTCCGCGGGCGAGATCTACCGCGCGCAGGTTGTGGAACTTGAAGCGTCGCAGAAGACACTCAAGGCGCTGCCGATTTATTTCGCGCGCGAAAACATCGAATTGTTGGGACCGCTATGCTCCATATGGCAGCAGCAGCTTCATTTCCATGATTCGGAAATCGTACGTCTGGACGGGCTACTCGATCGGCAGCGAAGAGACATCGCTCGACTGGAACATGAAATTGAGAATGCAGGCGGAGACCGCCTCAAGCGATTGCCAAGTTTGATCGAGCAAGCGATCGAGTTGGGGAATGTCAAGCGACAGAATCTCGACCGGTTTCGACGTTTCCTGCGTGGATGTGGCATTGAAACCGCGATCACTTCGCCGGACCAATTCCACCGAGTCCGCGGCGAAATTACCGCGCGTCGTGGAACGCTCGAGGAACAACGCAATCGAATTCGCAAACGCAGTGCGGATCTCCAATACGAGATCGGTCGTGTTAGCCGCCAACTGCAAGAGGATCGCGCCGAAGCCGAAGCGTTGGAGCGGCGCAAAGGAAATCTGCCTCAATCCCTAATTGCAATGCGCGAACGGATGTGCAGTGATTTGCGATTCGCAGCCAGCGAGCTTCCGTTCGCTGCGGAATTGCTCGAGGTCCGTCAGGAGGAACGGCGCTGGGAGGGTTCCATCGAAAATGTTTTGCACGGATTCGCGCGCAGCCTGCTCGTTCCGCAGGAATACTATGCACGGGTGGCTGATTACGTCGATGCGACGCGGCTGGCGGATGACCAGGGGCGCGGTCAACGTTTGGTCTATCTTCGCGTGGCGATGCGTGGCACATTCAAGAACGATAAGACGAACCCAACGTCGCTCGCATCGAAGTTGCGTTATCGCGAGCATTCGCTGACGCCTTGGCTCCGCGCGGAAATTGAGGATCGATTCGATTACAAAGCTTGCGAGACGATCGAGCAGTTTGCCGCTTGCGAATCCTCGGCCATGACAATCCATCGCCATATCAAAAAGGGGGCGACCCGCCATGAGAAGGACGATCGATTCGCCTCGGATGACCGACGATCCTTTGTTCTCGGATGGGACAATCGCGAGAAACGCTTGGCCTTGCGCGAGGCGATACGCGAACAAGAACGTGAGCTTGAGCATCTTCAAAAAAGGGGTGCAGACGTCGATCTAGAAATGGACCAAGCCACGGCGGCCCTGGACCATTTGCAAAACGCACTTGGCTTCGACGACTACGATCAGGTCGATTCGGCTCGACATGACTTTGAAGTTTCGCAGCTGCAGTTGGAAAAACAACGCTTGGAAGATTCCAGTGATGTGATCCATGAGCTGAAACGCAAAGCAGCGGCGCTTCGCGGAGAGGTCAACGGCTACCAGCACGATCGCGATCAACACCTTTCCACCCGCACTCGCACCGAGCACGAACTTCGCAATGGAGCGAAGTTACTCGAAGGAGCGCGTCAACGAATTTCAAACTTCAGGGCGGCGGGAGAGTGGGAATTCATTGAGCCTTGCTTCGAAATATTCAAAAGCCAATTTCCAACCAAACTGTCTCTCGAGAATTTGATCACGTTGCCTGAACGCTTAGAGCGCGAGCAACGGCAGGAGACAGAAAAACTTGCCGAGAGTCTGAAGCCCTCGGAGCGGGATGTGACGAGCGCTATGGGACGGTACCTGCGGGCATTTCCCGAAGATAATCTCGACCTCGATCCAGATATCAGTTCGCTCGATAGCTTTGCCGCTCTCTACGATCGCATCTCCAAGGACGATCTTCCCCGGCATGAAGAGCGGTTCAAGAATCGACTCAACGAGAAGGTGCTGCACGAGGTTGGAATTCTCAACAGCAGCTTGGAGAACGATCGTCAGGAGATTCGCGACAAGATTGAACAATTGAACGGTGCGCTAAGAAAACTCCAGTGGAAGCCTGGGACCTACATGCGATTGGAAGCAACCGATATGGCGGATCGTGAGATCCACGAGTTCCGCCGTGAACTAGCGAGTTGTTTGTCCGGAACGTTGGAGGGAACGGCCGAAGCCAACGAGGCAACGTTCGTCCGTATCGAGAAATTGGTTGCGAAATTGCGGGACCCTGCGAGCGAACGATGGCGCGATAAAGTCGTCGATGTCCGAAATTGGTTCAATTTTGCCGCTCAAGAGATCGTGGTTGAAACCGAGCAAGCGCGCAGCTACTACGAAGGTGGCACCGGACAGTCCGGTGGTGAGAAAGGAAAACTCGCATTCTTGGTTCTCGTTGCTGCCATTGCTTACCAGTACGACCTCGACCCGGATGGTGAAAACCGCAAGCGATTTCACTTTGTCATGGTCGATGAAATGTTCTCTCGCAGCGATGATGCGCATGCGGAGTATGCGTTGGACTTGTTTCAACGATTCGGACTGCAATTGCTGATTGTGGCACCGTTGGATGCCAAAGCCAGAGTGACCGAACCCTATGTCGGGACCTACGTGCATGTCATCAAAAACAAGGCGACTCACCGCAGCGAATTGATTACCATCACGGCGGAACAACTGCGCGATAATTTAGCGGACGAAGAAAGCTGATTCGCGATGGCGATAAAAAAATGCCTCGCGGTTGGTGCGAGGCATTTTAGAATCTTTGGGTCGGTCGAAGTTCACGTTGGACGTGATCGTTGCGTTAGGCTGAGGTCTCGCCCAAGACGTAATGCACGAACTTTTGAACCTCCACACCGTTGCTCTTGGCGAATTGACCGACGCTTTGCTTATCGTCTTTAACGAACGGTTGCTCGAGCAGGACTTTTTCAGCGAAGAACTGACGGAGACGACCATCCACCATCTTGTCGACAATGCTCTCGGGCTTGCCTTCCTTCAACGCCAATTCCCGAAGGACTTTGCGTTCGGCGTCGACGACAGCAGGGTCGAGTTCTTGCGAGGTGAGGGCCGAAGGCCGCATGGCCGCTACGTGCATTGCGATGTCGCGAGCAGCAGCGTCATTGGTGCCTTGGATTTGCAGAAGAACGCCGGCTACCGTGCTGGAATTGTGGCTGTATCCGCTGCATGGTCCTTCGAACCGTACCATTCGTCCGATTTCGAACTTCTCACGAATCCGATTGAACAATTCATCGAATTGTTCACCCACGGTCAAACCTGGCTTGGATGCCGAGGGCTGGCTACGCAATTCTTCAACCGTTTTCACACCGCTCTTGGCGAGTGCTTCGGCGAAATCATTTGCTAATTGGACAAACTCTTCGTGGCCAGCGACTGGAGCGCTTTCGCACTTGAGTTCGACCATGCCACCTGCGGACTTGTCAGAGCCGGCGTAGATACCGAATCGTCCAAAGGTTGTTTCGCGGTCGGCTCGCTTTTCACTCAGCTTCATGCCCTTTTCGCGCAGGAGTTCGATCGCGCGATCGGCGTCGCCCCCGGCTTCGGTTAACGCAGCCTTGCAATCCATGAGTGGCAAACCGGTTTTTTCACGAAGCGCCTTGACGGCGGAAGCAGAAATATCTGCCATACTACTTATCTCCTCATTGGAACGTTTGATGTGTTTTTGTTGTCGTTACGACGATGGACCGCGGATCGGCTGAGTTCGATCAACCGATGGCTTCTTTTTCGGCCATGTCGATCATCTCAGAGGTCAGGTCGGCAGGAGCGGCCGATTGTGGAACGGTCTTCATCAGTTCCGGGTTCTCCGACTTGCCTGCCAATACGGCGTCTGCCAATTGCTTGACAATCAAATCGATGGATCGGATACCGTCGTCGTTGCCGGGAATCGGCAAATCGATCTGGGTTGGATCACAATCGGTATCGATCAATGCCACGGTGGTGATTCCCAATGCTTTGGCTTCGCGGATGGCATTCTTTTCCTTCCGCGGGTCGATAATGACAAGGCATTCCGGGATACGGTTCAGGGTGCGGATACCATTCAAGTTGCGGTAGATCTTGCGATACTCGCGATTTAAGGATGACTGCATCTTCTTGGAGTAGCCGTTGATCAACTCGCCGTTGATGATCGTCTCCAGTTCCTCGAGCCGACCCATCCGGTCGCGAATCGTTCGAAAATTCGTGAGGCAGCCTCCCAACCAACGCTCGCTGACGAACGGCATACCGCATCGCGTGGCTTCGCGCTGGATGACTTCGGAAGCCTGACGCTTGGTTCCAACAAACAGAACCAGCGAACCCCCTTGGGCCACTTGGCTCAAGTACTTCTTGGCCCGCAACATTCCGCGGAGCGTTTCGCGGATGTCGATGATGTGGATGAGATTCTTGCGGCCGTAAATGTACGGCGCCATTTTGGGATTCCAGCGACTGACGCGGTGCCCAAAGTGCGCTCCGGCTTCGATAAGCTTGGCTACTAATTCATTTGCCATGGATTCCTCTATTCCTTTTGAACAGACGATCGATCCGCCATGCTATCCGAGTCGGCAAAAACGCGGCGAGCACAGGCCCGTGGTGAAATGGGCCTTCGGCAATTCCAGGGATGATCGTGGGGTATTCATGCGTGACCGTCGCCTGAGGCAACGAAAGCCCCTTTTCGGCACGGTGACGTCATGACTGCAGATTACAGCGAAGTTTTGCCGTTCGTCAATCGGAAATCCCTGTTGAAGAACGCTTTCGGCGGCCTTTGGGCTGCCGGCGGGTTCATCGAGGACTGTGGGACGCCCTTCACGGACCTTCCATTGACAAAATGCGCATCAGGTAGCGTAGGGCGGCAGCGTAGACTGCGGGTTGCTTGCTCGCCCGGGGACCGGCAATGTTGAGCGTTTCCACACGCAGCTTGTCGAGCCATTCCAGCACTCGCAGGTCAGGGCCTGGATGTGTCAAGCGAACGACCAGAACTGACTTTTTCACACGGGTGCAGAACCGCCATGTAAAAAGCGTGCCACCCTCGAGTTCGCCATGGAGAAGAATTAACGTTGCGTCGGATTCGGTCGCATTGCGACGCGTTCGCTCGGTGTAATTGGGTTGTTCGGTTTCTCGGAGAAGGTAGTGGGGCGGGATAATACCATCCTCCGCGAGTCGTCCTCTTGGGCACCAGCCTCGATGCTGCAGCCCCAACGCAATGGCCGCATCGAGGGCAGCCCGATCGACGCCCGTCTGGCCTCCGGACACAATGCAACGCACGCCATTTCTTCCGAGTGGACGTGTTTCATGGGTTTTGGAGGGTTGATGCGTGGCATTCATGGGGCGTTGCGATCGGTCTTCTAGTCCATGCGAGACCCGCGTATTGTATCGATTGCTTGATTGTGCATGTAGGCAGTGCTTGTAGGCATTGCATTTAGGCTGTGCATGCAGGCACGGTGCGTTCCCGGAAGTGGGGCATCCTGTACCTGAATGCGCATTGGAATACTCAACGGAATGGACGGACACCTCGCAAGATGACGGAAGCGACACACTCGATCCATTCGGTAACCATTGTGGGCGCGGGTTGGACGGGCCGGCAGATTGCTGGCCAGATGGCTGCGTATGGAGTTTTCGTTCGACTGATCGATCCTGATTCCCGATCTCTTGACGCATCGGCTTTATGGATCGAAGCGCATCGCGAAGAATTCGGCATTGGGGGCTATTGGCCCAAGTGCTCGCACGCAGAATTGGCAGGCCGTATCAAACTCGCGAAAAACGACGAAGAATTCAGGGCTAGTTCTCCGCCTGAGTTGGTATTGGAATCGGTACCCGAACAAGTCGCCCTAAAGCGTCGCATTTTGAAATCGTACGCGGACCGCTACCCATCTCCGACCGTCATTGCCTCCAACAGTTCGTACTTCACTCCATCCATTTTTGCAAAGCATATCGTTTCCCCGGAGCGTTACGCGCACTTTCATTTCCATGTTCCCATTTGGCGGGCGACCATCGTCGATATCGCTTCGTGCCCCGACACGAGCGAATCGACCCGACAGCGTTTGTCGGATTTGGCGATTCGCATCGGTCAAACGCCGTTGATCAACCGCGTTGAAAACAATGGATACATCTTCAATTGGATGCTCAGATCGTTGTTGCAATCGGCGCTGCAATTGTCCGCCAAAGGGGTCGGGACGCAGCATGAAATTGACCTGGCCTGGAAAACCGCGACGGGCATGCCTGTCGGTCCCTTTGGAATCATGGACCAAATCGGGCTAGACATCATTTTCCAAACCATCTCGCATGCACGGTTTGTGGATGGCGATGACGTTTGGGGACCTCTTCTTGAACAGCTTCAGCCTTTGGTAGCGGCCGGCCATTTAGGGGTCAAAACGGGCCGCGGGTTTTTTGAGTATCCCGATCATCAAATCCCGTCGTAAAATCCCAGCGCGGCGAGTCTGAAACCTTAGATAATGCTCAGGAAATCGCATGGGAATTGCGCCTGTTCGGCAGCTTTTTGATGCCTGACTGGGTATTCTAAGAAGTTCCGACGCCACCTCTAGTCCGGCCGCCGGTCCCTCTCCCACACCTGGATCACCTTCCCACCGGAGTCCTAAAGATGCTTCGCTCTACCCGTGCTTCGTTCCGCAGCGTTCTACGACGCTCCCTTACCGGTGGCCTTTTCGGCTGCTGCTTGGTCGCGTTCAATCCCGTCTTTACTGCGGCGCAGGACCGAAACAATGGCGCCGTACGGGAATGGATCGACAACACCGGCAATCATCGCGTAGAAGCAGCGTTCGTCGCGATCGAAGGCAATCAAGTTGTGCTCAAGCGCAAGGATGGCAAGGAGATCAAAATTCCGTTCGATCGCTTGAACGCGGATAGCCTGGCGCAGGCCAAGTCGATGGCTGCGAGTGCGGCCAAAATGCCGAGCGGAAAAGCAAGCAAAGGGAAATCTTCGCCATCTTCGTCGCGAAGTGAATCGCGAAGCGATAGGCCATCGGAGTCGGATACCGCGAGCGCTTCGGTCACAGCCATCCCCGATAATCTCAGTGCACAAGCATTCGTGGATTTTGTGATGGGTGAGATTCAAAAAAAGAATGCCATGGTCCTTTGGGATGCCATGCCGAGCGGAATGCAGAAAGATGTCGAGTCGTTGGTGGCCACGTTTGCCAAACGGATCGACTCGCGAACCTTTGATATGATCCGCAAGACGCGCAACAGCATTTTTGATATTGCAAGGAAGCAACAGTCCTTCGTTCTCAACAGCACCGTACTCCCCATCCCACCCGACCAGAAACCGATGATCCAGCAGGCGTATCCAGCGATCGTCAATATGCTGGACAGTTACGTCGCCAAGGAATTGTTCGATGCCAAGCGGCTACAGAAGGGTGACCTTCGACCGATGATCGTGACATGGACTACCAACATCGCTGCCAGTGCCGAAGAACTCGGCAAGGCGTTGCCCGAAGGGCATCCGATTCGGGCCCAACTCATGGACTACTCGGGCGCTCAGTACACTGTCGAAAATATTTCGAGCTCCGAAGCGGAACTCAAACTCCAAGCCCCCAATCCTGCGGGACCGCCCCAAGAAGTCAACTTCATCCTCAAACTGTCCGACGGACGTTGGCTGCCCAAGGAAATGGTCGACGGTTGGGAATCGAATTTGTCCCAGGCGCGTACGGAAGTTCAGAAAATCGAGGGCGAACAGGTCCATGCCATGGTGTCGAGCGTTTTGCTCGTCCTCAATGCACCCCTGAACAATTTAAAGAATGCGAAAACGCAAGCGGAGTTTGATCAAGTGCTCACGGATATCATGGGCATGGCACGGGGCTTGTCGATGGGGCAAATGGGTGGAGGTCCGGGTGGCCCTGGTGGATTCGGTGGTCCTGGTGGACCACCTGGCGGACCTGGTGGTTTTCCGCCCGGTGGCCAACTCGGTAACGGCCAGGGTGGAAATCAAAATCCGCCTTCTGGCAATAACAACAGCGGTGCAGGCAAGATAAATGCCGATCAGTAGGTTCGAGTGAAGTAGCTCACGTTAGAGTCGTATTGACCGACCGCCAAAACTCCACTAAAACGACCGAATCACCGAAGGCTCCGTAGCCAAGTGGCTAAGGCAGCGGATTGCAAATCCGCCATCGTGGGTTCAACTCCCACCGGAGCCTCTCTTTTTGGTAACCTCGAGGAACAAGAATCCTCGAGGTTTTTTTTCGTCGGTTTTTTGGCGAACTCGTACGTCTTCGCTTGCGTGCCATGATCACTGAAATTGTCATTCCAGCGAGGCTTGCTTCGACCCGATTGCCTGAGAAACTTCTCTTGTCGGAAACAGGAAAATCGGTCCTCGAACATACCTATCTGGCTGCCCGCCGATCCAGCCTGGCACAGGGCATCACGATCGCAGTCGATCATCCGCGTTTGGCCGAATGTGCGAATGCCTTCGGTGCCACTGTTCAGATCACCGATCCCAATGCCCAGTCCGGTACCGACCGCGTGACTGAGGTCGCACGGGCTCGCCCCGATGTTGATGTGTTCGTTAACGTCCAAGGTGACGAACCGGAGATCACCGGTTCGAGTATCGACGCAGTCATCGAACTGCTGAGGAACCATCCCGACGCCGATGTCGCAACGTTAGCGACCCCGATTCGCGATCGTGACTCTCTCAACGATCCTGCATGCGTCAAGGTCGTTCGTTCTCACGGAGGTCGAGCACTTTACTTTAGCCGTTCCGCCATCCCGCATCCTCGGACCTGGGACGATCGACTCCTTTCGGACGATCCGCCCGTCTTCTTGCAGCATCTGGGAATTTACGCGTATCGGCAATCCTTTCTACTTGCCCTGCCAAATCTTTCACGCAGTCCGCTGGAGCATGTAGAAAAGCTAGAGCAACTGAGATTTCTACAAGCAGAACGATCGATCCAAGTAGGGATCGTCGAACACTCCCCGCGCGGGATCGACACTCGCGAAGATTACGATGCTTTCGTACGGAGATTTCGTAACGGGCAACCATCGTCCTCGAACGACTCCCGATGAGCATGAAAACCGGCAGCAATTCGGAATCTCACGAATCGATCGTCTACGCAGTTGAGCCCGAGTTATCGATCGATGAGTTCATCGATGTGTTGGAGCGATCGACACTTGCCCGACGACGACCGGTTGACAATCGAGAAATCCTCGGGGGCATGCTGCGTCATGCAGACGTCATCGTTACGGCCCGCGACGCGCATTCCCAAGCAAAATTGGTAGGCGTATCGCGCGCCATCACTGATTTCAGTTACTGCACTTACCTTTCTGACCTCGCCGTCGATGAGGCGTACCAACGCCGAGGCATAGGACGTGCATTGATAAAACAAACGCAGGTGGCCGCAGGTCTCCATACCAGTTTGATCCTTCTAGCCGCCCCCGCTGCGCAGTCGTACTACCCACACATCGGAATGCAGCATCATGCATCGTGTTGGCGGTTGGAAGGTCGTCTGCAATCGATCGAATCAAATTCGCAATAATTTCCGATAGGACGGACTCTTCGATGGACCGGTAAAAGCACCATCGAACTCACTTTTCAGAGGCACAAATCCGCTGCGCAATGCGACACTCGCTAGGCGATCAGACTCACGTAAAGACCGATTAAGAACACGAAACCGGCTGTGATTCCGATGGCCACCGCTATCAGCCCGCGACTGTTGGTTTTTGAACCGTTTGAATTGCATTGCATGGTTTGGATGAACTCCAACTGTTTGTAAAAACCCTCGTTCAATCACATCATACCAATGGCTGGCGTCGCAAACAACAATTCAACCAGCGATGGAAGCGAAGGATAAAGTCGATCGTGGTTCCCAGCGTTACGCGCTGGTACCACTGCATCTCTCGGTGCGTTCGCCGCGCTTTTCTCATCGCCGAGAGCCACGACTTCGGTCGAAAAGCTTGGCTCGATCGCCGATGAAGCGTCGGCGAAATGAAATCATTCCCTACCGGGTGCCTCACGCCCCGAAATGCAATGCATGTCCTTGTTCTTGGTGTCCCCGCATGTCACCCATTCCTAATGGGATTCGATGGCCGTTTTGAGCCACGCTCGTGCGTAGATCCACCAGCGGTTGGCTGTGGCGCGCGAGATATTCATGACGTCTGCGACTTCCGCAATGCTGTAGCCACCAAAATAGTGGAGCTTCACTAGTTCCGCGCATTGAACATTGTGTTCCGCCAGGGCATCCAAGGCGGTATGCACGTCGAGAACCTCTTTCGGATGCTGTACCAAGATACGATCGACCTCGAGCTCCATCCGCTCGACGTCCCCTCCATGCTTGCGCGTGAGTTTACGCCTTGCTGCATCCACTAGGATGTGCCTCATTGCTTCGGAAGCGGCGGAAAGGAAACCGCTTCTGGATTTGAAGTTTAACCCCTGCTTGACACCCACCATCCGCACATAGACCTCGTTCACCAGGGCTGTAGGCTGTAGCGTATTCCCCGGCTTTTCATCGGCAAGTTTCCACTGCGCCAAGCGACGTAGCTCATCGTAGACGAGCGGAAACAGCTCCGCCGCGGCTTTTTGATCGCCAGCCTCGATTCGATCCAGCAAGTACGTTACATCAGTCACGATGATAGAACTCTATTGGAAGCACAATGCAGGCGGAAGTATTCATCTACGGTTGCTGGTCCTGGAGCGCGATCGACGCTTCCGATTGGAGTCGCATGAGTGTTTCGAGATTTGGCTGTTGCGGCGCTGGCTCGTGAGCGCGACGCGCCTCAAGCATTCCTTTCTCCGTTTCTAAAAACAGGGATGCCTGGTCGAATCGCTCCTGAGCTAGCTTGTGATCCCCGAGTTTCGCCAATGCCATGCTCAGTACGAAACCGTTTTCAGGATTCACGGTGTCGATTTCAAGCAAGTCACGGCACTCAGCGTCTTGACCGCATCGAAAGAGCGTCCATGCCAAGGCTTGTTTGGCCGACGCATCGTCAGGCATTTGTTCCAATCCTCGCCGACAAATTGCGAGCAATTCATCAGGCCGCGAGCAGAAGCGTTCACTGGACGCCATGACAAGCACGACGTCAGGCCAGAACTTCGGTAAGTCAGCTACCTGCAGGCAATGCAATTGCAGCGCATCTAAGACTTTTGCGTTGATTTCGAGTTGGGAATGCGACTCGAAATTTTCAACGTTGGGCATCGCGACCAAATATTCCCAAGTTCCTAAAGTGTCGATTCCCTTGGAGAGTTTCGCCCACAGGTTCGGGCCTGCGTTTTCGACTTGTATTAATTCCATGGCGGACCTCGCAACTTCTACAATGCAAGCCGTCAAGTTTGTTAAATACTCTTCTTCGATATGTTTCTTGTCGACTTCGGCAATGTCTTGATCTGCGTTCAACATTTCTAGGCAATGTTCGAAAACCTTTTTGGAACGAACTGCAACTGCGACCGATCCCCAGTAGCTTCGCGGGTCGATCACGTCTGTACCCCGGATCGCAGCTTTTCGTTCTTCGCTGCTTGCGTTCAATAGCTCGATTGCAATCGATGCAGCCATGGAATGATCGGCTTGCTCAAGGCAAAGCCCCGTCAGCTTCGTGAGAATTTGAATTTGAAAGACGTACATTTCGCGGTCGTCAGGATACTTTTCCGTGAATAATTTGAGGCGTTCGCGACCCAGTTCAAGGACTTTCCTGGCTCGTTCCCCATTGCCTCGTTTCTTTTCATGGTGCGCATAATCGTTTAGTGCCATGGCCAGTGTCTTCCGACCCATTCGATTATCCGGAAATCGTTCAACGAGCGAATTCAAACGATCAACACATTCCGTCCAGTACTCGTCAGCTTTCGCGTGGTTGCCTCGCGTTTCCTCCGCATATGCAAGCTTTCGAAGGACGTCTCCCAGCAGGGAAATCTCCTGTGGATGCTCCGGGAAACGAACGCAATATTCTCTTAACAAACCGCATTGCTCGATTCGTGCTGCAAATTCCTCGTCGGTCCGTTTCAATCGCCGCAGGACAATGGCCATGTTCTGCAGGATGCTGGCTTGCGAAGCAATCGCCGTTCGATAGTCAGGCCGTTCCTCGGCTAGATGTCGCCAAATATTCTTGGATTCTTGGTAGGCGGACAAGCTCGCTTCGTTTTCTTTGCCCCACCATAAACACTGTGTTCCTTTGGACTGTAAGCTATTTGCGAGTGTCACGTTGAAGCTAAAGTTGTTAGGAGTGAACTCAACTAAACTTTGTGCCAACTGAACAGAGCGATCTGCGGCCTCCCGCGCCAATTGCTCTCTCGATTTGATCGGAGTGAGTGCACTCGCGAGGGACGAAGCGCATGTTGCAAGCAATCGACGCTGATCCGCAGTCAAATCCTTCCGTTGAGCGATTTCTTGCAATTCGCTCCAAACCGCATCGCAAAGTTCGATCTTCTTTACGGTTTCTCCTCGATTGTCGTGAATGTTGGTCAATAACAACCGCGCACGGGATCGATACAGCCGATGATCCACGTTACCTGGGTTAGATTGGGTAACCCGATCAGCCTTTTCGATAAGGGCAAGAGCCCCTTGAGTGGCTTTTTCGATATTCCCTAACCGTTGATGGATCGCGCTGGCTCGATACAATGCGACAAACGCTCCCAGTCGTGGCTCTGTGTCCGTGCGATCATCAGCTGCTAGTTGCTCATATGTGGCGAGAGCTTTTTCCAAGAACTCCTGTTGAACCGCACCGAGTCCGGATTGATGCGAAATCCAGTCACTCGCGAATCGTATGTACATATCGTCGATCGTCTGCTCGGCCAATGCAAGCCGATTATCTGCCAATCGAACCTGCTGCTCCAGGAGTAACTTCGACTCGACCGCGCCCTGTTCCGCTGCCACGGCGCGTCTCCATTGCCATGTCGTCAGCATCAGGCCGATCATGAGTCCACTCAAGAGTGTTCCAGCGATTGCGATCGAAGCGCGATGCTTTCTCGCAAGTTTTTGCAAGCGATACTTCCAGGAAGGTGGACAAGCCAGCACTGGCTCATCGTTCAAGTATCTTTGCACGTCCTCCAAGAGTCCGCTTGCGGATTCGTAGCGTCGATTGCGATCTTTCTCCAACGCCTTGAGAACGATCCAATCGATTTCGCTGGCTACCGATTTAGAGAACGTGCGATCGTTCAATCCTCGTCGATTGGCGGCCGTCGAAAGCTCTGCTTTGGGGAGAGTCGTGACACGTTGACTTGGGCGCGGTGGATCATCTTCTCGGATGATACGTCGCATCTCCTCGAAGCCCGACTTCATCAGTTGTTCTTGATCAAACGGCGTGCTCCCCGTCAGTAATTCGTAGAGCAGCACTCCCAGTGAGTAGATATCAGTTCGGGTATCGATATCGAGACCGCTCAACTCCAACTGCTCGGGACTCATGTAGAGGGGAGTCCCAATGACCTGATTGAGCGCGGTGTAGATCGTGTGCTGGGACAAAGGTTGATGGAGTGCTTTGGCAACACCGAAGTCGATCACCTTCACGATCGGCTTGCCGTCATGTAGAGTCACCAGGACATTGCTGGGCTTGATGTCGCGATGGATGATTCCTTTTTGATGCGCGTGCTGGATGGCGCGGCAGACGTCGACGAACAGCGCCATACGTTCGCGAATGCCTTTGCAACTTTGATCGCAATAGGTCGTGATCGGAAGCCCTCGGACGAGCTCCATCACAAAGAAGGGCAATCCATGTTCCGTCGTCCCGGCATCGAGAATACGCGCGATGTTCTGATGGTCCATCATGGCGAGTGCTTGCCGCTCCGCGTCGAATCGGGCCAGGACGCTTTTTGAGTCCATCCCCGGCTTGATGACCTTGAGCGCGACCTTGCGGCGGACCGGTTCGACTTGCTCGGCCACATAAACCACCCCCATCCCTCCTTCGCCAATTTGCTCCATGAGCCGGTAGCGATCCAGTCGATCCCCGATCTTGGTTCCATGCATTTGCGTTTCTGGCATCCGCTCCAATGCGGGCCGCCGCATGAAGCTACCGCTGGCTTCGGCATTACGAACCAGCTCCAATACGCGGGCTTGCAAGTTGGCATTGTCTCCGCACTCTTGGCGGAGATACGCCGAACGCGCCTCTGGTACGAGTTCCAGTGTCGCGAGAACTAAGTCCAGTTCATTGATTGGGATCGTTGGATCAGCCACAGTGGCCTCCCGTAAAGAATTCGAAGCGTCTGCAGGCACGCCATTCTAGGCGCGAATCCTCCCCTGTTTGTCTCATCACGGATCAAAAGATTTACCCGTCGTCTTGTTCCAATGTGGCACGACGCTCCGCCGTCGTGGACTCCGGCATGCATTGTCTCACGTTTCTTGGCTTTCTGGTTACGGGGCTCTGCCTCGTAACCCACTGCCTCACAGCGTCGCAGATCCACCGTGGCGGGCTCCGCCTGCCGGACTTTGGATGGCGAAGGCGTAGCCGAGTCAGGATTCGGGAGGCAGAGCCTCCCATACCGCTCGTAACAAGGCAGAGCCTCTTTAAGAGCGAGAACGACGCACCGCCAAGACGACGCGGAGCGTCGTTCCACATTATCAAGCATCGATCTTGTTGAAGTTTTTTACGAGTTTAGCGGAATTGTACCAGCTCGCGTGAGACAAACCGCTTGTCAATCGCGCCCACTGAGCGAGGGAGTTTCTCGTTGTGAACCTCCCCCTGCCATTTACCCCCGGCGGTGCCTCGTTCGCGTACCGCAGATGGCAGAGTCTTGTTCCCTGGTCCTTCTGGAGAATTTCCATGCGAAACGCAACGTATTCTTGGCTCGCTTCCACTCGTCGACTTTTCGGAAGCGGGACGACCAACCGTCGTACCAAAGCGAAATCACGGCGATTGCTGTTCGAAAACCTCGAACGTCGCGAAGTCTTTAGCACCGATTTTCTATCGGCATTCGCGATAGGAGGAGAGACCGGTTCCGCCGTTGTCAATCAGGTCATTTCGGACTCTGCAGGCAACACGTATCATCGGGGCACTTTCAGCGGAACGATTGATCTTGATCCAGCCGCGACATACCCAGACGATAAAGACATTCTCACCGCGGCAAGTACTACTGGCTACATCGCGAAGTATACACCCGACAATTCCCTTTTGTGGGTTCAGGACTTGTTCGGAAAACTCACGCTCGACGGATCGGAAAATCTCTATGTTTCGGGAGGTTTCTCTGGCTCGAAACAATTAGGAGCTACCACGCTGGTGTCGGCGGGAGGGATCGATGGATTCGTCGCTAAGCTCGATGGAAATGGTTCCGTCCTTTGGGCAACAAGATGGGGTGGGGTCAACGATGAAAGCGGTAGTGACATGGACTTTGATTCGAGCGGGAACATCATCACCGGTGGTCTGCGCTTGAACCCCGCCACCAATGCACGACTCGGTGTCAATGTTGCCAAGTTGAATTCGTCAGGTGCAACGCTTTGGACGAAATATGTTGCGACCTATTCGCCAAGCATACCCGGCAAAGGTAGTTTTAATCTTGCAGCAGACTCTAGCGGTGGAGCAGTGATTGTTGGGGACTTCACCGGCACGATCGACTTTGATCCCAGTTCGAAAAAGTACAACGCTTCAACAGGCTCCTACAGTCAATGGGCAAGCTATGTGTTGAACCTGGACGCGAGTGGGCGATTTAAGTGGGTCAAAACCTTCGTCGGTACTGCGGGAACGGCCTACAATGAAGCATCAGCAGTTGATGTAGACGCCGCAGGAAACATTGTAGTAGGCGGTCGGTTCACGGGCAGCGTCGACTTCAAGTCGGGTTCCGGCACGAGTATTTTGTCCGGTGGTGCAGTCGGGGCGAACTATGTCACGAAGCTGAATGGAAATGGAGGATTCGTTTGGGCGAAGGCTTTTGGCGGAGGAACCACTACTGCTGATACTTCCTTCTTGTACAGCTTGGCCCTCGATCAAGCGGGGAGTATCTATGTGGCTGGGTACTTCAAAGGAACTGTGGACTTTGATCCCACATCCTCTGTTCAAAATCGTACCGCCACTGTCGGTGGCAATGACATGTACGTCCTTAGCCTAACTGCATCAGGGACGCTGAGTTGGTTCGAAACGATCGGAGGAGGGAACTTGTTGCCTCAGTCCATCGAAGTTAGTACCGACGGGTCGATCTACATCGCCGGTCGATTCAACGGAGCCGTTGACTTCGACCCAGGTAGCAACGAGCACATCTTGTCGACGAATGGCACGCTGAACAGAGGCTTCGTCACACGTTGGCGTCGCAGTTAAGAGTGAAAATTGGAAAACTGGGAAAACTATGTCGATTCTGGTTTGATAGGAAAACTAGGACAGGCACTGTGTTGCATTTTGCTATCACAAGCTTGCGGCTAAGGCAATAGGTTGCATTGCGATGTTGCTCTGCGGCATTGGTAGGGTTACGTTGAAGTCATTGCTACGACCACTTTTTGCTCGAAGGGAGGTCCTTCCACAAGACCCAACCACGCTCCAAAATCGTGGCTCCCAGCCTGACTCGCTGGTACCACTGCATCTCTCGGTGCGTTCGAATCGCCTTTCTCATCGTCGAGAACTACGACTTCGATCGAAAAGAGTGGCTCGGTTGCCGATGAAGCATCGGCGCAATAAAAACGTCCCTGACCACACGCTTGACGCCACAAAACGCAACGCCTGTCTTTGTTTTCCCCCTTGTTACCAATCGCTGGCGTCGCAGACAACGATTCAACCATCGATGGAAGCGAAGGGTAAAGTCGATCAGCGTCGATGGGTGCCTGCCCTGTCCGACCAATAGCTCTTCAAAGCCGATTGAATCATGGAGCGATCGAAACTAGAGCGACTTTTTCGATAATCGAGGTACGCCGTGATGGCTGCACATTGGTCTGAGGAAAAAACCGCGAACCGATGCAGCGATGGTTCGAACCAGGCACGCACACTCAAGCGAGGCGAAGTGGACTCATCGAACGTTGATTCGTCGTTTAATCCATTGCACAACTGGATGACGGGATCGACTCGCTGCAGTCTCTCGTCGAGATCTGCGATAAGGAAAGCGGGTAGGTAGTAGCGAAACGCTTCATCAGAAAACAGCCCTAGTGCAGAACCGCGTCCTCCCGGCGCTTCGTCCAGAAACTCAGGCTCGAGTTTCCTCCAATCTGGTTTGTTGGCGAACTCTTTGCGCAACATCTTGGACTCTTCGTCCTCGTAATGGTCGCACACCGACCAGCTCCCACTGCACTGAGCTCGCGCAAACGCGTCACGAATTTGTTGCTTGATCGATTCGGGATCCATGGTCGCTTCGTGGACTGTGTCTTTCTGTCGAGTATACCGCAATTGAGAAGGTTTGTGGCGGGAGTCGGTTCTGATGCATCCGTTTTCGGTTCCGAATCAACTCTCGTATCGCTATTGCCTACTAGCTTCATGGGAGGCAACTGCATACGTTGATACTTGACATGACTTATTGGCTTTCGTTTCGCTGGCATCGCTTTGGGAAATTCCGAGGACAGAAATTTCGACCTTCACGCCAAATTATTCGAAGTGCAAATCATTCGGTTCAACCTCATCAAGAACGGCGGCTTTTTTGCTTCGAGATAATCAATTCGAGGAGTACCCGCTCGTATGAATCAACTGGATACTTTCACTCGGTTATCGAATTGGATGGGCTGGCGAGACGGCTCAAATCCTTCGTTGAGCGTTACGCGATGGGAAGATGAAAGACCTCTTCGGGCTGAATTGCTCAGTATCGATCAACTAGAGCAGCATGCGAAATCGGTAGCTGCATCGCACAAGCTATCGAGTTCTCCTGGAACCGACATGCTCTTGCGCCGGTTGCGAGACAATGAGCGCATTCTGATTGACACCTATGATTTGGTGACGTCGGCAACGGAGCAAAGCCGACATATTGAGCCTGTGGCAGAGTGGTTGTTGGATAACTTCTATTTGATGGAAGACCAAATTCGAGCGATTCGTCGCTTGTTGCCTCCCTCTTACAGCAGAGAACTGCCGCGATTGGAAACCGGCACAGGCGGAATCACGCCTCGCGTGTACGGCATTGCGATCGAACTTATTTCGCATGCCGATGGTCGCATCGATGCCACAGGTTTGAACCGCTTCGTTTCGGCATACCAATCGGTTACACCGCTCAAGCTTGGCGAATTGTGGGCGTTACCGCTTATGCTGCGGCTCGCACTGATAGAGAACCTCAGGAGAGTGGCTGTGCGCATCGCAGCCGCCCGTCGCGATCGGGATCAAGCGGATGCGTGGGCAACACGGATGGTCAGTGTTGTGGAACAACGGTCGACCGATCTCATTCTGGTCTTGGCGGATATGGCTCGAACCAAGGTGCCGTTAACCGGGGCTTTCCTGTCCGAGTTGACTCGACGGTTGCAGGGGCAGAACCCCAACTTTGCGCTCGTGATGGGATGGATAGAAAATCGCCTAGCCGACGATGGATTGACGACACAACAGCTCGTGAACGAAGAAAGTCAGTCGCAGGCAGCAGATCAAGTATCCATTGGAAACAGCATTACGAGTTTGCGCTACGTGAGCTTGAACGACTGGCGCCAATTCGTGACGGAACATAGTTTCGTAGAACGCATTCTGTCGGAGGATCCAGCCGCGATTTATAAAAAATCCGACTTCGCAACCTGCGACCGATATCGCCATGCAATCGAAGGGATTGCGAGACGAAGTCCTTTCTCGGAAATTGAAGTGGCTCGCAAGGCGGTGCAACTTGCCACGCAGAAGGCGAATGAAGATCCTGGCTCGCGAGCCGCCCATGTTGGCTACTACCTCGTCGATCGTGGTCGACCTGCCCTCGAGCGGCTGTCGGAAATGGGCTTTGTGCCATCGGTGGTGATCGAAAAATTGCGACGCAAAATACCCTTGGTATTTTATCTCATCGTGACTGGCCTTGTGAGTTTCATGGCCGTGTTGTTGCTGCAACGGTATCTGTATTTATCAGAGGTGAATTGGCCCGCGATCGCTTTGCTTTCGATCCCAGCATTCGTATGCGCGTCCAGTCTAGGCATCGGGATAGCGAATTGGTTAGCGACGCAATCGCTTAGCCCTCAACCATTGCCCCGACTCGATTTCTCTAAAGGAATCCCACCCGAATGTCGCACCGTCATTGCCGTTCCCACGTTGCTCACGAGCTCCGAAGGAGTACTGCAACTTTTGGAAGCATTGGAGTTGAGGTACCTAGGCAATCGCGACTCAAGTTTGCATTTTGCCCTGCTAACCGATTTTGCGGATGCAACGACCGAGACGCGAGCCGAGGACTCAGGACTCCTTCAACAAGCATGCGAGGGGATCGATCGACTTAACGAAAAGTATTCGAACGTTCGCGCCGGCATCTTCTTTCTGTTCCATAGAAATCGTACTTGGAATGAACAACAGAAGATCTGGATGGGTTACGAACGCAAACGGGGGAAGTTGGCCGATCTCAACGCAGCCCTGCGCGGAGCTGGAAACGGATTCTCAGTCGTGGTCGGAGAAACCGGATGTCTGACAGAGGTCCGTTACGTCATCACGCTCGATACCGATACGCAATTGCCAAGCGGCTCGGCATGTCAGATGATCGGAACCCTGGCCCATCCGCTTAATGAACCGGTTTGGGACCCGAACAAGAGAATCGTCGTCGATGGGTACACGATACTTCAGCCCCGAGTTGGAGTTGGATTGACGAGCGCTCGACGATCCCGCTTCGCCCTGTTGCATTCAGAAGAACCAGGTGTCGATCCGTATACACGCGTTGTTTCGGACGTTTACCAGGATCTTTTCTCCGAGGGTTCCTTCATCGGAAAAGGAATTTATCATGTCGACGCCTTCGACAGGTTTTGCAATGATTTCCCAGAGAATATGATCCTCAGTCATGATTTGATTGAAGGAGCCTATAGCCGTTCAGCGTTGCTCAGTGACGTGACACTTTACGAAGAGTACCCTTCGAGGTACTTGGATGAGCTGGAGCGACGCCACCGATGGATTCGCGGGGACTGGCAGATTGCAGCCTGGTTGCTCCCGCACGTTCGCAATCGATCGGGGCAGCGCGTTCGCAATCCTATATCATGGCTGTCGCGATGGAAGATCTTGGATAATTTGCGACGCAGCCTTTCATTGCCTGCCATGTTGTTGCTCCTCCTCGGGTCCTGGTGTTTTTCAACCAGCGCTTCCCTGGCAGTAACTCTATTCTTGGCATGCGTGATTTTCCTGCCTTCGGTTCTGTCAGTGATTTCGCATTTGTTTCGGAAGCCCATCGACATTCCATGGCATCTTCATGCCACGGAAACGATGCAATCCCTTAGGCAAGCCTTTTTTCAGAATGCACTGTCTCTGATCTTTCTTCCGTTCGAAGCCGCTGTTTGTGCCGATGCCATCGTTCGTACTTTGATACGAATGCTATGGACGAAACGGAAACTTCTCGAGTGGAAAACCTCGAGTGAAGCGCAACGTGGCAGTCGGTTCGATCTACTACATATGATCCGGCGAATGGCGATCGCCCCCGTCGTGGCATTGGCAAGCTTGATTCTGATTGCGAGTCTCAATCGCCCGGTCCTTGGAATTACAATTCCATGGATTTTGGTTTGGACGATATCTCCGTGGATTGGATGGTGGCTGAGCCAACCCGTCTCTCGTCACGTGCCCCGTCTGTCGGCGGACCAGCAGCAGTTTCTAGAAAAAGTCGCCAGGAAAACTTGGCGGTATTTTGAAATGTTTGTAACGGAGACCGATCATTGGTTGGCGCCTGACAATATTCAGCAGAATCCAAACACTGTCGTGGCCCATCGAACCAGTCCTACGAACATCGGGATGGGAATTCTGTCGGAACTCGCTGCCTACGATTTCGGTTATAGCGCCGCAAGTCAGTTGTTGGATCGCGTGGAGAAGACGGTCGAAACGATGGAAGGAATGGAGCGGTACCGAGGACACTTCTTCAATTGGTATGACACGCAATCGTTGATGCCACTTTATCCAAATTATATTTCATCGGTCGATAGCGGAAATCTTGCCGCCATGTTAATCGTGTTTGCTAACGGTTGCCATGAACTCACAGACGCCCCAATCTTGCCTCGCAGAACGTTTGGCGGATTGAAGGCCACCGCGTTGGTACTGCTCGATGCAGCTGGCAATACCGAACATCCGAAGATACGCTTGGATATGATTTCAAAGATCCGAGCGTCGATTGAGGAACTCGATCGTCGTCCCTCCTCATTGCGAACTGCATTTCGGCTGCTCACCAGATCGCATGAACTGGCAAGCGATCTGATGTCGCAGTTGGAAGTCAATGCGTCTTCCGCTTTTGCTAGCGCGGTCAATTCCAATGAGGCGGACGAGGAATTGCGATGGTGGGTGCATGCTTGGAAACAGGAATGCCAAACGCATCGCAACGATTTACTGACGCTAGCGCCATGGCTCGACATTCCTACTCCTCCTGAGGAGTTGTTGCGTACTGGTTCCGAGGAAAGCCAGGCCCGCCTGGAATCGGTGCGGGCCGCGATTGATTCGCTGGAAAGCAGTGGGTCCGTACGCATCCTCGCCGAATCCAAAGCGAGGATGGAGAGGCAATTCGATGTTGCCGTCGAGACTGCTTCCGAAGCAACGAAGCCATGGCTTTTGAAAATGAAGTTGGCGTTCGGTACTGCATCCGACAATGCAGTCATGCGAGTACAACGCTTGGAAGGGCTCGCGTCGCGATGCCGTGAACTCTCAGAGATGGATTTCAAGTTCCTGTACGACGAAAAACGTGATTTGTTTGCCATTGGTTACAATTTCAGCGACCGTCGACTTGATGGCAATTTCTATGATCTGCTTGCGTCTGAAGCCAGGTTGTTCAGTTTCATGCTTGTTGCGCAAGGCCATGTGGGTCAGGATCACTGGTTCGCCTTAGGTCGCATGCTAACCAGTGCGGGACGAGTTCCAGCCTTGCTGAGCTGGAGCGGCTCGATGTTCGAGTATTTGATGCCGATCCTCGTGATGCCCGATTATGAGAACACATTGCTCAATCGTACTTACCAAGCGGTGGTGCTGCGCCAGGTGGCGTACGGTCGTCAACGCGGTGTTCCCTGGGGAATATCCGAATCTGGATACAACACCATCGATCAACACAGGACCTACCAGTATCGAGCCTTTGGAGTGCCCGGTTTGGGGTTGAAACGAGGGCTCGCCGACGATTTGGTGATTGCGCCTTACGCCAGCGCATTGGCGCTGATGGTGATGCCGGATCAAGCCTGCCGAAATTTGCAAAAGTTGGCTGCCCAGGGTCATCAAGGTGCTTATGGGATGGTGGAAGCCGTGGATTACACCCCCTCCCGTTTGCCCCCTGGGACGACTAGCGTCGCAGTCAAACAGTACATGGCGCACCACCAAGGCATGAGCCTTCTATCGTTCGAGCATTTTCTTTTGAACAAACCGATGCAACAACGATTCCTATCGGAGCCCACATTCCGATCTGCCGATTTGCTTTTGCAGGAACGTGTTCCTAAGGCTACCGCGCGCGTCTATCCCCACGCCAGTGAAGCGAATGCAACGCGACTCGCTTCCGCGGAGGAAACCGGTACGATGCGCGTGCTTACCGATCCAAACAGCCCAACCGTGGATGTGCATTTGTTGTCGAATGGCCGTTACCATGTGATGGTGACGAGCGCCGGTGGAGGCTACAGTCGCTGGCAGGAAACTGCAATCACCCGATGGCGCCAAGATGCAACACGAGATTGTTATGGCAGTTTCTGTTACGTACGCGATACCATGAGTGGTGCCGTGTGGTCCAACTCATGGCAACCGACCGCTCGTGGTTCAAAGAACTATGAGTCCATCTTCACTCAGGATCGTGCGGAGTTTCGTCGTGTCGACGATCAAATCGAAACCTACACTCAGATTAGCGTTTCACCAGAAGACGACGTCGAATTGAGACGCGTGACGCTCACCAATCGGTCGGATCAAACACGCACCCTGGAGGTCACCAGTTATGCCGAAGTCGTTTTGGCGCCGCAGTCGCACGATGAATCTCATCCTGCGTTCAGCAATTTATTCGTACAGACAGAAGTAATTCGCAGTCGTCAAGCCATCTATTGTACCCGCCGCCCGAGATCCGCCGAAGAACACCCGCCATGGATGACGCACATGCTCCGCGTACGTGGTGCGACGGCAGGAGAACCGTCGTACGAGACCGATCGCATGAAGTTTATTGGCCGGCTTCGATCGTTGGCTAATCCCTATGCGTTGGAAAGCACGGGCCCACTTTCAGGTACCGATGGGTCAGTACTAGACCCAATTGTCAGTATCCGACAAGCCATTGTGTTGCAGCCCAGCGAGTCGATTCGGATCGACCTGATTACGGGAGTATCGGAATCCCGGGCGGGCATTGATTCTCTTACCCACAAGTACAGTGATGTGAACTTCACCGATCGAGTTTTCGACCTGGCATGGACTTATGGGCATGTAATGCTTCAACAAGCAGGCATCTCAGAAACCGACGCGCAGTGTTACGGAAAACTAGCCGGTTCCATCGTCTACACTTCGTCGCTGCGACGTGCTAGACCCAGTTTGCTACTCCGGAATCGACGCGGGCAATCCGGATTGTGGGGCTACGGCATCTCTGGGGACCTTCCCATCGTCTTGTTGAAGGTTCGCGATCTTGAACAGATGCAATTGGTGCAACAGGTTGTTCAAGCACACACCTATTGGAGGCTCAAAGGGCTCGCGGTCGATTTGGTAATCTGGAACGAAGACGAATCGGTTTATAGGCAATCGCTTCAAGAAGCCATCATCAACCTCGTCGGAGGGGGCCCAGAGGCGAACTTGATCGATCGACCAGGCGGGATTTTTGTTCGACGTGGCGAGCAAATGACCGAGGAAGATCGTGTACTGCTACAAGCCGTCGCTCGCATCGTAGTGTCGGGAGATGGAGAATCGTTGGCAGAGTTTGCAGATCGTCGCAGCCGTACCGAGATTTGGATACCAAATCTGAAAACGACGCCGTCTGCTATTGCCGTTACCAAACCCGAACTGGGACCGCCCGATTTGGCTTACTTCAACGGATTGGGTGGGTTTAGCCACGACGGGCGCGAGTACGTGACGAAGCTTCTCCCGAAACAGACCACGCCAAGCCCCTGGTGCAACGTGATTGCGAATTCACAGTTCGGAACAGTTATTTCCGAAGCGGGATGCGCTTATACCTGGTTTGAGAACTGCCATGAGTATCGCATCACACCCTGGTACAACGATCCCGTAACGGATGTATGTGGCGAAGCGATTTATATTCGCGACGAAGAATCGGGGCGCTATTGGTCACCAACGCCTCTCCCTGCCCGCGGACGAAACACCTACGTCTCCCGCCATGGATTTGGCTACAGTATTTTTGATTACACAGAAGACGGTATCACGACGGAGCTTAGCGTCTATGTTGCGACGGACGCTGCGGTGAAATTCTGCAAGCTGAAAATCAGCAATCGCTCGGGACGTCCTAGGCAGTTGTCGGCTACCGGTTACTGGGAACTTGTTCTTGGCGATACGCGAAACAAATCATTGCCGTACATCGTAACGGAACTCGATCCGGATAGTGGAGCCATCATTGCGAGCAATCGATACAGTCCTGAGTTCAGCGACTCAGCAGCATTCTTTCAATGCAGCGAAGCCATCCGTTCGCATACCGGTGATCGCACCGAGTTCCTTGGTCGAAATGGCAAACTCGCCAGTCCTGCCGCCATGCAGCGCGTTCGATTGTCAGGTCGATTGGGCGCAGGGTTTGATCCGTGCGTAGCCATTCAAGCCCCTTTTTCTTTGAGTGATGGGCAAGAGAAAATCATAACCTTTACCGTCGGTGCCGCACCGCAAATGGACGCGACAAAATTCCTGGCGCAACGCTTTCAAAGCGTTGACAGCGCGCATCAGGCCATCGAAAAGGTATGGGATTATTGGAGTCGAACGCTCGGCGCCGTCTACTTGGAAACACCGGATCAGTCGCTTAACTTTCTTGCCAACGGATGGCTGATCTATCAGACAATTTCGTGTCGAATGTGGGCGAGATCCGGATTCTACCAGTCCGGAGGTGCATTTGGATTCCGAGATCAGCTTCAAGATGCGATGGCGTTAATACATGCTCAGCCTCAATTGCTGAGGGAACAACTCATCCGGGCGGCGGGACGTCAGTTTCACGAAGGGGACGCACAGCATTGGTGGCATCCTCCCGGAGGCCGCGGCGTGCGAACGCATTTCTCCGATGACTATCTGTGGCTACCACTTGCTATGTGTCGCTACGTAGCAGCAACCGGAGATACAGGCGTGTTGGATGAACGCATCCCGTTCCTTACTTCGCGTGCGTTGCGTGACGATGAAGAATCCTACTATGACTTGCCCCACGTTTCGGACGACGTCGGATCGCTCTACGAGCATGGTGTCCGCGCAATCGAACATGGATTGAAGTTCGGTGTCCATGGACTGCCATTGATGGGCTGTGGCGACTGGAACGACGGGATGAATCTTGTCGGTAAGTTGGGGAAAGGCGAAAGCGTTTGGCTGGCTTTTTTTCTCTACCACATCCTCGAGCAATTCAACGAACTCGCTAGGCAACGAGGCGATGCATCCCGCGCGGACCGCTATGCAGTCGAAGCCGGACGCCTCCGAGGCAGCATCGAGGGCGCAGGGTGGGATGGACAATGGTACCGGCGGGCCTACTTTGACGATGGTACTCCTTTAGGATCTGCGACCAACGAAGAGTGCCAAATCGACTCGATTTCGCAAAGTTGGTCGGTCCTTTCCAAAGCCGGAACGCGAGATCGCACTCGGGTCGCAATGGAAAACGTTTACCGTCGCCTCGTTCGACCTAAAGACCAATTGATTTTGCTGCTCGACCCACCCTTCGATCGGTCGTCGCTCGAACCTGGTTACATAAAAGGGTACGTACCGGGCGTTCGGGAGAACGGAGGGCAGTACACGCATGCGGCCATTTGGACGGTCATGGCTGCAGCTGCGACGGGGGACAACGAGAAGGCCTGGGAATTGTTTTCGATGATCAATCCCATCACGCACGGGATGACTCCCGAGTCGATTGCCACGTATCGCGTCGAGCCCTACGTGGTTGCCGCCGATGTTTACAGCGTTCCACCCCATGCGGGCCGCGGGGGATGGACCTGGTACACCGGTTCGGCGGGATGGATGTACCGATTGATCGTCGAGTCCTTGGTGGGGCTCCGTCTAGACACGGACAAACTCAGCTTTGCTCCATGTCTGCCTTCGCAATGGAAGGAATTCCAAGTCCATTATCGGTACCGTGAAACTTTCTATCACATCCAGATTCATAATCATGGAATCGATTCTGCCGAACGGCGTATTGTCGTGGACGGTATCGAACTGTCGGATGCATTCATCACCATGGTCGATGATCGTCAAGACCACAACGTCATCGTTAAACTCTAGACGTCGCGGGAAGCATTGGGGTATTCATGGCAACGTACGAGCCAATCGGAACCCGGTGGAAATACTGAGGTAGTTGTACGGATTGACGCTGATTGAGTCCGACATTGCGGCTTGGGCACTGAAACGGAACCGACCGCCGCATAATACGCGATCCGTGACAGAAATTTTTTCATCATTGCCGCGATCCTGTTGAAAATAGCTCGTCGTGACGCGGGTCGGGGAACGCACGAAGTTGTCGGTCCATTCGGCAAGATTGCCTCCCATGTCGTAGAGTCCAAAATCATTGGGCCGTAAGGTTGCCACACGTTGCGAATGATTGTTGGAGCTGGGTAGAGTCCACTCATAAAGTTGCGTGGCTGCTTCGTCCGTTCCAAAATGCCATGGATCGTTGGTTCCAGCCTCGCAAGCAAACGTCCACTCGGCTTGCGTGGGAAGTCGATAGCCTCGCCGCTGCAAGCAATCTGGTTGTGGTTTCATCACGCCTGAAGCAGGCGACCAAACGTTGGAGTAGCACCATTGGTCCTCAGGTATGCCTTCCTTCTCATTGAGCCATTGGCAATAGAGCATGGCGATTTCCCAAGAGACTTTGCGTTGAGGCAACCGTTCGCGATCTGCGTTGATTCGACGATGCGATGGATCGGCGTCCATCCAAGCGATGACACGCGGATCCTTTGTGAATTCCAGGAAATGATCTCCGGTTACCTCCGTCGTACCGATAGCAAAACTACGGTCGATTCGAATCCACAGCCGCCGTAAATCTCGACGACCAATCTGTACCAGTTGCCCGCGGGCATCGATATGCGCGAACTGTTGCCCTAGGGAATTGGAATGCCAATCGCGATTGGCCTGAGGTGTGAGGTTGGGAGGAATGACCACCGGCGGGAACGACCAAGCATGACAGCACCAGCGCGCGACATTGGCGAGTCTAATTTCTGTCGAAGTACTAGCCAACTGAGGAATGCGAGCGCTCAGAAAGACCCGACTCGGTTCATCGAATGAACCCAAAGGGTAGGCACCCAAGCACTCGAGTAACGCGGCTTGCATGGCAGGCGAGGTTGCGCTCTGAAACCACTGAACCATGAGTTTGGCGGGAAGCAATCGTGCTGCACCTTCGATGACTGCCGTTCGAACGCTTCGTCCCCGTCGATCTTGAAGCGCGTCGAACAACGCGTCCGGTTGACCTAAATAGGCTAAGCCCAATGACCAAGCCGCGATCGCTCGAGCGTGCTCAGCCTCGTCCACGGGAAGCGACTCTGGTCGCATCCAGACCGAAGAAAAACGAATGGCACCCTCGGCTCTTTGATAAACGTCGACGACCGTAGGTGAGAATCCTTGATCGAACAACGATTGACCTTGCCGCCGGTGATCCGCACCAGCCACATCAAAAATCACTCGCGTTTGGATGCCTGGTTGCAAGAATCCAGCAGCGGTGATCCGAGTGCCAAGCTGCCGGTCGACGAGCCATCGTTGCCACGTTGGATCCCCCCTCAGCGCATCGAAATCACAATCCAAAACTGTATCAAATAGTTCTGGAGTCTGATCCATCCATAGAGCGGCAAAGCGCCGCAATCGTTCCAACATCTCCCCCCTTCTTTGAACATTCCAATGGGACGCCGTACCGCAGAGAGCGTATGCTCTCAACAATCTTTGCCGTGACGCAAGACTCGACGCGGAACTAGACTCCAGTGCAGTGAGTTGTTCGTCGATGGCTGGATCATCCTTCTCGAGCAATGCGACGCGCAACCGAATCAGGGACTGATCTTCACCGCCCAGCCCGCTAGATTCCATCTCCTCTTCGATGCATTCACGCAAGGCATCGATCTGCCCGAGTCGAGCGTAGGCCGTGGCCCGCGTACGAAACCAGCGCGCTCTAACTAATTTTTGTTCGGACGGAGCGAGCGTACTTAGGGTCTCTGGCGAAATCAGGTCCAACCAGGGCAAGGCGATTTCCGAGTCGCCGCAGTCGCTCCTTCGCTCCGCGATACGCAGTATCGCCGCAGGAGCCATCTTCGGCGAGGGTTCACCTCCTCCTTGATTCAGATAGTAGCCATACTCCTCCCACAGCCTTCCTCGATCGCGCATATTCGCAATCGGAATGCAGCGGACGTCGGAATACTGCATGCCTGGATAAATATCTCCACCGGCCTTGGCGATTCGGCTCCACGAAAACGAATCGCCGTAGGCGTCTTCCGTTCGTTCTTGCATTTCTTGGCTAGCGGCGATTGAAAGCTGATCTCGCAGGATCTGACCCTCAGGCCCGATCCTCGAGATGCAACGCATTGGCAACCAATTGTCGATGGAAGGATCCGAATCGGTGAGAAGGTATTCCTCGGCAGTGACTGCGATCTGAAGCTGTTGCGGGGGTGGAACATTGTCCGGGGAGCGATGCCAAAGCGCGTACCAACTTTCAATTGGCAAACCTTCCATCGTCAAGCGGTCGCTTGGACTCGAGTTCGATTCCGAGTTCGATTCCGAGGTCGGCGGAGCAATTGCATTTTGCATTTCCTCCCTTGCGGCGTCGGATGTGGCTAAGTTTGCAAAATCGACCATCATCCATCCTTGCTCCGTTCGCTTTTCAAATTCCAAAAGGAGTTCCTCGCGATCGACACCGAGCGAAGATTCGACCTCCACCGAATCTCGTTTCCAGCCGATGGCCGCGCGCTCCTTGGTTCCGGATCGGTACGGTCGAATCGAGATCGGAACGTATCCAATTTGACGCATGTCTAGGATGGTCGATGCGATGGATTCGAGTGGAATACTTTCCGACCAGCCGCCGCTCACATGCAACAAGCCATCGAGTCCGGCGATGCGCTGCGAACTCGTTTCGTCGGCCGACTGAACCGGGGGAACCTCGGCGGACGGAACCATCGGACCCAACATCGATCTCAGCGCTTCAGCGACTTGTTCGTTCGAGGTTGCGTTCCGAAGCAACGGTTCGATTCCGTCGACGCCCACCCACCCTATGCCGCGAGCCAGTGCGTCCGCATTGTCATTTGCAAAGGCCGCCAATAACGCACCGGCGGTTCCGAATCCTTCGCCAGGACGGCTAGAATTTCGCGCACCTTCCTGGAGCAGTGACTCAATGAGGTGCATGCGAACCGGTCGCAGTATCTCGGTCCAGTAACCCAATAGCGTTGCTGGCTTTTGCAGCAATCGCGCAATGGTTTTGGGGGCCAGTTGTTCCCAAGTCGGGTGGTTCGGATCGCGCGCGGCCAACAGGGCGATCAATGGCAAAGCGTTGGCTGACGATTGCTCCATGGCCACGTTGGCCCGATCGACAACCGCAAGCGTATCGATGTCCGCTGAACCATTGAGGAAATTCACAACCCCTTGCAAGTAGGGATCTTCGACTTCGACCAAATGCGCTAGAACTTCATCGGCATCACCGGTCGAGCGCATCGCATTGGCCAAGGCGAAGTGCAGTTTGGCTTTGTTGGACAAATCTCCTTCGGCGAGTTTGGGTAAGACCGGGGGGCCGAGCAAACGAGAGGGCCAAGTATGACTATAGGTGTCAATTTCCCTAAGCAATTCGACAACTTCTGAGGTGTCGATCTCCTGCAGTCGGTTCGCAAAGCTCCTCGATTGATTCCAATGGAACGTTGCCATGCCGCCAACGAGAACCATGAGGGTGAAAGCCATGATGAGCGTTGCATTGCGCACATAACGCCGATCACCGGCCCGCATCATGCGTCGTTCGGAAGTGGTCCAGTACTTGGCGGATGTGAACCACCGGATCGCAAGCCATTCGCTTAGGGTTGGCAGGCGTTTGGAGGATGGACGCATGGCCCATGAAGCCGCAATCTCCCTGAGTTGCTCGCGTACTCGACCCGCCCGTGACTCTGACTGATGGAGGGCCAGCCAGGCCCGTGTGGTGGGCACCAAGTAATCATGGGTGAGTTGGTATGCGGGATCACTCGTTGAAGATCCTGATTGGCTACTGATGTTGGCGCGCATGCTGCTCGTGGGGGTGATCAACCGCACCTCGGTATCGAGCAACTGCAGCATCTTCCGAATCGAGTCCTCGGTTGCCATGCCGCTCAGCCGTTCGAGCAACTGACTCTCGAGCATCGCCAGAGGTTTGATGACCGTGTTGTCGGCCGGCAATAGTTCGGCCAGTAAAGCCCGTACAACGATCGGATTGGTTCGCAGCAATGGATGGGCTGATGGCCCGATGAGCTTCTCATCCAGAAAGGCAATGCCCAAGCCCGAGATGCCTCCGAGGTCCTTCAACGTCGGCAGCGTCCACGGTTTGCCTTTGATCATTTCCGATAGAAGCGCGATCTGCAACGGATCGATGCGACCGATGGCTGCAAATCCACGGACAGCTTCCTCGAGGAAGGCTGATTGTGGGGGCGTGGGAGGATCATCGATTGCGCCGTAGGCGCGTCCAAAAGCTGCCAGAACTTGGACAGCATGCGCGATCCCGAAAGGTTCGACAGTTGCGAAATTCTGGTTTTGCTGCAAGGCCTCCTCAATTTCATCCATGAAGGACGAAATCCCGAGCACGAAATCATCGCGGACAATCAGAATCGCCTGCGCGTGCAACCCGTCGCATTGCCGAAGTGCATCGCGAAGCTCGTCCGTCCCCGAATCGCGATGTTGGTTGAGCCACTGTTCGAATTGATCGATCACGATTAGCAGTTTTTTGCCACCTGGTCGATCGCCTGAAGACCGGATGGCCGTAAGCTGGTCGACGAGGTTGTTCTCACGGATGTGCCCGCCAATCGATCGTTGAATCTGCTGGAGCAGTCCCGCTTCGAGACCTTCGGGCTTTGCATCGATGGTGATGACCGTCACCTCCTGTTCCACCAATGGGATGACTCCGGCTTTCATCAACGAGGATTTACCGCTGCCGCTTGGACCCATCAACACGCCGACTCGGAATCCAGTCTCTTCGTTTTGGCTAAGGATGCTATGGGTCCAAAAACGAATGCTTTCTGGTGTCCCCGTTCGATCGCGTGGTCCGGGGACGAGGAAACGGAAGAAATCAGAATCGTGTGCATCGAAGGGACGCAGTCCATGCGGCACGACAGCGATGGATTCTAGATTCAGTGAACGGACCGATCCTGAGCCTGCGCTCATCGGATCGGTAGTAGCGACGGAAGATAGGGTTTGCCCGACGGGTTCGCAGCTACGTTGCCAAATCTCGAGATCTTCGGCCAAATCGCTGGCGGTGGAGTAGCGATCCGATATCTTTTTTGCCAATGCCTTGAGACAAATGCGCTCGAGTTCCTTTGGAACCGAGGCTTGCAATTGGCGCGGCGGTCGGACCTCGACGTTGCGAATACAATCTAGCATTTGATCGCGATCGGTGGCTTGAAACGGTCGCTTGCCCGTCAACAGCTCGTAAAAAACAACGCCCAAGGAGTAAATGTCACTCCGCCCGTCAACACGGTGACCTTCATGCCTGGCTTGTTCGGGGCTCATGTAAGTCGGAGTGCCGACGAAACGAGCACCGCGGCCGAAGGCGGATTCGGGAAGAGCCAAACCAAAATCGGCCAGGATGGCATCGCCGATGGGAGTCGTGAGAATGTTGCTGGGTTTTATATCGCGATGGATGATACCGCGGCGATGCAGATAATCGATCGCATGTGCCAGCTGCAAGACAATGCGAACGGAATCGCTAACCGACCAATTTTGGCGGGCGATGCGTTGATTGAGCGATCCGCCATCGATGAGTTTGGAGACAATGAACGGTTGCCCGGCATCTGTTTTCCCAACGTCGAAAACCGGCACGATGGCAGGATGGTCGAGTGCGGCCAGCATCCGCGCTTCTTCCATCCAGGCGTCCACTTCTCCTGACGACGTAAACCGGGTGAGAAGTTTTAGAGCCACCCAACGCTGGAGCACCTGATCTTCGGCTCGGTAGACAACCCCGAATCCGCCTTTGCCAATCCGTTCGAACAATCGGTAACGACCGATCGCGATGTCCGGTTCACCCTCGAACCCAAGGGAGCCCTCGGTGAGTGGGGCCGCGTTGTCGGTCCATTCGGCCGCATCGATGGAATTTTGCAGCGCGTCCTTTTCGGCGTCCCCTAGTTTCTTGGTAGAGCCAAGGTTTTGGTCGTCGTAGGGTTTTGCCATGCTGCATCCAATCGTAGTGTCGGGGTGTTGGTTTCGATTGTCGTGCACTGCTTGGACGCTGGCAAGTCGACGCAGACCGACTGGACCCCATGCGCTAAATTTCGATTTTTAAACGACTCGAGGGATGGACCGTTCCTAAGAACTGTCCATCCCCCGAGTACCCCCCTGCTTCTCGTTCACAGCTTTCGCTGTTCGCTTACAAATCACTCATGGTTCTAGGATCCCCAATCGAACTTGGGATTGGTTTGACTGCTGGCCTTCTTTACGGGCGGCAGCATTTCCGATTCGGGTTGTGCAGGTGCAGCTGGTTTTGGCCCGTCGGCTGGAGCTTCATCGCCGCGACGATTGGTGGCGTTGGGCAGGTTGGTGGTTGCGGCCGAGTTGGCGGTTCCCATGTTCTGCTCCAGTGTTCCCCGGCTGATTACCCTCGGGCGGCTAGCACCGTAATCGAAGTAGTGAGCGGCATCGCGTTCACGAGCTCGTTCGTGTGCGTCCCAGTACGCTTTTTGTGGCCACATTCCTTCTTCGAGTTTGATATTGTTGTACTCCAGCAACGATCCCTTGATCATGTGCACATCGGTGATCGATTTGTTGTACTCGGCCAGTGCCCGTGCGTAGTTACGGCCAGCGTTGGCCCGCGATTGTTGGGCTCGGAGGAGCAGGTCGATTTCTTGAGCCTTCGTCGTATTGTCACCACTGCCCTCCTCGAACTTTATTTGCATAAGCTGTACCAGCCGTTGAGCGGCCGCCAACGTCGAAAGCTGTTCGGTCACCTGTGCGTAGTTGCTGTTGAGTTCACGCATAGACTGCGTCAGCCGATACGTTGCGGCCACCTCAGCGGCTTCGAGCACACTATGTGATTTGGCCAACTGCAGTTGCTTGTTACGAACATCCGCGTGGGCCCGCCGTCCACCCACGGCATTGGGGATGAAGTCCATGCGTACGACTCCTTCTTGGTAATTGCCGCCGAGTAATTCTTCAAAAGCACTCGGAGGAGCAACTCCTGGTGCAGGTGGGAACGGTCCATTTCCGCCTTGATCGAGCAATGATCCACCGACACCGAGCCAACGGTAGAGAAGCGACACGTTGACTTCTGGCAGAATTTGATTCTTGGCCGAGACGAGCTCCAGTTCCTGCTGCTTGATGTTCCAGCGATGACGACGCAGATCGACGTTCCGATACAGCATCTCATTGAGTGAATCGTAGAAGTCGAATTGGACCTGACCGATGGTAGGTTTATCCGAAGGTCGGATCAAGCGACCGTCGGTCGCTGCCCAGCCCATGAGCAATCTCAGGCTTTGTTCCCGACCGAAGAGTCCAGGCTCCTGCCCTTGCACGTTGCTTCCGGCGAGCGCGGCGTCGAGCTGTGCTTGGAATTCATGGTAGGTGACCTTGGCTTGAGTTACGACCGTCGATCCTTGAGTCTTTTTTTCTCTTTCGAAAGCTAGCTTGTGGGCCAGTGCAGCACTGTCGCGAGCGATGCGAGCGTTCTCAACGTTCCAGTAAGCTTGGTACAGGTCCCAGTACGAGTACTCCACGTCGCGGACCAAGTTTCGGACCCGCTCCTCGAACTGAACCAACGACAAATCTTCGTTGATGCGAGCCAGCACGACTGGAATGCGGTTGACCAGTGTGCCTCGACCGCGAAGCAACGGATGCAGGATTTGAGCTTCTAAGAGCTGGGTGTAATCGCTCGGAACTGCCCGCCCGAAGTTGGCAGGGTTGGAAGGAGATTGGACGGGAATGTTGTTGAAGGAATAGATCGATTGGGAACGGGCAGTGACCACGCCGCCGGTCGCCATACGCTTGGAGAGGGCCATTTGAGCCGTGCTGTCCTGGCCTCGGAACAGTTGAGGATTGAAAATGTTTCCTGACCCAACGTTGCGCGGACGATCGGTGTTGTTGTAGGTCCAGAAGGCGGAAAACTGAGCATCGAATTCGCTCAGAGCGTCTTCCACACCACCGACTTGGTTGGCCCGAGCGGCACCGCGTGCCAGAATACGGTTCCCGTTGCCATCGACCGAAATGGGCTGCGAATTGGTCGTGGTCGCCGCGATCGCAGGGTCGTAGACGCTGGCCAGCTGCTGCGATTGGGACGACAAGATGGTGCTCGGCATGTCAAACGTTTGGCGCAGATAGCCAGGTAGCGTCTGAATGATCTTGCTGTTGACCATGGCGTACGAGACAGCTTCCTCGAGCGACAGGTCGAGGAACTCGAACTTTTGGTTGTCGAGCGTGATGGGCTCGAAAACTTGAGTGGCTTCCGGAAGCGGATCGATCGCAATGTCCGGGAACTCGATCTTTTGGGCTTGGTCGATGTAATGCGCCAAGTCGCCACGTTCGCGGATGAAGTAGGGTTGCGTGGGATGGCAACCGGTCAGCCCGAGACAGCCGATGTGCAATCCGACCAACCACTTTTTTAGGATGCTTTTCATGAGCCGGGAGGTCCCATCCAACGTGGTTCGGCAAATGCAGCCACATGTGACTTTGGCCAGGCCGAGGTCCGCCACAAGGCAGTTCGCGCTGGTTCCATGCATTTGATCGAATCGAGTGTTAGGCCCCCCCTAACAGCGACGCATTGCCCAGAATCCCCGTTGGAGACCCCGAACCGATACCTCGCATGCCCTATGGATCGGCAGTAAGGCTGGTAAACTTTGACGATTGCGAAAGGAATTCCGGAAGAATCAATCCTTAGGAATGATTGAGCTAGCAATCATCGGTCGGAAATTAGGTCAATTAATTGCGGACTGTCGATCGCGACAGCTAGCAATTCACGACGGATTGGGTGTATCTTGGGAGTCGGTTCAGTCTCCGATCTTCTAGACCCCGGCAAGGATTCCGCAATGATTCTTTCAGGCGAAGAGATACGTTCGCGGTTGGGTTCGCAAATCCAGATCACTCCGTATGACGAGGAATCTCTCAACCCCAACAGCTACAACCTGACGTTGCATAGCGAGTTGCTGGTTTATGAAGAGGTCGTGTTGGATGTAAAGGAGCCGAACCGGTATCGCAAACTTCGCATTCCCGACGAGGGTTTGATTTTGAGTCCTGGCCAGCTCTATTTGGCCCGAACGGTTGAATTCACGGAAACGCATTCGCTGGTGCCGATGATCGAAGGGCGTTCTTCCCTGGCCCGACTAGGATTGTTCGTCCATTGCGCCTCAGGCTTTGGAGACGTTGGTTTTTGCGGCCATTGGACGATTGAGATGTTTGCGGTCCAGCCCATTCGGATCTACAGCGGTATTCGGATTTGCCAGATTGCCTATCATGAAGTGAAGGGGGACGTTCGCGCGTACTCCAGTGATAAGTACCAGAACAATTCCGATATCCAACCGAGCATGATGTACAAGGAATTCGGCTATTCGAAAGAGTACGAGCAGCTGCAACTGAATTTTGACGCTCTCGCGGCTTCGTGTCAGGAGTGTCGCCAATCGGCACCGGAACCCTACATGGCTGCACGCCGTAGTTCTTCCGCTGTTCAGGCCTAGAGTCGACGCTGAAATCCGCGGATATCCCGCTCCCATTCCCATAAGTTTTTCTGCATGAGTGTTGCCACCCAAGCCCAGATAGAAGCCATCATTCCTCATCGCAAGCCGATGCTGTTGGTCGATGAGGTTCTCGAACAAACCGAACGAACGATCCGCTGTCGCAAGACGTTTTCAGCGGATGATTTTTTTGTCCAAGGGCATTTTCCGAATTATCCCCTGGTCCCAGGTGTGATCCTGTGCGAATGCTGCTTGCAAAGCGGTGCTATTTTGTTGGCCAGTGTGACACCCGCCGAAGGGTTTGTTCCGGTCGCCACGCGGATCGACGGTGCCAAGTTCAAACGCATGGTGCGCCCGGGGGACACGATTCAAATCGATATTACGCTCAATGACATCGTTTCGACTGCGTATTTTATGACGGGCAAAGTGACCGTGGACGGCCATCTCGCCGCACGGTTGGATTTTGCATGCAGCGTCGCGAAACCGGAAGTTTGAGGTGTCTGTGGCCCGATCGATATGGGTACGAGCGGTCGACAAACCGGAGTTACCCGCGTTCGAAATGCCGGAACGCTTTCGGCTGGAAATCGTTTACTTCATGACTCCGGGCGACGTAGAAGGTGCGCCCCATCTTGGACCTCGCGAGTATTGGATCGAAACGGAAAATGTCGCCCGATGGCTTGACGATGGTGTTTTCTCAATCATCTCGCCGCTCGATGCCGAAACAGTAGCGGAGATTGAATTGACGGAAGACCAAGAGCGATGGTTGGAATGGATGCTGCGGCATGAGGTCGCCCATGTGAAACTCGAAACTGCATAATCCCGCGAGTTGCCCTACCGAGCGCCAATGGATCCGAACTTCGATACCGCGTCTCCGTTGCACATGGTTGTTGCCGTAGCCAGAAACGGGACGATCGGTCACCAGGACTCGTTGCCTTGGAAATTGAGCGCCGATCTTCAGCGATTCAAACGCTTGACGATGGGGCACTCGCTGCTCATGGGACGTAGGACGTACGAGTCGATTGGCAAATTGCTGCCGGGTCGCACGACCATCATTCTGTCACGGCAAAAATCCTACCGAGTCCCCGGCGCGTTGATTGTCGATTCGCTCGATTCGGCTCTTTCTCAGTTGCCGGCCGGGACGCTACCCTTTGTGGTCGGTGGGGCTGAGATTTACCGTTCGGCTTGGCCTCGCGTCACGCATCTGCATCGTACCAGCGTCCTGGCGGACGTCGCTGGCGATACGCGGCTCGATCCGCTCGACCTTAGCCCGTTCGAGCGGATGGAACTCGAAACCGTGCCCAGCGATGCCAAGAACGACTGGCCGAGTGTCTACGAATGTTGGGTGCGGCTGGGCTGCCGCTAACGGGGGATCATGTAGCCCCAAAAACCCTGAGGAAAAGGAGTTACAATGGTGTTGTAGAAACCGCCGCCAAACGGCTTGGCACCGCGCACTTTTAGCTCCTTCTCGAATTCCATCGGACTCTGGCATCATGGCAAAGAAGAAATCGGCATCGAAAACAAAAAAGAAGACGATGGAGCGAATCGTGATGCGCACCGGAGAGGCCTTGGTGGAATCCACTGAGGCGTGGTCGGCTGCGGAACCGGAGGTCGTGATCGGAGCGCTCGACGGACCGGTCGGCATGGCCATCGCCAACATGATCGGCAACCAAACCAAAGGTCACTCGAAAATTTATGCCATCCTCAATTGCGATGTGCAAGTGCGACCCGTGACCGTTATGGTCAGTAAGGTGACGGTCAACAACGAGAAATACACGAACATCTTGATGGGCACCGTTCAAGCCGCGATTGCCAACGGAGTGCTCGACGCAGTTCGCCAAGGGCATCTTCCAAAAGCACTTGCCAACGAAATCGGAATCATTGTTTCGGTTTGGTTGGATCCTGGGATTGTTAAGGCCAAGTACGATCCAATGGTCCTCTTCAAAACCAATCGCGAAGCGACGACCAAAGCCATCGCCAAGGCCATGAAATGTGAACCCAGCATCGATTGGCTCTTAGATAACCAAGATTCGATCCAACATTGCTTTCACGAAATGGCGGTCGACGGCAAACTCTAACGGCCCGATCGCAGGAAAGCGATCAAGTCGTTGAGGGTCGCTGGATCGATTTCCGTGAGCAAGCCTTCGGGCATCAAGGAGCGGCCGGTACTCGTCCAGACATCGACCTCGTCCATAGGCAGGTCGATCGTCTGATTTTGAGCGGTGCGAATCCGAATTCGTTCGCGATCTGAGTTGACAAATAACCCGACCAAGATATCCCCGTCTTTGGTTCTGATTTGATGCTGTTCGAATTTTGGATCCATGTCTCGATTGGGTTCCGCGATGGCGATGGCGATGGCGTCGTTGGCTCGAACACGATACGAGTCTAGAGAGGGACCCATGGGAGTACCGATCCCCCGCACTTGATGACACGCAGCGCACCAGCGCTGGAATGCAACCTGTCCTTTTTCGGCGGAACCCGGTTGGGTCCATCGCTCCCGATAGGCTGCCGCGATCGTCTCCCAGGGAATCGCCGGCGAGCTTTCCCATTTGCTAATACGTTGGCGAAGGGAGGGTTGCTCCAACGCCCGCAGGGTTTGCCATCCCGCAGCAGGAATCGCTGCCGGGGACAATTGCTCGGCATCTAGTAAATCGCACAGCAGATCTGCGCCCGTGGCATTGCCGAGGAGCGAGCGCATTGCGACCTGAGAGGCTGGAGGCGGAAGAGACTTCCAATGCGCCGCGCACCAGGACTGAAGCACAGGTTCGGAGTGTACCCACGCGTCCATAGCTTCGACCAACAAATCGATGGGAGCCGACATGGACAGAAGGTGATCGAGGAGATCTCTGCGCTCGAGACTCGATAAATTTGCGAGTCCTTGGATCAAGCCATGGAGGGAGGCCTGCGATGGAATATTGATCGTGAATTGGCCCGACGCGTTTCTGACGAACAGGCCTTCCCATCGAGGCAATAGTACTTGCCTGGCAAAGATTTCCAATGCCTGAACCGTTTCGGGTTGCGTGAGTGCGCGACGCTGTCTCAAGCGGCCGAAGGATGCCATGATGCAATCGGTCGTTGCATCTGGCAATGGCTTTTGACACCACTCCGCTAGCATGTCCGGAAGGACGTTCGAGGCATGCAACTGAAACAAGATTGCATCCAACCATGCCTCATCGGTTTGTCCGACGAGACGGATCCGGTCCGATGCGATCCATTCCGTCCAAATGAACTCGGCCGATTCCCCCGCCGACGCGAGTTCGACAGCAGTTCTCAATTCTTCGCAGTCCCAATCCTGACCGATCCATCCCAGCAGTAGATGCGCGCGTTGGGCAGGATCGTTAATTACCGATGCGGATCGGACGGCCGCAACCATACGAACCTCCAAATCTGATTCCTTTTCCATCTGCAGAATTCCGCGTGCTCGATCTGCCACCGAAACTTGGTCTCCAAGCAGCGGCAAACCGATCAAACCCCATAATCGAATCTTTGGATGTTCGTCACACAAACTGGCAAACCACGTTTCCGTGTCCAAGCCATCGGGGAGCGAACTGAGGACTGAGAGTGCGCCAAGTCGGGCTTGACTCGAGGGATGGTCGCGCACCATTTCACGCAAGGCCGGGATAGCTGCCGCATCGTTACATTCGATCAATGCTTGGCAAGCGGTTTCGCGATGCCAGCCGTTGGGATGGTCCAGGGTAGCAATCCAATCGCTGATGCTCATGGCCTTGAGCTCAGGCGACTCGCGTCGGACCGTGTGGTCCGTTGAACGCACGCACCAAATCCGCCCTAGGTCACGACCAGAGGTCAAATCCACTTGCCGCTTGATCGCGTCCGGAAAACTTTTAGGATGCTCAATTGTTTCGCGAGCCATGTCGACAATGTACAAGCAACCATCCGGTCCATTTGAAAATTGAACCGGACGAAACCATGTATCGCGGCTACGAATAAATTCCGATGCAGAATCGATCCGCTCACCCACCAGACCGATTCCTTTGGCTCGCAGTTGTTTGCGATGCACCAAGTTGCTGCCCACGTCGGCGATAAACGCCATGGACTCGTTGTTGGCATGCCATTGATCCCCGTCGTAGACCGTCACACCGGTGGCGGAGGTAAAGTAACCGGAGGCACGACCTTCGCCTTCCAATAAACCAGGTGATGCACCGGAGAGACGCATTTGGGTACGCAACACGCGCCATGATTCGACAGGCGAGGACCGATACACTTCGGCTTGTGGACCATCGGATGCGATCGAACGACGCCACGCAATGTTTTTCGATAGCGATGCATCGGTCAGCTCTGGGAGGTACCATGCGACGACCTGCTGCAAATGATCGCTGTTGCTGGTAACGAGTTTGTCACCCCAAGCCGTGAAGTCCATGCCGTGCTGGCCGTAACCCACGCAGGTTGATAGCGAGCCATCGCCCGCGCGGAACGACACATCGCGGCCTGAAACATCCCGCCCGGTCGGATCGATTCCGCTCATGAATACCGAGCCAGGTGACGGTATCAATCGTCCGCCATTGGAACTGGTCGCCAGGTGCATGCGACCATCCAACCCCCAGCGAAATGAGTTCGCAAGTCCCTGCACATTCTGTCGGCCGAATCCTTCAAGGAGTGAACGAGAGGACCAGGGAGCGTTGGTCGATGCACCTGGACTTAGTTCCAGAAGCAGGGGTGGGGCTGCAATCCAGACGCGGTTTTGAAAACATGCGATGGCTGTCGGCCAACTCAATCCACTCGCGATGACCTCCGAACGGTCCATCGCTCCGTCGTGATCGTCGTCGAATAGGCGAGATACGCGGCCGAGCGACTCGTTCTCCTGCTCGCTGTAGTCCAACATCTCCACAACCCAAAGATCGCCGTAACGATCGAACTGCATGGCCACTGGGCTGGCGATCAACGGTTCGCTCGCTACCAATTCAATCGCAAACCCAGGTTGCGTTTCGATGGCCGCTTGGGCTTGTTCGAGGCTTAACAGAGGGAACCGTTCGACTCGCTCGGTGGCGTCCTGTTGGGCGTCGTCTTCTTGAGATGCAGCGACTGGATCGACGGTTGAATCGACCAGAGTATAGCAGAAGGCCTCGACCTGATCCACGCATGGGCAGGCAATCAACGCGATTGCTAATGCAATGCATCCCAAACGGAGCCACTTCGATGGATACGTCATGGAGTCTGAGACTCCAGCACAGCGTTTAAGGCGTTGGGGAGACGGCGTGCCCAGGCGGCTTCGTTGTGTTCCCCTTCTGGGTCGATCATGATCTCGAGTTCGATGCGTTCTCCCATCGAATCATGAATGATTTTTTCGAGTCGTTGCATGGCGTCAAGCAACTCCTGGCGACCACGATCGGATTTTCCTTCTTGGGTCCCCATATCGATCCACAGCCGGAGTTTCCCGGGCGTGACGTGCGGCTCCTTCGCCCACGCTGCGTAGGAATTTTCGATGGCAAAGTCACCCCAGAACAACGATGGGGACATCGCGATGCCATTCCCGAAGACATCGGGGCGAGTTCTAAGGGCGTGTAGGACCATCAACGCGCCGAGAGAGGAACCGACCAAGGTTGTGCTGGATGGTTCGCTTTGGGTTCGAAAGGTCGTGTCGATCCAAGGCTTGATCTCTTCGCACAGGAATCGCAGGTAGGTATCCGCGTCCCCGCCGACAACTTGTTTGTTGAGTGTATGTTTGGCGGGAGTATATTCCTGCATGCGTTGCGGAGAGTTATCGATCGCCACAACGATTGGGCTATTGTTAGGTTTCGCGACTGCAAGATTCGAAGCGGCTTCGTCGGCTTTCCACTCGTTTCCAAACGCCGAACGCGCGGTGTCAAAGACATTTTGACCATCCAAGAAGTACACGACAGGAAAGTGGCGTTGAGGCTCCGAGCGGTATTGTGGTGGTAGCCAAACCGTTACTCTTCGCTCACCTTGGAGCAATTGGCTCGATACGTTTTTCCATCGCAAATCCCCTGTTCCCGAAGACTTGCGAATCGTCTTAGCGTTCGCCCAAGCAGCGACGGTCACCGCAATCTCTTGGTCGCCCGTCACGTTCAACGTACGGTTGGCGATCTCCGCTCCCTCGAGCGATTTCTCACCCGAGGCCCAACTTCCACGCGTGAACTTGTATTCCAATCGGGTGCCAATAGGCAGCTGCAGAGAACCTCGAAAATGGCTCGGATCCACTCGCTGCAAAGCATACGCATTCGGTTGCCACGGACCAAGGGCTTCGACGTTACCGGCCATGAAAAGTTGAGACGAAGCCGGCGTTCCATCAGGCACCTTCACAACCCAAGTGATCGTCGCCGTTTTTGGATCCTCCGCATGGATCCGATGTTCCAACAGTCCCACGCTCAACAGGAGGGCGAAGGTCGTTTGGAAAACGAGTGCAGGTAAGGATTGCAGGTGCATGGGAGGGTAGGTCGAGAGGAAGTGAACTTAGGCGGATCGATTCAATTTCACGCCAGACACTGAATCGAACGAGAACGCCAGTATAATCCATCTCCTTGTTTCCGGATTTTTCAATGACTCTGACTAAACCTCCGTCATGGGAGCCACACGAATGAAACTCAAGTCTGCCTGGAATGCGCTTGAAACGCACGCCACGCGTATGCGTACGACTCACTTGCGAAGCCTCTTTACCGACGATCCCGGTCGCGGGGAACGCATGACCGCAGAGGCCGCTGGGTTGTTTCTCGATTACTCCAAGAATCGAATCGATGACCAAACGATTGCGTTGTTGATCGCATTGGCGGAGGAATCCGGTTTGCGCGATCGGATCGATGCTATGTTCCGTGGCGACGAGATCAACACCACGGAGCATCGATCCGTATTGCATACCGCGCTACGGGCACCGAAGGGTCAGCAAATCATCGTGGGTGGCAAGAACGTGGTGGGAGAGGTTCACGCGGTCCTCGATCGCATGGCCGACTTTGCCGACCGCGTCCGCGGTGGGGAATGGAAGGGACACACGGGGGAGCGGATCAAGAACATCGTAAACATCGGCATTGGCGGCTCGGATTTGGGTCCAGTAATGGCGTATGAAGCGTTGCGACACTACAGCGATCGCAGTTTGACATTCCGGTTCGTCTCCAACGTGGATGGAATCGACATCGTCGAGGCCACGCGCGATTTGAATCCTGCACAAACCTTGGTCATCGTGTCCTCGAAGACGTTTACCACCCAAGAAACGATCACCAACGCCGAGAGCGCTCGAGCTTGGTTGCTTCAAGGGCTTGGGGGAGACTCGAAGGCAGTTGCAAAGCATTTCGTAGCCGTATCCACCAACGCCGAGAAGGTATCTGCATTTGGGATCGACACCGACAACATGTTTGGTTTTTGGGACTGGGTTGGCGGACGCTATTCCATGGATTCGGCGATTGGATTGTCCACCATGATTGCCATCGGTCCGGACAATTTTCGCGCGATGCTTCGAGGATTTCACGCGATGGACGAACACTATCGGACAGCACCTCTGAACGCTAATTTGCCCGCCCTACTTGGACTGCTCGTGGTTTGGTACGCCAACTTTTTTGACGTCCAAACCATGGCCGTGCTACCGTACGAAAACTACTTGAAGCGTTTTCCGGCTTACCTGCAACAACTGATCATGGAGAGCAATGGCAAGAGCGTGACGTTGGACGGTGATTCGGTCCCATACGATACCAGTCCAATCGTTTGGGGCGAGCCCGGTACCAATGGCCAGCATTCTTTTTATCAATTGATCCACCAAGGCACGCATTTAATCCCGTGCGATTTCATCGCATTCGACCAACCGCTCACCGATCTCGGACGCCACCATGACATGTTGATTGCGAATGTGTTCGCACAAGCCGAAGCGTTGGCCTTTGGTAAGACGGCAGAAGAGGTCGCCGCCGAAGGAACAAAACCAGCGTTGGTACCACATCGAGTGTTTGCGGGCAATCGGCCATCGAACATGATCATGGCCGAGGCGCTAACTCCCGAGATTTTGGGCTCACTAGTCGCCTTGTACGAACACAGCGTGTACACCCAGGGGGTGATCTGGAACATCAACCCGTTTGATCAATGGGGAGTGGAACTGGGCAAGGCATTGGCGCAGCGGATCGTGCCAGAGCTTGAGAGCCCTACGCAACCTGAACTCACCCACGACAGTTCAACCAATCACCTCATCCGACGCTACCGAGCTCGAAAGGTCGGTAGAAAATAGTCGCCTGCCGAAGCCGATGCTTACTTCTTGAGCTCGGCCACCCGATCGCCGGCTTGTTTGGCGAGTTCGTGATCGGGATGATTGCTGAGGATGAAGTCGTAGAACTTCGAAGCGGTATCGACGGCTTTCCGTCGTCGCTCGCCCGATAGATCGGCGATGAAGACTTCGGTGCAACGACCTGCTTCGTACGCCGAACGGGCTTGCCAATTCTTGACTTCGTCCGGTGCTTGTGTGCCCCCGTAGCCATACATCACCTTCTGGAATTCGGAGACAGCTTTGGCGAAGTTACGATCCGCAAAGTAGATTTCGCCAATCATGAAACGCGAGCGGGCACCGAGTTCATTGCGTTGGCTCTCGGCAACCTCTTCGTAGAGCACGATCGCCTCATCATTCCGCTTGAGATTCTGTTTCGCGAAGGCTTGTTCGTACTTGCCGATGGCTTCCAGGTTTGAGCCTGGGACGACTTCTTGCATGCGCTGGATCCATGCGTCCACATCGTTCCATCGCTTGAGTTCGCGAGCTGTTTGGGCGCCATGGACGTAGATCATGGCCCGCACTTGATCGCTGATTTCTCCTGGTTGGACTTGGTTTTCTAAAGCCTTACGGGCTTGCTCGTACTGCGTCCAAGCCACTGAGAATCGCTCGAGTTTGAGTGAGCATTCGGCTAGCATCAAGCGGGCGTCAACGTGCAGTGATCCGCCTGGAAACGCCTTGAGTTGTTTCGCGAACTGATCGGCAGCGGCAGCGAACTGGTTCTGTTGGAAGAGGGCCAGCCCTAGTTTGTAGAGAGACTTCTCCTGAAGCTCGGCACTGGAGGTTTTTTTCGCTGCGACCGTGTAGGCTTTGACTGCTGAGTCGAACTTCGAGTTCTCGAACTCGGCTTGACCGACGTGGAAATAGGATTCGGCCGCCAGCGGGCTATCCGGGAAACGTTCGGTGATGCGTTGGAACCAGGCATTGGCTTGCGGTACATCCCCCATGGATTTGTAAGCCCATGCGAGTTCGAAGAAGCATCGATCGATGAGTTGGTAGTCCGGATACTCCTTGGCAACGCGTTCGAGCGTGCGGATGGCCTTCGGGTAGTCTTTGTTGGCGCTATAGGATAACCCCAATTCATATAGGATTTTGGCATTGTTCTGATCAGCTGCTAGATTTGGCAGCGCGGCTTCGAGCAATCGCGCGGCTTCGGCAGGGCGATCGGTACGACGCAGGCAGATAGCTTTTGCCGTTTTGCACTCGTTGATCAGAGCTGCGTTCTTGTTGGACGACAAAACCAAATCCAAGAGCTCGAGGGCTTGTTGGAATCGGTTGGTTTGGATCAGCACGTAGGCTTTGTCGTATCGGACGAAGTCGACCAGGGCTGGGTCTACGGGTTGGGCCAGAACACGGTCGTACCAGGACAAGGCTTCGTCGTAGGATTGTTCTAATGCGGAGAGTTGTCCGAGGCGAAACTCGGCTTGTTGACGGAAGCGGGATTTAGGGAATTCCTTCAATAGACGTTGCAACGTCGTCTTGGCCTGTTGCTTGTCGCCGTTGGCATCGTAGGCTTGTCCGAGAAGAAGCAACGTTTCGTCGGCTTGCGGCCATGCAGCGTTGGCCTGTGAGGATTTCGTGAACGACACGATAGCATCGGTGTAGTTCTTCAGTTTTAGCTGCGATGCACCTTGGAGGTACAAAGCTTCGGCGCGTGTTTCGGATTCGATTTTGCGTCGAAGGGTTTTGTTGGCTACTTCGATGGCGGATTCGAACTCGCCACCAAGGTACTTCGCAGTCGCTGAACGTAGTTCCCATGCAGCTAAGGACGGGTGGTCTCCAGCGGAGCGAATCAACTGTTCGAAGGCCGTGGCGGAGGATTCGAATTGGGAGAGCTGCAGTAAGGACTCGGCCCGGATGTATGCCACGTCCAGTGCGAGTTCATCGTTTGGAAAGCGCTTTGCGAAGGCCTCGCTCCAACGTTGAGCTTCGGCATGATCACCCGCTTGCAATGCGGCGAAGGCAGCGTTGTACGTCGCCCGCGGTGAGATTGGGAGATCGAGAGCTTCGATCGCAATACGTTCGTAGAGGTTGCGGGCTTCCGATTTGCCCTCCGAGGTGGCGTAGAGTCCGTCTGCGAGATCCATGCGGACCAATGCCATCATGGTTTTGGCGGATGGGCTTAGCGTTTTGAGATTCCATTTTGCGGCCATGGCCAAGGCGCGTCGAGCGACAGGGACTGCATCGGCGGGACGATTTTGAAGGATTGCGATTTGGCAGATCCAATGCGAAGCTTCCAAAGCACGCTCGTCTTCGCCTGCCAGCAGACGTTCAAAAGACCGAGCAGCTTCGTCGTACTTCTTGTCTCGCAGCAACGTTTGTCCGATTGCCAGAGATGCGTTGGCAGCATATGCCGATTGAGGAAACTGTTTTGCTAAGGCTTGATAGGCGTCGGCTGATTTCGCAAACTCGCCAGCTTTGGCCAACGCAAAGGCGTAGCGATACAGGATGTAGTCCGCGATCGTGAGCTTTTTGAACTCGGACGAAGCGATGACTTTGGCGAACAATTCGATCGCCTTTCCAGCTTGATCGCTTTGGAGTGCAATTTCACCGAGTCGGATGGTGACGTCGAGCACCAGTGGATGCTTGGGGAAGTCGCTCAGCAGCATGTTGTAATTTTCGGCCGCGAGTTTAGGCTGTTGAACTTCCTCGTAGGTCAGGCCCAAGGAGAACAAAGCATCGGGTCGCAGCGGGGACTTTGCTAAATTGCGATTCGAGACCAGCTGATTGAACATCAGAATTGCGCGATCGTTCTTCTCAAGCTTGGCTTCGGACTCACCGGCGTAGAACATGGCCTTGTCGGCTAGCGTGCTATCCGGGAATTTCTCAAGGAAGGTTCCGAAGTTGCGGGCTGCTTCTGCAATCAAATCTAGATCGATCGGTTCCTTTGAAATACCGCGTTGGTAGAGGCACCAGCCCAAGTTGACCAACGCATCTTCGGTTTGTTTTAGGTCCGGGTCCTTCAATGCGTTGCGAAATGAATCGATGGCGGATTGGAAATCCGGTGGATCTTGCTCTTGGTAGCAAACGCCGAGAAAATGGTTGGCACTGGAGAAAAGTGCGCTATCCGGGTAATCGGCGATCAGTTTCTTCCACTGATCGATCGCGACGCCATACGCGCCATTGTTTTGGGCGTTGGCAGCATCGGCAAATAGTTCGCGACTCCGCTCCTGACGCTGCTCTTTGGGGGACAATTTCTGGGTTTTGTCCACCGCTCCGCGTCCTGTCCCTTGGGCCAGGGCAGCGACGTGCATTGTGGAGAGTGCCAAGAAAACGATACCGCAAGTTTGAATTTGTCTTGCCATTATGTGCCGACTCGTTCCCATGCGTGGTTTGGCCTTTGTCCTAACGATCCGAATGTCCATGCGTTTGCGCGATGCAAGCCTGGGCTACGTGATGCGGCTTAGCACCGTATCGTTTGCCACAGTTCGCTTACCCCAATAATCTACCTGAGAAGATTGGGATCGGAAAGTTTGCCAAAACCGCGTGAACCGATTCCCAATCGCTATCACTATTTGACGGCATACACGGAAAAGGTGGCAAAGTTTCCCCCACCTGTTTTGTTGAGTGGGTGGGACCGCGAGTCCACGCTTGTTTATCGGGTAGAATTGGTAAGGATTTCCTGGGAAGCTCGACCTTTTCTTTGGTTTGTGGTTTGCATGCGTATTCTTGTAACAGGCGGTAGCGGTTTCATCGGCTCGCATTTGACGGAAAGGCTTCTGGCTCAAGAGCACGAAGTCGTGGTAGTAGACGATTTGAGTACCGGGAGTGCACGGAATCTCGAACGATTGGAGAAGCATCCTGGTTTGCAGTTGATTTTGGGGGATTTGGGGGATCCAGCACGGGTACGTAAAGCCTGCGATGGGATCGACGCCGTGTACCATCTAGCGGCCGCGGTGGGGGTGGCGCTGATCGCCAAGCAGCCGATGCAGACAATCCATCGCAACATTTACCCAACGCAGCTCTTGCTCGACGAGCTTCGCCGGCAGCATGAACTTGGGCGTGCGATCCCATTGTTTTTGGCCAGTACCAGCGAGGTCTATGGCAAAAATCCTAAATCGATTTGGAATGAGGGAGACGATTTGGTTTTTGGCGCCACGACCAAGCCTCGATGGAGCTACGGAGCGAGCAAAGCGATCGATGAATTCCTGTGCCTGGCCTGCGTTCGCGAGTGCGGCATGCCGATCGTGATCGGTCGATTCTTTAACGTGGTCGGTCCCCGTCAGTCAGGTGCTTACGGCATGGTCTTACCACGTTTTATCTCCGCCGCCATGTCGGGCGAAGCATTGGTGGTTCACGATGATGGAAAGCAAGAACGCTGCTTTGCCCATGTACAGGATGTTATCGAAGCCGTCACGAACTTGATGGCGCAACCTACCGCCTTTGGCAGGATCTACAACATCGGTTCGGATGTACCGATATCCATCCTCGACTTAGCGCGAAGGGTGATTGCGATTGTTCAGCCATCGGCGAAAATTGAGTTCCAGACGTACACCCAAGCGTATGACGCGGATTTCGAGGACATCCGTCGACGGGTTCCCGATCTAGCGCGCATCCGGGCAGCGATTCCCTACCGTCCGTCCCGAGGACTCGACGACATCATTCGCGATGTATGGTCCGAAATGAAGACGAGAGAGGATTTGGTCGGACGAACGGCCTCCTCGAAAGTTTAAACAAACGCCAAGTCTTTGAGACGTGTTGGCTGCCTGACGGCGAATCACGGAGCGAATCTATGGAATCCGAATCATCGCATCGCTTGCGGCATGGTGAGTACTGCGTCGAATTTGGTTTTGATCCGTTTGCGGAGAGCGAACCCAAACGACTGGTGACGATTCGCAAGCAGTGGCGAAGCATGGAACAATCGCTTTTTCGCATGCCAGCAATCGTGTATTACGCAGGCGTGGCCGTTGCATTGATGTGGTTCCTGCGAACCGCATACTATCCCGAGAAGGTCGTCTACTACATTGTGTTGGCTGCGACGGCATGGCTAGCGATCGTCGTGATGCGTTGGTTTCGTAGGCCGTGGCGTTATGTCGGGATCGCACTAGCAGCGGTCTCCATCGGTTTCGTCTTCCTCATGTTGATCGCATCCTGGATCCCGGAGATGGCCCGAACATTTGCAATTCCCAGGTTGATCGAAAGGAGAGGCATGGTTGAAATCCTGGAACATCCGGAATGGATGTCGGCGAATCGATCGATGCAAACCTTGACTGGCCGAGACCTTTGGATTTCGGACCTGAATGGTGTGCGAGGACCACTGTCTGCTTTTTCGCCCGAGATCGTTCGCGATTTGCACGTTCCCAATAGTGTTGTGATCACCATTAACTCGCCGTCGGAAGATGAAATCGATCGGTCTGAAAACGTGCGAGCGATCGCTCCCAAAGCACCGATGCTGCAAGGATCCTGGATGAATACGGCCACGCTGCGCAGTTTGGCGAAAACCGGGCTGCGTTGCGAACTTTTGATTTTTGAGGATGAGCTCCGAGACGTGGATATCGATTTCCTGTCTTCTCCTCAGTTGGACTTCAACACCCTACGGCTTCATCGCATGACGCCGGACGTACTCTTACGACTACAAGGCTTGGTCGATGCAGGGCGTGTCCTTGGAAAAATCTATCTGGTAGACTGCCAATTGGATGCTGCCTCCGCGGCGGTCATGGCACAACTTCAGGCGTCCATCATCATGGATGTCACCGATCGCGAGGTCAGCTTGCAGTTACCGCTCGAGGAACTCGATGCCATGGTTGCATCGGGTCTTCAGGTCAAGAAGATCTTTTGCGACCGGGTCAATGCCGAACAAGCGCGACGCTTAGCCGCGATTCCATCCTTGTCGTTGCTCACGGCCGTTTTGAGCGACGACGCGGCCGTTGATTACTTGAGCAAGTCGGCTTTGGAGGTTGTCACCGTTTACGGAATCAACGAGACCGTGGTGGCCAGCTTGATGCGGTATCCGAAGCTAGGGTCTGTGGCTTTTGAGGTGATTGAAGGGTCGGTCGACGTCGCAATTCCTCTCATGAAGAACACTGCCTTGCACGGAATTGGCGTAACAAAATATCGAGGCACGGCGGACCAAATCGCCCGTGTCAAGAGGCTGCTGCGTCTGTCGGTGAAGCATGTGGAAGAAGTGCCCGAGCCGGTCCAAAAGCCTGAGTAATCCCTCTCAACCGCATCAAGGTACCTGAGCGTCCGCGCACCCGCGTTCGGTCGGCCAGGCCGATTACCGAAGCGGCGACGGTCTGTCCGATCCAAGACAGCCCGAACGCTGCGCGTAGCATGCGGTTTACAAATCGCGTCCGAAGATGACCAAACACATGTCGTCTTCCTGTTCGCAGCCGACGATGTGCTTTTGGACCGATTGAATGAGGGTTTCTCCAGCCAGACGTACATCTCCATCCGCTTGCAAAATCTCATCGCGGACCCGCGTGATCGAGAATTGCTCCCCCTTGGCGTTGGGCGCTTCAAAGATGCCGTCGGTGTACATAGTCAAGCTTTCGCCTGGTTCGATCTGCAAGCTAAACGAATCGAATTCAATATCAGACATGATGCCTAAAGGTGGACCTCCGACATCAGCGCCTGGCTCGCTGATAAGGTGATCGGTTGCAAACTTGATTGGGGGCATGTGGCCGGCGATGACAATCGTGGCGAGGTTGGCGGCTTTGTCCAAAACGATGACGGACATGGTGACGAAGCGTTCGGCCTCAAGAGCGGTGATGCGGTCATTGAGATGTGCCAACGCTTTTCGGGGATCGACGATTGACGCAAATGCGAAGCGCGTTTCGGCGGACAATTTGGCCATGAACATGGCAGCCGCAACCCCATGCCCTACCACGTCGGCCAGCACGATGGCCATTCGATTTTCATCGAGATCGAGAAAGTCAAAGTAATCGCCGCCGATTGTCTGAGCAGGATTGTAGTATTTGTAGAACGAGTACCCCGGTACGGCTGGTAGCTGTTTGGGTAGGAAAGCGAGTTGGACCTGGCGGGCCAATTCGAGATCCTGCTCGACCAATCGCTGTTGAACCATGCGTTCGTGCAATTGGGCGTTCTCGATCGCAATTCCGGCTTGATTGGCCACCGCAACTAGGATCTCCAAGTCTTTCTGTTCGAATCCGCCTCGTTGTTGGACCGTATCGATTTGGATGGCACCGATCGGTTCGCCATCGCTGTTGAGCAACGGGGCAACGATCATGGAGCGAATTCGAAAATCGGCGACACTCTGGCTGAGTTCGAAACGTGAGTCGCTGCCTGCATCGAGCGAGATGATGGCTTCTCTGGTCTGCATGACTTCTCGAAGAACGGTGCGCGAGACACGCACAAGCTCCTCTTGGTTCGGACGGCGGGTTTTAGTCCAGCGCGGAGAGAGATGCCCGGAATCGTCCTTCAAGATAATGAAACCGCGGTCGGCTTGGATAAAAATCGTGAAGAGCGAATCAAGGACTTTGGGCAAGACAGCTTCGAGCTCGACAGTGCGGCCCAAACTTTTCATGATCTCTAAGATGGCCGCCAGTTTGGACTCTGCCGAGGCCGATAGCTGTACACCGTATTGGCTACCGCGGACATCGATTTTTGCGGTGACCGAACGGGAGCCGGCGTCGTTTTCATTGTCTTCGACGAACATGATGCCTAGACTGGATCCCGAGCTCTCGTGGATCGGCAGTGGCATGGCCGAAGGTTGCGATGCTTCGTAGAACGCCAACTCGATGTCGCAAATGCGAATCATATCTCCATCGTGAAGCGTCGTTTTTGCGTTGATAAGCTTGTTGTTAACAAACGTCCCGTTGCGGCTTTTGAGATCCTCGATAGCGTAGCCCGATCCCGCCTTGATCGCTTTTGCGTGCTGACGCGAAACCGCACTGCTTTCAAGAACGATGTCGCAATCAGGATGTCTACCCATTACGTACTGGTCTTGGTCCAGCTCGATGCGGCGGCCCATGGAAGGACCAGTGATGGTATCGAAGTGAGGCATAGGAATATCGTGGCAAACAAGTTCGAGGGGCGAATCAGTCGGTCGCGACCCTTCGCGGATTCGCTTTACCGAACGTCAATGATAACGAGATCCACGACGACTTGGGAGGAGCTTCCCCGGAGTCGGGCGGTCGGTTCTCCAGGTTATGCATACCGTTTGGGGCCGCACCGGCCTCCCGGACGGCATTTTGTCGCGATGGCCGTTTCAAATCGCGGGCCACGGATTCTTCCGCTAGACTAGAGTTTATGTCCCTCTCCCCTGCACAAATGCAAGAACGCCGCGCCGCCCTATTCTGGGGCGTTTTCATCGTCGCACTATTTGGTATCAATGTTGCGGTGGCAGGCATTGCAGTGTTCATGGCCGTCGGAGACCCTTCATTTCGACCGATGCCCAGTTACGGGGAAAATGCGATTGATTGGGAGACCCGCAAGCTGATTCAGGCCGCCTCGGATGGATTGGGTTGGACAGCGGAGGTCGAACGCAATCAAGATTTCTCTGGCGTTCGGGTCCGGATCCTCGATCGCGAGGGACAGCCGGTCAAAGGTTGCGCAGGCGAATTCGTCGCATACCATTTCACACGTGCGGATCGCGTCTATCGCCTACCCTTGTCGGAATCGGAATCCGAACCTGGGTCTTATTTTGTACCTTTCGATGCCTCCCAGAACGGTAGCTGGCAAATCACGCTCGATGCCAAGCGGCAGGCAAACGAACGTTTCTTTTCGGATCGCGTGTGCGAGTGGTATCCGTGATGAATGAATGGATCCTAGCCGTGTTCGTCGCTTCGCTGATGGGATCAGCGCACTGTGTCGGTATGTGTGGTCCGTTCGCAATGCTGGCTGCCGGTGGAGCCAAGTCGCCGAATCCACGCGGCCAACGCACCATCAACATCGCCAGTTACCATCTAGGTCGACTAACGACTTATTTGATCCTTGGGGCAGGGATGGGGGCCTTGGGATCGGTCACCGATGGGATGGCGCTCAGCGCAGGTTGGAGTCCGATCGCAGCCAGGGTCGTTGGGATCACGATGGTTGCAATCGGCATGATGCATGTATTTCGCATGTGGCAAGGGTCAGATCGGGCCGTCCATCATTCCAAGTTCTGGACCGCATGGAGCGGTGTGTTGATTCAAGTTCGCAAACGACTTCGATTGCGGAGTCCCTACGCTGCTGCCTTTTCCTGGGGGCTGATCAGTACGTGGTTGCCCTGTGGATGGCTGTACGTTTTCGCATTGGCGGCGGCAGGAGCCGGAGGCATCGCGCCCGCCATGGCACTCATGAGCGCTTTTTGGTTGGGTACCTTGCCGTTGCTTTCCATGGTTTCTCTCGGGGCGGCGTTTGCCGGAGGCCGCATGCAGCGTTGGGTGCAACCGCTGACCGCGTGCTTGCTGATCGGTTTCGGTATCTCGACCGCCACAAGTCGGGCTGCGATCGACTTGAGTTCTTTGAATCGACCCTCTCAATCCACTGTTACACTGAAAGAGGATCTGAAAGAGATTGTTGGCCAAGAGCTGCCGTGCTGTTCGAGCGACGGCGCCGAGTCGGTCGGGGACTAACGCATGGGCATGGTGGTACGGGAGTCCCACAGGCCGGTGGTCGATCGAAGTCCGACCGCGGTCCGTTTGGATCAAGTGTGTGCGCATTGTGGGCTGGGGATAACGTCGGCAACCGAGGGTTCATGGCTGGGCACTCGCTCCACGGCCAACAATGAAGGCATGGAGTCAGACCTCGTCTTTTGTTGCCGAGGATGTGCCGGTGCCTATGCGCTAATCCATGAACTCGGGTTGGATACGTTTTACTCCTTGCGGGATCAAAACGCATCGGAGGTATCTCCGGTACGCCAACGCCGCCGCAGCCAAATGTTGGCGGACCTCGAAGGTTCCGGCGTACCCGTGGAGCATTTTTCCGACGGAACGTGCCGCATTCGATTGGCGGTTGACGGATTGCATTGCGCCGCTTGCTCATGGTTGATCGAGAGCGTTCAACCCAGTGTCCGCGGTTGGAAATCGGGTCGGGTGCGGATGAGCGACGCGACCCTGGAATTGATCTACGATCCGGACGTAGTCAGCCCGGTCGAAATCGCTGACAGGATTGCGCGACTGGGTTATGGATTGTCTCCGGTCGACCTCGAGCACGAAGGCGCTCAAGGTGACCGTGAAATTCAGCGCGGGCACTGGATCGGGCTAGCCTCGGCTGCGTTTTTGGCTGCCAATTCCATGTGGATCGCCATTTCGCTCTACGCCGGTGAAGCATCGGGTATGGATCCGTCGCACGCCATCTTCCTGCGTTGGTGTGGCGCTTTACTTGGATTGTTATCGGCTATTTTCCCAGGTCGGATTTTCTTTCGCTCGGCTTGGGAATCCCTTCGAGCAGGGGTGCCACACGTCGACGTACCCGTCGCCTTGGGTTTGGCGGTAGGGACGGTAGGCAGTTTGGTAGGAGCTGCACTCGGCCACGGAAATGTCTACTTTGATTCGCTCGCTTCGCTAGTGTTCCTGCTTCGCGTCGGCCGTTACATTCAGTTTCGAGCGCAGTACCGAACCGGCATGTCGCTGGCGAAGTTGCTTCGCATGAATGATTCGGCAGCGGTCCGCATTCGTGAGGATGGAACCCGGCAGGCCGTTCCTGCGAATCGGTTGCGGTCCAACGATGTGATCGAAGTTTTGCCTTGTCAAGTCCTACCCGCCGACGGCGTCGTCATCGAAGGAACCAGCGTCCTGCAAACCGCTTTGATCACGGGCGAAAGTCGTCCAGTACAAGCGGTGGTTGGAACGCAGGTCGTGGGTGGGACCGCCAATATGCAATCCCCTTTGATCGTGCGTGTAACAGCCGCTGGTGAAAATAGCCGTGTTGGAAAGCTGCAGGAAATGGTCCGCCAAGCGACGGCGCAGCGCACACCATTGGTTCAGCTCGCCGACCGGATCGGGGGCGTGTTCGTAATGGTCGTGCTCGGCTTGGCTTGCGGAACCTTTCTCGTGTGGTGCGCTCTCGCCGGTTACGTTGCAGCCACCGAGCGGACCGTTGCACTTTTGACAATCGCGTGTCCCTGCGCCCTCGCACTAGCGGCACCGTTGGTCATCACGGTCGCCCTGGGACGCGCTGCCAAGGAGCAGATTTGGATTCGTGATGGCGGCGCACTGGAACGTTTGGCTAAGCCAGGCGTAATCTGGTTCGACAAAACAGGCACGTTGACCTATGGCGAACTACAAGTGATCCAATGGCGGGGCGAATTGGAGCTCCTCAGTCGCGTTGCGGCCTTGGAATCCCATTCAGAACACCCTGTGGGCTTGGCGATTATCGCGCACATGCAATCTGTGGATCCAGCGTGGAATGCAAACCTTCATCGCGTGCACGACGTCGAGCAAAGATATGGGCATGGGATCACGGGAAGCGTCGATGGCCAACGCATCTCCATTGGATCGATGCAGGCAAAAGAAGAGCGATTGCCCGTAGACGACACCTCGCACTCCCTAGCCTCACAAACCATTTCGATTCAAGTCGAAGGGAAATTCTGTGGTGCATTGGTGTTGCACGATCGCCAACGGCCAGAGGCAATCGGCTGTCTCAAGGATTTGCGGGACCGCGGTTGGCAAATAGGCTTGATCTCGGGCGATTCTGCGGAGTTGGTCGACGCGATGGGGGCAACATTGCGCGAAGCTGGGGTCCCATTGGTTGCCTGTTTGAGCCAACAGTCCCCCGAAGATAAAATCAAAACGGTCGTGGACTCAAAGCCAACCTACGGCACCACTGTCATGGTGGGCGATGGTATCAACGACGCGGCCGCCCTGGCGGCTGCCGATGTTGGGATTGCGATCCGTGGAGGAGGAGAGATCTGTTTGCGAGACGCGCCGATTTACATCCCGAGCCATCAACTGCATTCGATCGTGCGACTGATCGACGCTTCGCGTCAAACCGTGCGCGGTATCTATCGTTGCTTTGCAGTATCACTGACCTACAACGCAATCACATTATCTTTGGCCATGGCCGGGTGGATTCATCCGTTGGTGGCGGCCTTGTTCATGCCATTGAGCGGCATCTCCGTATTGGCGATGGCGTTGTTGGCGAAGACGTTTCCACCGCAAGGAAATCCGGGCCCACCGCCACGAAATCCGGGCCCACCGCAAAGGAAGACGGGATGAGTGTTCTCTACATCGCCTTGCCATTGGCCATTCTCTTGGGTGCGGTAGGGCTCCTGGCCTGTTGGTTTTGCATTCGCACGGGGCAATACGATGACCTTGAGTCCCCGTCCGTTCGCATATTGATCGACGACCAAGACCAACGTCGCAACGCAGAAAACGAAAAAGCCTCGGAACCGTCTGGACGCAGTACCGAGGCTTCGGATTGATGCTTGTCGCGCGTGATCCGCAGACTATTTCCCGCCCAACCTGGCACCCGCGTAAATGCGAGAGGTTTGGTAGCGAGGCACGGCCATCGGAGTTGGTCGAACGTCGAAGCCAACTGAGAGCTTCTTGAAGACATCCAGTTGTTGCTTGCGGGTCCCTTGATTGAGTTCCGGGATCTTGCGTTGGTCGACGAGATCGAAGAGCAAGCGAGGCTGAATAGCGGGCCCAAAATTGAGACCATATTCATTCGTGTTTTTGGTTTGGTTGGTTGGACCAAAGCGTTGAACGATCTCTTGAATCCCTCGATCGTAGTTGAATTGATTCTTGCTGTCGGTCGTTCCGAGGGACTCGAAGCTGCCAACAGTCACGATGCTTTGCGTCCGATCGTGGAATTGATACGCTTCGTAGCCTGCAGCTCGCAAGGCTTTGGTGGTCAAGTGGGCTTGTTCGGCGGCGATCTCAAGCGGACTGGCTTTCTCCTCGCCGCCCTGGTTTTCCCCCATCGGACTGCGTCCCCAGGAGATAAATTTGTCCTCGCCGCGGAAAGTAAGCACGCGGATGGTGTACTTGCCTTTGCAATCCAACAACGAATGCTCACTGAAGCTTGGATCACGATTCAGGTCATGAACGAATTTTTCCATGTCGGGCGCTTGGAAAAAATCAACCGGCAACATGGGATTGCGTGTGACGAATGCAGTCTCCAGCGGGCCCGGCGTCTTGCCTTTGGAGACGCTTCGGATCAGATTGCGGAATCCCTTGATGGAGATTTCATCCGAGCTTGCTGGTGTAGCGGCGGTTGGATTGACCATCGACTTGGGCTTGAGTGTTTTCACGTCCTTCAAGGTGGCGTTCAAAGAGGGACTGTCGGTGGAATCGAATTCACCGACCAATACTGCGTAGCCCTCGACGACTTTACTATCGCGGTACTTCATGACCTTCTGACTGCCGTCTTCCCGGATGCCAGATCCGTACATCAGTTCGGTGTAGTCAAATTTCTTCGGCATCACGAAGGCCGGAAGATTGTGGTCGCGTTGCAGGTCCATCGCCAAAGCTTCGGCTTGTTCTTTGGCCTTGGGGCCATCAAAAGACGTTGCGAAAATAAGCCATGGTCCATGTTCTGGTTTTAGTTCAACGCTACTAGCGGATCCTGCGCCCACGGTCTTCTTTAGCACGCCTGCGAAGGGAGGCTCCGCGTACGTATTCGAGCTGTTGAAAATGATGGCAGCGGTCGCCAACAAAATCATCGCTGGACGCACGAAACGAATCCGATGGAAACGGTGAGGAAGGGATTGTAGTCGTCGCATTGATTGCATCCTTGCCCAAGTATGTCGTTGGCCTATAGTCCCCCTACCATATCCAAGGTGGTGGACGAACGATCAGCAACGCTTGAATAACCGAGGTCTTGAAGAAGCGTTGCAAGGTCGAAAGAAACAATTAGCAGGTTCTTTTCCGACAATCTAGGGCGATTTATTCAATTTCCCAGCAGCCCGTCGGAATGCCTCGAACTGTTCTCGAAGAGACTCCGGTGGACGCAACCGCGTGCCTTGCTCTTGCATGCCCTTGAGAGCGTCGTCGCGATCCTTGAGTCGGTCCACCTTGCGATCCGCTTGTCGCAGTCCCAACGAACGCAACGAGGCTTCAAACTCCGCCCGTTTCTCGGGTGTGAGCCTCGCTTGCTCTTTGGCGGAGCGCCAGCGGTCGGCGAATTTCCGCAAATCGTCAGCGTTCCAATCGAGACGTTTGAGCAATTCGGGATCGGGGGCATCGCGTTGACGATCGATATAGTCGAGGAGTAAATCAGTGGTTTTTTCTGCGTACTCCAGGTTGGCCTTCTCCTCACCGAAATTCGGAGAGGGTTGATTGGATCGCGATGTCGACGCACCGCCACCTCTCGGCGTCTTGCCACTTCGGTTGGGACCTGATCCCGGCGTTGTAGGATCCCCCTTGTCATTCGATGCATCGCTGGGTGGGCCATCGGCAGCACCTTCGGCGCCCCCTCCGTCCTGTGGTTGACCATCGGTTGACGGACTAGGAGACTTTTCGGTGGCTCCATTTCCAGCTGGATCCTTTGACCCGGTACCGGCGGCTGATTCTTTACCAGCGGAACTACCGTCCTTTTGCCCGGGCTGACCGTTCTGTTCTTTCCCATCAGGTTTATTGCCCTGCGAACCCGCGCCAGGGTCCTTGCCAGTTTGGCCCTTGCCACCTGGAGCGCCGCTTTCTTGTTCGTTTTGATTCTGAGCGTTGTCGGTGGGTTTGTTATCTCCCTGAGCTTCGGCGCCCTTTGGATCTTTTCCCTTGGGGTCGCTACCTTTGGAAGTATTGCTTCCAGGTTCGCCGGGCTGGGAATCGTTACCCTGCGCATCCTTACCCTGCGCATCTTTGCCGTTGTTCGATTGAGCTACGTTCGATTGCGGTTTCTCTCCTTGAGCGCCATCGCCTTGGCCATCACCCGTGCTCCGATCGTCGGTTTGTGGTTGGTTCTCGTTCGGTTTGCCTCCATCGGATGCGACGCCTTTCGAGTCGCCGCCCTTGGGGTCGCTGCCTTTGGGATCATTGCCTTTCGAGTCACCGCCTTTCGGGTCACCGCCTTTGGGGTCACTGCCTTTCGGATCACTAACTTTCGGATCACTGCCTTTGGAGTCACCGCCCTTGGGGTCACTGCCTTTGGGGTCACTGCCTTTGGAGTCACCGCCTTTGGAGTCACCGCCTTTTGGGTCGCTTCCTTTGGAGTCGCTTCCTTTGGAGTCACTGCCTTTGGAGTCACTGCCTTTTGGGTCGCTGCCTTTTGGGTCGCTGCCTTTCGGGTCGCTGCCTTTCGAGTCGCTGCCTTTGGAGTCGCTGCCTTTGGGATCACGTTCTTTCGGATCCGGATCGCCGCCTTTTGGGTTACTGCCTTTTGTGTTACTGCTTTTTTGGTTCCCGCCGGCGTTTCCGGTGGAATTTGCGTCGGGTTCTTGAGCCATGCTCCCCGTTTGACTGTTTGATCGAGGATCCTGACCTGATCCATTCTTCCCGTTCGGATCGTTGGCCTTGGACATTGGTTCACTACCTTGACCCGCATCGCCTTGGTTAGGTTTGCGTTGCGGATCGTTGCCAACGCGGGTCGACCCGGCTTGCCCTTTGCTCTTGTTGTCTAGGCCCGTATTTTCTGCGTCCTTATCGTCTATGGACGTTGCATCGGAGGTCTCCGATGTGTCGCCTTGAGGAGCAGCGCGTTGGTTTGGATCGGACTGGGTGTTAGGATCGGCTGTTCTTGGATTCTCTTGCTCCTGACGGAACTGTTCAATTCGATCGAAGGCATCGCCATCGTGGGTGGGTGGATCAACCGATGCATCGTTCGAATTTTGACTCGATCCGTTGCTTTTGGAACCATTGCTCGTAGCGCTGTTTTGGGGAGTCCCGGATGCGGAGTTATCGGCATCGGATTGAGCACCGTCACTTGGTCCGTCGTTGGAAGTGCTCTGACCGTTGGCCTTGCCGGAACCCTTCGAATTGCCCGAGCTTCCCGACGACGACCCAGAGTCTTTGGAATCCCCCTCGCCGCCGGCTTGTCCTTGCCCATCTCCTTGTGAGTCCCCACTGTCCTGACCTTGCTTCGGATCGGACGATGCGTCCTTGGGCGAGGAATCGTTGGGACGTTGTTGGCTGTTGTCTTTCGGTTGTGATGGGGGCGGATTCGTTTTCGAGTTCGCGTCGGCGGGATCTTGGGGAGCATCGGGCTGCGATCGATTGTTATCACTCGCGGACTTGTCAGGCGGTGTGTTGGCTCCCTTGGGGGTAATTTTCAGATCGGGCTTCCGCTTTGGATCTTCGCGAGGTGGCTGAGGCTGTGGAAGAGGTTGTCCATTCGCGGCTGCTTCGTTTTGAGCGGGCTGCTTGGTGGCTTGGGGAGCCGTGACCCGAATTCGAATCGGTGATGTTTCGGTGACGTTCGGATGCGATTCGCTGGTCGAAGGATCATGGCGATTGTCCGTTGCGACGGCAATGAAATCGAATACGTCACCGGGTTTGACGTTCAAGTCCGCGGGTCGCAGCGTGAACACACGCGAGACAGTGCCGGCCGCTCCATCCTCGGACTCGAAGCACACCTCGCGCAAGAGTTCCTGCCGATTTTTCACGTCCAATGGGTTGGCCTCGAAGCCAACGGCCGTGAGTTGGGTCAAGCCGTAATCGGGATCGGATGCTCGCAGTTCAAGATCGAGTTGTCCGTCGAATGGCACATCGATTTGCGCTGGCAGTTCGGAATCGAGTGAAACCTCAGGCGCGAGATCTGCAATTACTTTGATCTGGTACAGAATGGGATCGGGATTTGTCTCGTCAAGTTCGTTGGTGGCTTTGATTCGGTACGACGTTACGGTCGGATTGCTCTTCGCGTCGTCCAGCAGGGCCGTCCATTTGCCGATCAATCGATTTTGATCGATGTTTAGATCGATCAAATCTCGGGCGCGGACGAACATCTTCTGTTGCAGGACGGGATCGAATTCCAACCGAGCTTTCTTCATCGTTTGGTTGGTGGTCGCGATCAATTCAACGGCGGTCCCTTCCGGTGCCTCAAACGATCCCTGTTGGAGCAGGGAACGCGATTTCAGTTTGGTGTAGGCGGGGAATTTCAGTTCCACACGCTCAATGGCGACGAGTGGCACGACTTGCACCTTGACCTCATACGGACCACTGATCCCATCGCCTGCGAGGACCCAATAGGTCAATGGCTGATGGATGCCACCGAAACTTTTTCCAAAATCGAGTTTGTAACTGATGCCTTCGATTTCAGGCACCATCGGAATGGTTTCACCGATGCGTTGTCCATCCGATAGGTCGTAGCGTATGCGCACGCCTTCGCCTTGATGCATGCCACGGACCGTAACGCTCATCGGCATGGAGGAACCGGTGGTCACCGTCGAGGCTCCGGGGATGATCTCGATAAATTGGACGCGGGCGGCTGGAGCGATATCGGCCCAGGGAGCGACCATACGGGCAATGGATGTGAATCCACTTTTCGGGCTTGCGATCAGGTAGATCACACCGCAAAGCAAGCAACCGAAAAAGGCGGCTCCGAGGCGGACTACCGTGGCGGAATCAACGACCGAAACGGCATCCTGTCCTTTGAGGTTGCGGATGGCGTAGCGTCCCACATAGGACACGACCCCTTTGGGAGCCGTTTGGGTTGGAATCGTCGACAACTGCAACCAGCTGATCAAACTATCCTTGCATTCCGGAAACTGTTTTTCGATCGTACGAGCCGCATGCTCGATGTTGATCGGATGGGCCAGTGGCGGAAGAATGTAACGCGGGATCCACAGCAGCGTCCAAAGTAACAGGACAGCAAATATCGTATAACGGGCCAACGCATTGAATTCCCACAACCAATGATCGACGAGCACGACCGCGGTCAGGCTGAATAGGATTAACGTTAGCCACATCAAGATGCCGTAGGAAAGTTCGTTACGGCGCATGACCCTAGCGGCCATTTGCAGGTAGCTCAGCAATGTCTCGCGGTTCTCCATCTGCGGTGCGGCAGTGGATCGCGGCGGGTTTTTGGGTCCGAGATCGGACGTACGAGTCGCTGCTTGGGACATGGCAAATCGTTGGGGGAAATCGTTGGGGTCCGAGCAATCCGAACGGGGAGAGAACCTCGGTCGGCGGGGAACCGGCCTTAGGCTTACAACCGCTCCTTATTATAGCCCTGCACCAACCTAGAGAACTTTACTTTTGCTCAGCAACGATCGTTAAACCCGTAGTTTTGCAACGGATGTACGGGACATCACAGGTGCATGCCGACAAAACCACCTGAGTCTTCCAGGGTTTTTTGGAGTTGTTCCAGGCGTTGACGGGTCCGTGCCGGATCTCCGGCTCCGATGTAGCGGTTGAACTCCGTGCAAACGGCGTGGATAACGGTCTCGGAAAACCATCGTACGACATGTTGTTCCAGCCAGGGAACGTTTTCTTGATCGAGCGTCACTTGCAATGAGGCGCTGCGAGGGCAAGAATCGTTTTCATCCGTGAAGACCACCCCTTCGAATTTGAAGGAAATCATCCCGCACTTGGGGTCGTTGGTAACGAAGAAGCGGCAAAATGCGTTGTGGAGATAGTACGTGTTGTGAGTGCCATGCTCTTGAATCGATTGCTTGATGCGTTCCCATTTCGCAGCTAGGGCTGGGGAGGCATCGAGTGGCGGATCCAATCGCGTAACGCTTCGCAGGGGCAGGCAATCGAAAGAGATATCGACTGGCCGGTGAAGGTCAGGATTGGAGTCGGCATTGGGACTCGACACGCGGCTCATGATACAGAACCGGTCTGCGAAAACGCTTGATTGAGCAGGTCGCGTTCCTCCAATTTGTGGGAGCGTAGGGAGCCGGTGGCGGGACTAGCCGACTCGGGTCGCGAGATGAGGGTCAGGGGATGGCGTTTCATGACTTCATCGCCCCATCGCATTTTCACGAATTGCCATGCACCCATGTTGGACGGTTCGTCTTGGTACCACGTAACGGGCGTGCCCTCCGGATACTGCGCTAATGTCTGCACGACCTGAGACACATCGAGTGGATAGAACTGTTCGATTCGGATGAGTGCCACCGAATCGTTTTCTAACCGCTTGCGTTCCTCCAGCAAATCATAATAGGCCTTGCCCGTGCACAGGATGATGCGTGAGGTTTCGGTTCCATCGGGTCGATTGTCTTGCAGGATCTTTTGAAATGTTCCCTGTTCGAGTTCCGCGAGCTCCGAAGTGCAGTTGGCGTTGCGCAGTAGGCTTTTCGGAGTCAAGATAATCAACGGCTTGCTCCACCTCGATTTTGCTTGGCGCCGCAACAAGTGAAAGTACTGCGCCGGAGTGGAGGGTTGGGTCACGATCACGTTGTGTTCGGCGGTCAGGAGCAAAAAGCGTTCGAGTCGCGCGCTGCAATGCTCGGGGCCTTGGCCTTCGAAACCATGGGGCAGCAACAGTACAAGACGGCTTAGTCGTTTCCACTTGTCCTCGGCGCTGGTGATGAATTGATCCACGATGCATTGAGCAACGTTCCAGAAGTCACCGAATTGGGCTTCCCACATGACCAAGCCTTCGGGGCAATCGAGGCTATAGCCGTACTCGAAGCCTAGGACAGCGGCTTCGGACAATGGGCTATTGACGATTTCGACGCGGCCTTGATTGGGTGACAGATTTGCCAACGGCATGTACCGCGCGTTGTTCTCAACATCGTGCAGAACGGAATGCCGCTGGGAGAACGTTCCGCGTTGGGAGTCCTGACCGGTCAAACGCACCGGGTGGCCATCGACGAGCAGTGAGCCCAAAGCCAAGGCTTCGGCCGACGACCAATCCAGACGACTTTTACCGGCGGCCATTTCGCGGCGTTCGTCGAGCAACCGCGTGATCTTTTTATGCGCATGAAAACTCGGTGGGATCTCGCAGAGCTTGTTCAATAATTCCGAGGCCTGTGGATGCGGGAGGGCCGTTGTGACCTGTTCGTTGACCGGTTCGGGACCGCCGAAGTATCCCGACCAATAACCAGTCATGCTTTGCAAGTCGTATACAAACGGCTCGCTTCTGGCCAATTCGAACTCGCGAGTCAGGCGCGAATGCCTCGCTTCGGAAATCGCGTCGACTTCTTGACGGGTCATGCCGTCCATCGTCAACAGATGCTCGAGATAACTTTCGCGTACCCCTTTTTTGCTATCGATTGCTGCGTACATGATGGGCTGTGTGAAGCGAGGTTCGTCGGCTTCGTTGTGCCCGAGTTTTCGGTATGCATACATGTCGATGACGACGTCCTTCTCGAATTCCTTTCGGAAGTCCATGGCCAGGTTGACGACTTGGGCTACCGCTTCTGGATCTTCGCCGTTGACGTGGAAGATCGGAATCTGAAGCATCTTGGCGATATCGGTGGCGTAGGTGCAACTCCGACCTTGATCGGGCTCGGTCGTGAATCCGACTTGGTTGTTGAGTACGATGTGCAGCGTGCCCCCGGTTCGATAGCCGGGAAGTTCGCTGAGATTGAGCGTCTCCTGCACGACCCCTTCTCCGATGAAGGCCGCATCGCCGTGGATCAGGATGGTCATGTTGTCTGTACGATGGATATCGCCGTCGCGATCCTGCTTGGCACGGCAGCGGCCCAATGCGACCGGATTGACGAATTCGAGGTGGCTCGGATTGAAGCACAAAGAGATGTGGACTTTTTGACCGGTACTGGTTGTCCAATCGCTGCTGTAGCCCATGTGGTATTTGACGTCCCCGCCACCACGGAACAATTCGGGGCTTGGGTCATCGAAGGACCAGAAGATGCTCTGCGCCCGCTTGCCCATAATGTTTGCCAAGACGTTCAATCGTCCGCGGTGGGCCATGGCCAAGATAACATCACCAACGCCATGCTGGCCGGCTTTCTCCAAAGCGCGATCCAGGAGCGGGATCAAGCTTTCGGAACCCTCAAGCGAAAAAGTCTTTGAACCCGTGTACTTTTTTCGAATGAACTCTTCGAAGATAGTTGCATCGGCCAGCTTGGTGTAGATCCGCATCTGCACGTCGCGCGACAACTGCAATCGATTGCCGGTCGTTTCCATCCGACGCTGCAACCAGTCGCGAATGTTGCGGTTGTCGATGTGCATGAACTGTGCGCCAATGCTGCGGCAGTAGGTGTTGCGCAGTTTCTCAAGGATGTCCGCCAAGGTACGGCCATTGGTGTACTCCAAGTTGGGACACGCGAAGGGCCGATTGAGATCTTCCTCGGTCAACCCGTACGATGTGGGCTCAAGTTCCGGATGGCCTTTGCGAGCCAATCCCAACGGGTCGATGCGGGCCATCAAATGGCCGCGGACCCGATATTCACGGACGAGCTGGTCGACGCGTTCTTGCATTCGCGCCAACCACAACGCGTCGGGTACCGAGTCATTGCCCGCAGCGGCGACGCGCGTCGAATCGCTCTCGCCGATAAAGCCCTCGGATTGAACCGCAAGAGAAAATTCTTCGAAGTACTTGCGCCAAACTTCCGAGACGCTAGCCGGATCGTGGATGTATCGAACGTATAAGTCGTCGATGTAATCGAGACTGTAAGTATTCATTAGGCACTGACGTCTTTGGTGGTTGCGTGATGCTCGTGGCTCGATCCATACGTCGAATCGGAGCCCAGCCGTTCCTTGCTGCACTCGGGAATCCTTCGCGCAACTTGGCGACACCAAGGGGTGTTTGCAAACCGCAAAAACCTCCTGACGCCAGTCAATACGCCATTGAAAGGAGCTTATTGCTTCCTAACCCGCGTGTTGCTACGAGCGATTCTGATCGATTATAGCCAGCCTTAGAGTGCTCGATAATGGCGATTGCAAGGGGGGAACCCGAAAATCCACGAACTTGTTTTCCCAACCTGGCGACCTGAAATGCCCTGGCTGACTACCTATTTCCCAGGGGACTGTCCCTTGAACAGTACCTGCATACAGACCGATTGAGCCTGGCGGTCCCTCCCGCTGGCAGCGCAATCGATCCAAGCAAGGGCGAATGAACCTCTTTTCTGCCAAGACGAGTTCCAGGTTCCGCTATTGGGTAAATTGGGTTGACTGAGGGCTCTGGCTGGACCTTGCCGATGGCGCGTCTTGTACGGATTCGGAAAATTGTGCGGAAAAAGTGAAGGCTGCGGCTTGGGCGAACGATAACTGGACAAGGCCTGTGGTATGTCGCGATTGCGATGACCTTGAGGGCTCCGTCGAGTTTGCGGCTCGATGCGTTTCCTAGTCCAGTAACACGGAAGTAACCGACGTGAACCGCCTAGACACGATCTGTTTCGCGATCCTCATTTCGTTTCCTGCGATCGGGTTCTCTCAAGAATCCCGGCGTGGAGGGACGGTCGTCCGCCCTGCTGCGAGCGCCGTTTCGGGAAGTAGCCAAGGGGTTCCTCGACCCGCTCGACCTGCGGGAAGATTGGCGTCGAGTCGCACCAAGCAGTCGAGCTTGCTGCAAGACCCGGAAACGATTCCGCCTCCCAGCGAAGTTATTATCCAAGACGAAGGCTATGTCGAAGGATATGCCGATGGCTATAGCGAGGAAGGCGCCGTATACGAGGATCGTGGCAGCGGCTGTAGCAGCTGCGGCGATGTCGGATGCTCCAGCTGTGGTTCTTCCGGCAGCGGCTTCGGCTTTGACCTTTGCAATCCTACCACCCTCAGCGGCCGCCAATTGTGCATTAGTTTGCCATCGCATGGTTGGGCGAGCGTCGATTATCTAGGCTGGCGTCAAGACGGCATGAATTTGCCGCCTTTGGTCACCACCTCGGCTAACGGAACTCCCCAAGGTCAAGCAGGCGTGCTGCCCGGGGCCACAACCTTATTCGGTGGCGATAACAATACTCTCTCGAACAACATGAACGGTGTTCGCGTTCGTGTAGGAGTCTGGTCCGCCAACCGGCCCAATGCGGGAGCAGAAGGCGAATACTTCGGATTCGGTCAGCAAACGCAGTCCTTCGACCGCAACTCCACCGGAGTCCCAATCCTGGCCCGTCCATTCTACAACAACGTCACCGGCCTTCAGGATTCGGAATTGGTAGCATATCCCGGAGTGCTCACCGGCCGCGTGCGGGTGGATGCTACGTCGCAACTCGACGCGGCTGCTGTTCGCTTTCGCCATATCCTGTGCTGCAGCAACTCATGCGGTTACTCCGCCTTGAACTGCGGCCCGGTTCCGGCTCAATCTCGCTTCGACGCCACGCTCGGCTGGCGGTACATGCAGCTCCGTGAAGGATTGATGATTCAAGAAGATTTGTCGTCGCAACTGACTGGCAACCCCGGCTCCTTCCTAATCCAAGACAACTTTGGAACCTTGAACCAGTTCAACGGCGTGGAGCTGGGTGTCGAATGGATGGGACGCAGAGGATTCTGGTCGCTCGACGCCTTGATGCGTGTAAACGTCGGCAACACACTCCAACAACTGAATGTTGATGGCAGCACTCAAAGCCCCAAAGGGAGCGCTTCCACGGTTGGAGGATTGCTAGCTCAACCCGGCCGCAACATCGGTTCCTACTCCAACGAAGAGTTCGCAATTGTCCCTGAACTCGGAGCTACGATTGGCTACCAATTGACCCAACGCTTGAAGTTCAACGTCGGGTACACGTTCCTGTACTGGAGCAATGTCGTTCGCCCAGGTGACCAAATCGATACAACCGTTAATCCGAACCTGCTGCCTCCCGCGATCCCTGGAAATACGTTCCTGGGACCGACGTTTGCTGTCCGACAAACCGACTACTGGGTGCAAGGTATCAGCATCGGTGGGGAGTATCGCTGGTAACGTCGGGTTCTCCTCGCTCGATGCCGAAACTACCGAGGCCTGACACGAATGGATTCGTGACAGGCCTTTGAGCGTTTTGCAAGCCGTCATGTTCGCCCGGCATTCGGCATAGCGTAGGGAGTCGATCGATGACTAGTCTTTGGAAGCAATTAGCGAATCTCGTCCACAGTACCCCAAGCAAATCGAGAAGCGATCGCGGGCGTGGCAGGCACGATCGATCCCGCCGCAGGTTGTTTCTCGAATCCTTGGAATCTCGCCAGCTCATGGCTGCGGATATCCGCGGCGTGGTCTATCAAGATTTGACCAACGATGGACTCGACGCCAGCGATCCGTTGATCTCCGGTGTCACGATCGAATTGTATCGCGATGGTGGTAACGGCACCTTCGACAACGGAACTGGCGATGACGTCAATGTCGGATCAACGACATCCGCAGCCACTACGGGTGCGTACGCCTTCTCGGTCACGACTGCGGGCGACTACTTCGTCGTGCAATCCACTGCTGCTCCGGGATTGATTCAGCAACCCAGTCAACGTGTGCAAGCAGTCACGCTGACCACCTTAGATGTGGCGGGCATCGCCGTTCAGACCCTGGATTCATTCGACACCACTCAACAAGTGGTCACGGCCAACTTCCCTGGTTCGACTCCTGCACAATCATCGGTCGCAGCACCGGAAGCGATCGGTGGCGAGCGCGATATTTTTGCGGACGCAACGGCTGGTAACGTCAGCGTGGCCGCCAATGACGTTTCGAATCCAGGCTTGCTGATCTTCGATGTGGGTGCAGCAGCCAACGGAACACGTATCGTCACGTACGATGGTCCGGACGGGGACGCGCAGACTCTCGACACCAATGGTCTGGGCGGTATCGACCTAACCTCGGCAGGTACGGCCAATGCTTTCCGATTCGCCATTGGAGGCGAAGCGGGTACGCAGTTGACCATTCGCGTCCACAGCGGCGCCAATTCGTCGATCCGAACGATCGCCATTCCAACGACCCTGCCTGCGGCCCCGGGTGATCCATCGACCCTCTTTGTCGACGTCCCGTTTGCGGACTTCACGACCAATTCCGGCACGGGCGCGGATTTCGCAGACGTTGGAGCGATTCAATTGCAAGTCACCGGGCCTGACTCGGCGGACTCGATCGTCGATAGCTTTGGAACCGTCGGGCCCACGGTCCTGACCCGAAACTTTGCGAACTTGACCCCCATGAGCATCGGGAATCAAATCTTTGCTGATCGCAACAACAATGGTCTGTTCGATACCGGAGCGACGCCTCCCGAGGTTGGACTTTCGGGCGTTCAATTGCAATTGTTCGTCGACAGCAATAGCAATGGCGACTTTGACCCAGGTACCGACATGGCGGCCTTGGACAGTTCGAACAACCCACTCGTAACAACGTCTGATGCAACAGGTTTGTATAGCTTCACCGGCTTGTTCCCGGGCGAGTACTTCGTCCTCATTCCATCCACTCAGTTCACAGGGGCTGGTGCTGCGGTTGGCTACGTTGTCAGCTCAACCACTCCGACCGGCCAAACCGACAACGCCAACGTTGGCACTGCGATCACCGGTGGGTCTGTGGTCTCTCCGTTGATTGTGCTCAACGCGGGAGCAGCGCCGATCGATGACGGTGACACGAACAACAACAGCGACAACTCCATCGATTTCGGACTCTTCGCCGAGTACGATTTAACGATTGCGAAATCGACAACGGCCACCGCCGCCGCTGCCGGATCCACGATTACCTACACGGTTGCCGCACGCAACGATGGTCCTGGTCCCGCGACGGGTGTCACGGTACTCGACAATGTTCCCGATGGACTTCAGATCTTGAGTGTAACGTCCAGCGATGCTGGCGACACCATCACCATCCCTACATCGGCACAGGACACAACGGGTGCGAACCCGGACGATATCAGCATCACTGTCGGAACGTTGGTGGCCAGCGCCACCACCCAACGAACGTATACGATTGTGGCACGCGTCTTGCCCGATACCGTCGGGACAGGCAATCCACTTTCGATCATCAACACGGCCACCGTCAGCGGCCTTGGCACGGAAACCGGCCAATCGCCCAACACTTCCGACGTGACGTTGCCGGTCACTCGCGAGGCAGCTTTGTCGATCACCAAGTCCGGATTGCCGGCCACGGTGCAACTCGGCAACAATCTGACCTATACGATCACTCTTCGAAACGATGGTCCATCAACGGCTCGCAATGTCGTGATCAACGACACGTTGCCGGTCGGTCTCAATCTTATTTCCGTGAATTCCACGGCCGGTACGGCCACACCCACGCAAGGAACGGGAACCGACCCGGATAGCTTCGTCGTTCAAGTCCCTGAAGTGAACGTCGACAGTCCAACCGTGGATACCGATGTTGTGGTGACGGTCGTAGCGCAAGTCCTAGCAGGCTTTGCAGGCTCCACGATCACCAACAATGTTACGGGCGACTCAGATGATTCAACACAGGTGGACGACGACGCCACCAATGCTGTTCAACGGGTGATCGATTTGTTTGTCAGCAAAACGATCACGACCAATCCTGCGTCTGGCACAACACCCGCAACGGCGGCTCCCGGATCGACTTTTACCTACACGATTCTGGCGCGCAACGATGGTCCCAACGATGCGACCACGGTTCGCGTAACGGATAACTTGCCCGACGGTATCCGAATCCTCAGCGCTACCTCAAGCGACGTGACCGACACCATTACAATCCCAGCTTCGGCCCAAGACACCACGGCCGCCAACCCCGATGATCTGATCATCGATGTCGGAAATCTTGTGGTAGGAACAGGTGCGGCCACGACGATCACCATCGTCGGCGTTGTTTTGCCGGGAACCGCGGGCAACTTCACGAACGTCGCCACCATCACGGCCACCGACACGACGTTGAACTTCGAAGACCCGTCCGATCTCGGGAACAACACGGCCTCGGTTGCTGCCAATGCACCGCGTACCGCCGACCTGGGCGTTGAAAAAAACGGGCCAGCCACGGCCATCGCTGGCAACACGATCACTTACTCGATGACCGCCACCAACAACGGTCCATCGGATGCGATCGGAGTCTTGGTAACCGATAACATTCCAGATGGTTTGAGAGTCATCAGCGCAACGCTGGGTGGCACCCCGATCACGATCCCAGCCAGCGCTTCCGACACGAACCCATCCAACCCGGATGATCTCGTGTTCAACGTCGGTAATTTGGCATCGGGAGCCAATGTTTCAACACTGCAAATCGTGGCTGCAATTCTCCCTGCCACTGCTGCCGGCTCGTTGATCAATTCCGCGGTCATCAGTACCACCGATGTCAACACAGTCGACTCTCCCAACCTCAACAACAGCGCCACGGTAACGACGACGGTTACGTCGCAGAATGATGTCGGGATCACCAAAGCCGGACCGGCGACGATTTCCTCTGGCTCGGAACTTACGTACACACTGACAGTCACCAACTCTGGGCCGTCGACTGCTGCAAGTGTCTTGGTCAGCGATACACTTCCGACAGGTCTGACGTTTGTTAATGGTACGTCGACGATCAATGGATCAGCCGCTGGAACGGTATCGGCTGCCAACGGTGTTGCCACGGTCACCATTCCAACACTCAATCCGAGCGAGACAGCTGTGGTCACGATTCGTGCGACGGTTGGGGTGAGCGTCATCGGTAATATTTCGAATTCGGCCACCGTTACGGCGGCCAACGATTCGAATCTTGGCAACAATTCCAGCAATGCGGTCGCAACCAACGTTACTGCACCGCCGATCGTGAGCTTCGCGGGTCGGATCTATCTCGATGCCAACCGCAACAACATTTTCGATACCGGCGACGGTTCGGTCGCCAACGTTGCAGTGACCTTGACGGGCACACCGACTGGCACTGCGACACCGGTGGCCCTGACGACCACGACCGATGCCGACGGAAATTACTCCTTCAGCAACGTCAGCCCAGGTACCTACACGGTGCAGACCGGCACACCAACCGATTTCTTGTTCCAGGCCTCCAATCCCGGCAGCACGGGCGGGACGGCCGGAACGGTCGAGATTTCAAGTATCAATTTGAACGCGAACTCGACGAGCAACAACATCGGGTTCACGCGCGTGTTCAGCAAACGCTTGTTCCTGGCATCATCGCCGCGTCCGTAAATTCCTTAGCATCGCGTAGCGACCTGGAAACACGCCCCACCGCATCGAGTTCGGGTCCTTCGAGTGGTCCCAACAAGGGTGTGATGGGTCCCAGGTCGGCGATCTGCGAGGATTGAACGGCGGCATGGAGCACTCGGATCGGGGAGATGGCGTCGCGCAAATCTTCCAGCGGTTTCAAACGTCGCTGGCATTCGCGGGCGATCTCCCACTCGTTGCGTTGCATCGCCCTAAGCATGCGCGTCGATAGCCATGGGTGGACACACACGCAGCCGCTGGTGAAGCCAGCCATTCCGAAATCGCGAACATGCGTCACAGCGGGTTGTTCGCCCATGCCGCTAACAATGATTTCTTTTGGGACACGATCGATGAGTTCCGCAAGGTACGCGTCCTCAGCGGCGTTCTCGCGAACGACCGCGTACTTGATCCATTGGATCAGTCCGTCGCGATACAAGCGCTCGACCGTGGCGGGTGACAACCATCGATCGAACTTGAGGTATAGCACCAATGGCTTGCCCATCCGCTCGGCCGCCATCCTGAGTCCGGTGGCGATGCCCGACTCGTCTGCGATTTCTCGTTGCGGCAAAACCATCGCGGATTCGAAAGGCATGTCGGCCACAATCGCGGCTTGATCCATCATCATGCCAAAGGTGGGGCCGATCGATGGGATGATCCACGTATCGGCATGTGCGGCTTGCCGGAGCGTCGCGAGGGTATTCGCATATTCGGATAAGCGGATGTGATAAAAAAGCGCGTTGCCACCGTACAGCAGCGTCGACACACCACCTCGTTCCAGATAGCGAATCAGGCGGGTATTCTCAGCGGCGTTGATCGTTAAGCTGTCGGTCCGCGCGAGCGGCGGCACTGCAATGACACTCGCTTGCAATCGTTTGGTCAGGTTTTGGTTCATATCCAGCAGTGGGTGTTGAAGGTGAGGTGTGTTGGTTCGTAAAGGAAACAGGGATCAGAATATGTCGGGTTCACGGCCGATGTCTCGGCCTTCGAGAAAATCGAAATCGCATCCTTGATGCGCCTGCGTCACATGCTTGCTGAAAAGCGACACATAGCCGCGCTGGGCCGTCGCAGGGGGATGCACCACCTCGAGCGATCTGTGTTTGATTTCGGCGTCGTCCACCAGCCACTGCAAACGTCGATTGGGAACATCGAGTTCGATCCAATCGCCATCGCGTACCAAACCCAATGGACCGCCGGCAGCCGACTCGGGTGAGACATGCAATACGCAGGTCCCATAGCTGGTACCACTCATCCGGGCATCGGAGATGCGAACCATGTCCCGGACCCCTTCAAGCAGTAGTTTTTTGGGGATCGGTAGCATGCCCCATTCTGGAAATCCAGGAGCTCCGATTGGGCCAGCGCTTTGTAAGACCAAAACCGAGTCGGCAGTGACCTCCAAATCCTCGCCATCGATGCGTTGTTTCATATCCGCATAACTACGAAACACCACGGCACGACCTCGATGTTGCATCAAGCTAGGCGTTGCGGCAGAAGATTTGATCACGCAACCAGCAGGTGCCAGATTGCCCCGCAATACACAGGTTCCACCATTGGGATAAATCGGATTGCTGCGCGGTCGAAGGACATCCGCATCGATCACTTGAGCTTCCGACAACCACTCGCCTACCGTGGTCCCGTCAACGCGTTGGCATTCGACGTGCAGGAGATCGGTCAATTGGGAGAGGAGACCCGTCAATCCGCCGGCAGCATGAAAATCCTCCATCAGGTGCGCGCCGCTCGGACGTACGTTGGCCAACACCGGTACGCGATGCGACAAGCGATCGTAATCGTCAAGTCCGAGCACGACCCCTGCACGCCCAGCCATCGCGATCATGTGCACGATGGCGTTGGTCGAACCACCGATGGCGAGTTGCGTCACCATCGCATTGTGAAACGATTCGCGGCAGAGCATGCGGCTGGGAGTTCGCTGTTGCCAAGCCATCTCGACGGCCAATCGTCCTGAGGCGGTTGCCAATCGACAATGCTCAGCCACGACAGCAGGAATCGAACTGGCTTTGGGCAACGTAAACCCGAGGGCTTCCGCAATGCAGGCCATGGTGGATGCCGTACCCATGGTCATGCAGGTGCCCGCCGATCGCGCGATGCAATTTTCAATTTCGTTCCAATCTCCGTCGCACAGGTTTCCCGCGCAGCGTTCATTCCAATACTTCCAAGCATCGGTGCCACTGCCCAGCGTGGTCGAACGCCAACGTGCGTTGAGCATCGGACCTGCGGGCAGAAACACCGAGGGGATATCCGCCGAAATAGCTCCCATCAACATGCCAGGCACGGTTTTGTCGCACCCTCCCAGCAATACAGCCGCATCGATCGGGTGGCAGCGCAGGACCTCTTCGGTTTCCATCGCCAACAGATTGCGATACAGCATCGTGGTCGGCTTCATCAGCATTTCGCTCAAACTCAACACGGGGATTTCCACGGGAAAGCCCCCCATTTGCAGAACGCCCCGTTTTACGTCCTCGGCCCGCGCACGGAGCAGCGAATGGCACGTGTTCAAATCACTCCACGTGTTGAGGATGCCGACAATCGGACGGTTGCGAAAGTCGACGTCGTCGACCCCCATTCCCTTCAGCCGAGAACGATGCCCGAAACTGCGCAGGTCATCGGGACCAAACCAACGCGCCGATCGCAAGCGGGAAGGATCACGTGCGTTCGAAGAATCCTCGGTCATGTTGGAAGTCACCTTGCCCGAATGGACTGGGGCCGCGTCGACGGGAGACGTGTGGACTGAGTTTAGGGATGCTGGGTATTGAACATGCGATCTCCCGCGTCCCCGAGTCCGGGTACGATGAATTTGCTCGCGTTGAGTTCTTCGTCGATGGCCGCGATGTAGACCCGGACATCCGGGAATTCGCTATGGAATAATTGGATGCCTTCGCGGGCCGCGATCACGCTCAGAACACGAATGTCCTGCACTCCCCAACGACGTAACGCACCGACTGCGGCCCGAACCGATCCCCCGGTGGCCAACATTGGATCCAAGACCAATCCGACATGTGCAGGGTTGTCTGCCGGCAGCTTGCAGTAGTATTCGACGGGCAAAGCCGTGGCCTCATCTCGGTACATGCCCAGATGCCAAACCTCGGCTTCCGGTAGCAACTGCAAAACGGGTTCAATCAATCCCAATCCGGCCCGAAGGATGGGCACGATGGCGACACGATGAGCCAGTCGTTGACCTTGCATCGAGCACAAAGGTGTTTCGACGGTGTAAGGTTCTAGCACCAAGTCCTCGGTGACCCGGACGGCCAGCAACATCGACAACAATTGGATTTGCGTTCGGAACTGGGCCGGACTGGTTCTGACGTTGCGCAGAATCGAGAGATGATGCGCTCCGAGGGGATGGTTCAATTCCACGACGTCGTTCACGCTTGGCTGGCTCCGATTGAGGTTCCGATGATTGGATCGCGCGGGACAGGGGCCCGTCATTGTTCGATCGAGAGTATATCTACGTAGCGATACGTGCCGCGATTCATCTCCGCAAGTTGCCGGATCCAACCACCATCGTTTTCTGCTGGTCCACGATTGAACTGGACGGTATGGATGGTAGTCAGCGAGCGATCGGCCCGATCCTGAATTTCGATCAACTGAGACTCGCGCATGGCGGGTTCGGCCGCATCGGTTAAGAAGAAGACCACATTGGGGGAGAAGGACAAGCCCATTTTCAGACCTGGGATATGTTCGGTACCACCTAGGGGCGTGATGGCTTGAACAAACCGCATGGCCCGATCCTTGTTGAGCTCGTTGGCGCTCAGCATACGCCCCCCGGCGCTGCTTGGATTGAGGGATCCAGGCGACTCATTGTAGAACACAATTTGAAACTGATTCTTATCCTTGAGCGATTGAATGCTGCGTAGCAGTTCCTTCTTCGCAAAACGCATCGGCGCTCCCTCCGAATCGGCCATGGAAGCTGAGCGATCGAGAACGTAGACAAAGGAACTGCCTGAGCCGCGGAGTCCCATGAAGGTGGCGTCCGTTGCGCCGCTCCCCTCTCCCGCACCGGTGGTGGCCGTCCCCAAACCCGACAACCCTTCGCCTTGACCGCGCTCCGAGTCGCTTGGATTGGCATTCGCGCCTGCGTAACCGTTGACGTCCGAGAGCAGCTCCGCAATTACGATAGGCGGTCCTTCAGCATCCATGTTCAAGGATGCGGAGGCGTTGGCCGCCGACGCCGCAACGCTACCCTCCGCTGGCCCGCCGGTCAAAAAATATTCTTCACCTGATTGCGACGCATGCACCACGGCAATCCCAACCGGACGATCGATGACATCCCCCGTGCCGCGTGTGCGAGGTTGCCAGAGCAGCGCTATCAGCAAAAAGATGAAAGTGTGCGTGACGCAACTGGTGATCCAAGCCCGATGATCCGACCAGACCGGAACACGCGGTAGCACCGACACTACTTCACGGCGGCGCAGCAACTCAGGCCGCTTGCCTTTGCTCGGTTTCGATTCCTGTTCCTTCATGCAGATCGCACCTTTCTTCCTGCTATGATAGCGTACCTCGCGTTCGAACGCCGCCAATATTTTCGCCCGCTCTTTTTCCTTCCCGCCTAAGGTAACAACCAATGATCTTTTGCAGTTCGCATGCATTCCCAGTTCGATCTCAACGTCTCGTTCCTTGGTTGGCCGCATGCCTCCTGTCGGGATGGATTTGGCACGCGGTCGGACCGATACCAACCTGCCTGGCTCAGAGCGAAAAAGCTGCACCTGCATCCTCGCAATCGCAGTCCGACAAATCCTCAACATCCAAACAAGAGCCCGAAGTCAAAGAACAATCGATGCAGGGGACCGTGTCCAAAGTCATCGACGGCGATTCGATCAAAGTCAAAGACGATCAAGGCAAAGAGTTCGAAGTCCAGATCGAAGGCACCGACGCACCCGAATCCAAGCAAGAATATGGCAAGGAAGCGACCGAAGCGCTTCGCAAGCTGTGCATGGACAAAGACGTGCGGGTCACCTGGACCAAGAAGGACAACTTTGAGCGGATTCTGGCCCAGGTTTACCTGGGTTCCGAACACATCAACGCAACCATGCTCCGTGACGGGCATGCTTGGCATTTCAAACGCTACAACCAGTCCAAGGAATTGGCAGAACTCGAGGAAAAGGCCAAGCAGGCCAAGCGGGGGCTGTGGGGAACCGAAGCCCCCCAAGCGCCTTGGGATTACAGAAAAGAGAATCGGGCCCCCGACAAACCAGACCGCTCGTAGGGCCAGACCGCTCTTAGGGCCTTGATTTCTCTTGGACCGACCGGCCGCTACCTGCATTGGAGCGATTTGCCCGTAATCCCTGAGTCTCAACACGCCCTTAGGGGGCGCGAAACCTGGTTGAAGGGCATGAATTCAGAGGACTCCATGCACCGAGGACTGCACAGAGAAGCCATTTCTCACTAAACTGAGCCCCTTCAAGCGGACTTGTCTAGTTTTTTGAGCTTGCTCGCGTGTATTGCCGAAGCAAGCGGTAGGATCCGCGTCCCGTCAGGGGCAAACGATTCCTTGACGGGTAGGGTGCGGAGAAACAAAGGGGGATACGTGAGGCAAGCGCTCATCAGTGACATCCACGGCAACTTGGAGGCTCTCCAAGCAGTGCTCGCCGACATCGCCACGCAAAACGTGCAGGACATCGTGTGCTTGGGCGACGTGGTCGGATATGGCCCCAACCCTAACGAATGCTTGGACCTTGTAGGGAGAAAGGCCTCGTTGACCATTTTGGGGAACCACGATCAAGCCGCATTGTTCGATCCCGATGGCTTCAACCCGGTTGCCCTGCGCGCGATTTATTGGACCCGAGACCAACTCGATAGCGGCTCAACACAAGCCGTGAACCGCAGATGGGATTTTTTAAGCGAGCTGCCCCGTCTCCATTCCAAAGATGAATTTCTGTACGTGCATGGGTCGCCCCGCGATGCAACCAATGAGTACGTGTTTCCAGAAACGATCTACGACAAAAACAAAATGGAGAGTATCTTCCAGCGCGTTACCCAGTATTGCTTTCAAGGGCACACACACATGCCGGGCGTATTCACTCCGGATTTGGAGTTCATCCGACCCTCACAGTGCGACAATGGATTCACGCTCGGTAGGGAAAAGTTAATGATCAACGTCGGCAGCGTGGGGCAACCTCGGGACGAAGACAATCGGGCTTGCTATGCGATCCTGGACCACAGCGCCAAGAAAATCATGTTTCGTCGCGTCCCCTACAATTTCGACGAGACGATTCGCAAAATCTACGCAATCGAAGAACTCGACAATATGCTCGGTGATCGTCTCAGGACAGGACGGTAAATCAAGGTGCGAACGGCGATCGTCAGCGACATTCATGGAAATCTCGATGCATTGACTGCCGTCCTCGACGACATTCGGGCCCAAGGCTGCCAGCGCATTGTGTGCTTAGGGGACGTGATTGGTTATGGCCCCAATCCATGCGAGTGCTTGGATCGGGTGATGACCATGGACGCTTGTGTTCTGGGCAATCATGACTACGGTGCGTTGATCGACCCGGAAGGCTTTAGCGCGGCGGCCGAGCAAGCCATTTTTTGGACGAGGCGACAGCTCGAGGGGGCCGGTGATCGCGAAGGCGCTCGAGCTCGTATGGAATACCTGGCTCGCTTGCCCAGAACGATCATGGAGGACCGTTTGCTGTTCGTTCACGGTTCGGCACGAAATCCGGTAAACGAGTATGTGTTTCCCGAAGACATCTACAATCGCCGGAAAATGGAAAAACTCTTTTCGATGATTCCATCGTACTGCTTCCAAGGCCACACGCACACGCCTGGCGTGTTCACCCTCAATATGCAGTTTCTGCGTCCCGAGGAGCTCAACTATCAGTATGTATTGACCGACGAAAAAACGATGGTCAATGTCGGCAGTGTGGGGCAGCCACGCGATGGGGATTGGCGATCCTGTTACGTCATCCTCGATTACCCCAATCTCGAGTTTCGACGCGTGGAATACGATATCGATGCCACGGTCGCCAAAATTTTTGCGATTCCAGAATTGGACAATTTTCTAGGCGAGCGACTTCGCGAAGGCCGCTGATAACCGCCTAACCACCCAACGACCAATGATCATCGAAGGGATTCTGACGACCGAAACCGAAGACGGGTCGATGCACGTCGCTCCTATCGGTCCGCACGTGGACCCAGAATTGACCCAATGGGAGTTGAGGCCGTTCCAAACGTCTCAGTCCTTCGCATTGCTCCGCGCCCGCTCACGCGGTGTTTTTCATGTCGTGGACGATGCACTGTTGATGGTCCAAAGCGTATTGGCTCGGTGCAATCCACCCCATGCGTCCCCACCGGCCCGCTGGACCAGCGACGCCGGATGGATTCTCGAGCACGCCGTACGTGCCATCCCGTTGTCCGTGGCCCAATGGGATGTCTCCACCGATCGGGCCATCGCCTTCTGCACGGCTGGTCCGAGTGTGGAGATCCGCCCGTTTTGGGGCTGGAACCGAGCCCGCAATAGCCTGCTCGAATTGGCCGTCCTCGCCTCGCGTAGGCATCTGATCGATCGGGCCAACCTGATCTACGAATTGAACCAACACCGGATCATCATCCGGAAAACGGCCGGTCCACGTGAATTCGAAGCCTTGCGATTGCTCGAGGTTGAATTCGAATCCAATGGCACGTGATGCGTGGCTTTGTTTGGCAACATCGGTGAGGCTTTGGTTCGACAGCTTGATGTTTTTCTGCAACATCGCCCCAAGCACGGTTCGGCTTGGGATTCATGAAAAGCCAGCGTTTTTGTTGGTGGATCAGGATTCCTAACGAAGTCAATAGGCTTCGGCACGCCGATCGCATTGTTGGGTTTTCAGACAGTCACCGGAACCACTTGGGTCCCAGTGATCTCACAGGAAACTTCAGCCGAGAGATTGCAACAATGCCAAAACGAACCTCCCGACGACCTGCCCAACGTAAAACCAGCGACAACGATTTTGCGTACTTTGATGAAGAAGGGGATGCATCCGTTGGCTTGACCGAAGCCCTGGTCTACGAAGAAGAAGAGGAAGAGGACGTGGAAAGCAACGAAGTTGTGTCGATCGAAGACGAACTCGTCGACGATGATTCGGAAGAGGATTTCTTCCATGACGATGATGACGAAGTCGTCGATGCAACCGAAGACCCCGTCCGCATGTACCTGATGCAAATGGGCGAGATCCCATTGCTGACCCGCCAGCAAGAAGTCTCGGCAGCACGCAAAATCGAATGGACGCGATTCCATTATCGCAACTGGATGCTGGCCACGGACTTCATGCTGCAGGGAGCGACCAAGTTGCTCGAGCAAGTTCGCGACGGAAAATTGCGATTGGATCGTACGATCGAGGTCAGTGTGACCAACGCCACCGAAAAAGTAGCCATCATGCGTCGCATCGGACCAAATATCAAAACCCTGCGGCATCTCCTCCTTCGCAACCATGGCGATTACTACACCGCGATCAACAAGTCGCTGCCACGCGACGAACGCCATGCGGCTTGGAAACGTCTGGTATGTCGCCGCAACAAAGCCGTTCGATTGATCGAGGAAATGAACCTCCGAACCAATCGCCTCGAGCCGATATTCACCAAGTTGCAGACGATCCAAAGCCAAATGGAAAATCTGAAAGTGCGGATCGAAGAGGCCCGACGCACCGGTTCGGTCGATGGCACCACCCTCGAAAAACTGTTGCAAGAACTCCGCTACCTAATGCGGATCACCTACGAATCGCCAGCGACCCTGGCCCGTCGTGTCGGACGTGTGCATGGACATCGCTTGCAATACGACGCCGCCAAACGGGACCTGTCGGCCGGCAATCTACGGTTGGTCGTTTCGATCGCAAAGAAGTATCGCAACCGCGGTTTGAGCTTCCTGGATTTGATCCAAGAAGGCAACACCGGCTTGATGCGGGCTGTGGACAAGTTCGAGTACGAACGCGGCTTCAAGTTCTCGACCTACGCCACATGGTGGATCCGCCAAGCCATCACGCGAGCCATCGCCGATCAAAGCCGAACCATTCGAGTCCCGGTCCATATGATCGATACGATGAGCAAGGTACGGCAGGTCACCCGAGATCTGATCCAAGAACTGGGCCGTGAACCGAGCGTCGAAGAAACCGCTATCCGAGCCGGCCTGTCACTCGACGATGCCCGCGTCGTAATCAAAATGGCTCGCCAGCCATTGTCCCTCGATCAACCTGTCGGTGATCACGACGATAGCTTCTTCGGAGAATTCCTTGAGGACTACCGAGATCACGATCCCTTGTACGAAACCAATCAACAGACCCTCAAGGTGCAGATCCAGGAAGCCATGCAGACCTTGAACTACCGCGAACGCGAGATCCTCAAATTGCGATATGGTTTGGCCGATGGGTACGCTTACACGCTGGAAGAAGTCGGGAAAATCTTCCAAGTCACCCGCGAACGCGTCCGTCAAATCGAAAGCAAAGCCGTCAAGAAACTGCAACATCCACAACGCAGCAAATCCTTGATGAGCTTCATCGATGGTCTCGACATCCCTAACTTTCCAGAGACCGCAGGGGCCAACGAACGTCCGCTGTAATCATGGATAGGGTAGGGCACAGTGTCCTGGAACATTGCCCAACGAACCTCTTCGTTCGGCAACACCCTCGCGCTAGCGAAATGCTACTCGAGTCCATAAAGGCCTGCCGGTGGGATGACCTGACCTCCCACGGTACCCAAGCCGAGGACAGGCAGGAACCGCGGTTCGATCGCGAACTGCAAGCCGACATTGTCGCGGCCTTTGTCATAAACCATTCCGAGCCGGAACAAGAAGGATTCACCGATTCGAGTGATCGACAAGGACTGGCCGACGTTGCCGGTCGGACCAAAGTCGTAGGACGTACCGGCCACCGCAGCCCACTTGTCGTTGAGCCGGTAATTGAACGAAGCGGTCAAAATATCGGAGCTGAAGGGTCCGGAGATGGCGGTCCAACCCAGGTAAAGCTCCCCGCGGGCTGGCCTGGAAAGAATCCCGCCGAAGGAAGTCGCGTGCAAACCGTCCACGAAGGTGTCGTAGTAGCCGTCACTGGTCAACGTGAAACGGTCGCCGATGTGGTACCGGAAGTTGTAATTGATCCCGCCCCATGTCTCGCCAAAGTTGTCACGTTCTGGATCGTAAAAGTAGATCGCATCCACATCGAGCTCCACCAAGTCGGCGATCCGCTCTCGGCCAGGTACCCCGCGTTTGGTCTGCAACCGCTGATGCAACCCCACCCGACTCTGCAACTGATTGGCGACGATCTGGGAGCTGGCCGCCGAAACGTAACGTTGCATGCCTTGGCGGGCGGCCAGATTGTTGGATTCGAACTGGGGTGGTAGCGCGCCACCGAACGTGTTGATGATCAATCGGCGACGGAAATGTTCCTGCGAGTTGTCATCGATCGGATCGTACAACGGCAACTCGTCGATCTCACGGGTTGTGTCGGCGTACCAGGTTTCACTAGCGAACGTCACTTTGTGCGCCAGCCCGTTGACATTGAACAAACTGCTTTGGACTTCGGGGAACGTCCTCCAGAACGGCAAACTCGAACGCAAGCCTGCTGAACCGGTGAGCCGATCCAACGATTGACCGTTGAGGTCCTCACCCCAATAGGCAGCCTCTCCAGCCAAATACGGAGTCCATTTCGAATACCACACGTCGAACGGTACGGAGATCTCCTGCCGCGTCGCGGCTTGAACACCCGAGGCCGTGACCTCCCAGGGCTGGTAGACCCATTTCGCCGCATCCTGAGGAGCGGTCGGAAAGCTGGCCACGCGTTGCCGTGCATAACCCACGTTGGTGTGGCCATACAAGGTGGCGAAACTGCCGAGGGAGTAGCCGAGCAAGTAATGATCCAACCGAGGGAGCCATTCGGTTTCCGTGAAGAAGTCATTGACCCTCACCTGTCCCGAGACATCGAGCATCTGCTCGTCGGTGAAGTAATGGCGATACCGCAGTGCGGTCGATCGATCCTTCAGCGTGTCCCAATCGCTTTCCATAAACTGTTCGAGGAAGTTGCGATCGGTGATGTAGCCGACTTCCGCCCAAAATTCACTGCGCAAGTCGCGCGACAGAAATTGTCGGTGCTGAAGGAACGCTCGACCGCGCGTCCTGGCTTCAGGCACCATGTCCACTCGGTCCGATCCCAGTGTATCGAGCCCTTGATCGTAAAGCCCCCAAACGTCGATCGAGCCATTGGCTGGCCCGCCACCGAAAAAGCTAGGTTGGTTGTAGTAGAAATCGGTACCGAGCGCAAAGCCTCTCTCGCTCAAATAGTCGGTCGACAAGTTCCATTTGGTACCGTCGACGGCATCGATGCCTAGAATTTGATAGAGATCAAAGTCCACCAGGGCTTGGGTCCCAAAGATACGATCTTGACGGAATTGCGCTCCCGAGACGTAGAAGCTCGACGTGTCGACATTCGAATTCAAAACCGGCCAATAAAAAACGGGTACGCCTTCGACGTACACGAAATTGTTGCGGGCTTTGGCCTTCATCCCGGTCTGCGCACCTCCGGGCGCGAGCAATCCAAACCCCAGAAGTCCCGATGGCGTCGATTCACGCTTATCGTTCAATTCGATCCGATCGGCTTGAAGCCAGTAGCGAGGAACGCCCAACCGACTACTGGTGAGCGCGGCACCATTGGCGAGAAAATTTTCGCGGGAACGCTGTTGAATCACGTCCGCCTTGAGACGCAAGATTCCTTCGTACTGCGGTGCCGGGGTCAAGACCTCCGCTCCGAGAATCATTCCGTATTCGGATTGAACGTTGTAGTACATGCGATCGGCATAAATTTTCCGAACCCCTTGTTGAAACACGATGTTTCCTTCGAGGTACAACTCGACCGGAAGGTCGTCGATGCGACGCGATAGCAGCTGGCCCATGTCGCTGGTCCAAATGATGCATCGATCGGCCTCGATCAAGATGGTCCCGAGATCGAACGACCCTCCGCTGGTCTGTATCGCAGCGTCGCCGAACATCAATCGAATACCGCGTGTGATAGTGATGGCGGTGTCACCGCGATCGGGCCGCGGGGTGGTTTGCAACTGCGGCTCCACGCCATCGCGACCGCTGAAGGCGAACGTGCGCGCCCCGACCCGCTGGGTGGGAATGCGCACGTCGGGAGACGTCATGGCCAGAGGCGCTGGCAACGGTGCAGGTCCGGAGTCGAGAATCATAGGCCCGGGACCAGCGGCAGTTCCAAACGGCGAGGTTCCGGTCGGAATTGGTCCGAGATTCGAGGGCGGTTGAAAGGCTTCCACGCGATTCCCCGATGCAGAAGGCACCGAGTTTTCACTGTTCCAAGGCATCGTACCCGCATCGAGTACGGTTCCGCCCAAGGGAGCATTGCCGATCGTCATGGTATTGGGCAGGGCAGTCCGTGTTCCCACTTCGGCCCCGGAGGGAGCCAAGCCATCGAGCGGTGGCGTCTGTCCGCTGGACTGCAACTGGGCTGCCAATCGCACGAAGCTCGCTTCGTCGGCGTCGGACCAATGGATCGCGTCTTGAACGCCGTTAGGAGAAGCAGTCGCTGGTGGATCGGTCCAGCTCAGTGGAGGCGGCGGTTGCTGGGGACTGGTTTCCTTCCACACATTGACGGAGACCGACACTTCAGTGCGGCTGAACAAGCGTCCCATCCATCGCTGATCTTCGAGGCGTTGGTCTTCCGCCCATCGGACCTGGCAACCACCTTCGGTTTGCAATATTCCGCGATGCAATGTCACGCCTTCGACGTCAACCGTTTGAACCCATAGCGTGGCGCGATCGCAGGTTGCCAGGAACGAACCTTGGTACACCCGACAGCCTTCCTCGAGTTGGTAGACAGTGGTTGCGCCTTGCTCGGTCTTGGTCCCGGAGCCTGCGAAGACAGAGATCGGGAACTTGGGATCCGACAGGGGAACGCCAATCTCGATGGCCTGAACACTCGATCGACCCATCAAAACCGCTACGATCAGAACGGTTCCGATCCACGCTAGGCGCGGAATATCCTCGACCACGAACGTAAACAACGCTCGCGCACTCCAATCGCAGGCCGCTCGCAACCACTGCCAAGGTGGAGGCTGCGCGGCTTTTGGGTATGCGTCGAAGGGATTCCCTTCCACAGCCGACTCGTTTCTCCTCGAGGATTCATAGAAAGCCATCGGGAGTATAGAAATCGAAAAAATCGACCTCAAGACGAAGGTTTGGCTAAAGGAGGCAAAAGTTGGCGGACGATACCAAATAGCTAAGGTAATTGCTCCGCAAGGCGTGTTGAATGGTTGCCGCGATCCGCCCAGAGAGCCCAGTCTTCGCATCTTACCCGGCAAGCTCAGAAGCCCGTATGTCTACTCTTGATTCGCTAGCGATCCATTTGATTCGCGATGGACAGTGGTCCGAAGCCGTGTTGCTCTACCGCGACGAGCTTGGCGTAACGGTCAATCAAGCCGAAGCCAAAGTCGTCTCCCTGGCCGAGGAGTACGGCATTTTCTACCCGGGCCGATGGCTGTCATGGCTCTCCATCGCTTTTGGAGGCTTTTCTCTCTTCGCGTTGGCTATGGTGTTGCAGATCATTTTGGCCGGCTGATCACAACCTGGTTACATCGCCGGCAGCGTTGTTACATCGCCGGCAGTGTTGTTACATCGCCGACAGTGTTGTTACGTCGCCGACAGTGTTGTTACGTCGCCGAGAGAGTTGTTACGTTGCCGACAGCGTCGATCGTTTGCCCTGGATCGTCGACAACAACTGTTTTTGTGGGGCGACGAACTTTGCGATCCCTTGTTCCATGAGCGTGGCTTCTAGATCGACCACATCGACTGCCGCATCCAACTCCTTGCAGACGGCTGGCTCGGGCATCGCGTCTACTTGGCGCGTGAAACGTTGTTGACTGGCGGCCACCGCAGCGTTGGTATCGGGCGGGTTGGTTTGGATGTCCGATCCAGCCAAGGCGGCGACATATTTCCAAGCCGGATCCGATGGGTTTTTCGTACCGGTGCTTGCAAAAATGATCTCCTGCTGGAGAGGCGTCGCGTGGGCATTCCAAAACTCGTTATTGGCGGCCCAAATGCGTTTGGCATTCAGAATCCCGTACATGCCTTGTGCTTCCGCGGATAGATTCGGATGGACCTCGGCGGTGTACTGATCGATTCGTGAAACGAAGATGCTGTACACGCTCTTGAATTGGTCCAGGTTGGCTCGCTTTTTAGCACCACGCCAAATCGCATCCCTGGCGGCTTCGTACTGACGCATGCTGAAGATCAGCGTGACGTTGAGGGTCACGCCAGACGCTGCTAAGGTTTCCAGTGCGTCGAGTCCGGCCGGTGTCGCCGGAACCTTGATCATCCGATTGCGATGCCCCTTGGACCATTGCTTGCCCAAGGCGATGTAGCGATCGACTTGTTCTCCATGTTCGATCGGATGGTCGGGATCCTCGAGCAGCGGATCCAATTCGAAACTGACCCAACCCGCGTTCCCCTTCGATTGGCTGCAAATCGGTTCGAATTTTTTCTGCGCCATCGAGACCAACGTATCAGTCACTTGCCAACAAATCGTCTCGTCGTCCGATCCGGTCTCGAGAAGTTTCAAAATCAAATCATCAAACCGGCCGGTCCGCACCAAATTGGTGACGATGATCGGATTGCTCGTCGCACCGACTGCTCCCCAGTCAATGTTCTGCTCAACAAGGGCCGGATCGATCGAATCCAAGTACAATTTCGTGCCGCACTGGATCAACGAATCAAGAGCTGGGTTTCGCATGGAATGGGTTTCCTTCCTGTGGGAAATGGGAGGAGTTTCGTGAGGCCAATCATTTCACGAGGCTTCACGATTCGTGGTAAACTCAGTAAGGACCTTCGCGGTAAACTCATTGTACCCCGTTGAGGCATCCGGTGGAGAGGCATCCGGTGGTTGCAATGCCTCGGGTATGTTTCCACTCACTTTCTGGTTTTGTGCTGGCTATATGATTGATTTGCGAAGCGATACGGTCACGCGTCCCACACCCGCCATGCTCGAATGCATGATTCAGGCCCCGGTAGGTGACGACGTCATCGATATCGATCCGACCGTGGTGCGTTTGCAGGAGAAAACGGCTGAGCTGCTGGGTAAGGAAGCGGCGATCTTCATGCCCAGCGGTACCATGACGAACCAAATCGCGCTTCGCGTGCATTGCAGTCCTGGAGATGAGTTCCTGTGCGAGGTGGAATGCCACATCTACAACTACGAGCAAGGCGCTTTTGCGCAACTGAGCGGATTGGTCGCGCGGACGATCTCCGGTCGGTCAGGGATTTTCGATGCTCAACAAATCCATGGCATGGTCCGTCCGGACAATGAACACATGGTCCGGACGAAATTGGTGTGCTTGGAGAACACGCACAACCGCGGCGGTGGATCGATCTTCCCCCAGCCCATGGTCAACGAGATTTGCGATTGGGCTCATGCCCAAGGCTTGCAATGCCATCTGGACGGAGCAAGGCTTTTCAACGCGTCCGTCGCAACGGGCCTGTCGCTCAAGGCGTTGGCAGCACCCTTCGACTCGATCAGCGTCTGCTTCAGCAAAGGGCTCGGCGCCCCCGTCGGCTCGTGCCTGGCCGGTACCAAGGCCTTCGTCGCACGGGCTCGGCGAGCTCGCAAGCTATTCGGGGGCGGGATGCGCCAGGCTGGGTTCATCGCAGCCGGAGCCCTGTATGGGCTCGAACACCACATCGATCGGATGGTCGACGACCACGCCCACGCCCAGCGGATCGCCGAAGCCGTACAAAACACGCCTGGCCTTGGCATCCATGGCGGACGGGTCGAAACCAATATTGTCATTTTTCAAGTCGATCCCGAATGGGGAACTGCGGCTGAATTCGCCCAAAAACTCCAAGAACGAGGGGTTTTGGTATTGGCCTTCGGACCGCAAAGCGTCCGGGTCGTGACCCACCTAGACGTTAGCCGCCAGGACATTGACCGGGCGGCCCAAGCCATCGAGAGCGTGGGGAACCTCAATCGAGTCATGGCCTGAGATTGCTAGCCATTTTCCCGCTGAGCTACGGAAAAAATCCCCTTCATTTCGCGTGAACCTGTCAAGATTTGACGGTTGTACGTCCGAAATCAAGCGTAGCGATTCTCTGGAATGTGCTCGTTGAGCGTGCTGGCTATCATCCATCACCTTGACGAGTCGACCGAGCTTGCCTAGACTTCGATGCATTAAAGTTAACTGCACAAACGACTTAGGTCGTGTCGAAGTTTCGAGGAGCTCGGTCGTGACAAAGAAAGAGATCGTGAAAACGATTTCCGACGAGACGGGACTGAACCAGCAGACGATCAAGCACATTGTCCAAAAGACATTTGACTCGATCATCGCCACGCTGGTGGAAGAAGGCCGGATCGAGTTGCGGAATTTTGGTGTCTTCCAAGTGCGTCCACGGGCGGCTCGGAAGGCCAGGAATCCGCGAACCGGTAAACAGGTCGAGGTCCCCGAGAAGTTCGTGGTGAGCTTCAAGCCTGGAAAGATCATGGAAGAGCAGGTGAACTCGATTGAGGGCACCTCGCTGGCCCAAAAAATCCGAGACGCGATTGCATCGGGAAATCTCGATTCACTCAGCGACGAGGACGATCCCAGCTCGGCCGGAAACGGATCGGATGGCTAACCCAGTTCATGGAGTGAGAACAGATGCGACGCCGAGTCATGATGAGTTTTCTGCTTGCTTTGGCCGCCATGCCCATGGTCGGATGCGCGTTGCCGATTTACTCGGCAAACCCTGCCCGTCGGGCGGAGCAGTTGATCTACACCTCTGAAAATCTTCGCGCCTTGGTCCAGGAATGGGAACGATTCTGGTTCCTCGACCATCCCGACCACATGACTCCGTTCCGTACCCACGGCGGCGTAATCTAAACGGAGCGACGGTTCAATTTCGAGGACTGCATCGGCACAACGGCCTATGCGTTGTTGCATTGCAAGCGATGCGACAACTCCTTGAGGTTCGCCATCGATGGCCAAGTCCGCTCGATTACCGTTGCAAGATCCAACCGCTCTCCAACAGAGACGATCAGGCAACTTTTCGCTGCCGAGTTGGGGATGATCGTAGCCATGCGCTCGTGAATTTGTTGCATCTGCGAATTCCCGAGGAGCCCGCTCCAATCATCGCTGACGAGTATGGCGTTACGGACAATGCCTCCGTACTTGACGAACTTCGGCAGGATTCGTTTGAATTCTTCGCGAAGCTCAGATCCCGATCGCTCGCCCACATACGTTTCTGCTTTGGGAGCGTCGTGCGCCGATTCCGTCGCTAGCTGGCCAAAGAGCCGAGACCATCCACATGCATCGCTCAGGATGGATGTGTCCGACTTATCCCACTGCTCCACGGTGCGAATTTGAAGCGACATTTCCTTCAGGTCATGCACCGTATCGCGATGGAAGCTCCTAGTTTGGCTGTGGAACTTCCACGTCTCCATGACCCGCACATGCGAATAATCGGTCAGGAATGCAATGGCTGCGCGCGACGTTGTGTCTTGATCGAGCCAATTCATGTCGGGCGACTCGAGCTCAAACGTCTCTTCCGAAATTCCCAAAGGCGACAACAGGGACGGAATCGACTGGATTAAATCGCTGACCAACTGCCTCGATTGGTCCACCCACGATTGTGCGAGTAGCCAACTGTAATTGGCGAAACGAGTTTGCAGGTGCCCGGCCACTGCGTGCAAACGCATTTCCAATGCCAACGCTTCGAGCTGGAATTGCAATTCTTGAGATGGAATCTCGGTCCCGTCGTACGCGGACTCCAATGCCGAATCGTGCTTCTCTGCCAACTGATAGGAAATCTCGAACAGGCGTTGAGCGTTTTTGGCAAATCGGTCACCGATCGAGCCAAGGATTTTGCTGCAATGCCGCCAGCCATGAATACTGCCGAAGACGGAGCGATCGATCCAGTCGATCAATTGCTGGCGGCTTTCCCGGACGAGAGCATTCATACGTTGGATACTCACGGAGCGATCGAGACCGAGTTTCTCGGCGATAGCAACCAAGCTCTCGTATTCCTCGGGCGCCATATTCCCGAACAGTGCGAATGCGAGTCGGTCTTCGCGATCCGACGCGGGCGGGGGTAACGCAACTTCCGCTTCGATTCCGGACTTGGCTGCGGCTTCGATCACACGCCGCACCCATGCTTGAGGAGACAAGCGGCTTTCTCGGAAGAGATCGGTGACCCAGGTCGGATCTAGGCTGCTCTCGACGCACTCCAATTCCGTTCTTCGGCGGAGCTGTTCCAGGTCGTCGATATTGTTCTTCAGAAGTGCCACCCAGGCTTGAATGGCGATCAAACAGCAACGCTCCGAGGAGGCGCCCGGATCCGTCAAGGAGTCCAAGTCCAATTTCTGAGTGCCGACGGCTCCTAGCCATTCCTCGCCATCGAAGTCCGGGTTGCTCGCGTACTTCGCACGATCGACACGCCGCGCGGCCGTGAGTCGGCGGTCCAATTCGGAATGCCCCTGAGCCCAAACGTAATCGACCATTTGGCCGATGCCTACCATCCAATCACGATCAACACCGAACACGCCACCGTGCACCAAGGTTACGTAATCGAAGGGAGGTTGATCGACGGCGGTCGTGGGTGGCAGGCAATGCAAGGTTTCGTGCAATCCTCGCGAATCAAAGTACTTGCCAATCTCTTCCAAGCACGCAACGGCAGACGCCGTCGCGAGATCGCAGCCCGTTTGCTGGTCAGTCTCTGCGCACAACAGCAGGCAATCGATCTCAACCTGCAGGTCCAATGCCGAGGCGATCTGACGGATCATGAAACCGATTTCCGAAACAATAGCGCCGCCAGTTCCTCCGTGGGCGGAAGCCATCATGTAGACCTTGAGATGCGCGTTCGAGGGATTGGATCGCACCAGATCATCGATCGCATCCGCCAATACCTCGTAGCACTTGCTAGCCTGATCGAGAAAGGCGAGCATTCCCAAAGGGCGTACACCTTCGGTTTTCATGGAGCGCGGGATGTTGAAAGTCCAACGCCTCGGTATGCGATGCAGATCTTTGGACGTTGCCTGGCGAAAATATTGCGACGAATTTAAACGCAGCTGGTGTGTGTCATGTTTGGATAGCGCATCGGCTTGACTCGGATCGGTCAGCTCCTGGAGGGTATCCCCGTCGGTGTCGATGACCAAGTATTGTGGCGAATTGAGTTGAGCATCATTTGAGGCCTCACCCTTTGTTCGTGCTTTGAGTTGCCGGATCGCCCGACCACCGCTCGCTCCGAGCCCCAGAAAAAGAATCTTGGCGGGTGATTCAATTGACTCATGGCCCAATGGCGGCATTGGGTTTTCCAATCGAACTGGCCGATCACGCGAGTCAAAGAGGGTATCGTCAGAAGCTTTGGTGGCCACGGCCTGCGAGGCCAGTCCATCGCGCAGCGAGCGTGCCGCCTGAAAGCTGCCCAGGTTTCGAGCGTACACCGACGAAGCCTTCGCATCTTTTACCCGTTCGGCTGCGATTTTGGCTTCCGTTCGGCAGTCGACCAAGGCCCGAATGAACTCACGGCAATCGGCGTGACGCATGTGCGGTTTTTTGGACAGGGCCTTGGCCAACACGGGCCGCTCCATCAATGGAAGGGCCTCGAGATTGGGAGCTTTGTGTAGGTGTTCGTTGGCGAGCTGGGCCGCGGTACGGCCACGGAAAGGCAACGTGCTCGTCAACATTTCTTGATAGACGATTGCTAACGAGTATTGGTCGCTATAGCGCCCCGGACGGCCATCGAACATTTCGGGGGCGGCGTACGTCGGAGTCATGCCGTTGAGTAAAGAATCTGTTTTGGACTGCAAGTCCTTCATTAATCCGAAGTCGGCCACTTTGATGCGATCGGCTACCAACAGCAGGTTTCCAGGTTTGACATCCAAATGCTGGAGATCGTGTTCTTGGCACAAGTAATCGAGACCATCGGCGGCATCGGTCAGGTACCGAAGCAATCGATCGCGCGGCACTCCGACGAAGCCCTTCTCTCGGTATTCACCAAACCGCTCGAAGAGGGAACCCTGTGCCAATTCGGTCACGATCACGAGCTGTCCGTCGACAATCTCTACCCGCTCCAAGGACAGGATGAACGGATGATTCAGCTTCCGCATCAGATTGAGGCTTTTAAATTCGGCGGCTCCTCGTTCATCTTCGATCGCCCCGAATACGAATTTGATGGCCTTCGTTAGACCGCCTGGAGCATCGGCCGACCAGACTTCACCGTATCCACCCGCGCCCAGCTTCTCCCGAAGGATATAACCTTGAATGGGCTCCCAACCTGCCTGGAGGATGCCATACGTCATTTACTGTCCCCGCATCGCTAAGGAGGACATGGCAACCGAGTTCCCCGATGCAGGCTCGCCAAGACGCTGACCCGCAGGAACGGGACGTACACGCATTTCCTTAGGAAGTCCGATGGTTTGAGGCGCCTGACAGACTTCTAAATTCATTCCTCGCAATTCACTTTGGATCTCATCCATGACCGCCTCGATCGTGGCGGTACCTTCCTCCAAAGCAACCATCCGCGCATCGGGTGTCGGGCTGGTTTCAGATCGCTTGGCTTTCAAGGCTAAGTTTTCGGAACCAAAGTAATTGTTGCAGGCTTGATCCACGTACTCGTTCCTGAGTTCGCAACGTTCGCCTCGGTAGGCGGCCAAGCATTGCATCTGGTGGACAATGTCGCGAGCATGGCAGCGTCGAAAAGGACGGCGTTGACTCCGATAGTGCTTGTCGATCATCCGTTCGACGATTTCCGGTCGCCAAAAAATTTCAGTCGCTTCGCAAACTCGACGGAATAGCTCGGTAAATTCTTCGACGGACGGATCTCCCACATGGATCTTGAAAGGGACCCGGCGCATGAAGGCTTCATCGACCAACTGATCTGGATCCAGATTGGTGGAGAAGAGAATGATCTGTTCGAATGGAACACAGATCTTCTTACCGGTGGGCAACGTCAGGTAGTCGTGACGACTTTCCAATGGGACGATCCAACGATTGAGCAATTCTGCGGGAGCGATGCGTTGCCTGCCGAAGTCATCGATCAACATGCAGCCGCAGTTGCTTTTTAGCTGCAGTGGTGCCTCGCACGTGTTGCTTCTTGGGTCGTGGCGTATCTCGAGATTCTCCATGGTCAATTCGCCACCCACGATAACCGTCGGACGTCGAATACGTATCCAGCGGCGATCGTGCTCTTGCGTGGTCATGATCGCTTCGGATGTCGATCGCGCTCCGGTCGTTACATGGTAGGCCGAGTCGAAGAACTTGATGATCATCCCGTCATCGATGATCGCATGTGGGATCCAGATGTCTTGTCCACGGCAAGCGGAGAGGCACCGAGCCAACGTCGACTTTCCATTGCCGGGCGGTCCATAGAGAAACACGCCGGAGTTGCTGTTTACCGCTGGGCCGAGAAAATCCAAGAGGGCCTCGTCGTAAGTCACCTCGCCCAACGCGGCCCGCAACTGATGCTCGGTGATGGGCTCGAAACTCCCCGCTTGAGCTTCCACGCTCAGTACGTAGTCCATCAACGGAACGGGCGCAGGGCCAGAATACGACTGCGTCTTCTGATAATGGATCGCTCGATTTTGTCCGCTCTCAGTGATCCCATAATAAAAGTCGTTCAGCGGCGCTGGCCGCGCATGCGCGATCAAATGCCGCATCCGAAGTTGTGAGAGCAACTGTTCGACGATCGGATAGGGCAATCGAATGCGTTCTGCGAGACTACGACCGGTCAATGTCCCTACATTGAGGAACAACTGCATCATGATCGACTCGACGACCATTTCCGACAGGCCGCATTCTTCTAGATTCTTAGGCTCGAATGGCCAGAAGGCATCGTCGTTCAAAACGGCCGGCAGGGATTGGAGATCTAGCGATTTGGTCTCCCGAGCTTTGATGGGCGTTTCCATGGTTTAACCTTTATCGATGAACTAACCGTTTCAAAGCCTCCAGGCATTGCAATCGGAACGCTCACCAGGGCGCGAGCGGGTTTCTTGTTCATCGGCCTCGATGTTGGCTTGCTCGAACTCTATCCCCGATGTGCGGTTTATTCCGTTGAATATCTATTGGGGCTGTCAAAGTTTTTGCTCGACCCTCTGATTTGTGTTCTAAGCTTTCGTAGAAATGCGAATTGGAGATCGAGGTGCCTGAAAATCCCAAGAGCGATCAGGCAATCAAGATCGATCAGTCAACGGAGTGAAGATTCAACACAGCCCAAAGTTTCAATGAGTATCCAAAACGCCCCCATCAAATCGTTCACCGGCCACGGTGGCCTGAGTCCAAGACGCTTCGGGTTTCCAGAACCCAAAGCCGTTTGGATTTTGGCCAGCTTCGGTGATCAGTCCACTGACACGTTCACCGTCATCCACCCTTCTCCCTTTTCGGTCGGCCGCAAAGTGGGGTGCAGCCTGCAATTGCCCTCGAAAACGGTCTCGGGCAACCATGCCAATTTGAGCATCGAGGACGGGAAGCTGACGGTCTCGGACCTTGATAGTACCAACGGCACGTACGTCAACGGCCGACGGTTGACCGCTCCCTGTGTCCTCAACGAAGGGGACATGATTCAATTTGCTGATTTTGCGTTTCGGGTAAAGTGTGACACGGTCTCCACCTCGATGAACACGGTGTGCCACGACATCTGCGATCAAGCACTGGCGCTGGTTCAGTTCGATCGTTTGATGGAAAATCGGCTGGTCACACCTCACTTCCAACCCATCGTGCAATTGAACGATCTCAAACCCGTTGGGTACGAGGTACTGGCCCGCAGTCGTATGTTCGGTTTGGAAACGTCTGCGGCCTTGTTCGGTGCGGCCAACAAGCTCAGCATGGAAGTCGAACTCAGCGAGATGCTGCGTTGGGAAGGGATCCGGGAAGGGCTCCAGTTGCCTCAACCTACAGCGATTTATGTCAATACACACCCTCTCGAATTGTCACGGCCGGGCTTGGTCGAATCGATGAGGAAGGTCCGCGAATTATCGAGCGACCTCGAAATCGTTTTAGAAATCCATGAAGCGGCCATCACCGGCGCCGCCGAAATGTCGGCGCTGCGTTCACAACTGCGTGAGTTGTCGATCAAACTCGCATACGACGACTTCGGCGCTGGGCAGAATCGACTCTCGGAGCTGTGCGCTGCACCTCCTGACGTCCTCAAATACGACATGAGCCTCATTCGCGACATCGATAAAGCTTCTCATGATCGCGTGAAACTACTCCGCACCTTGGTTCACATCGCTTTGGATATGGGCATCACCCCTCTGGCCGAAGGGATCGAAACCGAGAGCGAAGCCAAGGTCTGCCAAGAACTAGGGTTTACGCTCGTCCAAGGTTACTATTTTGGACGTCCGTCTCCCGCTTGCAAATACGTCCCATCCTAAAACCGCATTGAAATGCTGCTGGTCGGCGAACCACGGAATGGGCGAACCAGGGAACGATTGATCATGCCTCGTTGTCGCGGAGCGAAACCATGCTGTCTCGAACGGTTGAATACGCGCTGCGCGCTGCGGTCCATTTGGCTTCCAACAACGGTGTCCCTCAACGCACCATTGAAGTTGCAGAAGCCACGAAAGTACCGTTCGCCTATTTATCGAAGATTCTCCAGGGACTGCGTCGCAATGACATCGTCCACCTGCAACGAGGTCTTCACGGCGGTGTTTCACTTGCACGCGCTCCGGAACTGCTTACCATTCTGGACATCGTCAATGCTGTCGATCCCATCCAGCGCATTCATCGCTGCCCACTAGCCGCCCAATTCCAAAAGCCCTCGCTGTGCGCGCTGCATCGAAAACTTGATGAAACGTTTCAAACGATCGAGGAGGCATTCCGCTCAACCTCCATCGCGGATCTCATCCAGAAGAGCGATCCGGACGGTGGACTCTGTGATTGATTTCTAGAATATGGGATTCCACGCACGCGAACACTCGGTCGCCACCGCTCGGCTCGATGCCATGTGTTCCTGTCCATCCACCAAAGGCCGGTAGAACCAACCCATCTCGCCGCAGCCAAAAGCACTTCAATCGGACGCGATCTCGACCACTCAATGCCACGGAAATCGACGGATGCAAATGTCCAGACATGATCTGCAATGGCTCTTCATGGGCAGAGACAGCGGACAAGGCGATGAGCGGTGCAGGATCATGCTGCAACGCGAACCGTCGCCAGCGCATCGCGCCGCGATGAACCTCGAATCCCATCCCTTGCAACACGCCTAAACTGCCGCGGTCATGGTTGCCTTCGATCAACTCCCATCGCACACTCGACCAAGCCGCGATCATTGCACACAACGATCTTTCCAGCGATTCGGTCAGTCCGATGCGTGCATGGAGCAGATCCCCCAGAACGATCATGCGTGCCGGTCGATACCGATCAATCAGCCCACTCCACGCGGCGATTGTCCGCTCGGTAGCCCCCGAAGGGATCGGTACCCCCGATCGCTGAAACACGGTTTCTTTCCCTAAATGCAGATCGGCCAAAAACAATGTGCTGTGATCATGGCAGTACACGGCACCCGATGGGAGCAGTTCCAAACGCTCACCCGCAACCTCAATGCGCATCTTGCAACTCCGATACGGCAACTTTTTCGAGCTGCATTTGCACCTTGCGAATCCTATCGGCCAACGATTCGGAACTGATGCGATCTCGGATGCGCTCCACATAGAGCGGGAATGAAAATGGAGACCAGCGTGGCAGGACCTTGTGAATCCAGCGTTGTTGCTGCATCCGACTCAAAGCCGCCGTCAATCGATGCAATTCCAGTTGGTCTCGCAGCACTTCATCGGAGGCTTGCCATAACAGTCGGTTCTCGGCGTCGTATTCTCGCAAGGCATCAAAGACCATGCCCGCCGACGCTTGCAAGTGTCTGGCCGATTTACTTCGACCAGGCATGCCTTGATGGATCAACCCTGCGATGCGCGCGATATCCCGAAATCTCCGGCGCGTCATCTCCGTCGCATTGAGGCTCGCTAGGATATCGCGCTCCAAATGCTCAACCGAAAGCCAACTGCACAATTCGTGCCATGGGATCGGAGGAGGTTCCGGGCTGTGAAGCATGAATCCGTAATCGTTGACGGCAATGGCGAACGAGATTCCAACATGCTGAGACAATCGATAGGCGAGCAAGGCCCCGAGACCTTCGCTAACCGACCGCCCCTCGAACGGATAGATGATCAGCGAATGACCATCGCGATTTTGAATGGTTTCGATGAGGACTTCGTCCTTGTTTGGAACATGGCTCCACCGACGTTGCAAGGCGAGTAGATCGGCCAGCGATTTCAAACCGGAGACTTGGCCAGGATCGCAATTGGCCGCATCGAGTAGGTTTCGAACTCCTTCGGATAGCTCCGATGACAACGGCATCCGCCCACCCATCCAACGCGGTACGGCCGTCGCACTTCCTTGGCCACGCCGAACCCAAACGGTCCCATCCCTTATCCATTCCATCCGAAGTAATTTCCCACCGAGAAGAAATCGATCTCCAGGTTTGAGTCGAGCTGCGAACGATTCCTCCACTGTACCGATCTTGCCCCCTTTGAGGTACTGAACGTTCATTGCCAAATCGGCGGTGATCGTTCCAATGGCCATGCGATGTTGCCTGGCAATCACCGGATCCACGACACGGTAACCTTCGGCGTCGCGATGGACACGGTGGTAGTTCTCATACGCGTGCAAGCTGCCACCCGTTGTTACGAACTCGAGCACCCAATCGAATTCCTCATCGGTCAAATCTCGGTACGCATAGGTGGATCGCACTTGTTCCAACAATCCCTCGCGCGTGACGCGGCCGGCCAAGGACATGGTGACGGAATGCTGTGCCAGACAGTCCAAAGGCTTGTCCAATCCCGGCCTCTGCTCGATCCGATGCGCCTCGATGGCTTGGCGGGCGGCTTCGAGTTCAATGATCTCCAAAGCATGCGAAGGTACGAAGATCAAACGACTGGGAACATCTGGACGATGCCCACTACGACCGGCGCGTTGCACCAATCGCGCCACACCCTTGGGAGACCCGATCTGAATGACTTGATCCACCGGCGAAAAATCGACTCCCAAGTCCAAACTGCTCGTGCATACGACTGCCAACAGTTTGTCATTCCGAACGGCTTCCTCCACCCAACTCCGGATGTCCGAAGACAGCGAGCCATGGTGCACCGCGATGCGCCCGGCCCAATCCGGTCGGGCTTTGAGCATGGCTTGGTACCACAACTCGGTTTGGTTCCGCGTGTTGGCGAAGACCAACGTGCTTCGAGCGCCTTCGATGCGTTCGATGACCTGCGGCAGCATCGCCAAACCAATGTGACCTGCCCATGGAAATCGTTCCACACTCGCGGGAACCAACAACTGCAAATCGATCGCCTTACGGCGTGGCCCTTCGATGATGCATGTACTGCGCGCGGGTTGCGATCCCACCAGCGAGGCAAGCGAAAACTGAGGGTTGCCAATCGTCGCCGAGACGCCCCAACGCTGATGAAGTGGTGCGATTTCTGAGAGCCGAGCAAGTGCCAACTCGGTCTGAATACCTCGCTTGGTACCGAGCAGTTCATGCCACTCGTCGACGATCACACTCCGCAAATGACGGAAGGCATACTGGGACTCTGGATACGAGAGCATGAGTGTCAAACTCTCGGGAGTGATCACCATCGCAGTCGGAGGCGATGTCCGCTGTCGAACTTTGGCGGCGGCGGAGGTATCGCCAGTCCGCTGTTCGAGTGTCCAGGGTAGATCGAGACCACGGATGCATTCTTGCAATGCTTGGCTGGTGTCATTGGCCAAGGCCCGCATGGGCGTGATCCAAAGTGCCTGAAGCGGAGGAGCGGCAGCGCGTCGCGCTACCCGCGTCCATTCGGACTCCGGGAGCGGATCATGCAGCCATTGCCCGAGCGGTCCCATCCAGGCGGCTCGGGTTTTACCCATGCCCGTACTAGCCAAAATCAAACCATGGTTCCCCTGCCAATAGGCCTGCCACGTTTGTCGCTGCCAATCAAACGCGCGATGGCCAAGCGATGCCATCCAATTTTCGATGGCTTCGAGCGCTGGAAAGGTACCCGAGGAGGCCGATGGAGGACTTGCCATCGCAGGATACTTAAGAATCTGGGGCGACTTTACTCCCCCAGTTCGTTTCCTTTTGTTGAGAATGTTCTCGTGGTCCACAGCAAGCCAACACTTCCAGAAAAAGTTTGCGCGAGTTGCGGGAAGCGTTTCGCATGGCGCAAAAAATGGACCCGAGTCTGGGACTCGGTGCGTTACTGTAGCGAGCGATGCCGTCGAGACAAGTCTGCTCGCCCTCGCAACGCATCGACTGCGTAAGAACTCGAAGGGCCCCCGAGCGATCACTTGTGAATTTAAGCCGGACTGGACGTGGCATTCCCAATAGACGTGGCGTTCCCCGAGGCATGGGCGTTCGCGTCGCGTTGAACACGGACCGAATGGAAGCGACGTCGGCCAGCCACAAACGTATGGCGTACCTCTCCGTAGAGTTCCTGATCCTCAAGAGGCGTGTTGTACGACTTACTTTTAAATGTCGCCGCCCTTACCTTCCAGCTGGTATTGGGATCCACCACGATCACATCGGCCCGCTGGCCTACGGCTAGCGAACCGCCGGACATGTTGAGCAATCGAGCGGGATTCAAGCTCATTTTCTCGAGCACTTCAAACCAATCGAGATGACCGGTCCGAATCAAGTGCGTGATGACCTGAGCCAACGCAGTTTCGAGCGACATCATGCCAAAGGGTGCCGCATCGATTTCGAGCATCTTCTTCTCAAGCGAACACGGACGGTGACCACTGCTGATGATGTCGATGGTACCGTCCTGCAATCCTTCAATGCAAGCAGTCACGTGGTCGGCCGATCGCATCGGAGGTCGAACTTTGCAGTTGGTGTCAAACGAACGCATCCACTGGTCGGTCATGTGCAAGTTGGCGACGTAGATCCCGACCGAAAATTCGGTTTGGCGATGGCGTGCTCGACGACACATCTCGACGCTGCCCGACGTGCTGATGCTGGTCAGATGCAATTTGCCCCCGGTGGCTTCGACCAATCGAAGATCGCGCGAGGTCGCAAGATCCTCGGCTTCAGCCGGGATAGGCGATAAACCCAATTTGAGTTGCTCCAGCCCTTCGTGCATGACCCCGCCACGGGACAAAGAACCAATCTCGGGTTGGTCGAAGACATAGCGATCGAACATCAAGCAGTATTCGAGCGCGCGGCGAAGTAGGCCAGTGTTCTCGAAGGCCGACGGCATGTCGCTGAGCGCGACTGCGCCCGCATCGACCAACGAACCGATTTCGGCCAGCGATTCCCCTTTCCGCTCCTTGCTCACACAACCCATCGGCAGCAATCGGCATCCGTCGGCTCGCAATCCCTTCGAGAAAATGAACTCGACGCTGGCCGCTGTGTCGATTGGTGGGTCGGTGTTCGGAGACAAGGCGACCGACGTGAAGCCACCTGCCAGCGCGGCCGCGGTTCCCGATAGAATCGTCTCGTCTTCCTCGCGACCCGGTTCGCCAAACTCGGTTCCCAAATCGAAAAGTCCCGGCGCGACGATGCAACCCGTTGCGTCGATTCGCTCGCAATCCTTAGGTAAATCCCCCTCCACAGGATCGATGGCGACGATGCGACCGTCCATGATCAACATTCGGCCGATTCGATCGGTTCGATTGGCCGGATCAATCATGCGACCATTCTCAATCAACCAAAAATCCGTATTTCCCGCGTCGATCATCACGATGGTTCCCTACCTAGAATCAATTCAGCGGGGCTAAACGATAGCATAAAAAGACGTCCGGACGAGACGGGCTCGGACGATCAGCCTCGACTTCGGACTTGACGGGACATGGAACCACACGGGCGACTGTCTCCACTCAGCAGTTCTAAGTAATAGCGTTCGTTGGACCGCATGCGTCGGATGTGAGCCGGCGTGTCGTCGTCGAGACCGATGATGTGCAGCATTCCATGGATGACGTACAGCAGCACTTCCTGCGAGCTTTTCCAGCCGTTCTCCGACGCTACGCGTTGGGCGGTTTCGAGACTGACGATCATGTCCCCTTCGAGGTAGCTATTGTTTTCCGTCAGATCGAAACTGATGACGTCCGTCGGGTAATCGTGCTTGAGAAACCGTTGATTGACTTCGTGGATCAAAGCGTCGTCGACCACCGCAATCGATACTTGACCATCCTCCCAACCGTAGTCGTTAGCGATAGTACGGACGGCCTGAACGATCCATTCGCGCGTGCGGTCGCTCAAGCCGGGTGCGCGTTGCAATTGGACGTCGATTGGCATGGGCAATGTAGTGAGGTTACGTGAAGATTGAGGGTTGCTAAGAGTAGCAGGTTCTGGGCCTTTTTGCACGTTGGGTGGACATACCGGGGGCCCGCACGATGCTTACGTTAGGAATCCTCGCGAAGAGCGTCAAAATTGGCAAAAACCTTTCGCTTCGGGACTACTTGTGCCGAAACTACGGATGTATTCGCAAACCGCCAGGATGGGACGCCTGGAGGACGCACGCCGTACGAAATCGCCGATGCTCGACAGGGATGTTGCGCCCGGCAGTTGAAGACTCGCGGCCGTTCTAATAGCGTCCAGCCCCGATGGGTTTGCAGGTGCCGAGGTTCAGTGTGAATGGCTCCAAAGCGCCGTTATTCCCGCAAAATATACCGTAGGAGGATATCCATGCGACGATTCTTTTTGGGCATGGCGTTTGCCTCGCTGACCGCCGGTGCTCCCTTGACGGCGTTTGGTGGTGACCGCGAAATCGCTGATGCCATCATTTCCGCAGTGAAGCAGGCTCAGATCAGCCTCAAGGGTCTGGAAGTAGACCTGACCGTCGATAACGGCAACGTTGTCATCACGGGGGCCGCCGCCAGCCAGGCACAATTGGATCGAGTGCTGACCGCAGCACGAGACACAGAAGGGGTCAAATCGGTTGAAAATCAAGCGAAATTGGCCGCAACGGCCGTCGAACCTGCTCCCGCAGTCACGACTCCGACCGTGATTCCCGCCTCGGCGGAATCGGCACTCATGATCTCGGCCGAAGATGATTCGGCTTCCGACGTCGAGATCACGTCCGAAATTCTTGGCCAACTCGGTCAAGCCAAAAAGGCAGGTTACCTGCGAAACTTCGACCTCGATGTTAGCACCGTCGAACGCGAAGTTTTGGTTCGCGGTTATGTCGCTTCGCAAGAGCAAAAGGATATGGTCCTGGCCACGGCACAACGTGCCAACGGTGCTCTTCGAGTCGTCGATGAGGTCACGGTTTCCACCGTTCGACCAGCCAGCGGACAATTGCCGGTTGGCTATGGACCACAATCCGCTGCCTCTGGCATGATGGTATCGGCTCCGGCGATGAACAACGCTGCTCCTCGACCATTCGCTCCAAGCGGATTGGTGGCTGGACAAATCGGCTCGGTTGCTCCCGCCCCGGCCGTGATGGCTCCCCAAGCTCCGATGCCAATGAACGGTGGTCCATCGTACGGTCCCGGTGTGCCTCGCTACGATCAACCCAACATGCCGAACTACGCTTGGCCTAGTTACGCAGCACATCCAAACTATGCCGCTGCAACGTATCCCAAGCAGTACAGTGCTTCCGCATGGCCCTACATCGGACCATTCTATCCCTACCCTCAAGTTCCCATGGGATGGCGACGCGTCTCCCTGGAATGGGATGACGGGCTGTGGTACCTTGACTTTACGCACAAATAATGCGTGAGTGACAGTGAGACGAAACGTGAAAAGCCCCGGTCGGAAACGATCGGGGCTTTTTGCTTTTGTACAATGGACGCCGCTGACAATTGATTCGTCCTCCCCATTCTAAAAATAATCGACACCATGCGCATCGATGAGGTGGCCGCCAAACAAGCGTTTGACCGGGACGGTTATGTAATGCTGCGATCCCTCTTTGATGCCCAAGAGACGGCCGCACTGTTGAACTACGCCCGCAGCGATCGTAAGTTGGCTGCCGATGCCTACGTCAAACGCGATGCTACCGGCGGTGAAAGCCGCTTGGCAGTTCGCAACGACCTGGACGACGCGTCACCTTACTCCGCGGTCGTCCGCTCGCTACGCGTGGCCGCCACCATGCAGCACTTGCTCGGCGACGAAGTCTACCACTACCATCACAAGATGATGCTCAAAGAACCGCACGTAGGTGGCGCATGGGAATGGCATCAGGATTACGGCTACTGGTACGCCAACGGATGCCTCTACCCGGATATGGCCAGTTGCTTGATCGCAGTCGATCGCGCGACGCAGGCCAACGGCTGCCTACAAGTCCTCCAGGGATCGCATCGGATTGGACGCATCGACCATGCATCGACCGGTGATCAAAAAGGAGCCGATCCACGCCGCGTCGAAGAAGCGCGATTACGACATCCGCTGGTCTACTGCGAAATGGATCCTGGCGATGCTCTCTTCTTCCACGGCAACCTGTTGCATTGCTCGAGCCGAAACGAAAGCCCAGATCCGCGGTGGTCATTGATCTGCTGCTACAACACGCGGCACAACGATCCTTTTCTATCCAATGGCCGGCATCCCAACTACGCGCCCCTCGAACTATGGCCCGAGGACCGCGTTCGACGGTCACTCCTTCAATCTGCTGCGATCTAACCCACCTCTGCGAGGCAATGATGGTTCGTCTGTCCATGCTCGGTTCGGGCTTGATCGCTAATTTCTACGCCCAAGCCTTGCTCGGTGGCCGCAGCCGCGACACGATCGCGGTCGTGCAGTCGCGCTCCCAATCGCGAGCCGATGCCTTTGCCCAGCAATGGAACGTACCGCGAACGACGACAGACATGCAGGCTGCCATCGAAGATTCAGAAACCGACTTGGTGGTTGTTGCGCTCCCTAACCATCTGCACGAACAAGCCGTAATTGCTGCAGCGCGGGCGGGAAAAGGTGTTCTGTGCACCAAACCCTTAGGGCGCAACGCGGAGGAAGCCTGGCGGATGCTCGAGGCGGTCGAGTCTGCAGGTGTCTTCCACGGCTACCTCGAGGATTTGGTCTACACGCCTAAGACGCTCAAAGCATTGGCGTCGGTCGAACAAGGAGCACTTGGCCGCATCCTGTGGGTACGATCGCGCGAAACACACCCAGGTCCCCACAGCCCTTGGTTCTGGGACCGCCAATTGTCCGGTGGTGGCGCCATCGTTGATATGGGTTGCCATTGCATCGAAATCGCCCGCAGCTTTATCGGAAAACAAGTCCGACCGATGGAAGTGGTCTGCTGGGGAGCCACGCAAGTCCATCCGATCGAAGCCGAAGACCACGCCATCGGCTTGGTGCGCTACGCCAATGGGGCCATCGGTCAGTTCGAAGTCAGTTGGTCCTTCCGCGGCGGGATGGATCTGCGCGATGAAGTCGCCGGAACGGAAGGCACTCTCTGGCTCAATCATTGGCTTCGAACCGGATTCGAAATGTTTACGTCCGCCGGACATCGCGACTACGTGGCCGAGAAATCCGAATCGTCAACGGGCTGGCTGTTTCCCGTTGGCGACGAAGTCGCGGCGCTGGGCTATCGCGACATGTTTCAAGACATGCTCGCGGCGTTTGAAAAACGATCCACTCCCCGCGAAACATTCTACGATGGGTACGTGGTCAACCAAATCGTTGACGCTGCCTACCGTTCGATGGCATCCAAACGCTGGGAAACCATCCAACTACATGCATGGCGAGGCGAGGCCGATGCAGGGTCCCAGTTCCTGCACGAAGCCTGGGATGACGATCATGTCGTACTCAAGCGAGAAACCATGCCGGACGGTTCGAAGCGATTGATCCTGAGACACAATCGTACCGGCGACGTGCACAGTATCCCCGATCAATCGGATGCAGACGCAATTGGGGATCGCAAATAAGTGATGATGCCCGCGAGTTGCTCCGGTGTAACGAGTTGTTCAAAACCTTCGGGCATCAACGACGATCGCGTGGTCTTCATTTCGGCGATATCGGTCTTGAGGATACGGTCGATTCGACCTGCGGTGCTGACCCATTCGTAGGCATTGGCATCCTCGCGCAGGATCAATCCCGTCAACGCTTCACCGTCCTGCGTGCGGGCCTGAAACGCCCAATACTTTTCTTCAACCGATTGATTCGGATTCAGGATCGCGCTCATCCAGGCTTCGTTGGTCCATGGCGCTAGGCCACGCAGGTTGGGTCCTAGCGAACCGACGACGCTATCGCTCGAGGGTGGCGGTTCGTGGCAAACGCTGCAATGCTTCTCATAAGCCTGTTTGCCCAACGCTACGTCGACGTCGGACGGCCACTGCGCGAGGGTTGCTCGGACGAGTGCTGCTCGATCCGCTAAAGGAGCCGGGCCAAAGATTTCCGATACGCGCTTGGACTCTAGGCCTTCGGGCAACTGCCTTAGCCGCTGCACCGTCGCCGCATCGATGTCGTCCCGCGTTAGCTGAGCAGTCGCGATGGAATCGAGTAGCAGCGAGGTCCGATCCGATCGATTGGCCACTTCCGCCAGGGCTGCATTTCGAGCATCAAGACTGAGTTGCTGCCAAGCCGCAATCACATGCGCCGTCGGTTCGGTTCCCAACCGTACGAGCCGCTGGGACAGCTCGCGATCGAGTTCGCCGCCCGATCCAGCCTGCAACACCTTCAGAAACAGTTCATGGTCGTATCCCCAGTTACCGCCCATCCGAGAATCCAGCAATTCCATGGCCGCCCGACGCGTCGCGATCGGGCTGTCGGCCAGCTCCAGCGCCGAGCGCGCATCGTCGAAGATGCGCTCGGAACGCGCATCGGTCGGAAGCGATTCACCCGACGCAGATAGCTGCCGAGCCAGCAGATAATGCCACGCTGGTCGCTGCGATGATGCGTCCAACACGGTTCCCAGCCAACGTTTCCGCGCCTCATCCGAAGCCAACGGGATCCAGCGAGCCAACAATGGACCTTGGGAAACGTCAGTCGCATTCTCCGACGTCACGACCAACATTCCATCCACCACACCTTCGATCACATTAGGAGCGAGTAGCACAGCGCATTCAATGACCCATGGATCCGATGCGTTCATTGCGAGCGTCTCAGCGATGCGTTTAGGGTTCGGATGGGGAGCATGACTGGCTTCGATCGCAACCGACAGCGCGAGTGAAGCGGATCGCTCGAGCAATTCCGGACGGATGGATTCCCAAAGCAGATCGCGGAGCATGGCTGCATCTTCGAAGCGGTGCAACCATCTCACGGCGGCTTCCACCACGCGCGGATCCAAATCATGGAGTCGAGCTCGAACATCGCTCGCGTCGGCTTGCTTCATCGCTACCAAAGTCGCAAACGCCCTGAGACGTGACCGTGCCTCTTCGGCTTGCTCGGCACTTTCTTTCAATCGCGCGATGGTGGAAGATTCAAGGGACTGGTCCTCTGCCCGCCAAACCAAAAGTTGCTGCGCGGAATCGGCCAATGAGCTGTTGTCTCCCAGCAGTTGCACAATGAGATCCCCGTCGCTCGTGCGCGTCCGATCCAAGATCGGCTTTGGTTGGAAATCGTTTCGGCGGACACGGTAAATTCGCCCACGGTCGTCACCGGCCCGGACGTTGATGCGTCGCTGCCACTCTTCGGGAATCCATTCGGGATGTTCGATCACGTAGCGATACATATCGACGATCCACAGCGTCCCATCCGGAGCATTCTCTACCCGCACTGGACGAAACCATGGGTCCCGGCTTCGGATCCAGTCCGACTGAGCGTCTTGCGGGCTTCGTACGGCGGCCCAGGTTGCCCCGCGCGGCTCCAACGCAAACCTTGCGACCAAATTGTGTACCGGTTCGCACACAATGGCATTTCCTAGCATCGCAGCACCTTGACCAGGTCCGCGATTTACGATCGCGCTACAAGCCGACGTGAAGCGGTTGACAGTGAACAAGTCGTTGAACCGATCCGCCTGCATGCTGATGGGGTATACGGGTGGAACCGTTGGCGGGGTCATCAGCAATTGCGCGCGCCTCCGTGGGGCTTGAGCGCTCTGTTGAAGCCATCGTTGGTCGACGACGAAGTGAAACATAGGAATGCTGTTCTCATTGCCAAACCAATGTGCAAAATCGTCAGTGCTGCGGATGAACTGCGTGTCGCCTGTTTCAAGCATCACATCACCACGGTCCGGGTCCAAACTCAAATCGTGGCCTGCCACACGCAATTCGCTGGGATTTGTCATTCGTTCGCCCAACGCTTTCGTCAGCGGTGCGATGCCGCGATCGGTCACGGTCACTTGTTCAGCACTGCCGCCGGTACCAAAGTACAATCGATGTTCCATTCCATACGTGAATCCATACACACGGTGCTGGGGATTCCCCTCCGGAAAACCCGTGAGGAGTGGTACTCGCTCGTCGGCGACGCCATCGCCATCGGTATCGCGCGCGAAAAACACATCGGGCGCGCACGCAATGATGGCACCATCGCGCCATGGATAGACACCCGCGGGGTAGTCGAGACCATCGAGAAACAAAGTGCTCGAATCGAGCTGTCCGTCGCCGTCGCGATCGTGCAACGTTTTGACGCACCCCGTTCTTGGACCGCCCGAAGGATAATCCCCCATCTCGACGACCCAAACCGTACCGTCCGGACCGAATGCGATGTTGATTGGGTCGACGACCAACGGCTCGCAAGCCACCAACTCAATGGTCCAGCCCTCGGGCACTTCAATGCTGGCCAACGATTGCTCCGGTGTCATCGGTTGATCGGCCGGATGCTCCTGACGCGTCATTTGCAGAACACGGTCTACGATGGCGTCTTCGGTGCCCGAAACCCAACGGCCTGGCTGGCCATAGTAAAGCATCGAACCATCGACTTCATATCCGCCTTCATTTCGCACCCGCTCGCTGGCTACGTAGGCGAATACGTCGTCGACATAACCTGCGACCCAGACATTTTTGAATTGGCTCAATTCACGTTCGAATCGCATTTGGTAATCCACAACGACTTCACCGCTCATGAAGATCCACGCCAACTCGTCTCCAAACGACCAGAAGTGAATCGGGGCCGGATACGATTCGGGGATGCGGTCCTTATGGCTCAAAACCTCGAGCCAAGTCTTGGCAAAGTTCCGTTCGTGCGATGAGCCGCTGCTCTGCATCTCTTCCAGCTTGGCTTTGGTCGGCCGTTCCGAAGCCAAAGCCACCAACGTGAATGCGGATTGCGTTGGATGCGGCAGCGGTGACATGGTCTGAGCCAAGCAAGCACGCACCGATTCGGCCATGGCTGCACCATGCGTCTGGGCGTTTTCGGTGGTGCCACGCGGATTGGGATTGGCGTCGGCGCCACAACCGATGATGGGCAACGCGATGCAACCTGGGATTGATGACTCCAAGGCAGCTGCCGATAGTCCCGCCCAATCGCCGCTCAAACGATTGACTTCGGGCGAGATCGAGGTGCAGTGGCACGCGTATTGATATGCAACGGCCAGCATGGCGCCGCTCGCGTCCTGGATCTTGAGAACCCGCACGGTGCGATCAACCGGTCCGTCGTCGACACTGCCAAAGCCGATCCACTTGCGTTCTTGAAGCATGCGACGATTGATCGCGAATTCCGAGCGACCGACGCCGTACTCAACCGTTCCGGGCACCCTGCGTGCGGCTGCCTCGCGAATCATGTCGACGATGCGATCCTCGAGCGAACGCGTATACGATTCAGACGCCGCTTGCTCAACAGGACTCAACGGCGCGCCAAACAGATTTGGTATCACGCCGTCCAAATGGGGTGCGGTATGCGAGTGGGTCGTGCACAGCACGATCCGCGACCGCTCGATGCCAAGTTCCGAGGAAACACGGCCCACGATCCGTTCGGTCATAACTGCCGAGATGCCGATGGCGTCGATCGAGACAATGACCAACGCGTCGGCGTCCGGTCCTGTGGACTTGGAATCAGACTTACTTGCTAAATCGCTTTCTACACGTGTTGGGCTCAGCACCAACGCTCGAGCGGACAGACGATCATCGATTCCAACGAAGGGGACCGTACGGGCCGAATAGCCACTCAGCCGCATTGGAACTTCAGGAGTGATATCGATTTTGGCGACCCCAACTCGCCATGCAGGTGCTTCGGCCATTGCCGGGCTGGCCAGACAGGGCATCCACAAGATTAGGAAACTCGCCAGTGCGAGTCGCATCGAGCTACGAAAAGAAAGACGCGCGAAAATGCGATTCATGATCAGTTTCCTGCGCACACACTAGAAACGAAATGGAAGCGGGCTGCCGTGCTGAGACGCGTTTACTATAGCCCTTGCCCAGACAGTCCGCGACAATGTGGCCGTATGGTTTATACGGCTCGAGGTGTGCGTCGAGGTGTGCGTTCGTGCAGCCATCGCTGCCATACCAAGAGCAGCCCTTCGATTTGGACAGGCCGGGGGACGACGGCATCGATCCCGCATGCGATCCATGTCTGCCAGCGTTCCCATATCGGGAACGGATCGACCAGAGTCAAAAACGCCTCTGGATACTGGTTTCTCAAGGCCGTGATGCGGCGCTGCATCTTTTCAACAGAATCAGGTTCACGGGCTACGCAATCGATGACGATCATCTCCGGCTGGCACCAAAGAGGTGCCGCATCGATCCGGCACGCGACCGGCCGAACATGGGCGCGTTCGAGTATGTCGAACCACAAATCACGTTGGCCCTGATTGTCCGTGATGACCCAGGCCAATAAATGAAGCTCCTCGAGGGCCTGGATCCTTTGTTGACTCCAACTGGCGTGTTCGAGCAAGCGTTGAATACGCGGGTTGGAGCGGGATTGGTCGGATTCAACCACTTGGTTCCGACGTGAAGCAGGGCGACGTTTGCCCTCTTCGGGACGATCGGCGTTTCGAAGCAACCAGGGCAAGATGCGATCGGCGAGTTGGAACCAATAGAAGGCTTCCAAACGATCGGGCAGCGGATGCGTACGCCGATGCCCTTGCCAATCGGTCCCCAAAACGCATGCGATTGGGAAAGGTCGATCCAGCCACGCGGGTGACTCCATGAGTTCCGTCACCGCTCGCAGTCGGTCATCGGACCGATGTTCGAGAGCCACGATTAGGACTTTGGGTGAGGAGCCGCTGAAAGCTTTCGGCGATTCGGACCAGGCCGTCAGTTCCTCGGTACCGACCGGATGCACATGGGCAAAGTGGTCTTGGACCCACGTCCAACAGCCCGTGTTGGGCCCAAACCACTCGACCTGGATGGCTCCGTTCATTTGACGTTGGCTTGTACCAACTCCAATTCAGCGATGCGGATAATTTCTAAGGCTTCTGCTGGGCTGGTGGCGGATCGAAGCATGGTCATCAGAACTTCGTCGCTGACCAAGCGGGCCAGTCGGGCCAAGATCCGTAAATGCACTTGATCGTCCGTAGAACATATCAAGAAGAAAACGTCGGTCATGTGCCCGGATACGTTGCCGAATGGAATCGGCTGGCGCGAGACCCCGAGCGCGACCAGCGAATCCGAGAGAATCGAAACTTGTGGCCGTCGAGGGTGGAGCAGCGCCACACCGTTCTCGAGAGCCGTTGGATGCAACGCTTCACGCGCTTGAACCGCTTCGGCCATCGTATCGGCATCCCACAACAAACCCGTGGCAGCCGCCAACTGGCTCATTTCGCGAATCACAGAGCCACGCGTTCGAGCATCGAGGGGCACATCAATGGCATCCACCATCATGAATTCCCACAGCATGCTGCGATCGTCGATCGTGGTATCCCAACTGCGTTCGAGGATCTTCTCGACCTTGACCAACTCCGATGCGTCGCTGATTCCGATTTGCTCCTCGAGCCAATGATGGACTTCCGATTCCGAGAATCGCCACTGTCCATTGACCCTACGGCCCGGGATTTTGCCCCGGCTAGCCATTTTGGTCACCTGGTCCGGGGTTATATGGAGATAAATCGCAAGTTGTTCGAGATCAAAGTCTTTGCTAGCCATAGGGCGTTTGTTGCTTTTCCAATCCGTGTAGATGCGGAGAGACCCATCCCTCGGGTACGATAATCGTCAGAGGACGTACAAGTGTATTTGAGTATGTCCCTCAGGCAATCCCGATTTCCTTTCCAAACGCTGAGTAATGACCGATGTTCGCAAAAACTTCACACCTTTCTGTTTCCCGTTCCCAAGGCAGCGAGGGCTCGATGCATCGCCTGTCTTCGACCCGACGTAGCTTTCTTGCACGCTCCGCCGGCGCCGCTCTCGGCGTAGGACTCCTCAGCCCCACCGCCCGATTGTGGGCGACCGAAGCCGCAGCGGCCAAGTTCAAACTAGGCATTCAAATCTATTCGCTGCGTGGCTTCCCAGTCGATAAGGCGTTGCAGCACTCGAAGGACTTGGGGTTTGAGCAAGTCGAATTCTTTAGCGGAATGTTCCCGGTCGATTCGAGCGATGAAGCGATCAAAGCCATGTTGGCTAAGGTAAACGACTTGGGGATGACCATCTCCGCGCACGGCGTCAACGGCTTTAGCAGTGACGACGCGGCCAATCGCAAGGTGTTTGAGTTCGCGAAGAAGGCAGGGATTAAGAACATATCTGCCGGACCAACGCTGGATGCCATGGACAGCCTCGAGGGGTTGGTCAAGGAGTACGACATCCGCATTGCGATTCACAATCATGGGCCATCGGATCGGTTCAACAAGGTGGCTGATTTGCTGCGAGCCATCGAAGGTCGCGACGCCCGGATCGGTGCTTGCGCTGACTTGGGACACTACATCCGTTCCGGCGAAAAGCCAGTCGAAGTGATCCGGCTTTTGTCCGGCCGTTTGTATGGCATTCACCTTAAGGACTTTGCCGAGATGAAGGAGAACTCGCGCGGCGTGCTATTGGGCCAAGGCCATCTCGATTGCGCCGCCGTTTTCGATGCGATGCTCCAAGCCAAATTCCCAGCTGACGGTGCGCTGTCGCTTGAATATGAAGAGAACCCAGAAGACCCGATCGCCGACATCCGCCAATGCGTGGCCACCGCCAAGTCGGCATTGGCCAAGTTAGACGCGTAGCCGGATGTCACGCAAGCGACCCCGCCTGCCTGACGACCGTGGCTCGTGATCGAGAGCCAGCAAGACAGTTGCCCCGCTTCGGGATACAAATCCCGAGCGGTGGAACTTCAGAAATTCCGGTGAACCCCGAAAACTCGGGGAAAGTCGTTACTTTGGTCTTCGTGTGGGGAGCCCCTTCAAAACCTGCCGAAACTCGTTAAAATCCCTTTTTGCCGAAGGCCGACGAAGCCTCGAGCACGCACCCATAGCTCAATTGGATAGAGCATCGGTCTACGGAACCGAAGGTTAGAGGTTCGAATCCTCTTGGGTGTACTCGATGTAAACCGTTATGGATTAACGATTTACGTCAGTCTCCTCAAAGCTGTACGATCGTCAAAAATCGCCTTGTCAGAGATTAGTGTCAGAGATTCATTTGCCTAATGGCATAATCGCGAGCCTCCAGCCCACTTCGGTTGCAACCATTTCTTGGACCGGAGACTCGCCTGATGCACTATCACATTCCAAAACCGTTCTTCCGCAAGAACCGCAATCGTTGGTACGTCCAACTAAGCGGTAAGCAAATCAATCTTGGCGAAGATCGCGATGCAGCGTTTGCGGAATACTACCGATTGATGGCTGACGCCCAGTCACCATCATTAATTCCCCCTGAATCACCCGAGCCAGACCAGAATCTGCAAGTCGCGTTGCTCATCGACCATTTTCTCGAATGGGTCAGTCAGAATCGCTCGCCTGAAACCTACGAATGGTATCGCTACCGTTTGCAGCGATTTCTCGACCATAATCCTACGATCACTGTTGCAGAGCTGAAGCCGTATCACGTCGAGCAGTGGGTGGCGAAGTACAAACTCTCTCGCACGAGTCGACGGAATTACTTTCGCACCATCAAGCGTTGCTTTATTTGGGCGCTGCGTCAGGGGTACGTGCAAAAGAACCCAGTTGCGGCTCTCGAAGTTCCTTCTGGTGATCGCCGCGAGCAATTTGTTTCAAAGGCCGAGTTTGCAAGCATCCTTGAATTTGTAACCGACCAAAACCTCCGCGAGCTCATGGTCGCAACCTACACCACTGGCTGTCGACCGCAAGAGTCGTTGCGACTGCAATCGCGTCACGTCGATTTAGAAAACAAGCGTTGGCTTTTTCCGCAGAGTGAGGAAAAGAATAAGCGTCAGCCTAGAATCGTTTATCTCAGCGACGAGGCACTTGAAATTACCCATAAGCATTTCAACCAACGTGAACCCAACAGGTACATCTTCACCAATGCTAAAGGTAGGGCGTGGACCACTGACGCCGTCAATTGTGCCCTTGAACGGCTCCGAGTTCGTATCGGCAAAGCGGAAATGGAAAAGCAGGGCATCACGATTGAAGCGAAAGAAATTGACGCCTTGCTGAAGAAACTCAGCCCCACGTATCGCTCGAAAGGGATCGAGAAACCTAAACCCAAATGGCGGCTACGGGCCGAAGCAAAAAGAAAGCTCATGCAACAAGTCGTTAAAAAACTCGTTCCCCGTTATTCGCTTTATGCTTTTCGTCACTCGTGGGCGACAAATGCTCTGAAAGCTGGCGTTGATTCACTGACCGTCGCAATCCTGATGGGACACAATGATCCGAGCATGCTCGCGAAGGTCTACCAGCACTTAGGACATAATCCAGAACACATGCTGGAACAAGCACGACGGGCATCCGGTCGTAAGTCTGCCTAACGCCCGCAGATTTTTGATGTACTGCCCCAATCCGAAGGCATAGCGGACTGATTGGGGCAGTTTTTCCCAGTTCCAATTCGTCTTTGATTCTTAATCGCGACTCGTGGTACAATGAGTTATCCGCCGACAATAGGAACGCGTTTTATGCAAATCGAATTACCACCTGACCTAGAACCATTCGTCGAACAAGAATTTTCGACTGGGAGGTATTCCACTCGTGAAGAAGTGATTATTCAAGCCATCATCTGGCTCCGCGATGAACGCACGCAAGCGCTCGAAGGCATCCAAGAAGGAATTAGTGATTTGCACTCCGGTAAAGTGCAATCAGTTTCGGATGCGTTTTCGGATCTTAAGCAGGAATTCGGTTTGACTGATTCCGAGTAATGATCCGCACCGTCTTAATTACGCAGCGAGCGAAATCCGATTTGCGAAGCTATTATCTGCTTGCTGCCGAGCATGCACCAATGACTGCTGCTAAATGGCTTTTTCGCTTTGAAGCAGCACTCGAAACTCTTGCGAACAATGCCGAGCGGTGCGCTCTTGCTCCAGAAAACGATCTAGTAGACGAAACAATTCGTCAACTGTATTTCGGAAAAGGCGTCGGCAAGTTCCGTGCGTTATTTCTTATTCGCGATTCACAAATCGTCGTGTTGCATGTCCGACGTGGAACGATGGACAGGGCACAGCCTACCGATTTTGAGTCCTAGTATTATCGACTAATGACGTCGATCAGTACGCCATCAAATATTCGGCAGGAACGTGACATGCTAACCAAACGTGACTGGTGGCTCTAGAGAACCCAACACCACCGATCAACGCATTCTTCACGTCGATTTCCAAGACCAAACCGTCTGGCCATTTCCTAGCGATCGCTTGGGCGTAGTCGATGGAACTCGTCAAATGGACATACTCTCGGTTTTTTGATCGCAATCCAAGTCGCTCCAGTTTTCGGTAAATGGAAACTCGCGTTCCGTGGAAAAGGCGGCAGGTTGGAATATCTGTCTGCTGGGATTTCCTTTTGATGCTCGCGCCATAGGAAGCTCGTATTTTACTCCCACAAATCTCAATTCGCTCTGATTGCACTAGTAACGCAATTGACGCTTTAAGCTCTTCAATCGCCACCTCGCCAAATTGTAGTTCAACGCAATTCGCGACGTCGACAACGTTAGACCAACCGTCCGCATCCAGCGTGATTCCAAGTAAGCCCGGATCATGTCGCAGAGATTTCAGTAGCAAACGGGTTAAATTATTGCCGTTGATCATTTCCGATTTGCTTTCCAGCATGTCTGTGATTCTAAAAAAAAGAGCACAGGTTTTACCCTGTGCTCTCCTAGCTTTTTTAATCACGGAGCTACCGTGTGTGGGCCAAATTCAACCATCAGTTGAAGTACGAACGCTACCACCACCATAAATCGTAACAGCCCAAGTATCTCTGCCTGTTTGCGCATAGCCTTGTGATCATCACGTTTTAATTTTGAAATAGTAGCTTTCGAATTTCTGCCCTTGTGCTTTCGAGTTTTCATAGTTCCCTTTTGATTTAAGTGACTCGAAATTGAATCACTTCTGGTCGCGACCAACTGTTTGTTGCTTGCGAACAGAAAATGGAAAGCATGAAAATCAGGCACGGTTCATCTTTGATTTACAGCTCGATGACCGCTGGCAATTCTTGTTTTTTTGGTTTCCCGAATTGCGTAAGAAACAAGTGTTTCAGAAAATCCCGCCTCCATGCGGGATTTGAAGCAAGCATCCAGCCCACTTCGGTTGCATCCGCTATTAACTGACTTGCTTGCGTTGAACGTGACGCAATGGTGGATCAATCTTTTTCGGTGTTGGTCGCGTCGGTGCCTGACCGACACGACGTTTTTCAAGGAAGGCATCAAGTGCTTCCGGCTCAATGCGAATCGCACCCTTACCTGGACCAACTCGAAAATGAACAATCGCTTTGCTTTGGACAAGTTTGTAAGTTTCGGCAAGCGAGAGTCGCAGGCGAGCAGCGACTTCCTTTACCGTAAGCAGCTTATTTTCCGTCATTGGTTCTGACCTCTTCTTCCTGTTGTCCTAGTGGTTATCTGTTTCAGTCTTCGGTGGTCGTCCGCGTTTTTTTCCAGCCTTGTCGGTCGATTTAAAGCTGCTGTGTGAGGTCAATTTGGTGAGCTCGCGTTTCACTTCGAGCATCAGACGGTACATATCACCTGAGAGGCCATTCATTCGATCGTGAACCGTTCGCAACCGCTCTTCAATTTGCGACAGCAATTCCAAGTTCCCAAGTGAATTGCCTTTCTCGATAATCTCTAGTCGAAGCATCAGCAGCTCGCGCTCAACATCGACGATATACTTGGTGCCGACGGAGACGATCGCACTTGCGACCACGCGTTCCATCAGCTCTTTTTCTCCTTCAATTGCCATTTCTTCTCCGTATGATTTGGAATGTCTAAGACCTGTCCGAACATAGACAATGGTCCCAGAAAAAAATTTAAAAGCAAAAAAATGACACGTTGGACGGCACCAAGATCGCGACGGAAAAGTGATTTAAAGTGCTCGGCTTTTACAATTGGTTAAGTAAATCACGAGCTCAAACTTGTTGACTGTAAACGGCTTGGTGCTGACACCTTTGCTCACAATCGATTTCCCATTTGTCCATCAAAGTTCTCTCGAAACGGACGATTGCCAAATACTCTCCTTGCAAATCTTTTCAGAACGAATATCTAATAGTGTGTCAGCCTTAATTCCAACGCGATGACCATTTAATTCGGTTCGGTTGAATTCCAAGGGGCAACTAATCGTGCTCGCCTTCGACCTCGATAGTCGCCAATCGCAACTACCCGAACGAACAGTTACACCTGGTCCTTGGCCGTGAACGGCTGGCCAATCGACCATCGATTCCCCGCCCAATGGCGGCACGTTCGATGGCACTTTAGATCTACGCCGTCGGTGCCACCATTGGTGCCATCAAGGAGCACCGCTAACTGCGGTCTACTGGAGAATTTCGGCTTCAGGCTTTCCGGGTGTCAGCTATCAGTTGCGGCCTTCTCCCTGACTTCCAAGTGGTGCTGATCCTGGTTATCCTATTAGTCCATTCGAGGGAGCGGCCGAGAGCCCTATGACACTGCTACCGACGAGTCGTGATCTCGATATTGCCAGCACCCTTTGCCACTGCGTTCGCTACTTTTCATTGCGCCAAATTCGCTCTTTTTGGTGGCAGAATTGTTCCGAACGTGCTGGTGGCATGGAGGCAAGAATTCGGAAACTGGTCGAAAATGATTGGCTTGGTAAAGCTACGGTCATCGCCCGGCCAATTCCGATTCGCGATGCTCCAATTTGCTGCTGGCGCCCAGGCGAGCCCGAGCCAGATTTCGGGAAATCAGCCTGGAAAGCACAAAGTCGTTGGAAGTTACCACCAAAATCAACCACCATCATTTACGCCGGAAGGAGAGCCACTCAAAATTATTTGGGCACCCGGCCCAGAAAGGTAAAGCAGATTTTTCAAGTGACACACGACCTTGGTTTAGCCGAGGTTTACTTGCTCACGAGACGACTTCGTCCAGAACTTGCAAGTTCGTGGATAGGGGAGGGAAAGCACCGGTTCAAAAAACCGCGCATGAAAAATGCCGATGCCTACATTTTCGCGGATGACAAATGGCCTCCTAAACTCGTTGTCGAGTTTGCCGGATGTTATCCGAAAAGAAGAATTGAACAGTTTCATGCCTATTGCGTGAAGCAAAACTTGAGCTACGAGCTTTGGTAGGCATGAACGGAACCGACTGATGGCAGTAATTAAACTTCAAGATCGCGATAATGAAATACTTGATTTCATCGCGCGATACCGGATGGCGACGAGAGAAATACTGCATCGACGATTCTTTGATGACAGCGAATTAAACGCCGTAACCAAGGTTACGACTAAACTCGTCGATGCAAATTATTTGTTGAGCTATCCGCTTTATGGCAATGCAAAATATTTCGTTCTCGGAACCATTGGCGCAAAAGCTCGGGGAATTCCTCCCAGAGTTGCAAAACCGATCGGACCACAGTCGCTTTTAATTCAATACGGGCTTCTCGAATATTGTCAGGAGCAAAATTCCCATAGAGAGCGATTGACTGTTTCTGACATGCAAAAGCTCTACGCGGCGATTGTACAGCGAGGAATTGATTCGGCGAACTACGTCACCGACGCTACTGGTGAACTCACTAAATTGCAGTTTGTTCGCGTTGATGGTGGCGGTCCCGCTGATCACGTAATTCGCAAGATAAGACTCGATATGGCTACTCGAAATACAAACGCAATGTGTTCTGCACTAAATGCGAATTCTCGGTTCGAAATCGTTTGCGTTACCTATTCGAAAAGTATTGCAGAACAAATTGAAGGACGACTGGCGAAGGAAGACCTGTGGTGTCCGGTGAAAGTTTTCTATTCAGATAACTTGCTACCTCTGGTGTCGCCACGATAATGAAATTTCAACCGCTTCCGTCCAATGTTACTGACGCAAAGTCGTCTGCTCCCGACGGTGAGCGTGATGGTTCCGCAAATACTTCGAAAGAATCCGGCCTGCGATTTCCGGTATTTAATCGTGGCCCATCAATTCTAATCGACTTAGCGATACTGCTCGGTTTGATTACGCTCATTTCAGCGGTTGAGACCCAGCAGCTCTACACCTACAAGAAATTCTGGGCGTCCGATATTAATTCGTTGACGTACTCCATACTACCGTTTGTTGGCTTTCTGCTTTTGTTCATTCGCGAAGCGTTTCGCTCTTGGGCTCATCGCCTAGCCGTGGTGTTTATCGCCCTTGCGATTAATGTTTTCGCCTTCATTGCAAATGATTGGATCTACCAAGCGATAATCGGTATCGCAGCACTTTTTTATTTTCTCGATCTGTTTTTTCTGCACACGATCGCGCTCCGCTTAAATGCCGTCAATGATTGCGATGGACAGCAAGCGGAATCCATAGCGCAAAAAAGATTCTCACTTTCAGACAATGCTCCTGTAAATATTCTTTCGTACCTCTTTCCACTGCTTGTTCTCACTGTTTGCAGCTTAAAAGTCCGTTCAAATCTTCAGAGTCACTTGGAGGCTGGTGGGACAGCGCCAATTCTCGAAAATCTGGGGACGAAAGATGACGTATTTAATCCTCAGCGAAGCGGCAATGAACTCGCTTTTTTCGTCCTCGTTTTTGCTTTGCTCGTTCTACTCCCCGTTATCCTTGACCATTTCGCTGGCCGTTTTGGATTCCAATCGTTTGGGGCTAAAAGGCTTTGGCAGGAGTTCCGAGCCGGGATTAAATCGTGGTTTCGCTACAACTCAGCCACCGTGACTCACCCAGCAGTGCTTCAATCGCCTGCTGGCACGAGTTTTCAAAGAAGGCTGATGTTTTTTGGAGCGATTCTTTTTATTGTTCCAATCGCTATGCCGACTCTGCTTCAAACACTTCAGAGCGACACAAATCAAAAGGCGAGAAATGCGGATGAACGAACCGAGTATGAACGCTTTGAATATGAAAATCTAAATGGCGACGATAAAAGCAGTTTCATTCGGAAGCCTTCTCCAGTTCGTTTGGTTGCTTTTTCGGTACAAGATGATTTTGTCTCCGATTCAATCACCATCAAACCCACCCCGCCACCAATCAATCGATCTGTAACTGACGCAAAGGAGCGAGCGTTACAGCAAGAGCGTGCTCGGCAAATGGAGGCAGTCAATAATGTCTGGGAAGATCGCGGTCGCTCGTTAAGCGACGATCCAGTGCGATTGTTCATCGGCATTCCTAATCTGATCATCCTCCTGCTCGGCCCAATAATGCCGGTGCTATTTCTATTTGCCGTGATTTTTGCTGCATCCGCACGACCAATGGCAATCTTGTCAGATCAACTTGGCCCGCTTCCCAATACTGACCAAGTCAGATCAGAGAACTGGTCGAAGATCGTCTCGCGTCTTGCTTTGGAAAATAAATCACATGGCCGAGAAGAGCTTTTTTGGGGAGTCGATGCCAGAGACCAAACACCGATTCTTATTCCACGCTCGGTGATTCGCGAGCATGTTCACTTTCTTGGCGATACCGGTTCAGGTAAAACCTCGATGGGGATTGCTCCGCTGTTAACTCAACTGGTTGAAAGCGGCGACTGTTCCGTAATTGTGATTGACCTCAAAGGCGACGATCAATCGCTTTTCGAGTTGATGAGAATCGGTGCCGCGAAGAACAACCAGATCGATCCATCTACTGAGAGTGATCCGAAGAGTTGGAACTATCCATTTTCCTATTTCACGTCCAAACACAACCTACCTTCGCATGCGTTTAATCCATTCCTGCAATCTGGCTTTGACCAGCTTTCACCACTTCAAAAGACGGATCTCCTAACAACATCGCTTGGACTCCAATACGGAACAGACTACGGGCGCAAGTACTATGGAGATGCAAATTTCGTTGCACTCCAAAAGACCTTGGAACACGCGCCAGACACACGATCTTTCAAGGATCTTTCTGCTGAACTTCATCAGACACTTCGCAGACTGTTAGATCGTGATACACGACAGGCCGCATCAAATTTGCTCATGTCGGTTGATCGGCTAGCCGCTACGCCGGTCGTTAATGCATCGAACGCGGTTCCAAACTTCAACCCGGCTTCTTTAATTGATCTTGGGGATTTGTTCGTTCGCCCGCAGGCTGTCTATTTTTCCTTACCGAGTGCTACTGGTAGCGTCGTTAACGCTGATTTGGGGCGACTGGTGCTATTTAGTTTGATCAATGCCGCCCAACATTCAGAAAAGCCTCGCAAGCAAGTGTTCCTAGTCATTGACGAGTTCCAACGGCTCGTTTCAAACCACATTTCAGTGCTTCTCCAAATGGCTCGCGGGCTCGATATTGGCGTCATTCTTTCAAACCAAAGCATGAGCGATCTCAATCAGGTCGATGCAAAAATTCTGTCGACGGTAACCACTAATACAAGACTTCGCCAAGTGTTTGGGATTTCTGATCCACTCGAAATTCGCCAGCTAATTGACGTGTCGGGAGAGCGAACGGTCTTTCATCGGACGTTTACGGAAGTCGCCCGACGGTTCGCGTTTGGATCTGCTAAGGATTCTAGGTCATTCTCTGAAACGATAAGCCCGCGACTACGGATCAACGATATTATTGAGGCCTCTGATAACCCAAATCAGTCCTTATTCCTGATGCGGCGTGGAACCGGTAATGCGCGCTTTCGTGGCTATCCTTTTGTTCTTGAATCAACGTTTCATATCAGTCCACAGGAATACAACGAACGAGTTCTGAAACCATGGCCTGAACCAACTTCGACTGCCGTAGTTTGGCAATTGCCAACTGAGACAACTAGTCAGCCTTCGGTGTCAAATACGCCACCCACCGCACCACCACCCGTCGCTCCCATTCCACACGCTGGTACTCCTAAAGAGCAGTCACAATCTGAGCCTGATAGAAATAAGGGCTCCGTTCCGCCTGCTTCCCAAGAAGAACTAAATAGAATGCTTCAGGCACTCGACGATTTGCAAATGAGAAAGAAGCGAGAGCTAGATTAGGTCTTTTTTTGTCAAGAGAACTCAACAATGAACAGTAACCCATCGTCACCGCTCGACTCTAAGTCAACCGTTTCCTACTTTCTTTTAGCTGGGATCGTTTTCGTAGCAGTTCTCGCTTGGTTTTCGATATCGTATCTGCAAAGCGATAAAGCTAAAAAGGCCGACGCGATAAGGCAGCTAGAGGAACAAAAGCAAGCGGAAGAGAAAAATCTTGAAGAGCAACGCTTTGCTGAACAGGAGGCAAGGCGAAACGCCTCGGTTCAAGGTCGAAAGTCAAATTGGACTCGTTTCGATAAGAAGAACGAGGAGCTACTGACTCTTCTAGCGAACGCGGATGTTCTCAATAAAAAGCGGATCGCTTCCGAGAATGTCTTACTCGACACGCCAAAGGGCCGTTTCCTTGCAACCGATGATGCAGAGCGCAATGTATTCATTGGGATTCGCGAAAAGCTTGCAGAGGCAACTGCCGAGCTAGAGCAATGGCAGATATCTGCTACCAGCTATGATGCGACGATTAGTCAGATGATGAGTCTCGCAGCTCCCGAATCCGATGTTTCTTCGGAAGATTTCGCGAAAGCTACCGGTTTAGTTGAGCGAGTTAACAAGCTGACGACCGAACTAACTGCCGCTAACAAATACCTTGAAGGTTTAATTGCCAAAAGTGATAGTACGAGTAGCGGCACTGGTTCGCTGCTTCGTGAGCAGATTGCCGACATAGAAGCCGCAAGACTTGCTCGTAATGTCATAGAACGTCAGAAGGAAGTGCAACAAGTTCTCGATCAAGAGGAAGCTAAGTTACGAGAGCTTCTCAAATCCCAAGAACTTACTCGCAAGGAAAAAGAACGCGAACTCTTGCAGATACAATTTGACCTGGAAATGAAGCAGAAGGAAAAGGATATTGAGGCGGCCAGAATTGCAGCCAAAAAAGAACTTGATGATCTTGAGAACGCCAATCTAATCGCTGCCCAGGATCAAGCGATGAAGTCTGATATTAAGAAGATTGAATCAGTGCTTCAGCCATTTACTTCGAAAGCAAAAGCAGCTTTCACTTCCCGAGGTAACACAACATTGCAGGATGACGAAAAACCCGTTTCGCTGTCAGCATTAGAAGGCTTCGGCGCTCTTGAACAGACCGAATCCGGCTACACCAAACTATTGCAAGCGGCTTTGGCCTGCACTGCAAATAACCAGCGGCCACTAGGGGGCTTCTCGACTGACATCCACGACTTTTCCAAAGCAGCGGATGCTCAGCGACTGCTCCGGACTCATGGACAAGCCATGGTTCGGGCGGGGCTACTAGAAAAATAAAAAAGGCCTTGTTAGTTTACTGCCCGGCCCGAAGCAGTCGTCTTATTCACACCTGGCGAATGGGTGACGACCTTTTTGGAAGCTCGGTCGTAAAAGCGTCCCTACATTCTACGGTCAGTGAGGCTAGTCGCCAATAAGATCTTTCCAGACTCTTACGGAGTTTTCTGGTTCTTTCGCCGATTCACGACCACTTGCGAACCAATCATTTGACCGTTTCTTTGCGAATTCGGTATCGCTAAAAGCCCCTCCGGAATCCACCAATGAAGGCAAGTTGGGGAGGTTGGGGGTAAGGCTCGCTTCAGCTAAGTGCGAAGTCGCCTTCACCATCTTTCATCCATCGGGGCCAAGGGCCTAGACGGCCTCAGCCGGGTGAGCCCCGATGGATGAAAGCCGGTGAAGGCAGGTTGAATTGTTTCAACTGGTTGAATGTATTTCTTCAGTGCAAGTAGCGGCTCCATCGGTTCTAGGCCCTGACCAGCGATTGGGCAGTGCCTAGAACCGATGGAGC
>JBGSHV010000008.1:0-3974 GCA_041752005.1 Pirellula sp. | reverse complement strand
TCAGTCGGTGTTTGTCCGCAAGGCAATTAGCAACTTGACATGGGAAGGGATTCTCGGTGCTGGACTTGCGTCGCTGATGGTCTTGTTATTCATCGGTAGCTTTCGATCAACGTTGATTATCGCACTGGCCATTCCACTCTCGGCGATAGTCGCCATCATCGGGCTGTATTTTACCGGCAACACACTCAATGCGATGACACTGGGTGGGTTAGCGTTGGTCATGGGACGGTTGGTCGATGATCCGCTGATCGACATCGAGAATACTTTCCGACACCTTGATATGGGCAAGTCGCCAGTGCGTGCGGCGCTCGACAGCGCAACGGAGATCGCGATGCCAGTGTTAGTTGCTACGATTACGACCTGCGTGGTGTTCTTTCCGGTTGTGTTCTTATTTGGAATCGGGAAGTTCCTATTCACACCCATGGCTTTGAGTGTGACGATTGCTATGTTTGCGTCATACTTCCTCTCCCGAACCCTTTCGCCTGCGTTTTGTGCCTATTTCCTTAAGCCCCTTAAGCACGACGAGAAGAAATTCTTCGTGTTCGCTATCGCAGATTCGGTTTACGAAAGTGTAAGAGCTGTTTACGTTGGGATGTTGCGGTTGGCCGTTCGATGGCGATGGCTGACGGTTGCTGGAGCAATGTTGATGGTCGTCGCTTCTTTGCCGCTCTATTTTCTGATCGGAAAAGAACTATTTCCTGCTACAGATGCGGCACAGATTCTCCTCAATGTACGGGCGACGTCCGGCATGCGGATCGAGCTAACCGAAAGTTTGACGCAGAAGATCGAAAAGGAAATATTCGCAGTCATCCCATCAGAAGATCGACAAATGGTCGTTACTGATATCGGTGTTCTTTATGACTGGCCCGCCGGATACACACAGAACGCTGGCCCAATGGATGCCACCATGCTGTTGCAATTGACCGAGGCAGAGAAGCGGCATGCGACAACGCAAGAATATGCCATCCGACTTCGCAAGCGTCTCAAAGAGAAGTTTCCAGACATTTCATTTGCGTTCAATACCGGCGGAATGGTGCAGGCCGCGTTGAACTTTGGACTGCCGTCGCCGATCGATATCCAGATTGCTGGCCGCGACATGCGTGAGCAGACTCGCATCGCAGCGGAGCTTCGCGACTTAATCACAAAACAGGTACCCGGCGCAGTCGATGTTCGCGTACAACAACCGATCGACTACCCAACAATAAAGATCAGCCCGAATCGGACCAAGATGGCTCTGTCTGGAATCACTCAGGAGGACGCAACCAAGAACTTGATGAGCATGCTCAATAGTTCAACTTCGTTTGATCCATCGTTTTGGCTCGATCACAAATCCGGTAATCATTACTTCGTTGGCGTGACCTACAAGGAAGCAGATATCGATTCCTTCGATGCATTGAGGATGGTTCCAATCACTGGCGAATCTTCCACGCAGCCGATTCAATTGCAGAATCTAGTCGCCGAACCGACGTTTGAAGAATCAGCGGTCGAAGTTAACCACCTTGCCCTTGCGCGAGTCGTCGATGTGTACGCCAACGTAGAGGGCCGTGACATCGGTTCAGTATCGAAAGACATTGAGCGTGTACTCGACAAATGGGCAAAACGGAATCGTCCGGCTGCGGGCTCAACCGTAAAGAAGGACTCGTGGATACCGCCTGATCCCAAGGGCGGCGCTAAGGGGCTGGCCGGTTACGCTATCACGATGCGTGGCGAAGTCGGAATCATGAATGAATCATTCAGTAGCCTGGGATACGGCATGATCTTGGCGGTTACGTTAATCTACTTGATCATGGTCGCTCAATTTCGCTCCTTCCTCGACCCCTTCATTATCATGTTCGCCGTCCCACTAGGCGTGATCGGTGTCCTGCTAATCTTATGGCTTACTGGAACGACATTCAACATCCAATCATTGATGGGTGGCGTGTTCATGATCGGTATCGCCGTAACCAACTCGATCCTATTAATTGAATTTGCCAATCGCCTGCGAGAACAAGGACGTTCGCCCTTGGAAGCGGCAATCGAAGCCGGATCGGTTCGTCTACGACCAATCATGATGACGGCGCTGGCCATGGTCTTCGGTTTGATTCCGCTGGCATTGCATGAAGGCGATCCGACCATGCCGCTGGCCCGTGCCGTGATCGGTGGTCTAACCGCCTCAACTTTGTTGACCATTTTTGTCGTTCCGAGCCTGTACGTAATTTTCAAGGGGCGGGAAACGAAGTCTCCATTGAGCCATAAAACCATAGGTGCCACATGACTACCGCAAGTCGATTCACAACCGTAACCGTTTGGCTCGTTTTGTTCGCATCCTACGGCTTTGCACAAAAACTACAGACCATTGTTCAACCAGCGCAAGTCGAGCCCTTCGAAACTGCCAGTATTTTTGCCAAAGCATCTGGATTCGTTTCGGTAGTGAATGTCGATATCGGTGATAAAGTTGAAAAAGGTACGATCCTCGCCGAACTTTCAATTCCTGAAATGGATCAAGAGCGGCTACAGCAGGAGGCGTTGGTTGGGCAATCCGAGGCAGCAATTCACCAGTCCGAAGCGATGGTTGCATCGGCAAAGGCAAAGGTCGCGTTCGCCGGTTCGCAGTTAGCGGCGGTGAAGGCGCATCTCGAAAAACATTCAGCCGACATCGCGTTCGCGCGAAGCGAGCTCACCCGCATCACTACGTTGGTCAGTTCACGGGCTATCAATGCCTCGATGCAGGATGAAAAACAACAACAGCTCCGTTCCGCAGAAGCTGCGATGACGTCGGCCCAAGCGGACGTGAAATCCGCTGAGTCCAACATCCTAGTGACGCAAGCGAATCTGAAACAGGCAGAAGCGGATCTAGCGTTTGCTCATTCAAGGCACAAGGTCGCTGAAGCGTCACTCGCCCACACCCTTTCACTTATGCAATATGCAACCATTCGCGCCCCGTTTGCAGGCCAGATTTCGCAGCGCACCATTCACACTGGCGACTTTGTCCTTTCGGCTGCATCAGCCAAAGGTGACTCACTGTTCACCCTCAATCGCATCGATCGTTTTCGCATCGTCTTCGCGGTGCCAGAATCCAACGCCAATCAGATTCAACTGGGTCAGAACGTAGAACTCAAAGTCGACTCGGTAAAAGGGAAAGTTTTTGCGGGCACAATTCAACGAATCTCTGGAGAACTAGAAAGTCGCACTCGCACGATGCGCGTCGAAGCGGAAGTAAAAGACGAAACTAATCAGCTTCGTCCAGGCATGTATGGCATGATCACGACGACGATTACGGTGCAGTAACTGTAGTAAATGCAGTGATCGTTTTATCTTCGAAGATCTTCAAGCTCCACACAAATAAACGTTACTCTTTGTGGTCGTGATCTTTTTCCGTACCGGCCTGTCGAAGCTTCTCTACTTTGGCGACTGTTGCGACAGGATCAGCTCTAGCTTTGGCGACACAACCTTTGCAACAAAGAAAGACGAGCTTTCCGTCAAGTTCGAGTTTGATCGGTGCGCCCATGCCGCCCAGAAAGCTGCCTGCGGCGATCGCACAGTACTTTTGCGATTCGGCGGCCGTTCGATCTTCAGGCGAAAGCTTTACTAGTTCCGCTGACGCGGCGGTTAACTTTTGTGCTTTGGCAAGCGTTCCTTTGGCATCGGCATTCGCGTTGCTGACGCAGCCCTTGCAACAGACGAACACCGCCTTGCCTTCGAGCATCAACTTAATCGGAGTTCCCATCGCACCGAGTCGACCGTATTCCATGACTGGACAGAAACGCTGTGCTGTGGCAAACTTACGGTCTTCTGCGGACAACTTGCCGAGCGAATCGGTGATTTTCTGTTCGGCCTTCATCGCATTAGGATCCTGCCCATGTGCATCGCCGAGTGCGGGAACAACCTTCTCCTGTGCACTGGACTGCGACGAAATCCCAAACGAAGAAATGGCCGCGGTGGCGACGAGGAACAAGCGAGTGTTGTGAAAAATCATTTGCGGAATCCTTCAATTA
>JBGSHV010000007.1:0-12853 GCA_041752005.1 Pirellula sp. | reverse complement strand
GATTGCCGACTGCTTTTCCGTGATGATGATGATAGGAGCGCTGCCAGACATACCACTTCCTCCTTGAAGATTGGGGAAATAAGTAGTCTTGGCAAATTCACGCTTCCAGAGCAACCTCAATTGCGATCAGAGGCACTAGGTAATCGTTGAGAACTGGCACGCCACAATCAAATTGCGCTCGATCGTGTTGATTGCCCAACGTTTCACAAACGTAGTCCTTCATCGGCTTTCGACCTGCTTGCGATAGTCCTCCATAGCAAGCTTCAACTTCTTGTTTGGCTTCTTGGGTGCCAATAAAGCATCGACAAGAATCCTGCTCTGCACTTGGTCTAAGTGCAGCTTCTCATGCTCATCGATCACCTTCTTAGCAGCCGCTTCAATATGAGCAAGCACAAACTCGGAAACGGTCCGTCCACTGAAGGCGGCAGCCCGCTCGATTAGATCTTTCTGCTCTTGAGTCACTCGAGTTTCGATTCGAGCCGACTTTGAGGTGCTATTTGCAGTTGCCATCACTTGCTCCTTGTCTCGTTCATTGTACGGCATATTTCCGTACAAGTCAATTTTGAATCCACTGGCTGCCGAAGCTCAAAGCCAAATCATCCTCGTCGTCGCCCCTGCATTTCCTTGAAGCTCAGGCTCATGGTCGCCTCCGCGCCTCCGCGTGAGGTTTGGATTGGACGATTGGGTTTTGCCGATGAAGTGCCATAGTGCGTTGCAAGACGAGCAAGAATGACCGCGAACCGAGCAGTAACTTGTTCCAAGCGTGCGACGTCAGAAGCACTCGTGCAGATCGAAGTAAAACCAATCGAGACAGAGGATAGGAGATCAGATCCAGCGCTAAAAACTGACTTGATCCCGGCGACAACAGTCTCCATGTCCGCGCACGGGCCGCAAAATGGCCATTTCTTCGGTCAGATCAGACAAGAATGGAGCAAGAAGTAACGAGTAAATCAGCCCTCGCAGTATCAATCCCTGCTCCTTGCTGACTCTAATCGCGAGTGCAGAATTGATCTTGCTCGTAGCGCCGAGTTCTCGCATACAAAAGTGCCGAATGTTGTGACACGGAGCAGCGTTGCGAATCACCGGAGATGATACATCGCGAGTTTTGGGTGACGATCCTGGCGTACAACCTGATCCGATCCACGATCGCGTTGGCAGCGAGTAAGCATGATCGCCTTCCACGGCAATTAAGCGTCACCGCTACTTGTCAGTTCGTTCTGACGACATGGAACCAGCTACGCATGCCCATGAGCCAACAAGAGCGACTGAGCTACTGTGAACAACTTCTGCGATCCATCGCTCACTGTGAAGTAGGAAAACGTCCTGGCCGGTTTGAACCTCGAGTTGCAAAACGCAGACGCGACCAATACCGACTGATGTCCCAACCCCGAAACCAACTTCGCATGCGACTAGCCAGAGGAGATAACGCCTTCGAATGAAACGATTTACGTCATCCGTACAATGCCATTCGTGGGTGGCACCTAATGCCCCAGAGAATGGCGAAATGGAGATTCTGGAAAACTGTTCCTCGCGTCAGGATTTCCCCCTCGATTTTAGCGACGCATCGAAAGAGGGGAAGTATTATCACCGGGTGAAATCCGCTGGATAGATTGTTCTTTTGGGATAGCGAGCAGATACGACCGGGTAAGTATCGACTCAATCACCGAGGTCGAGGAGTTGACTGGTGGCGAGTCAAACCAACCGAGATCTTCGGTGCAGTTGAATCGCAAAGTTTCGATGCTCTGATTGATCTAGTAAATCCATGCAATGCGTGCATTCCTCCCAACACGCTCTGGGGTATATTCAAGGAAACATAGTGAACGGCGGGAATCCCGTCGTCTGGAGCGAGTCTCGATGTGGTAACTAAACATTGATTTAAGCCGAGAACTTCGACGCGATTGATGCCTTGAGAGAGTTTAGGTGCTGCTGATGGGTCGGTGGAGAGAAGTGTTGAGCATATCAATGGCGGTGGTTGGCGTGTGCGCATCGCTGCCAGGGGTTCGCGCGCAATCCGACCTTGCCATGGTCAGGCGAACGCTTCATGCAGTCGAAGATGGAACAAGTGCTTGCGACATTTCGCTTTCTTACGACGGAAACACGATTGTATCGCTGAAGGATACGGGGCGTGGTTCGCTGTATCGTACCGATGACCTTGAAGAAACGCCTTTGACCCTCAATCCCAAGTGCCGTCACTTGATGACCGATTCTCAGTTGGGAGGGGTGTATGCGTTGGTCGAAATTGCAGAGCGCAGTAAGAACCTTTGGGATCTCGAGTACTTCGCTAGTATCGAAGACCTTCAGCATGGCAACGTGGCATGGAGGTTGCCCAAAGTTCATAGATTCCGTTGCCGCTCGCACTACATTCCGGAAAGCAATTACTTTGCTGTCATCGAAATCAAGAGCGTGCCTCGCAAGTTGAGATCGACGATTTCGCTCATGCATCCGTCGGGGGGAGAATTAGGCAAGATCGACGTTTTTGGCTGGGTGATTGGGGCCGAGTACGACGACGGACCTGTAGTCTACTTCGCAGTCCCGACCGAGAACCCCAATGTTTGCGAGATCAAACGGGGGAGCATGGACCCTGGGCACAACCGATTGCAAGCCGTGCAAACGCTATATAGGTTGGATGTGTCCATCGAACGATTTCTCTTTGGATCAGTCGATAACCTTGCCCACAATCGCTTTCTCCGATTGCGCGGAACCAAACAAGGCGATCTCTACCGATTCGTGACCGAGATTTTGGTTCATGCGAGCATCGATCAACGCATGTCCTACGATGGAGAATTGGTTCCTCCCGAGTTCCACCCGAGCTCTTCGTACAAAGGTCAAAATTTCGGTCCGGGCGGGTTGCTCAACCAGATTGCGAGCCTTGAGGATGCATCGCAATTTGAGTTTGTCCAGCACGATGTCTTATGGGAGGGATACGCGAGGTACCCATCGTTCTGGAATCGGGCTGGCGTTCGGGCCGATCTTTTTTGCGACAATCTGCAGAGATTCGGCGACGACAGCTTTGTTGTTACCGACGCGACCTTGTTCCCAGATGGAGGCGTGATCACGCTAGAGAGATGGACGTCAGAGCAGAGCACGAGCGACAGCACGCTCCGCCGAAATGCCTCCCCCAAGTTCTTGCGCGATGTCGAGGTCGTGGTGTTTGGGGACAGAGCCAAAGCCATGCAAAGAAAGGCAGGAAAGCAATGAAAGAGAATCGAAGGGAAAAACAAAGGGAAAAACAAGGACATGCATTGCGTGCTGTCCGGATGCGTCACTGAAATGCTTGCATGGACGGTCGATATGCGTGGTTGGGTCACGGTAAAAACCTCCCTTCGGGCAAAAGTGGTTTTGAGAACCCCATCAACCTAGCAAGCGCCGTTTGCACCTGCAACAATGCAATGCATGTCCTTGTTTTTTTTCTCCCCAAGGAAGGTTCGTTAAAATATAGCCAAGGCAAGCGTGAAATAGCTAGATCAGTCGCCATGGATGGAGGAAATTTACAGAAATTTCCTCGCCGCCGCTAGAGAACTTACGCGCACACGTCATGCGTACAGTGCCATTCGTACCAGGCACCTGTTGGGCCCGATTCAGCTCATTCTTGTTCTGGGAAGTGTTCTTCGATTAGACTGACGAACTCACCTTGATACAGCAAAGACAGCTCTAAGTCAGCTTTGGAAAAAACACGCTCTTGTATCATAGACTTGTGAATCCATGAAAAAGACGCAGTTGCTGAGAAGGAATCCTCGTCAAATCTATTCGACGACACGGATATCGGCAACCACAACGATTGGGACTGATTATCTGGATTTACATACTTGTATTCTTTCCATTCGCTTTCGGTCCGATCAATAAGAGTTTTTGAATCGGCCCCCCATTGTTCGTACCGGGAGGGCATGCCGCCGAAACGATCATCGAAGAGGAACGATAGGATCAATCCTGTACGAGGCGAAATCCATGCTGCTTCCGTACCCGTTTTTGTGTGCCTTGCACCGAACGGGACTCCCCTCTCATCAATTCTTGCTAGAATTGGTGATTTCGCAGGGAGTGTAAAAAATCGAGCATGGCTTAGAACGATCGTAAACGGTCTGTAAGGAAAGATGCTCTCGATCTCGACCTTTTCCTTCTCCAGCGTTCGATCGCGATCTCTAATATCCGTCAACAAGCGACTCTTGGATGTTACGATCCTCCCGCCTTGATCAAGAAAAGCCGCAAAGCCAGGAGTGTACTCGCCATTCTTAAATTCCCTCGAAACAATCTGAAAGCGAGTTTTATCACCTATCTTGATAAAGGCACCTCTAATTGTTGTTTCACTGGGTATTCCACCCTCTTCCGCTTCAATAGCAATGTTGAATGTAAATCCAGGGTATTCACCCTGCTTCTCAAATTGAAGGAAAGATTCAACTCGTTTCCGAACATCGATCTCCAAGTCACCGAATCCGTCTTGCCCGAATAGCGCAGTGGCGAGGAAAGCAGATAGAAAAACCGCAAGTATCCAAATCATCAGTCGCCTCCCCCGCCGGGCAGCGTACAAGGAGCGCCCATGTTGATCACGATTTTTGGAATGCGATGCAACGTCTCGGTCGCTGGATCTCCCTTGCAGTAATGCTGAGGCGCCCAATCATCTTCCATATCCAATTCCTCCGCTAAATCCCAACAAGACCGAGCGTCTTCTGCCGGTTTGTAAATGTAGCAATTCGTGTCGCCCGCATACGAAATTAAGGAAATCTCAAAAACAAAAAATGCCAGACAAACTGAACGAACATTCTGAACAAATGCTTTCATTATTCATTCCTCCAAGGCGTTGATTGAACAACCGGAACCTGTACCGACGCGGTCTTACCTACTGCGAACCTGAGTGGCTTTTTCTCTGTTGCAAGAGACTCAAGGTGCGCTCTTGCAACGGAGAATCGACACATAAGGCCGTTGTGTGGAATCGTCGTTCCTTCAATCTCGATCGTCGTTTCAGAAAAATCGCCTGCCGCAGGCAGTATGACAACTACATTACTCCCGGGGAGATCCAGTGCGCCCTTACTCCGAAGAACAAATTTCCGCGTAATGACGTCATCCTCATCATTTGAGATCAAGAGCGTCGAGGGTATTGACCGAAACACAAAAGTTGGCTCGACGTCCAACGCGGTTTCGAAGGCGACTGTCTTTCCTTCGGGAGCGAAACAGACACCTGCTAGCGTTGTTCCCTGGGTAGGAAACTCGCTCACAGAAATATCACATTCAGCGTGAGTATCTTCGCAAATAAAGAATGCTTTCAATCGCGGATCAGCAATCGTCAATGTGCCTGGCTTTGGAGCAAAGCCGGGGGCAAAATCAATACGAATGCTTTGGTCCTTGACACGGCCATTCGCGGAAGCAAGAAGCCGCTTCGGGCTTAACGTAAAAAGCGGGACGCAGTCGCCTTCAATGGCAAAGGAATGCAGCCTTCCGCAATCTCCATCTACAACGATCGTCTTTCCAAACTCCCCTTCGATAGTGGGAGCGCTGAAGACGACAACCATTTTCAGTTGGTCTCCCGGTGAATCTGTTTTTGCAGAAGAGTAGATTCCTAAGCAATCACACCCAGACCGAATGTTTGTAATTACCCATTCCTTCGAGTCGTAATTGATTGTAGACAAGTAAAACTTGTAGCGGCCGCCGGAAACAATCTTACCGATTTTGGTAACAGTGCGATCATCAAGGGCGACTTGATCGACATTGTCGATAGCAAACGCGTTTGCTCGATCCCACGCATCCTGGAGTGTTACAGGGTCTTTGTTTTTCAGGCTTTCTTGTGCAACAGCACAAAATGTAGCCCCGATCGCGCCAATCCCGAAAAAAACAATTCGCAGAAGAAAAGACCCGCCTGTTACACTCACGAAGCGAATCACTGTGAATCACTCCTCATTGATACGATAATCAAATTCAGATGCAATATCTGTTGGAAGAAATCATACCGCTGGCGATAGTAAGCGTGCAAAGCCCCGGCCTTGATTTTTCCGGCCTGGCAGTTGACCTACGGGTAAGTTCCTAGCACACAGTGCCATTCGTGCCACAGATGACATTGCCGCCAGCACAATGGAACGAAATCGCATTGCGGTCTCCATTCATGAAAAACTACCCACATCGGTCAACTACTTCGCTTTTTAGTGAGTCCGCGATACAGAAGCAAGGATTTTTTTCCATTTTTTTGGAAATCGTGGAATTCCAGTGTGCAAGTGCCTTTGGTTTTTGCAAAGGACTGGTGAAAAGACAAGGACATGCAATGTATTGTTGCGGGAGCGAATCGGGTTTGCTAGGTTGGAAAAGTTCTCGAAACTACTTTTGCCGAAGGGCCAAGGACTTGGGGCGTTGCTGTTGGTGGACGCCCTGCGATGGTCGCTGGTGATTTCTGAGCAGGTCGGCATTCGAGCCGTTAAAGTCGATGCCTTCGATGATACCTCAAGAAACTTCTATCTGAAGTTCGGGTTTCGCGCGCTGCTCGACGATCCTCGGCATCTTTTCCTGACAATGGCCGAAATTCGCAAACTAAAGCTCAATTCTTAGAACGTGTTTTAAAATGTGGAAAATCATGTCTCGACCTGGGCGGGAGTTGCTAGATTCGTTAAGAACCCTCAAAACTACCTGGTTTCTTAACGCGGCTAGCGCCCTTGACAGTGCCCACGTTTTTTTCTGAGTACTCGTCCTCGTACTCGAATGAGCCGGATGATCGAGTACGAAATGCCAGGGCTTTTCGCGTTATTAGCTCAAACGTGGGTAAGGACAAGGCTAGCGCCAGCGGCTCACATTTTAAAACACGTTCTTAGATGCGAGACTGGCACATCGACCCGTCTTTGATCAGCGTTCTGCCTTGCTCGCGCGGGGCCGCGTTATTCACTACAATAGGGCCATGCAGCTCATGGTCGACGAAGACGCGGTCATCGAAGTGGTGACCGCCGATGGATCGCGTCGGGTCCGAAGTTGCCATCACGCGATTTATGGAGTTTTCCAGGACCATGGCCAATGAACCTCAATGGCTTGTATCGCTCCGCGATGCGACCGACTATTCCCAGTTGCAAGCTCTGTTTAACGCGATGGAGCTTGAGGCCAAACACAACAGCGACCCGGCTGCGATGGCGGTTTGGATCGATGAAGCCATTCGACGCATCGAAATGGAGAAGGTGCGGGACACGGTCGAACTCGAGCGATTCACCGAGGAATACGACGCTTTCAAAAAAGAACAGTCCGGCGCGCTGGGGTGGCTCAAGCGAAAGTTGCCGTTTACGGAAACGCGCAAGAAAGAATTAGGGCATCGCGAAAACGTACACGATCAGACCGCGGAAAAGTTGGCCGACGGCTTCACCATCGCGCGAGCTGAGATGCTCAAGGAACGCATTTTGCCCGCCGAGTCTCGGCGGATGGGAAGGCATTCGAAGTACTGGCGGGATCGATTTGTGGAGCAAGAGTCGTTTGCAGGGATTCGTAACTACGGCGGCTTGGTCGAATCTCTCGGGGTGGAAAGGGCCCGCGCTCAAGCATTTGTCGAACTCATGGACAGTGCCATCGATGGCTTTTCGCATGCGGCATTCAGTGAAAAAGAAGATCGTGTCCGACGCGATCGCGATGTGGCCGCGGCCCGCGAGGAGTACGAAAGCTTGCTAGGCGAACACCGCGAGAAAGAATCGCTCCGAGGCAGCGCTCTGAAGCGCCTATCGACTTTGGTCCGCGAGGAATTGACGCAATCCGATCCGTCGTTTCGCGCGTTAGCGACGGAGGCGGACCATCTCCAACGCATGCTCGAGTCCGCAATCTCCGTCGCGGGATTGCTGGATCAACGCAAGGAAGTCTGGGGAGAACGCATTCAAAACTTGGCGCTTACGCAAGAGATTCCGAAGCAACGCGCCGCATGCGAGGATGCGTTGACGCGACTGCGCCGTGAGTTCGACGATACGGAACGATCGCGAGCGCGCTGCATCACGCAATCCATTGAATTGACCAACTTGCACCACGCAGCCAAGCGCGACGCGGGGCAAGCCATGCAGGCGTTGGAGGCTGCCCAGGCGAACGCTACCGACGGAGCTATTGCAGGACTTGAAGCCATGCAGCGCGAACTCCAAACCGCCGACGAAGCCCTGAATCGCGTGGCGGTACCACTCGCGGATGTTCAACGACAAATCGAGGAGGAGACACGTCGCGCCGAATCGATTCGCAAGAAGATCGATCAGCAACAGCGCGAGCTCGATGCCCTCATCGATCAGGAGCGCAAGGTAACTCAGTCGCTTTCCACCACACGCGACCGGCTTCAACAGCTCGACCCCGAGTTTGCGGATGCGGCGCGCCGCTATGGTGAATCCTTGCGCAACATTTCCACCGTCGCGGGATCCACTGCCTTGACCGATTTATCCGCCATGGCAGCCGTCCCAATCGAGTTGCTGACCGGGGTAGGAAACGATGGCGTAGCGAGCCACACCGAAGTGCTGCCGCACACACCCGCTTGGTCGTCGGTTGGAAGTCCTTCGTCCAGTATGTTTCCTAGCGATTCGAAGCGGGAAGGTCCGACATTGCAACGACTCCTGAGCCTCGCCGATTCATTTGCCAAACAAATAAAGTTGGATCGCGATGCTTTGGAGCGCACTTTGAATCAGCGAATGGCCGCCAAAAAGCAGGCCCTTCGAGAGCGTTGTGTGATGCTATTCAGTCAAGCCATTGCGGAGGAACTCACGGAAACCGGTGGCTAACGCACACCGGCAGAGGGTCTGTCGGCCCGGTTGGGCCTTTCGAACCAAGACTTGATCCAAGGTCCAGCGGACAAAATTTGAGTCAAGGTTTTTGATGACCTCAGGCCTGAAGGGCCGGTACAACTAATGCCGGTGTGCGTAAGCCACCGGTCTGGTTGTTCAACAAAAAAGGTTTCGAGGCCTGAAGGGCCGACACAAGAGTTGAGGGCTTGCTAAGCCCCGATGTTGGTGGAGGCTGTCATCGCCGTGTGGACCTTGTGTCGCCCCATTCGGGGCTTTGCGATCGGGTGAGGGGACATGGGAACCGGTGGCTTATGCACACCGGCAGAGGGTCTGTCGGCCCAGTCGGGACCTTCGAACTAAGACATGCAACGATCAACTTATAGGGCTTTCGGCCATGTCGCGGGCGTGGTAGGAGCTGCGGACGAAGGGGCCTGAGGCTACTTTTAGGAAGCCCATGCTCTCGGCCAAGCGACCGAGCTCTTCAAATTCCTCGGGGGGAACGTACCGCACGACCGGTAGGTACTTGGGCCCCGGTTGCAGGTATTGCCCGAGGGTCAGGAAATCGCAGTCGTAGGCGCGAAGGTCGGCCAGGCATTGCATCAGCTCATCGCGTGTTTCGCCCAATCCGAGCATCAGGCCACTCTTGGTGCGGATGGCGGGATTGGATTGCTTAACATATCGCAGTAATTCTAAGGTCCAGTTGTATTCACTTTTCGGACCTCGGACTTTGCGATACAACCGGGGCACGGTTTCCATGTTGTGGTTGAAGACTTCGGGCGCCGATTCGATGACGCGATCGAGTCCATGGCGATGCCGTACGAAGTCCGGCGTGAGGACTTCGATCGATGCTCCGGTCCGGCGTCGCACCGCCAGCACGCATTGATAAAAGTGTTCGCCGCCACCATCGGGCAGATCGTCCCGCGTGACTGAGGTGATGACCACGTGCTTAAGTCCCAATCGGGCGGCGGCCTCCGCCACACGCTCGGGTTCGTCGAGTTCCAGTTCCTCAGGTCGGCCGCGGGCGACAGAGCAGAAGCCGCAGGGGCGCGTGCAGACGTTGCCCATGACCATGAAGGTCGCGGTCTTTTGCGAGTAGCACTCCATACGATTCGGGCACTTGGCATTCTCACAAACCGTTTCGAGTTTCAGTTCGCGAAGAACATCCCAGGTGAAATGGTTCGCGTTGCCCTTGGGCACTTCGCGACGCAGCCAGGACGGGAGTCGTCGACTGGGTTCGAAGGCGTTCGCGGCGGAACCACAAGCCACTGTCTGCTGCAACGGCATTGATTCATTAGCCACGGGTGCTGACTCAGAACCAGGGTTTACCACAGGGAGGGAGCGCGATTTGGAAGCCACCTCGGATGGTTGGACGACAGGCAATTGCATGGCGTGTTTCGCGCAGCTTTCTCAGAAAAAGGAACGGAATTGTCTAAAGGAACTGTAGCCGAGACGCTTGGATTTGCCAGCCGCAAGGGACGCAAAACCGGCCTGATCCGGACCCTTTTTCTCAGGTTCCGTCTGTTCACCCCCGCTATCTTTGACTTACATTTAACGATAAGGGAATCGCGATGTGCGGTCGGAATCGAAAAAGTAGGAAATTCCACTTGAATCGATGGTGAGGGAGATGGTGATGAAACGCTGTGTAACGGTATCGGCTTGGTTGCTGGCCGCGAGTTTGGTCGGTATGGGCATGTTGGGCCGCACCGCGACCGCTTCGGAGTGCTGCCCATTTTGCTCCGCGGCGTCGCAAACCCTGCGCCAGGAAAGCCTTTCGATGGACGCCGTGGCCATCGCCAGCCTCGTTCCCGATGGTCGAGACGACATCGATGGCAACGCCACCTTTGCGGTCGAACGGGTGTTGCGAGGTGATTCCATTCTCGAGCCAGGCCAAAAAGTGGACTTGGTTTATTTTGGTTCTGGTAAGTCAACCAAGAAGTTCCTGCTCCTAGGTGTCGACCCAAGGAACCTAGTTTGGTCGACTCCTTTGCCGCTGTCCGAAGCAGCCACCAAGTACGTGGATGCGATCCAAGCTTTGCCCGACGACTCGATAGCACGCTTGGAGTTTTACCAGCAGTACTTCGAACACCCTGACTCGCTGTTGTCTCGAGACAGCTACGACGAGTTTGCCCTTGCGCCGTACGACGACGTGAAGAAGCTTAAGGACAAGATGAATCGTGCGCAACTGATGGAGTGGGTACGTGATCCCGAGATTTCTCCCGATCGCAAACGGTTGTATTTCACCATGCTCGGGATCTGCGGTACGCCGGAGGACGCGGACGAGTTCGAGGCCATGATCCGAAGCGATGAGCCCGAAAAGCGAGCGGGGCTCGATGCACTCATCGCCTCCTACCTGATGCTCAAGGGGCCGGATGGTCTCAAATTGATCGATGAACGTTTCCTAGCCAATCGCAAGGCGAGTTATCCCGACGTGTATTCGGCCGTGATGGCCCTGCGGTTTCACGGTACTGAAGTAGAGGCCCTTCCCAAAGACGAGATCCTCAAGTCGATGCGGCATTTGCTCGACGCGCCCGATTTGGCCGACCTCGTCATCCCAGACTTGGCTCGCTGGGGCGACTGGAGCCAAGTTGATCGGCTCAGCGAATTGTTCAAAAACGCCAACGAAGACAACTCATGGGTGCGGGTACCGGTAGTCAATTACCTGCGGGCATGCCCGCTTCCAGCAGCCAAAGTCCGGTTGGTCGAACTTGAGAAAATCGATCCCAAGGCCGTCAAGCGGGCATCGACTTTCTTTCCTATCCCCAGCCCAGCCACGACCCCCAAGCCACCCGGAGCAAAGGGCAATACCAACAACAGCAGTTCTTATTGGTCGCCCATGCAGCGTCTCGAGAGCCCCGTTGCGGCCGACCGCAAGAGCCTGATTGGCCGCGTTGAGGAGAAGAATCCTGTCGGATCGTACGCCTTCGTCGCAGGGCCCCCCACTGCCGGGGCACGCCAGCGAATGACTTCGCAGTTTGCGTTCGGATGGCGGCTGAATGCAACCTCGCCCGTATGGGAGCCCATGGCGAGTCACCAGGGGGCGAACTTGGCAGGTCGGTACAACGGCGGTTTGAGCGATAACTCGCAGTATCCAATCGCAGGGCAGAAGGCGCCGCTCCGCCTCGAACCGGAGGGATTCGCGATGAACTCTCTGTCTCTGTGGTCCGTACTTGGATTGTCGGCAGCGATTTTCGCAGTAAGCATGTGGATGGTCGCGGCTGACATGTTTGGACATGAATTGCATCTTCTGCGTCGACTTCTGCACTATTCGCTGGTCGGCCGGTAACTTTTTCACCTGTTCCCGCCATGGCTAGCTCGACCTCGGATCAACCCAGAACACTTTCCAGTGCAGACATGGATCGCCAGGAAGGAATCGGCGACGATTATTCGTATCGGTCGGTCAGCCGGGCAGCCGTTCTTGGTTTGGTCTTCGCTGCCCTCGGCCTTCTGTCTTGGTACTTCCCGCTTCTGCTGGTTCTATCAGCCGTTGGTTTGGTGTGCGCGTTGGTTGCGTTCCGCAATCTCAAACGCTTTCCTTTGGAACTCAGTGGCCGAGGGGTGGCTTGGATTGGCATCGGATTGTCGCTATTCGCATTGATTGTCAACCCGATTCGACACACGTACGTGTACTACACCGAACTGCCCGATGGATACGAGCGCATATCGTTCGCCGAATTGAAGAGCCCCGTGGGCGGGGTGGATTTTCCGCCTGTTTCGGCGCTTCAGCTCGACGGCAAGAAGGTGTTTTTAAAAGGCTACATCCACCCGACATCGTTGGCCAGCAACGCTGCCAAGACCTTTATCCTGGTCCCGGATTGGGCCACCTGTTGCTTTGGCAAGCAGCCGCCGCTGACTCACATGATCGAAGTCCGTCTGATCGGCGACAAGTTTGCACAAAAATCGATGCGCAAGCATTCGTTAGCCGGCACCTTGCAAGTTCGGCCCTACCTAAAACCCATCGATGGACTTCAAGGCGTTTTCTACGAATTGGAAGCCGAACACTTCCAGTGATCCATCGCACGTATCCGTTCACACTCCGATTAGCCGGAACGCGTTAGCGTCCGGTTTGCGTAACAATTCGAAGAAACCGGACGCTAACGCGTACCGGCTGATTTAGCTGCAAAAATGCACAATGAATATCGGGGTGTGAACGGTTA
>JBGSHV010000006.1:0-35386 GCA_041752005.1 Pirellula sp. | reverse complement strand
GTTGCCCAGTCCCGCTTGCACGGGTCTGTTCCTGGCTTTCAGTCGTCGAGATGACTTACTCCCTGGAGCGACGCAGATCTCCCCGGATAAGGACACTAGTTTCCTCTGCACAAGCTCACCCTTTACCTGATCGATCGATAGGCTGTGTTGGCTTTCTTGGGGCATTCGTAATGTTTGGCTCACTCGCCTGACCGATCCGGCCTTGTAGGATGTTTCTGTACGTAACCTTGCAGATTTGGTGAGAATGCATCCGAGTAGGGTGTGACGCTCTGACGGCGTCGGACAGACTCGGCCCCCAACAGCAAAATCACGGCCCATGCATTCGCAGGCTTCCTTCCCACGCTCGGTCGCCCTCGCGCAGTTGCCTTCACCTCGTGCTTGTTCTCTTGGAGTTGTCATTTTGTATACTGAGCTCTTTCTTTCTCGCACAGGGGACTTGAACGCCACAAACCAATGCCCGTGCCGGGGGAACAAAAGCATTGGACCGAAGTGCTCGGAACGTGCGTTTTTGACTTGCAGTAAGTCAAAACCGCCTTCGGTGATCGTATTCGTTTTTGGCTAAGGGATCCAACCACTCAGTATCCATCGCCATGGGAATGTTTGTAAACTTCGCGATCGCCGGCTTTGCCTTGTACGTCATATGGATGGTGGCAAAACCTCGATGGCATTTTCAGATTGTCGTTACAGCAGACGCCGTGGATTTTGTGAACGGCGTTCCTGATGCGAAGCGTCGATCGTACGAGACATTTTTCTTGAACGATTTACGGACACATAATAAACTCGAAATCTATGGGCGACGCGAAAGCAATGGTCGGCTTACCACATTGATCGAAGGTACAGAGGACGATGCACTAAAACAACGAATCCGAAATTTCCTCGTCTCAACTGGCTGATTGGAATCAATGACTGATACACTGCATCCATTAAACAAGCGTGGCTTGCTACCTGCAAACTAAAGCCACGCAGAATACGCCAAGAACAATGCGATGGACCGAAGTCACGCGTCGCCCTTGTTTTGATGGAAACTTTCCTTGCCACGACATCAGTCATCGCGGTCGTTCGTCGAACTGAAATCAACTATTTTCGTGACTCAATCGCCGTACCAACCACCGAACGTAACAGAGGTCCCTGACCGCACGCTTTCTACGCCCAGTGAACAATCCCGTTCATTCGTATTCAAGCTGTCACAGTTTCTCTGCTACGGGTGGCTCGCCTTTCTGTTTCTGATGTGGCAACAAGACGGCCTTAACTTTCTCATTCAGCGGGACATTGGCCGTTTGGTATCTATCTCGACGACATGCATGACGCTTCTTGTTGTGGTGATCTACGTGCGACAACGGTTTCGCACAATGCTGCGTCGAAGCATCACGTTTGCGACGATTGCCGGACTTCTTCAGTTTGGAGTGTTTCACACTATCGCCAATCACTCAGTAGAACGCTTTCCCATTTGAAGGCGTTTTGTTGCGACTGCCCGACGGCTCGATAATCCCCGAATACAAACCACGACCCCCACGTTCACGGTGAATGCCGACGAACCATGGGTTGGACGCGGAGGGCTCGAAATCGCGTTTGGGCAGTGGTTGCCTTTCCGCTCGTCCCCGGTCAACCCCGCCGTTGCATTGCTGAGCTGCACTTGAACGAAACCTCGTGCTTTTGCGAAGATTTGCAAACCGCGTGGAGAATAGGTGGCCGATATAGAAATGAGATGCTCTACCTAAGTTGGAGTTGCTAGCATTCAGAAGGTTTCCATGACGAAATCACGTTTCGCTTTGCTCGTTGGTTTTGCAGCTACCGAGTTCTTGCTGTTCCTGTTCTATTTCGCAATTGTTAGGGGAACCGAGAGAGTTCTTCCACCGACTGCGAATTGCGATTCAAAAAACACTATCTCATTGACAGTACCTCCCGGAATGCGTCCCGTTTTCCAGACCGAATCGCGGCTTATTGACTACACCGTTTCGGTTCCTGTTCGCGAGAAACATGAAAAGAAGATAAACTACACGGTATCCGTTCCGAAATATGAAACAGTGACCAAGACGGTAACGTATACCGTAATGAGAGTCGTTCACGAGGAGAAAACCAAGACGGTTCCAGGAACTGACAAACCAATCACTTATACGGTTACTAATCACGTACCCGAACAGAAGGAGAAAACCGTCAAGTACACGACTTGCCGCAGGGTTCCAGAACCAAGGACCAAAACCGTGAGTTACACCACTTGTAGAATGGTACCGGAGAAACGGCAAAGGTCGATCGAATACCAAACAGTTCGTTTCGAGCCAGCATCTTCTTCACAATCAATTGACTCAGGTGTAGACAAATCGCAGTCCCAATTTGGGTCTTTCAGCTATTGACTCTGACTTGGACGCCTTCACAATTCGTATTAAGGTGCCAATGACCTCGCAATTACCATCGCATCAAGCATTCGAAACGTTTTGGAATCCCGTAAACGGGGCGAAGTTTTCCGTTGCGAGGATGGCATTTTATTTTTGCGGCTTGGTCGTCTACTCGCTTTTTGCACCGGCATTGATCACATCCTCACTGTCAGCGGTACTTGTTGCTGCGGTTGCCGTGCTGTATGTGGTTGCAACTCCGATGCTATATTGGATTTACTTTTGGAATCATTACGATAGGTTTTTGCGTTGTCCCAACTGCCGCAACTGGGTGGGGCGAGACATGTCTGGATGTTTGCACGGATTAACTCCCAGATGGCGTGTCGTGTTGGAGACGTCTCGTTGCGTACACTGCGGACAACAAATGATCCTCGACCAGCGGAAGAATTAGCAGTGCCAGAAAATCACCGAAACCGCCGAGTCGGTCCAACTTACTAACAAATCTCGCACAGCTGCTGCGGTGATTCCAAACGATCTGGCCCACAGGCGATCAGGTCCCATCGTGCTCGTGCTCAGTCCAGCGTAGCGGGCGGTGCTCGTGCTGGTGATCGACCGGCTCGGCTGCACGACAAATCAACTCCTCGGCCTCGGTAATCCTTTTCATTCACACCAAAACTAATCACAAATCAGGCCCCGAACCATCGGGACGGAGAAACCGCCAAGCTCAACAAGTTGACGCTCAAAGTGAACCGCCCGCAGTTGTCGTCCGAGGACATCAAGAAACTCGAAGCGGCGATGCGTAATAACGGGAGCAGCGAGTAGCAATGAGGCAAATGTCAACCAGATCGAGCTCAACGCTGTGGTCCGGTGCCGCCCGCGACAGGTGGCTGGATAGATTGACTGTGGCTGCGAACAAACGGTTGAAGTGGAGCGGCGTAACCGGGCGTGTTCGTATTGGGAGTCAACTCAACCCGCCCACTGAACCGAATCTTTCGTCGACTAAAGAATTCGAAAGTCTGTAACCTCAACTAGTATCGAATCAACGTCGATCAAGAAGAACGCACGAAGAGGTTGCTCGTCGATGTAGTATAGACCTTCGGACAGAAACTCGCCCTTATCCGCTGGGTCATTTTCCAACTGCTGACGGATCGCATCCGCCGCTCGCAGCACCAACACCGCAGATCCAACCACTTCCGCGATTCGCAAAAGCTCGGCAGCGGCATCCATGGAAAACTCAACATCGTACGTCACTCAACAACTCCCTCCCTGATCTGTGCTACCACTTGAGGCCACGAAAGGCGATTCCCTTCTTTGCTCGCTCGACTTCGTGCTCGCTCAATTTCCGCCTGGGTTGGCGGACGACGGACGACGCAAATTGTCTGACCGTGTGAATCGACTAACTCGATTGGGCCATTACTGCTGCGGATTTGCTCGGCGATTTCATCGGCTATTGTTACTTTTGTCATGATTGGCTCCTTGGAATGACCCATTCTATCCCTGAATTGGGCTTTAGACTATCTTCCGGCCGTGGCTGAATTGCTTGCCCAACTGCGGTGACTTGCACTCATGGGTAACGTCGACGGGCATGGTGAGCGTTTCAACCGGTAGACCCATCGACTCGCGGGTTTTCCGTTTGGAGACCAATGACCCTAGACGAGTAGGAGGTATTTTTGACAGGGCCGGATCGACTTTGGTACCCTTTCTGAATGCCATCGCGAGAGACGCAAGGAGTTCAGGTGCTCGATCACGTCTAGCGCCGCCGGCCTTTTTTCTTCGAGGACTTGTTAGCCGGATTCTTGCCAGACGACTTCTTTCGATTTGAAACTGCAACGGGTTGGGCATGGTGCGTCACCTTCTCCAGCCTAAAAATCAATTGACGGCGCGCCAAATCGACGTGATCAATCCGGACGATGAGCTCATCGCCGAGTCGGAATCGATTGCCTGTCCGAAAGCCTTCCAGCGTGTGCGTGTCGCGATCGAAGCGGTAGCGGTCCTGTGGTAATTTCTCGACAGGGATAAGGCCGTCGACGGGTATCTCGATGCCGCGGACGGTCAACCCGCTGCCGCGTACCCCCGCCACAATGCCCGTGAGCATTTCGCCGACCTTTTTGTCAAGGTAATGCAGTAACTTGACTCGCACCAACTCGCGTTCGGCGTTTTCAGCCGTCTGCTCAGTGTTGCTGCAATGCTCGCCAAGTTGCTCGAGCAATTCCGGATTCTCTTTGGCCGGCAGCTTCTGAATCAACTTCTCAATGATGCGGTGTACGATCAAGTCTGGGTAGCGGCGAATGGGGCTGGTGAAATGGCAGTAGTGGGACATGTTGAGCGCGTAGTGACGCTCGAACTCGCACTGATAGACCGCTTTGGACATGCTCTTGAGAATGGCGTAGTTGACGGCGTACTCCGTGGTTTGACCGCGGACACTATCGACCACCCTTTGGATCTCAAAGCGATCCTGGAGGTCTTCAACCGAGATCCCCAATGCACGCACAAATTCGGTCAGACGTCGAATCTTCAAACGGTCTGGCGGAGCGTGGACTCGCCGCACATAAGGCAACTCGAGGACGTCGAGCCAGGTGGCTACGGCTTGATTGGCCGCCAGCATGAACTCCTCGATGATCTGATGGCTTTCGGTATTGGTGACCACATGCGCACCTTTCACCTTGCCCAGTTTGTCGAGATCAATCTTGACCTCAGGCAATGACAGTTCAATGCCTCCGTTGCGTTTTCGGATTCCGCGCAACATCATGGCCAAGCTATGCATGTTGGCGACCAACTCAAAGATCTCGGATGGCAGCCGTTCACGCCATGGCTCGCGATCCCCTAGGTACTGATCGATCTGTTCGTAGTTGAATCGATATGCATTTTTGATCACGCTGTTGAAGACCGTGGTGTGGACCAGCACGCCTTCGGGGGAGTACTCGATGAAAACAGTTTTGGCCAACCGACGCCGATCGGGTTGCAAGGAGGCCAAATGATTGCTGATTGTTTCCGGAAGCATGGGGATAACGCGATCGGGCAAGTAGACGCTATTGCCGCGTTGCTTGGCTTCGTCGTCAAGTGGACTTCCCTCGGGAACAAAGAAGGCCACGTCCGCAATGTGGACTTGCAATTCCCAGTTCCCCTTCTCGTTCTTGCAGAGCGAGATCGCATCGTCGAAATCGCGTGCATCGATGGGGTCGATGGTAATGGTAGGGACTGCGGTTAAATCCGTTCGCCCTTCGGGAATGACTTCTTCATCGAAGCGGTCGGCATGCGTGCGAGCATCTTCCAGCACATGCTCCGGAAACTCTTCGGGCAATCCGAACTGGTGGATGACGGCCATCGTATCGACGGCGGGATTTTTGATGTTTCCAAGGATCTTCAGAATGACGGCTTCACCCGGATGGAACTCATCGGGGAATTTCACCAGTTCCACGATTACTTTATCGTCGCTCTCTAGAGGCAGGCCGCGAATGTCGCCGACGCTAACGGGATGCTCCAGTTTTGCACCGTCAATCCAAACAATCGATTTACCGTCGACGACTTGATAGGTTCCACTGAACTGCCGCCGATTTCGTTCAACGATCTCAACGACTTCACCTTCGATCCGACCATTTTGGTCGGGTTTGCGCATGCGGACCCGCACGCTATCACCATTCATGGCATTCTTCTTGGCCTTGGCAGGTATGAAGATATCCGGAGTTGAAACCCCATCGATACGGGGGACCATTACGAATCCGTAGCCGCCGTTGGGTGCGTTACGAAACATGCCAACCACTTCGTTGCTCGACCCGCGCTTTGACGTGCGTGAACGAACGGATGGCTCGGCGCCTCCATCGTCCGACGCGTCGTCCGAGGATTCCTCGAAAGCGTCTTGTTCAGCCAGAAACTCCTCGGTGGATGGCGCGCTGCCAGGTTGAACGACGAAGCGATCACGTTGCTCGGATTTGGATATGGGAGCGTCACTCTTCGCGGTCGGGCCAGGTACGTTTGGCTTCAAGATCAGGTGGTTCGAGCCGTAGGACAAGCGACCTTCGCGTATCAGCCGCTTGAGCGCTCTCCGAAATTCTGGGTATTGATCCTCCTCCAGCTTGAGCCGTTTTACGATCAGCCGTGGTTTGCACGGGCGGTAATCAGGGGCATAGACAATGGCGAGGATCTGGTCATTGAGAGGGGTTGATTTCATACCTCTTAGAATAGTCCATTTCCGGGTTCCCCGGGATTGGTGAATCCCGGGGCTGGGCATGAAATTCTTCGGATCACGATCGATTTGCGTACCGCAACCGTCTTCGGGGGACCCGTGGTCCTAGATCGCGGTCTCCGATGGGATGACGTAAGGCGCTCGATACTCGCGTGTCAGCCATTGGTTTGGAGCATCCCTGCCAACGAACGACTCGGAGACTGGGTCAATCTCGAGTTGTGGGCCCATTTGGACGGTTGCATCGGTCACTGAATTCGCACTCAAGTGTTCGGCGGTACGATTCCAAGTATCGATAACTGCCGCATCTCCGCCTAGGGATTCGATAGCTTCGGAGACTTCTTGAGTAGGTATATTGGACCCGAGCCGCAGCGAAATGTTGCCTAGGTGACACAGCGCGCTGGACCAGTGCCCTTGTTCGATGTCGGCGTTGAGCTGGGTATGATCGCGCGACCGCACGGCATCGGCGAAATTCTTATAGTGTCGGTCGTCCCCACCTCCCGAAAACTTCTTGATCGGCTTACCCTCCAGGTCAAAGGCCGTTCCGTTGGCGTAGGACGTCATGACGAGGTAGCCGTCGGAGCCTTCGATGATGATGCCGACCCCCACATCCTTGTAGGACGGAGTCGGTAAACCACGAACTTCGAAGATCAGCTTGCGCGGACCGTAATCGTGCACCACGACTTGCGTATTGGCCGTTTCACCTGCATCTTCGTAGCCGTACCGACCACCGAACGACCATACACGATCGCTGATTCGATCCTCTCCGAGCGCCCATCGGCACAAATCCATTTGATGGATGCCTTGGTTGCCCAAGTCGCCGTTTCCGTACGCCCATTGCCAGTGCCAGTCGTAATGGAATCGTTTGCGTGACACAGGTAAGATAGGTGCTGGTCCCGACCACAAATCGTAATCGACTTCCTTAGGGATCTCGTAGTTGCCGCGTGGGCCGATCGATTCGCGACGTTTGTAACACAGTCCGCGGGCGATCGAAATTTCACCGATACCGCCTGCGTGCAGAAACGCCATGGCTTCACGCATGCCTGGATTGGAGCGACTTTGGGTACCGGTTTGCACGATCCGCTGATGCTTGCGAGCAGCCTGGACTACCCGCCTGCCTTCGAGCACATTGTGCGATACGGGTTTCTCGACATACACGTCCTTGCCCGCTTGGATGGCCCAAATCGCTCCCAACGAGTGCCAATGATTGGGGGTAGCGATGCTGACCGCATTGACCGATGGAAGCTCTAACAACTGCCGGATATCGCGCACCCAAACGGGCTTGCGACCCCCTTGCTTTTCCGCGGCCGCTTCGCAGCAGCTTTGCCCGTGCTTTTCGTCGCAATCGCAAACATGCGTGACCACGGTGCCGGGGTTGGCGGCGAAGCCTTCTATGTGCGATTGCCCGCGCCCACCTCCGCCGATCACCGCCACCTCGATCGTATCGTTGGGACCGAAGGAAGTAGGGGGTTGTGGCTCGATGGCGGTGGCATAACGCGAAGCGATAGCCATGGCTGCAGCCGTCGACAACATGGATCGCTCGAGAAAATGGCGGCGGGAGAGTGCGTTCATTTGGGAATTACTCTGGGTTAGTGGAGGAAGCAGGCCGTCCGCAGTTGAAGTTCCTGCCATCGGCCCGTGCGCGGTGCAATCGATACAGCCAGTTTAAGCCATCGCGTAGTCACGTGCACGGAACTGCAAAGAAGAAATGGTAGGTGTTACTCCGAAAAATCTACGATCGGACAGTGCTGCCTTTCTCCGCGCGATGCTAGCTACTGGTCTATGCTATGGAGGCAGCTTCTACGCCAGCCGAATTCTCCGATGGCTGTTTTCGCACCGGTTCGTATTCTCCCATGATTGTTTTCAAACGAGTGTTCCCGTGAAATACAAATTTACGTTGATGGCGCTGGCTGGAATTGGTTTGGTATCGTTGGCCAACGTTGGATCGACGCAAGCCGAGGACGCATTGCCACCCGGCGCGGTCCAGGCCACGCTCGGTCCGATCGAGAAAACAATGACCCTTCCCGGTCATTTTTCAGCCACCCAGTCGACTGAAATTCGAGTGGATCTGGAGTCCAGCCTGGTCTTGAAAGTGCGAGAATCGGTCGGGCATGGAACCGTGGTTCACGCGGGCGACATGCTGGTTGAATTCGAAATGGAGGATGCCCAAGATCAAGTCCAGCAACAGGAGATTGCACTGCACATGCAGCGGCTCGCGCTTGAGGAAGCAGAAAGCGAACACCACGTCGCGGAAGCCAAGCAGCAGATCGACGACGCAACGGCCGAGCGCACCAAACAACGCGCCGATGAGGACTTTGCATTTTTCATGGAACGCGCATTCCCGATGAGCAAAAAAGCCAGCGAGCAATCCCTCCAGTCGATGCAGGACTACCTCGATTATTCCGCCGAAGAACTCAAGCAACTCGAGAAGATGTACAAAGCGGATGATCTGACCGAAGAATCCGAAGAGATTGTTTTGCGTCGCGCTAAGGACGATTTCGCCAGGTCACAGTTTTCGTTTGAACAAGCCCAGCTCAATCATCAGCGCTCGACTCAATTTGGATTGGATCGTAGCCAAGCGGACGAAAAACTCGCGCATCGTTTAGCTGAGATCGCGTACGAACAATTCCGTAGCCTGCAACCCATCGTCCGCGAGAAGCGCAATGCCAGTCTGAAAAAAGCCCGCTTGGACTTAACAAAAGCAGAACGGGATTTCGCGCGACTTCAGGCGGACGTCGAGAAACTGCAAGTCATGGCTCCCCATGACGGCATCGTGTACTTCGGCAAAGCGACCGATGGCAAGTTCGCGAACATCGCAGACATGTCGAACAAACTTCGGCCACACGGAAACGTAGCGGCACACGAAGTTCTGATGACCGTGGTGCGGGCGGGCTCATTGAGTTTTCAATGCAATCTACCGGAATCGGAAATGGCCAATGCCGAAACGAGCGCAGCTGGATACCTAATTCCAACTGCATTCCCTGGACATCGCATCGCTGCAAAAATCCAAAGCGTTGCTGAGGTGCCGTCCGCCGATGGCACGTTTGGGTTGCAATTCCAACTCAAAGATTCTGCACCGCATCGCGTCGTGGCTGGCATGACGGGCCATGCGCATTGGGTCGCTCACTTCAATGCCAAGGCGGTCTTGGTTCCGTCGCGCATGATCCATGTAGATGCCAACGAAAATGGTGCAACGTACTTGTACGCGCTCGATAGCGAGTTCAAACCTCAGAAGCGACGGGTGAAAACGGGCATCGTGTCCGGAGATCAGACCGAGATTCTCGAAGGACTTTCCTCAGAAGAATACGTGGTTGAAACCATGACGCCAGCCAAGTGATGAGCACACGCTTGTACGACACCAAACGAAATCCTTGGATCCGAGCCAGACGTCTCCTGTCGCAAGCTACGGTAGTCGTGGTTTTTGTTGGCCTATGGGCGTTGCAAGATCGCCGCACCGAGCTTTGCGCGCAGGATCGCGATCGGGCGCAATCCGAACAAGTGACGGAACCGATTGCAGTCGAAACACCCGAGCCGGAGGAAGTACGCAAATCACTGCAGCGCGGGATCGATTTCTTAGTCGGAGTCCAGAACAAAGATGGCTCGTGGGGATCGGCAACGAATACCAAGGACCTAAACATTTATGCTCCCATTCCGGGAGCGCATCATGCGTTTCGTTCAGGTGCCACTGCTCTATGCGTTGCAGCGCTTCTTGATTGCCGCGAAGCCTGCGATGTACCGCTCAATGTGATCGAACGTGGGGAGGCCTGGCTGCTAGCGCATTTGCCAAAGTTGCGGCGCGCCAATCAAGATGCGTTGTACAACGTTTGGGGACATGCCTATGGCATTGAGGCCCTCGTGCGATTGCACCGTTTTCGCGAGGGAGACGTCGATCAGCAGCGACGCCTGTTTTTGGAAATAGAACATCAAGTCGCATTGCTCGGTCGATACGAAACCACCAAAGGGGGATGGGGCTACTACGACTTCGTCATGCACCTACAGCAGCCCGCTGCCGAGCCCACGAGTTTCACCACTGCCACCGTCCTGGTTGCATTGCATGAAGCCCGCAATCTAGGCGTTGAGGTCCCTGAGCGATTGATCGAACGGGGGCTGGCAGTCATTCGTCGCCAGCAACGCCCCGATCTAGCCTATTTGTATTCCGAAGATTTCCGAACCGCCCCCAATCAAGACATCAATAAACCCGGAGGAAGCGTCGGACGAAGTCAAGCCTGCAATTTGGCGCTAAGTTTATATGGCGATACGAGCGTGAGCCAGGAAGCGATGGTGGCTTGGAATAAGCGCCTGTTCGCTCGAAATCTGTGGCTCGATATCGGTCGCAAACGCCCTGTGCCCCATGAATCCTGGTTCCTGGTGGCAGGCTATTTCTTTTACTACGGACACTATTATGCGGCTTTGGGATTGGAACGAATCCCTGTGGATGAACAAGCGGCTTTGCAAGATCAACTCGCGCATGTGATGTTGCGTTTGCAAGAAAAGGATGGTTCGTGGTGGGATTATCCGCTGTACAATTACCATCAACAGTACGGAACCGCGTTCGCATTGATGAGCTTGGTACGCTGCCGACGCAACGATTAGGCGAATTGCAAAAGGACGAATGGCAATCGGCCGCCTCGATGGTTCGGTCAGGCAATTGCAGCGTGACGTTCTCGACTGTCTTCGATCTTCACGTGACACCGGCCTCCATTGGAGTTGTTTCGAATACCTATGCCGACAACAACGCGGTTCTGGAGTTTCATTGCAGCCGGTGCCATCGTCGTGGCAGCCCTCACCGCGGGGGCAGCTTTCTGGAGCGGCTGGCTCGTGCAACCTCCGGGAGTTCAGCCCGCGAGAACCACGCCATTCGCCTCGCTCAACGCTTCGAATGCCAATCGCCCCGGCAACGCAGCTCAACAGCCGGTGGATTACCAACCTCGAATGATCCTCGATTCATCGGGTTACGGTTGGGTGCTGGGTTGCGTGAAACCATGGCCGGCGGATTACACACTGGAGCAGATCGGTGCGCATTTTCGGCAATCGATCGCTGAAACGATTCGGGGATTGGATGTGATGCTCGAGCAATCGCAATTACCTCCTGACCAACTCGCATCTGTCCGATTCTCCCGAGCGACCTTTCTCAATTATGAAGGGGACCCTGTCCGAGCGTACGAGGATTTGAAGCAGGCGCGTGAATGGGTAGAGCAATCGCCGGCGATCGCCAAGGACTTTCTCTACACGCTAATCTACTTTCAGGGAATCACGGCGTTGCGTCGCGGCGAGAATGAGAATTGCATCGAGTGCCGCGGCGAGAGTTCGTGCATCTTGCCGATCAGCCCGGCGGCAGTGCACACGAATCCCGCTGGTTCCACGATTGCGATCGAACACTTCACGGAGTATCTCAATCGATTTCCCGAGGATGGCGAGGTCCAGTGGTTGCTCAACGTGGCGTACATGACCCTTGGAAAATATCCACTCGGAGTGCCCGCCAAGTACCTGATCGACATCGGGCGCTTTGAAGACCCAGCCCATGCGATCGGTCGGTTTCGTGACATCGGGCAACAGGTCGGCGTGAATCGCTTGAATCAAGCTGGCGGAGCGATCATGGATGACTTCGACAATGATGGATGGCTCGACATTGTGGTCACTTCGTTCGATCCATCGCAAGCCATGGGTGTCTACCTAAACAATGGCCAAGGGGCATTCGTGGATCGCACGCAGGAGGCTGGCGTCGCCAATCAGTTGGGAGGGCTGAACTGCATGCAGACCGATTACAACAACGACGGTTGGAAGGATGTGTTCATTGTGCGTGGGGCCTGGCTGCCGGGGGACATGGCCATGCGACCGACGTTGCTCCGAAACAATGGTGACCGTACCTTTACCGATGTCACAAAAACGGCAGGTGTGGACGCGCCCGTGAATTCGATCGCAGCTTGTTGGGCGGACTACGACAACGATGGTTGGCTCGATGTATTTGTTTGTTGCGAGCGTCAGTCCAATCGACTGTACCGAAATCTGCGCGATGGTACGTTTCAGGATCGAGGACTTCAATCCGGTCTGGTCGGTCCGCCAGGAGCTTGCTGCAAAGGGGCCACGTGGATCGATTTTGACAACGATGGTTGGCAAGACATTTTCTTGAACTATTCGACCGATGAACAAGGACAGCTCTTTCGGAACATGCGCGATGGAACGTTCAAAAATGTCACGCATGAGTTAGGTATTCGAGGACCGAGTTTAGGCTTCTCCTGTTGGACGTGGGATTACGACAACGACGGTTGGCAGGACTTGTACGCATCGAGCTACGTTCGATCCATCGCGGCCTGCGCCGACGGATTGGCGGGCAAAGCCCATGGCGAGGCTAAGAGTTGTTTGTTTCGCAATCGGTCGGGAACATCCTTTCAAGATGTAGCCGCTGATGTCGGAATCGATGGCGTTTACGTCGCGATGAGTTCCAACTTCGCCGATTTCGATAACGATGGTTGGTTGGATTTTTATTTGGGTACTGGGGATCCCGCGTTGGGAAGCCTGGTTCCCAATCGCATGTTTCGAAATTTGAGCGCTGAGCGATTTGTGGATATTAGCGCGTCGTCGGGAACGGGCCACCTCCAGAAGGGACATGGCATCGCCTGCGGAGATTGGGATCGCAACGGAACGATCGACCTATTCATCGAAATGGGAGGCGCTGTCAACGGTGACAAGTACCACAACATCCTGTTTCAGAATCCAGGGAATGATCAAGCATGGGTCACGTTGCGACTGGTGGGCGAGAAAACCAATCGCGCTGCGATTGGAGCCCGAATCAAGGTGCAAACCGCGGGACCGAACCCCCAGACGCTTTATCGGCACATCAGTTCCGGAAGTAGCTTTGGCGCCAACCCGCTGGAGCAAACCATTGGTCTCGGCGATGCGACCTCCATCGCCTCGATCCAGATCGACTGGCCAACCAGCGGCACTCAGCAGACTTTCCGCGACATTGCGATCGATCGACGTTACATGATCACCGAGTTCGTCGATGCGCTGAACCCGCAGGATAGCGAGTAGTCCTGGAACAAGGTTTGCCGGGCAGTGCAGCGAGCGGACGAACCCTGGATCCATCAGCCTCTCGGAGAAAGGCTGCTACGGCGATTCTTGAAACTCGCTTAGCGTTTACCGCAGTAATCGATCGCGGCAGCGATTTCGGTCTTCAGTCGGAAGCGTTCCACTATGCGGTCGATGTAGCCATGTGCCAATAGGAACTCGCTGGTTTGGAAGCCTTCGGGCAGTTCGATTCGGATCGTGGCTTTGATTGTCCGTGGTCCCGCAAAACCGATCAAGGCTTTTGGTTCGGCGAACACCAGATCCCCTAGGCTTGCGAAACTGGCTGCCACGCCTCCCATGGTGGGATTGGTCAAGACGCTGATGAACAGACCTCCGGTTCTATGGTAGCGAGCCAAGGCAGCCGACACCTTGGCCATTTGCATCAGGGATAGGATACCTTCGTGCATCCGAGCCCCACCGCCGGATCCGCTGACAATGATCAAGGGCAGAGAGCTTTCGGTGGCGCGTTCAATCAATCGGGTCAATCGTTCTCCGACGACCGAACCCATGCTACCCATAATGAAGGCCGAGTCGGTGACCGCAAGGGCCACGCGCCGCGCGCGGATCATGCCTGTGCCGCACAAGGCTGCATCGGTCAAACCCGTCCGTTTTTGTTCAGCAGCCAAACGCTCTGCATAGGGTTTCTTGTCCGCGAACTTCAAAGGGTCCGTGGGGAGAATATGTTCATCACATACTTCGAAGGTACCGTCGTCGAGCAGCTGCGAAATCCGCTCGCGGGCGGAAACGTAGTTGTGGTAGCGGCACTTGGGGCAGACATTGAAGTTTTTTTCGAGCTCCTTGCGGTAGATCGAATCGCTGCATCCAGGGCATCGCACCCATAGTCCTTCGGGAATGCCACGCGGGGCTTGGGTGGGAGGATGCGGCATGATTGGTTTTGGTGAATCCGCGATGGCCATGATGGTTTGGATTGTCCTGCACGGTGAGCGCGTTTGCGATCGAACGAGGGATCAGGAAACGGGTTAGGGATGGGGATTCGCTGAAGCGATGTTCGAGTCGTCGATGAGTTCCCACGAACCTCTATCGCATTCCGATTTCCAAAGGCTTTCAAGATCCACCGACTTGAGTTTGTTGGCCACCAGCGTGGCCATCGGTTCCGGGAGGACGACGACAATGGTTTCGTTGGCGTGCTTCTTCTTTAGTTTTAGCAACTGTTTTGCCACGCGCAGTTCGGCCTCGGCAATCGATTCCCCTCCTGGAGGGTTGAACGAGCGAGGATTGTCTTGCACCTGACGGTAGAGTCTAGGCTGCTGGCGTTTGATTTCCTCAATGCATCGGCCTTGCCATAGGCCATGGTCGAGGTTGCGAAAGCAATCGCAAACCTTGGATTTGCAGTGCGTCACATCGGCGATTTGGCGCGCCGTGGCTTGGGCCGACTGGCACGGGCCGGAGTAGACAGCGGTAATCGGCAATTGCGCAATTTCTTGCGCCATACGCCGCACTTGCTCCCGGCCGGCCGGGGACAATGGGATGTCGAGACACCCTTTCATGCGTTCCTCTTCATCGAACGCGGTCGAACCTGGACGAACGACCACCATCTTATTCATACAAAATCCATTAACGGAGAGGATCGAAGCGGTCGCATGAGAGTCAATCTGGTTCGATGTGACGACGCAACCGAGTCAATGCTTGGCAGTAATCTGCCTCGCGAAAAATTGCAGAACCCACCACCAGCAGGTCTGCTCCGGCGGCCGCAGCCGATCCGATGGTTTGGGCATTGATCCCCCCATCGATTTCCAGAAGCAGTTCCGGACCATACTTCTGACGTAATTGTTTCAAACGAGTCAATGCGATCGGGTCAAAGCTCTGACCACCAAAACCGGCCGGAACGCTCATCACAAGCACGGAATCGCAGTCGGTGACAAACGGTTCGATCGATGCCATGGGTGTCCCAGGATTGATCGCTAGGCCAGCCAACACCCCATGGTCGCGGATCCGATCAAGTACCGGTCCTGGTTCCGCGGTGGCTTCGATGTGAAAGGTGATGGCGTCGGCTCCGGCTTCCACAAAGGCTGGGGCGTAAGTCGCCGGATCGGAGATCATCAAATGGACATCGATCTTCAGCGACGTAATCCTTCGCAGCGCCTGGACGATCGGCATTCCGTACGTCAAATTCGGGACGAAATGTCCGTCCATGACGTCCAAATGCAGAATTTCGACCCCGGCCTCCTCCAGCAATTCCACTTCGTGCTTCAAATTTGCGAAATCGCAAAGGAGCAACGACGGTAGAATCGTTGGACGAATCCCTTTGAAGTGGGCGAGCGTGTGTTCGGCTCGAGAACCGTTTGCGGACATAAGAATAAAAAAGCGTGAAACTTTGTTCGGTGCCTTGTCACGATAACCAACGGCAGGCAATGTCCACAAGGGCCAAAATCGATCGCAAAGCCATAACGCGTCGCAACCAGTCACCCCAAATGGGGGGTGCGGGGCCATTTCATTGGGGTGCCAGGGCGCCTTCGCAGGCTGCTAGGAGGGCTAAATGAGCCAGGATAACTTAGAAAACGGACCGTCGGACGATGACGATCTTGGGTCCGAGGAATCGGAATTGGACGAAGACGATGCCGAAGAGGTAATAGCCACGCCCGTCACGCCCGAGACCCTGGCACGACTTGAGGGACTGCTACAGGGGAATGTCGGCTTCCGCCGAGCGGCCGAAAAGGTCCGCGAGTTCCCGCAAGCGCCTGGCGTGTACTTGATGAAGGACGCGTCGGGGATTGTTATCTACGTCGGCAAGGCAAAGAATTTGCGGTCGCGAGCCGGGAGTTACTTTTTGGCAGCTGCGGCGACGGAGATTCGGACGGCCGATTGGATCCACGAGATCTGCGACATCGATTATTTGATTTGCGCGAGCGAAGTCGAAGCCTTGCTGACCGAGAGTCGCTTGATCAAGGACATTCAGCCACGGCACAACAAGGACCTCAAGGACGACAAAACCTTCCCGTACTTGATGATCACCACGCACGAAGATTTTCCGCGTGTGGAGGTGACGCGGACGCCGCGACACAAAGGGGCGAAGTTGTACGGACCGTTCACCAGTGCTGGTCAACTGCGCGGTGCCTTGCAAGTCATGCAGCGAGTTTTTCAATTCCGAACCTGTTCTTTGGACATCGAAGAAAGTGATCCACGCTGGCAATGGTTTCGGCCGTGCTTATTGGCGTCGATCAAGCAGTGCACGGCCCCCTGCAATCGCCGGATCAGCAAGGAGGACTACCGTCGCGACATTCGGAGACTCCAGTCCTTCCTCGACGGCGGCAGCGAACGCTTATTGAAGCAGATGCGGGAGGAGATGCTCGACGCATCCAAGCAAATGGATTTCGAACGCGCGGCACGACTGCGCGACGAAATCCAATTGCTTGAGAATCTCGATCGGCGTGGTGAGATCGATACACATGCCCAGCCCGAGGTGTTCCACATCGATCCCAAGAAAGGGATGCGGGCACTTAAAAAGGTGCTTGGTATGGAGCGCGAGCCGCGGGTCATCGAAGGGGTCGACATCGCGCATTTGGGAGGCAACGATACCGTGGCTTCGCTGGTCCAATTCCTCGATGGCCTGCCGTTCAAACCCGGCTACCGTCGGTACAAGATCCAAGGTGTGACGGGCATCGACGACTTCCGTTCGATCCACGAAGTCGTCGCGCGTCGCTTTCGTCGGATGAGCGAGGAGCAAGAAACCTTTCCCGACTTGCTCATGATCGACGGCGGCAAGGGCCAGCTCAACGCTGCTTTAGCAGCTTTTCGTGATTGCGATATCGCGCCACCCACCTTGGTTTCACTCGCCAAACGGGAGGAAGAAATCTACCGGCCGGGAGAAAAGGAACCGATTCGATTGGGTCGTGAGTCCTTTGCGCTTCGGTTGCTCCAATACGTCCGTGATGAGGCGCACCGGTTCGCGCAGCATTACCATCACATCCTCAGGCAGAAGAGTTCGATGGAAGGCACGTTTGGCACTGGTGCGGCGGGTCGCACTGGGACGGCGGCCAAGAAACGATCTGTCAAGAAAACAGCCCGAGACTCTAAAGACTCGCCACCACCATCGGAAGATCAAACAGGGGATCGAGTCGTCCCGTAATCGAGCCACGAAGTCCGTGCTTCGATCGTGCACGGGCGACCCATCGGCCGTGTCTCGTAAGGATACGCACGGGCGAAGTTCTCGCTCGAAGGTCCAATGTTCCGCGAACCTGATATACTGCGTTGCGTGCAAGGAATACGGCCCAGTGTCTCAACTCAGTTCCAAGGTCTGCACACTGGGTTCCATGGCCTGCACACTGGGTTCCAAGGCCTGCACGCTGGTTCCAAGGCCTGCACGCTGTTCTAATGCCTTCCTTCGGAACCGACCTCATCGCCGCTTGTTCGGTATCCCATTCCCTCAAAACAACTTCTTTGCATCATGACCCAATCCGAGTCGATGACGAGTACCACTTTGAAGATGAATTCACACTCAGCATTGGCGAGTTGGGTTCAAGAGACCGCGTTGCTTTGTGAAGCAGAAAGCATCCGTTGGTGCGATGGCTCGCAATCGGAGTGGGACGAGCTAACAGAACAGTTGGTGGACACTGGAACGCTCGTACGGTTGAACCCAGAGATCCATCCCAACTCGTTCTTGGCGCGCAGCAATCCATCGGATACGGCGCGGGTGGAGGATCGAACCTTCATTTGCTCGTTGCGTCAGTCCGACGCGGGACCGATCAACCATTGGCAACATCCCGATGCCATGCGGGCCGAATTGCAAGAAAAATTTCGTGGATGCATGCGCGGCCGAACGCTTTATGTCGTGCCGTTTTGCATGGGTCCGCTGGACAGCCCCTTGGCGTTGATCGGTGTCGAGCTGACCGATTCACCTTACGTGGTCGTTAGCATGCGGATCATGTGCAACATGGGGCAAGCCGTTTTGGATCGACTGGGGAGTGACGGAACGTTTATCCCTTGTCTGCACAGCGTTGGAGCGCCTTTGGAACCCGGCCAAGCCGACCAGCCTTGGCCTTGCAACGATGAGAAATACATCGTGCACTTTCCAGAATCGCGAGAGGTCTGGTCGTATGGCAGCGGTTACGGTGGGAACGCATTGTTGGGCAAAAAATGCGTGGCCCTGCGGATCGCAAGCACGATCGCTCGGGACCACGGTTGGATGGCCGAGCACATGCTCATCATGGGCCTGGAAGCCCCCGACGGAGTTAAGTCCTACATTACTGCTGCGTTTCCCAGTTCGTGCGGCAAAACCAATTTGGCCATGATCGTACCTCCCGATCGCTACCGCGACTTGGGCTGGAAAACAACGCTCGTTGGAGACGACATCGCTTGGTTATGGCCGGGTAAAACTGGCAAGCTTCACGCCATCAACCCAGAAACTGGATTTTTCGGCGTCGCGCCCGGCACGTCATGGCATTCCAACCCGAGCGCGATGCAGGCCATGTCGCAGAACACTATTTTTACCAACGTAGCTCTGACCGACGAGCTTGGAGTGTGGTGGGAAGGGATGTCGGAACCTCCTCAGCATCTGATCGACTGGACGGGTCTGGATTGGACTCCTGGATGTGGGCGATTGGCAGCCCATCCCAATTCCCGATTCACGGCGCCTGCCGACCAGTGTCCGAACATCGATCCCGAGTGGCAGAATCCCGAAGGGGTACCCATCGACGCCATCGTCTTCGGCGGTCGACGCCCCACCACCATGCCTTTAATTTTCCAGGCCTTTGATTGGACCCACGGCGTATTTCTGGGCGCCACACAAGGTTCCGAGACCACCGCGGCGGCCGCCGGAGTCATCGGCACCGTGCGCCGCGACCCGATGGCGATGCTTCCTTTCTGTGGCTACGACATGGGCGATTACTTTGCTCATTGGCTGGACATGCGCAAGCACATTCAGCGATTGCCCCGCATTTTCCACGTCAATTGGTTTCGCAAAGATGCGCGTGGCAAATTTTTGTGGCCCGGGTTTTGCGAGAATCTTCGCGTTCTGGAGTGGATCGTGAATCGATGCCAGGGACGTATTCCAGGGCACGAGACCCCCATCGGCTGGACTCCGGACTGGGTCGACTTCTGCGTCGAGGGCTTGGACGGGTTTTCCGAAGCTCAGTTCGACGCCGCCATGGAGTTTTCCCAAGAAGAATGGCTGGCTGAAATCATGAGCCAAAACGAATTCTTCATGCGTCTCTACCATTCGATGCCCAAAGAATTGATGTGCCAACGCGAGTTGCTAATGGCTCGAATGGCGTAGTTCCCACCCAATTCGGGCGATTCGGACCGGAATGAACCCAGGGACACGATTGACACCCGACTTGTTCACACCCTACCATTGAGCAGTCTGGTTTTTTGATTTTGTACGTTTGGAGGTTTTTATGAAGACATTTCTAGCTAGCGCTTTCGCATTCTTGGTTTCGTTCTCGGCCGTCACGATTGCCGCCGAAGGAATTGATTTTGAAAAAGTTAAGTGCTTGGTTTCGGGCGCCGCAGCCAAAGAAGACAAGGCCAGCGACTGGAAGGATGGCAAGGTTTATTTCTGCTGCGGCAACTGCCTCAAGAAGTTTGCCGATGACAGCAAGAAGTTTGCTGCCAAGGCCAATCATCAGTTGATCGCGACCGAGCAGGTCGAACAGAAGGCTTGTCCATTCTCCGGTGGTGAGCTCAATGCCGAAACGGCCATCGAGTTCAAGGGTGCCAAGATCGCTTTCTGCTGCAACAACTGCAAAGGCAAGACAGAGAAAATGAGCGACGAAGACAAAGTCGAAAAGCTTTTCGGTGAAGCAGCCTACGAAAAGGCTAAGTTCGCAAAGATCGAAAAGAAGTAGAACCCCCGGGGCACGACCTTAGGTTCAATGAAGATTCACGAAGCCCACCTCCGAGTGGGCTTCGTCTCGTTTAGGGACCCGCCGATGGCCAACGAAGAATCCTGGATGCGAGCTGCGATTGAAGAGTCGTTGCGCGGAATGCGGTCGGGAGCCGGCGGTCCTTTTGGAGCCGTGGTCGTCCATCAAGGACAGCTCATCGCGCGCGGTCACAACTCGGTACTAGAGTCTCATGATCCGACGGCTCACGCCGAGATCAACGCCATTCGAATCGCATGCCAGAGGCTGGGGACTCACCGCCTCGACGAATGCGATTTGTACGCCAGCTGCGAGCCATGTCCGATGTGCTTGGGAGCCATCCACTGGTCCCGACTTCAGCGGGTCTATTTCGGAAACTCCAAACACGATGCCGAAGAAATCGGTTTCGATGACCAACGATTCTATGAAGAACTCGGCCGGCCGCCTGAGTCGCGAAGCATTCCCATGATCCGAATGCTAGCTTCGGAAGCCAAGATCGCTTTTGACGAATGGAGAGCACGGGCCGATCGCCAGATGTATTGAGCGGAATGCACAGAGTCCCGCTGGGAGGGCCGACAAAGCTGCGCAGCCGTCGGGCCAAAAAGTTCGTACAATCGTGACAAGTTCCCGCTTGAAAATCAGCCTGTTTTTCCAGCTTACCCATCCACTGCTTCTATCCACTGCATTGCATCGAGGCATGAAACAACCATCCGCGAGTATTCCCGCCGGGGAAACCAGCACCACGCCTCAACCTCAACCGCAGGTCGTTCGCGAAACGCTTGAGAGCTTGGCCGTGGCATTTATCCTGGCACTGATGTTCAAGGCATTCATCGCGGAGGCCTTTGTCATTCCGACCGGTTCGATGGCACCAACGTTAATGGGTGCCCATAAAGATGTCCAATGCGAGGAATGTGGGTACCAGTATCAATGCGGCGCCAGCTCGGAGTTCAACGACACTGGGAGCAAAACGGGTGCGTTGATCTTCGGTACAGTCTGCCCGCTATGCCGCAAGCCACAGATTCTGGACCTCATCGACAATCGCAATCACCAGACGTTTTCGGGCGATCGCATTTTGGTCAGCAAGCTAGCGTATGTATTTTCCAAGCCAGAGCGTTGGAATGTATTTGTGTTCAAGCACATCGAGGATGCGAGGCTCAACTACATCAAGCGTTGTATCGGTCGCCCCAGCGAGTCGATCCGCATCGAGGGTGGCGACATCCATGTAGGTGAGAACGATCGCTTCGAAATCGCTCGCAAGCCGCCGCATGTGATTGAATCGATGCTCCAGCCGCTGGCAGACACCGACTATCCCGCCAAGAGTTTGGTCGCTGCTGGAATGCCGGATGCATGGCAAAACGATCCGAAAAATGGGTCCTCAGCTTGGCGTGTAGGGATGGTCGAGGATCGATGGACTGCATCGATTGATGGGGTGGCTGACGATGCGTTTCCGTTGCTTCGGTACCACCATCGTGTGCTTGATCCATTGCAGTGGGATGCGATCGAAACCGACCAGGCTTTCCCAAAAGCGATCGACGCTAACTCGTACCGTTTGATTACCGATTTCACCGCCTACAATGCGAGTTTGAGCTTTGGTGGTCGCATGACAACGATACCCACCAATTACCGTGATGTGGCTCCTCTCGAAAAACGCCGCGTGCAACGCGAAGGCTTCATGGCGCGCGGCTTCACGCGTCCGATGGAGAACGATGGTCTGCATTGGACCGGCGATCTCTGTGGCGAATGGACCATCACAACCGAACCGTCGACTCGGGCGCTCCGACTCGTGCTCGTTAAGGCCGGAGTTGAACACCGCTGTGACATCGACTTGACCTCCGGGACAGCCACCGCCACTTTGATCTACGAAGGCCGAAATATCATTGCCTTTGAAGACAAAACAGGTGGATTGATTGGCAAAATCGAGGCGTCGACGGCCGTTCGGGCCGGGGGAAAGCATCGGCTCAAGTTTGCCAACGTCGACGATTCCTTGACGCTGTGGATCGATGGCTCGCCGGTTACATGGGGCAACGAAGGTCGCTATGCAATCGTCAAAGCGCTGCCGACGTTCACGAACACACCCAAAGGGTCCGCCGAGAATCCGTTGGATACAGCACCCGTTGCGATCGGAGTTCAAGGCGGTGGATGCACGATTTCCAGAGCCCAGGTTTATCGCGACATCTACTACATCGCGCACAGCGCAGGGGACTATTTGACCGACTACAACAACGTACTTGGATTTCTCAAGGAGTCCGCGGCGGGCGAGGTGCGGTCGGAGTACGTCAAAAATCGTCACAATCTGACCGAAAAGCAGTATGCGGATGCTTCGACTCCGGAGGCGCTCGACCGCAATGCCTTGCTCAGCAATGTTGCTGCTTGGGCCGGTTCGTTGATGGACTTGCAGCGCCGCAGCGTGACCTTTGATCTCGGACCCGATGCATACTTTCCCATGGGTGATAACTCCAGCGCATCGGCCGACGCGCGTTCGTGGCGTGAGCATCACGTACCGGGTCGACTGTTGATCGGACGCGCTGTGCTGGTGTTTTGGCCTCATTATTGGAATGCGCCCATACCTTTTCTTCCAAATTTCAAACGCATGGGATTGATCCGCTGAGTCCGATTGGGCTCGCCCTGGCTTCACTGTTGCAAGGATGCACCACACATGGATGTTCTGACCGTCAACGGGCTCGAGAAAACCTACGGCCGACGCAAAGTCGTCGGCGGTGTCAGCATGCGGGTTGGCCCTCGAGAGATCGTGGGGTTGCTCGGACCCAATGGAGCCGGGAAATCGACTTCTTTTCGCATGACCTGCGGTATGGTCACACCCGATCGCGGACAAGTCTTGTTGGGCGGAGAGGACGTGACGTTCTGGCCAATGTTCTTGAGGGCCCGCGATGGCGGCATGGGTTATTTGGCTCAGGACTCAAGTGTCTTCCGCAAACTGACCGTCGAACAAAACATTTCAGCCATCCTCGAGATGCTCGGCTTCTCATGGTCGGCGCGTCGCAAACGGACCGACGAATTGCTCGAACAGTTCAACATCACGCATATTCGCAAGTCGCGTGCGGCCAAGCTATCCGGGGGGGAACGGCGGCGTTTGGAGATCGCTCGTTGCTTGGTGTCCAATCCAAAGATTATTATGCTCGATGAACCTTACGCCGGGATCGATCCGGTCACCGTACAGAGTATCCAGCAGATTATTTTTCGGCTTCGTGACAGTGGGATCTCGATCTTGATTACCGACCACGCCGCCATGGAAATTCTTTCCACCGTCGATCGATGCTACGTCATTAGCAAGGGAGTTGTGCTATGCGAGGGAACGCCTGAGGAGGTCAAGCAGCATCCGGAGGTCCGAAAGCAGTACTTAGGGAATCTTCAGGATCACGCCTTTGCTCCTGCGGCGGCGGTGGCACGTTCGTTACCCCCACACTCGCATGTTGATGCACCGCAGACCCAAGTGCCTGAACCAGCCATGCGGCGAACTTCTCTTCGACGCCGCAGTCAAACCGTCCAGGATGCAGTAGACTGACGAAGGTTCCGACCTCCTTGCCGTCGGGACGAGACGACCTCCTTGCCGTCTTCATGGTTCGTTAACCTTTTCTTCACATTGACCGGTTACCATTTCGGCGATTGAAAGTAACGATGTCATTGCATTTGAGCCAAGACTTAGACGAAGCGTACAGCTCGCTACTGCGACTTTCTGGCAAGGTTGAGGACATGATCGCGTTGGCGGTCAAATCCTTGGTTGAGCGTCGGGGAGCGTTGGCGAGCGACGTGGTGCGAAAAGATTCGGAGATCGATCGCGCCGAGGTTCGCATCGAAGAGGATTGCCTCAAAATGTTGGCACTGCATCAGCCGGTGGCTGCCGATTTGCGTCGGATCACCACGATGATGAAAGTGAACAATGACCTCGAGCGAATTGCGGACTTGGCGTGCAACATTGCACAACGAGCCGATAGTCTCTGTTCCTATCCAGAGTTTCCGATCCCAGCGGGCATGAATGCAATGGCAACGATGATCACCAAAATGGTTCGCGCCAGTTTGGATGCCTTCGTGCACCGCGATCCCGAATTGGCGCGCGGAGTCATCGAACAGGATGACCCCGTCGATGCCAAGAACGTGGAAGTGATCGATGCTCTGGCGCGGTTGATGACTCAAGACAGCTCACAGATTGTGGCAGCACTCCATTGTTTCTCGGCATCGAGACACTTGGAGCAAATCGCTGACCATGCCGTGAGCATCGCAGAGGACATCATCTACATGGTGGAAGGGGTGATTATCAGGCATCGCCAAGCGCAATCGCGGAACTCTCAGTCGTAGCGTTGAATCGAGCCTCACGATCCCGTTAAGCGATAGATGGTTTGCCATGCCGAAGAGCAAAGTCTTGGTGGTGGAAGACGACCGTTCACTAGCCGAAATTCTCGTCTACAACCTGGAGAAATCCGGTTATGAAGTGTCCTTGGCCGTCGATGGCCGAGATGGTCTCAGTCAGGCCCAACTCAAATTGCCGGACGTCATTCTGCTGGACGTCATGTTGCCTGTGATGGATGGTGTCGAGGTTTGTCGACGTCTTCGATCCAAACCCGAAACGGGTGCTGCCTTGATCATCATGTTGACGGCCAAGACCGAGGAGGCCGATCAACTCATCGGCTTCTCTGTCGGGGCCGACGACTATGTGACCAAGCCGTTTAGTGTTCGAGTCCTGCTCGAACGCATCAAGGCCTTACAGCGTCGCAAATCGGTGAGCAACGAGGAAATCACCGACACCGTGTCGCGTTGTGGCATCACGCTGGACCGTCGGCGTTACCGCGTGTGGGTTCAAGAAGAGACGGTGGAGTTAACCAAGAGCGAGTTTCGATTGCTCGACACCCTCATCCGGCAACCGGGCCGCGCCTTCGATCGCTCCGAATTGATCGACTCGGCCCTGGGGGAAGACACCCTCGTTCTCGAACGTACGATCGATGTGCACATCCGCGCCCTTCGCAAAAAAATCGGTACGGTTTCCGATGCCATCGAGACAGTCCGAGGGGTGGGATATAGGTTCCGCGAGGAGTGATCGGATTCCCTTGCTTTTGCTTGGTTTTCCGGTTTAGACGGGGCCCGCTGTGCCGTTTTCCTTGGTTTTTTTGAGAAATCCGTCGAAACACCCCAGTTTTCTTGGCGTTTTGAGGCCTTCCCGGTTGCATTTTGTTGGCCCCGGCCTTTAATTCAGCCAATCAGGATGTCCTGCGTTGGACAGCGTTTTGAATCAAGATTTGTTGAAAGGGATTCCTCACATGGCGAAAGCAGCAGCCAAGGCAGAAAAGCCACTCACTAAGATCCAGATTTTTTCGAACATCGCGGAAGCCACCGGATTGACGAAGAAGCAGGTGGCCGAAGTCTTCGAAGCTCTCAAGGCTGAAATCGCAACGTCAATCGGTAAGAAGGGTGTCGGTACCTTCGTGATTCCGGATCTTTGCAAAGTCGTTCGCATCCAGAAAAAGGCGCTGCCTAAGCGTCAAGTTCGCAATCCACAGACGGGCGAAATGAAGTGGGCGGATCCCAAGCCGGCTTCGACCTCGGTCAAAGTTCGTCCGCTCAAGAAACTTAAAGACATGGTTGCCTAAACCGTTTTCGCTGTTGCCACGGACGGAACGCAATCACCGATTCGCCCCTGTCGCACACGCATCGAATTCAAGAAACCGGAGAGGGATTGCAAGATCCTTCCCCGGTTTTTTTGTTCTTTAAAACGTGTTTTGAAATTCGGGAAATCGCATCCCACCTAGGTGGGATGTTGATGGATACTTTGAATATCTTCATATGGCCTGGCTCTGAGTGGCCAACTGCCCACACGCCGCTTGGATCGATTGCCCCAGTGTGTTGCGCAGGGTGGTGAAGAATCCAGCCTCGCGCAACGATCGCACAAAGTGCTTCTGATCTTGCTCTTCAGGCGCGCGATAGCGATCCGGGGCCAATTCCGAGGGTTGCATCAGTGCATGGGAAATATCATTGAATGGAATGAGGTTGATTTCCACTCGCAGACCTTTGCAGAATTCAACCAACTCCTGAGCATGCGACTGTGTGTCGTTGACCCCTCCTAGCAAGACGTATTCAATCCATACCGGTCCTTCGCGGTCCAAAGCATTGATCTCAGCAATCGCCGATCGCAGCGCATTGAGGTCGTTGGTAGCGCGCGGCACGAGGCGTCGCCTGAGATCGCGATCGGCTGCGTGCAGGCTCAACGCGATCCTCAAATTGGGAAAGCACCGCGCGGCTTCGACCATTTTTTCAGGCACTCCTGCCGTCGATAACGTGATCCGCCGTGGAGAGAACCCAAAGCCACGGTCGGCGATCAAGAATTCCAGTGCTTCATGAACGGCCTGAGCGTTGTGCAGAGGTTCTCCCATCCCCATGAATACGATGTTTCGCAGATGGATACGTCTCCCCTGGGCCCGAGATAGCTTCCACACCCATCGCCGCACCCGAAGAACCTGTTCCAGTATTTCGTCGCTCGAAAGCTGACGTTGCAATCCCATCCGACCCGTGGCGCAGAAAGTACAGCCCACTCCGCAACCGATCTGTGTTGAAATGCAAACAGTGCCTCGCTCGGGGCGGGGCAACAACAGGACGCTCTCGCAAGCATCGCGATGCCTATGGGACCGCAACAGGAACTTGACCGCCCTGCCATCCTCCGAGGGCCGTTGCGATTCATCGAGCCAGCGCCAACCCAAGTCCGCCTCAAGTTCGGGCGGGCACTCTCCCAGCCGCAGGAATCGCCAGCGGACCCGCCGCCATGGATCGTCGGTCGCTGGCGTCGTACGCAAACGCTCCCAGAGCCGATCCGAATCAGAACGAGAGCCTGGCACGATTTCCGCTTTCTCAAGTTTCACGTTTTCATGCAGACTGGCAAAATCGCGCGTTCTCACAAGAAAAGCTTCCATTAAAATGGAGGAACAACGCCGGATCGGATGAGCGAGGGAACACCCCAGTATAAATAACTCGCTACTCTGCGGCACCGCGTGCATTGCGATCCTCGTCAAACCAACACCTTTTCTACATCATGACCGCAACACAACGTATTGCCCACGCACCTCGTATGGCAGCCTGCCTGCTCGCACTCTGCGTTACTCCCAGTGGGTTGCTCAGCAGCTCCATAGCCAGTGATCCGACCGGCGTGTGGCGCGGCGAGTGGACGAGTGGATCGACGAGCCATCGCGGCCCGATGCGGGTCGCTGTCCGACCGAATGGCAATGGCACCTACCAAGCTCGGTTCACCGGGCGATTCGCACTTGTCGTTCCGTTCATGTACCAAACCACGTTGATTCCAAGTGTCGATGCCGCAGGCAATGTCCATCTGTCGGCATCCAAGCGTTTAGGATTTGGATTGGGCAACTACACGATGCACACCACTGTCGTTGGCAATCAGTTTTACGGCAGCTTTTCTGCGGCTGGAGATCGCGGACGGGTCCACATGCGTCGCGTTCGCTGACAACGGTTGGGGTTTGTGTTCGCGGTGCGAGCGTTCAAGGAGGAATAAACATGCGGAGAAGCCATCGAGTCCATTTCCCAGGCCATCGCGGATCCTTGTTGGCCGGTATTCTCGAGTTACCATCCGCTGAACCACGCGGTTGGATGCTGTTTTCCCACTGCTTTACCTGCAACAAAGATCTTAAGGCGATCGTACGAATCGCGCGTGGGTTGGCCGAACGGGGTTGGGGTGTACTTCGTTATGACTTCACCGGACTCGGTGGTAGCGAGGGTACGTTCTCCGAGACCAATTTCACCACGAACTGCGAAGACTTGCGGTGCGCCGCGGAGTATTTGTCTGCCGAGCAACATGCCCCTCGCTTTTTGATCGGTCACAGCTTTGGGGGGGCCGCCAGCTTGGCCATGGCCGATCGATTGCCCAGCGTCGTGGGGGTCATCGCGATTGCCGCTCCTAGCAACACAACCCATCTCGCGCAATTGCTGCTCGGAATGAATCCGAAAATCGCGAGTGAAGGACAAGGCACTGTGACCATCGGCGGGTTTCAGCACACCATTGCGATGCAGATGATCGAAGACTTTCGCACGCATGATCTACCAAGCCAAATACGGCATCTTCGCAAACCAATGTTGGTCTTTCATTCCCCCGAGGATGAAACGGTTCGCTTTGACCATGCCCTCAACAATATGGCGTGCAGTTCGGACGACGCACTTGCACGCAACGGGCAGAGTGGACTGTACCCAAGGTCGCTGATCGCATTGCCTGGAAGCAACCACCTACTCACCACCAGCGATCGCGATATCGCCATGGTCACGGGGATGATGGACGCTTGGTGCGAGCGATGGATCTGAACGCAAACATCAAAAGAAAAGGCTCGCTCAATCCGCCCTATTAGGGAGCGGACTCAGCGAGCCCTTTCAACCGTGAAAGATGGGCCTAACCTAGGGTATTGGTCTGTCGGTTGGTCCGGGGTTACCGGAGGGTCGACGCCGCTAAGATCACGGTGCATCCATGTCTGGGTTCACCAGTCTTCACCGCAGGGAGGGGTGCTCGCCGTACGGGAAAAACTTCTTGAAATCGGTTCCACCAATCTCAAATCCAATCCGGTCCGTTGTCGCGTTCCGTTTTGAACGAGGGACCTTCAATGCACACCGCGTGCCAAAGACTCAAAACAGATTTCAATCTTCGCTTTCTCTCGGTTTTTGACCGGCTCAAGGTAGTTGCGAGCGCGGGGTTTGTAAAATGTTCCAAAGTCATGTTGGCAGATTTACAAACCGAGGTCGCAATGCGGGCATTTGGGCGGTCTGGGTTTGGCTTGCTCCTGGCCTGCAGATTCGGTACTACCTGCAAAACAGGCATAGTTAGGTTCACGATTCCAGGCCGTTTTCACGCTGTGTTGGGTATCCGTTGAGTCTGGCCAATAGTTTGGAATACGCTACTCTCTCTGAGCAAGTTCCACCGTTTTGTCCGAATAGCCCCAAGCGACTTTCCATGACATCGACCAAGTCGACCGCGACGTCACCCCGTATCTGTTGCATCGGCGCTGGCTACGTAGGTGGACCGACGATGGCGATGATCGCCAAGCAGTGTCCGGACATCCCGGTGCATGTGGTCGACCTGAACCAGAAGCGGATCGATCAATGGAACTCATCGGAGTTGCCGGTCTACGAACCGGGCTTGCAGGAGGTGGTGGAAGAGGCCCGAGGCCGCAACCTAAAATTCTCCACCGATGTCGAAGGCGCCATCCGCGAATCGAACATCATTTTCATTTCGGTGAACACGCCTACCAAGACGTTTGGCATCGGTGCTGGTCGGGCCGCGAATTTGGAATTCATTGAGAAGTGCGCGCGGACCATCGCCGAATGCTCCACCGGTCATAAAGTGGTCGTGGAAAAATCGACGCTGCCGGTTCGTACGGCCGAGGCCGTAAAACGCATCTTGAGCAGCTCCGCCAACAATGCCACCTTCGATGTACTAAGCAATCCTGAATTTCTCGCAGAGGGAACAGCTGTTTCTGATTTGCTCAACCCAGATCGCGTGCTGATCGGAGGCGAATCGGCCGAGGCGGTGGAACAGCTCGCCGCAGTTTACAGACGCTGGATTCCGCGCGAGCGGATTCTGACGACCAACCTTTGGAGCAGTGAGTTGTCCAAACTCACTGCCAACGCTTTTTTAGCGCAGCGTGTTTCGTCGATCAACGCCATGTCGGCGGTATGCGAAGCCACCGGGGCAGATGTGGACGAAGTGGCCCGGGCCATCGGTACGGATTCGCGCATAGGTCCGAAGTTCTTGAAGGCTTCGGTAGGCTTCGGCGGATCGTGCTTCCAAAAGGATATCTTGAACCTCGTTTACTTGTGCGAACACTTCGGGCTGCACGAAGTTGCACAGTACTGGGATCAGGTCGTGGCGATGAACGATTACCAGAAAAGACGCTTCTCGGCCCGCATCGTTCGCACCATGTTTCACACAGTGTCTGACAAGAAAATCGCGATTTGGGGGTTCGCTTTCAAAAAAGACACCAACGACACCCGTGAATCCGCCGCGATTCACGTTTGCCGTGACTTGCTCGAGGAGCGGGCTCGCCTGGCGATTTATGATCCACGCGTTCCCGAATCGCAAATCCGAGCGGATCTGCACTCCATCTTCCGAGATTCCTTTGGCGTGTTGTCGGATCATCATCAGCAGTTGATCGAACGCAATGTTACCGTGACTCGCGATCCCTATGCTGCGGCCGTGGATGCCCATGCCATCGCGGTCCTGACCGAGTGGGACGAATTCAAGACGCTCGACATGCAACGCATTTTCGAGGGCATGCACCGACCCGCCTTCCTGTTCGACGGCCGCAACGTTATGGATGTTCGTGAGTTGGCAAGGATAGGCTTTGAAGCACACAGCATTGGTCGCCCTTCCTTCCTGACCAAGTAACCCGTCGCGGACAGGGGTGGTATAAACCATCGCGGACAGGGGTGGTAGCGCCGAATTGAAAACGTTCCAATAGGCAGCCTGGTCGATCGGCGATGGGTAAACTCGGGTGTGGTCCCGAACCCTTTGGACGCTAACCCACAAGGGATTGCAATGCTGTCTTGGGATCTGGTTGAGGAACCGTCTGTTCGTCGTTGCGACCTCCCACCTGCGGCTCCGCCACCAGCGGAACTTGAAGTCGACGGCGGGAAATTCCGCATCGATTGGTCGAGTTGGAGCGATGGCAAGTCGATGGGTATGAAGTGCTTGACCATCGATACCGGAGCCTTGACCACCGTCCTATTGCCTTGTCGTGGGATGGGAATTTGGAAGTGCGCTATGGGGCGTACCGAGTTCGGCTGGCAGAGCCCAGTCCGCGGACCGGTGCACCCGAGTTTGGTTCCGATCGCAGACGCTTCAGGCATCGGATGGCTCGAAGGCTTCGATGAACTGCTCGTCCGATGCGGACTGCTCAGCAATGGTGCGCCCGAATTCGATGCGAATGGTCGTGTGCGTTATGGCGTGCATGGTCGGATTGCGAATTTGCCCGTCCACGCGCTGAGGATCGAAGTCCAACCGGAACTTGGAATACTGGAAGTCATCGGCCGGGTTCAGGAGTCTCGATTTCTCGTGTACACCCTCGAACTGGAAACCCGCATGCGTTTTTTTGTGGGTCGAAGCGCGATCGAGATCACCGACACGGTCCTCAATCCGCTGACCTCGCCTGGCTCGATGCAGCTTCTCTACCACATCAATTTGGGACAGCCGGTGCTGCAATCCGGATCGCGCGTGCTGGCCCCGCTGGAGCGACTAGCACCTAGGGACGAACGCGCTGCCGTCGGAATCGATGCTTGGGACGTTTGCCAAGGACCCGAGGAGGGCTTTCGCGAACAAGTCTACTACGCGACCCCGTTGAGCGATGACAACCATTGGACGGAAACTATGCTCACCAACAGCGACAATTCCTTGGGCTTCTCGGTGCAGTTCGATGTACGCACCTTGCCCTGCCTAAATGTCTGGAAGAATACGGCCGGAGTTGAGGACGGCTACGTGCTCGGGTTGGAACCCGCTACTGGGTTCCCAAACCCCAGAAGTTTCGAAGAACAACAAGGGCGATTGGTGCGTCTGCAAGGAGGTCAAACGCGTTCGTTCCGTTTGCGACTGCTCCCTTTAGGCAACGCTTTCGAAGTCAACCGCGCGATCGAACGCATTCAAAAATTGCAGACTCGCCCATGTTGCATTGAGACGCAGCCGCAGGCGGGCTGGTCGCAGATCGGTCCTTAGGCAATCCATGGCGTCCTCGGAACCCTCTTCGATGCAGCGACCACCGCGGAGGCCTCGGTGGCTGGCATGGTCGGCGCTACTACTGCTGTGCGGCGCCGTGCGATTGACCGTTGTGTGGATTGGGTTTGATGACCTGCGGAGTGATCCGGATGCGTATCGCATCCTGGCTGCGAATTGGCATGACACAGGTACTTTTGGACGATTGGATGAAGCGGGCCTCGCCCAGCCGACCGCGTATCGTCCGCCACTCTATCCTTGGTTATTGTCCTGGTGGAGCAGTCGTTCCGACGCCGATGCAGGGCGGGCATGGACGGCTGGAATGCACATGCTGTTGGGGCTGTTCACCTGCGGACTTACGGCCCGTATTGGTCGTTTGCTCGGACTGCCCAGCGTCGCCTGTGGACTGGCAGCGCTCTCGGTGGCCATCGACCCAATCTTGGTACGCCAATCGATGCTGATCATGACCGAGACAACCGCCACCTTCTTAGGCATGTTGATTTGGTGGTTCAGTTTCCCAGCCCCCGGCGTGCGGCAGCAGGCTGTTCGTGGCTTGGGACCAATTGCAAATCTGCGATCCGCAAATCTGCGATCTGCGATTCTGGGAATGCTGTGGGGACTGGCCATCCTCTGCCGGCCGACATTCTTGGCCTGGGTGGTCTTGTGGGTGCTGGCCATGGCATGCCGCGCATGGAAAACCGGTGGACGTTTGGGACGTTCTCAGGGCCTCGTTTTGATTGGTTGCGTGGTAGGACTGTGCCTGGTGTTGGGGCCCTGGACTTTGCGAAATGCGCGCGAGTTGGGGATCGCGACACCGACGACCACGCATGGAGGCTATACGCTTTACTTAGCCAACAATCCCATCCTGTATGACCATTGGCGGACATCGTTTTCACGCGAGTGGGACGAAGAAGCATTCCATGCGCGGTGGTTGAAGGAACGCGAGGCGGCTGCGGTGTCCGGCGAGGTCGCTGTCGATACGCTCGCACAGCGTCTGGCATGGCACACGATCGGTTCGGAACCCCTGGCTTTCCTGCGTGGGAGCGTCATTCGATGCGGGTGGTTTTGGGCGTTGTGGCCTTCGGAACGTCAAGCGTCCTTGCTGGTGCAGTGCGTGATCGGGACGTGGTATGGGATGATCCTGACGGTGGCGGTTTGGACGTTGTTCGGGAGCCTAGGGGGCCGGGCCTTTGGGTCAGCTAGAACAGGGGCCAGCGATTCGAGGCGCAATCCATGCAACGGTAGATCCCATGAACCTGCCAGCCGATTTTGGGGATGGCTTCCAGGCGGATTGCTGATTTTGAGCTTGATGTTGGTCCATAGCGTCTACTGGAGCAACATGCGGATGCGGGCGCCCGCCATTCCCGTCGTGAATCTCATCGCCGTTTGCGGGTTAAGTTCCCTATTTCGCAAAAAAGATCCGGATTGTGCCGAATGCATGGCCCCAATCCTAGGGAACGATCGCTCCCCTAAGGTCAACCCCAAAGGCAAAGGAATTCTTGACATTACGTCGCGAAACCTTACCATATAAGGAGTAGTCGCGCAGGAAGCAATGCGCGACTGTCGGGTCGATTTCCGCCACCGCATGCACCTCACTGCAGATTCTGCAGTCCACCTAACCGTGTTGGCGAAACGGGCATTTCCAACTTGCTTGCGTTCCTGCATTCGCATGGAATGGTGTACTTTTCAGTATTTGGAGAAAGAATATGACAGTGCGTGCACGGGTTCGCGGTCGAGGGTTTACCCTCGTTGAATTGCTGGTGGTCATCGCCATCATCGGCGTGTTGGTTGGGTTGTTGCTCCCGGCCGTGCAAGCGGCCCGCGAGGCGGCTCGTCGTATGAGTTGCTCGAACAACATCCGGCAATTGGCGTTGGGTGCGACGAATTTTGAATCTGCACGCAAGCAATTGCCGGGCAGCGTTGGAACGATTAACACCGTCACCAGTCAAGACATCCTGACCGATCCGCAGCCCGTGGGCTCGGCTGTCAATCAAGTATCGTGGCTGACCAACATTTTGCCCTACATCGAAGCGGACACCCTGTACCGATCGGTTGTTTTTTCGGTCGACGTCACCAATGATCCTCGCAATATGGGAGGCTTTGTCGCTCCGACAATTGGCTCGAATACTTGGGTCGCGCAACAGCGTGTGGCGTTGTTCCGATGCCCGAGCGACACCACGCCCAACATTCTGGCCGAGCGCGGTGACCGGTTGTCCAATAACCAGCAATACGCGCCGACCAGTTACAAAGGCGTATCTGGTTCCAATTGGGCTTGGGGTGTGTACGCGACGACTGGCAACCCGAACTTCAATAGTGATCCTTTCTTGGCCAACAACGGCAACTCGTTCGGCAATGGCAATGGAATTTTCTTCGCCGGCTACACCGGCTTTGCCCCTGCCCCAGCCAACACCCGTCCCGGTGTCCCCTGCAACACATTGATCGCTTCGATCAAAGACGGCTTGAGCAACACGATGATGGTCGGTGAGTCCATCGGAACGTACACTCAGGACAACTGGTGGTTCTGGTTCCGCGGCAGCGTTGGCACCACTGCCATTCCTTTGAATGCGGCTCCCGTGTGTGCTGCAGCGGTAGGATTGCCAATCCGCCGCGGGTTGCAATCGTGCATTGCCGATTGGGAAAACAACAATGGCTTTACCAGCGATCACACCACCGGTGCTAATTTTGCATTTGCCGACGGTAGCGTTCGCTTCATCGCCAACGACATCGATCTCAATACCTACCGAGCATTGGGCGCCATTCAGGACGGTCAAGTAGTGACGGTACCTGATTGATCGGCATCCGGGTCAACTTCACCATCGAGTACTAAAGAATGCCCTGTTGATTCAACAGGGCATTTTTCGTTGGTGTTTCGAATTGCAGTTGAACAGAGAACCTATCCGGCCTTTTTGAATCGCCATGACGTCCGTGTTTCCTGAAACTGCAATGCATTAAAATAGGTCCTATACGACCGATAGGACCTATTTCGACACTAGCCCTGCTCATGTTGTGGCCAACATCATGATTTGTCTGGTTCACCAAACCAACTTCCTACTGGACCAACAGTTGCGAGCCTTGGAGAAGGCGTTTCTGGCGGAGGGAGGTTTGCGAGAGCGGATGACGCGTGCGCGTCTGGAAGCCCGAAAAAACGTATCCGTTCACACTCCGATTAGCCGGAACGCGTTAGCGTCCGGTTTCCGTAACAATTCGAAGAAACCGGACGCTAACGCGTACCGGCTGATTTAGCTGCAAAAATGCACAATGAATATCGGGGTGTGAACGGTTACGAAAA
>JBGSHV010000005.1:0-17268 GCA_041752005.1 Pirellula sp. | reverse complement strand
GCACGTATCCGTTCACACTCCGATTAGCCGGAACGCGTTAGCGTCCGGTTTGCGTAACAATTCGAAGAAACCGGACGCTAACGCGTACCGGCTGATTTAGCTGCAAAAATGCACAATGAATATCGGGGTGTGAACGGTTACGCGCGCACGTGCTCCGTAACGACAAAGTGAACCGATGTTAGCCTCGACAAAAGGCCTACCCGGTCAAGCACTAGAAAATTGATCAGTACACTTGCATCTGTAATAACGATGGTAGTTTCCATCGATGTCCTTCCTTGGCGATGGATCTCTACGTAGCTTCCGCTAAGTGAAGCAGTTCTTTCGACGGTACACCTAGGAGTTTACTTAGATCGCGCATCTTGCCGCTGGAGATTTCCTCCCGCCGAAACGCTTCCAACGCCAAGTGAACGACTTGACTGACGAGTTCCCGGTCTGGTGGGCGAGTGTCTTTTCCGTATAAGTCTAACCGAAGTTGCAATAGGTCCAGAAATCGCAATCCCAAATCTTCCTTGTCTCGTAAGTCTACAAACTCGGTTGCGCTAACAATCGAAAGGCTTTTCATTCTGAAAAGAGCAGCCTGATAACTGACTCCAAAATGATGGGCAAGTGCCGCGACATCTTCAAAAGTGAGCACTTGCGAGAAAGGAATTGCTCGACGAGACGCTTTTATTTCTCCACCATCTACTTCCGCCATTGGGTCATAGACCGTCTGTTCCACTACACTTGGACCTGCCTTAAATCGAGCGGAGAGAAACGCCCAAACGCCAGTGCGGGGAAGCAGTAGCGATGCTGCGAATGCATTTGCACGAACCTCAGTGAGCTTCTTTCGATCAGCCTCGATCGATACAGCGGCAGTATGCTGGCGGTCGAGCAACGCATGCGCGTATTCGTGAGCGTAGGAAAACCGCTTTCGAGCGCGAGGATTACTGTAGTTTACGAGGATAAACAATCCGATAGAAGTGTGATGAAGGAAAAAGCCAGACATCTCGTCCGGTAGAACTGCACCAGATGCCCAAATATTTTGACCGTTAATTAGGTCAGCCATATCAGCTATCGGATTGTGACCCAAACTCAAACGACGACGCTCTTGTTCTGCTACGCGTTCGCCCTGATCGACGGCGTCCATCACGTTTATTGGTTGAGGCATTTCGTAGGAAGGTGGCCCCACGTGCTGAGGTCGCTCAAGCAATCGATCAAGCTCGACTCCCGCACGACAGATGCCGAGGTATCGAGAGACCTCGGTCTGCCAAGGAGAGTCTTGCCCCTCAACTTGGGCTGCTCGAAAAAGCGCAACTAAGGCGTCTTCCTCGTCCTTCGTCTCAGTGGTCGAAAAGAAACTCGATATCGGACAACCGTAAAGCTGAGCCATTCGACTCAGTTCCAAAGTGCTCACGGCACGGTTTCCGGCCTCGATTTGCACGACCGCAGTCCGCTGTAAAGAGAGGCTTTGAGCAACTTGGTCCTGGGTTAGATTCGCGTTTACGCGAGCGGTTTTCAGCTTAGATGCCAAGGCGATTTGTTCGTTGTTCATTGTTCTTGTCCTCATTAGGGCTGGAAAGGAGAGACATCCCCTACCACAACCATTATTCTCTGGTCGACACTTTTTTGCAATGACTTTACAATTATGTGCGATTATCTAACAATGATAGCATGGGATCGCCCGTTTAGAGGTCGGTTCCACGCTAGTAACGCCAAAAAACTGGAGTTTTAGATGGCAAAGAAGAATGTTCATAGAGTTCCGAGTGGCAACGACTGGTCGATGATTCTTCCAATTGGTTCCACAACTGGAGGTAGCTTTGACTAAATCGGGAAATCCGAAACGGATCGAGATCATTCCTGCGATCCACGGCAAGTTGACCCGTGATCACAAGATCAGCGAGCCCGACGTGTATTGGATCCTGGAGAAATGGCTGGAGCGTCATCCGGAGATCAAGAAACGTCAAGAAGATATCCGAATCACCCGTTGCGCATGGACAACAGATGATGGACTGGAAACGGAAGTGACCAGTGCCACGATCGTCGCCGCTGATGACATCGCTGATTACGATCCTCGACATGATGCCGATCTTTACGAATACTGGAAGGCTGAAGATCGCTACTGGGAAGCATCGTGACAAAGGCACAGGAAACGAGGCGTCAAACAGGGTGAGCTTGAGCACAGCGTTCAACGCCTGAGATTTGCATCTCGCTGAGACGGGAGCCGGTTGACTTGGAAAATCCTGCTGGCCATACTCTTTCTTCCAGTCTGGAACGATGATGATCAACGAGCAACATCAGGCAGTCGTCGAACGCGCTGTGCTTGATCGTGCCGGAACTCAAGTTCGTTTGAGAGCGGCGACTTCTGCTCGCCTACTGGTGCTGACAGGTGAGACGCAAGTGATGCTCGACTACTCGGTGGCCAACAACATCTACCCGCAAGTCGAGGTCATCCCAATCACCAAGATCGACGAGGCGTACGAGAATGTAATCGGCGGCAATGTGAAGTTCCGGTACGTGATCGACATGAAGTCACTCGGCTAGGCACGGACAAGCGAATGGCGATTCTTTCCTTTCGGATTGAAAAATAGTTGGTTGACTGCGAACGCCGAGTCAACACCCCGGCCGTCAGCGCATGTCGAGCAGTGGTCGTCCACACTTCGTACCACCGATCAGGTCCGCTCTACCGATTCGGGCGGGCGTGGTGATGATGACATTCCATGAAATTGCATTCACGTTGTGGTCGTGTTGACTGGCGCAGGCGGAAACTGCTCCACATGCGTTTCTCCGCAACGCCCGAAATAGATGACACGGCGGCCCGTGAGCTGGACGAAATAGCCCACGCACCCGGCGGCCATCGTCTTGCGGATGAAATCGAGGTAGGAGTGTTCATTCCGCTGACTTTGGCGTACGGCGGCCGCGACGGTTGACTGCGCAAACTCGATGGCCGTTGCGTGAACCGGATGAGGCGTCGCGACGACCAGGGATTCGCCACTGGAGAGGTAGAACGTGATTTCTTGGCGGCTGTAGTCGGCGTGGTAGCGTTCCACGCCAATACTAACAAGCCTGCCGAGGATTTCCGGACAGGTAAGTTCGCCGGTCATTGCGCCTCGCGCACACCCCTGCACAATCTGAGTTTGGTCCGCGTTCATGGCTTTTCCCTTTTTGGTTTTTGCGATCAAGTTCAACGAACCGGCAGGTCTTTCCAACCCTGACGACGGACCATGTCCTGGAGCAAGTTCACCAACCAGGTTTGATCCGCAGATTTCAAATGGCCGAAGAATTCGCGATCGTTCTCATCGGCGAGTCGAGCCAAGATTGGCACTAGCTTCTTACCCGCCGCCGTGAGTCCAACGGTTTGGTATCGTTGGTCACCGTCTGGCGACGAACGCACGGCCAGCTTCTTGTGGCACAGTCGTGCGACAAGTTTGGAAACCGCGCCTCGCGTCATGCCCACACGATTGGCAAGTTGGCTCGGATTGGCGTCACCTGCACTAAGCATATGCCGCAACAGAACCCACTCCGCAACGGTGACGCCTTGAGCCTCGACCTTTCGCGCGAAGGCATGCGATACGTGGTTCGAGACGAACCGCAGCCAGTATCCGGCATGCTTTTCTAGATCGCTGACGTTGATATTCTTCGCCATTGGCATTCTCAAAGTGAAGAGCTTATGCAACACACCCGGCCTACGCGGCGTTTCAATTTCCAGCGATTCGCGCCGAGCAGCTCGGAACCCAGCACATCCGGATGGCCCAGCTTGGCCTCGTCGAACAGGCCGGCGAAAACGATTTTGTGACGATCATCACGACATCTCCTAAAATAGTTTCCTAGGAAACTATATCGGCAGACTGAGGGTTGGTCAACAGCCAAGCCAATCCCAGATTGGCCGTCTTTCCTCGCAAGTCCATCGAGATCGCGCGTCATCGTCAATCCGTGCGTGGGCGGATAGAATCTTCTTTTGGGATTTGCCGTTAATCACTCACGCTCATTGATTCCATGAACGTGGATGCACCCAGGTTCCTCGTGGGCAACCGGGTTCGAGTGATTCCACAGCGTAAGGAAGACCTTCAATGCGTTCGCGATTCATATTGCCCGCTCTCCTCGTCGTTATCGGTTCAATGTTCAGTTGGCTCGCGGCTTCCGGCCGCCTGGCCGAGACATTCGACCAGGGTACGAAGGCCCAGCCAGCAGCGGTGGAGGGCAAGCAGCTTCCCAAACCCGATCCAGCGTTCAAGGGAAAGGTCGGCGAGACCTACAAGGACTCGACACCCGACTATCCGCAACCAGTGAAGGCACCAAAAGGCGCGCCCAATGTGCTGCTCATCCTGCTTGATGATGTCGGCTTCGGGATGTGCTCGACCTTCGGCGGTCCGGTGCCGACGCCACATCTCGATAAGCTCGCGAAGAACGGGCTGACTTATAACCAGTTCCACACGACCGCGCTTTGTAGTCCAACCCGAGCAGCTCTGCTCACCGGCCGCAACCACCATAGTTGCGGCACGGGCGTCATCATCGAAATGGGTACAGGGTACCCCGGATACACAGGGATCATTCCCCAAAGCACGTCTGTCGTGGCCCAGACGCTACGCGATAACGGATATGCCACGGCCATGTTCGGCAAGGCACACAACACACCCGAGCCGGAGATTAGTCCCGCCGGTCCATTCCACAACTGGCCTACCGGCCAAGGCTTCGAGTACTTCTACGGCTTCAACCAGGGCGAAACGAACCAGTACTTTCCCACGCTCTACCGCGACACCAAACCGGTGGCTCAGCCGAAGTCGCCAGAACAAGGCTACCACTTCATGGCAGACATGACCGACGAGGCGATCGCCTGGACTCGCAATGTGCGGGCGGCCAACCCCGACAAGCCGTGGTTCAACTACTTCAGCACCTCCGGCGTCCACGCCCCGCACCAACCGCCGCAGGAATACCGCGATAAGTACAAGGGAAAATTCGACTACGGTTGGGACAAGCAGCGAGAGTTGACCCACGCCAAGCAACTGGAAATGGGCGTTATTCCCAGTGGGACGAAGCTTACTCCACGCGATCCTAAAATCCCGTCCTGGGAAACCCGGTCGGCGGATGAAAAGAAAGTCTACACCCGCCTCATGGAGAATTACGCCGGATACATGGAGTACACCGATCATCAAGTCGGGCGGTTGATCGACAGCTTGGCCGCATCGGGAGAACTTAACAACACGTTGGTGATGTACGTCGTCGGCGACAACGGTGCGAGCGCCGAAGGAGGGCTGGAAGGGACGTTCAGCGAACTCGCCAGTCTCATCGGCGTGCAACTGGGGCTGGAAAGCACGATCAAACGGATCGACGAAATCGGGGGGCCGAAGAGCGAGCCACACGTTCCCGTCGGCTGGGCGTGGGCCATGAATGCCCCATTCCAGTGGACCAAGCAAGTGGCCTCACACTTCGGAGGAACTCGAAATCCGCTGGTCGTCCACTGGCCCGCTGGCATCAAAGCCAAGGGCGAAATTCGCGACCAGTTCCACCACGTCATCGACGTTGTGCCGACCATCCTGGATGCGTGCAAAATCCCCGAGCCGACGGTCGTGAACGGTATCGTCCAGAAGCCGATCGAAGGCGTATCGATGCTCTACTCCTTCGCGGACGCAACGGCCAAGAGTAGGCGAACGGCGCAGTATTTTGAACTCGCGACCAATCGGGCGATTTACAACGATGGGTGGGTGGCGTGCAGCCGGTACGGCTACCCTTGGGTGACCGCCGGACGCGGCATGGATTTCGTCAATGCCCCGTGGGAGCTTTACCACACCACCTACGACTTCAGCCAGGCAGTCGATCTTGCAGCCAAGGAACCCGAGAAACTCAAAGAGTTGAAGTCCCTGTTCCTGGAGGAAGCCGAAAAGTACGATGTGTTCCCGCTTGATCCTCGGTTCTCGGAACGGCTCGACCCTAAGTTGCGTGAGTCCGGCGAACCCAGGACGAGTTGGACCTACTACGGCAATAATGTCTGGTTGCCTGAGCCGATTGGCCCGCAACTATTTCCGCGCGGCCACACAATCACCGTTGAGTTAACGATCCCGAAGGACGGCGCGGAAGGGGTCATCACCTGTGCCGGAGCCTTCTCGGCGGGCTGGTCGCTCTACATCAAAGATGGAAAGCCAGTCTTCCGCTATACCGGCTTTGAAATCTCAGACATCACTATTGTCGGATCGGTCGCCCTCCCCGAAGGAAAGGTGACTCTCGAAACCGAGTTTACCCCGGACGGCTCAATGGAAGGGGCAGGCACGCTCAAGTTGTTCGTCAACGGCAAGGCTGCCGGCGAGGGCAAGATCAAGCGTACCTTCTTCCGGCACGGGTTGGAGCCTTTCGAAGTCGGCCGCGACTCGATCACGGCGGTTTCACCGGACTACAAAACGCCGTTCGCCTTCAACGGCACAATTGAGAAAACAACTTTCGAGTTGACCAAGAAGTAACATTTTGAAGGATGTCCTTCCGGGAATTGGCTGAGCTTGATGATGGATCACTTTTCGCTGGAGAACACGATCAAGCGACTGCGATTGTTACTGCCCGCCGGACTTATCGCCGACTCGACCCGGCCGGTCGGTCGCGACGATTCCGAAGGAGCAGTACACCTACTATCCGGGCACGTCGATCCTGCACCCGTTGGCAGCACCGCAGATTCTCGGCATCGAGCAAACGAGCCACGGAGACTGGCGATGGGCACCATCTCAAACATCAACTCGCTAAAAAACAACACCCGAGTCGGACTCATGAAACCATCCTTGATAGTTGTGCGTTACCACCATTGTGCGTGGATAAAGCACTTAAGCTGTGCTTTAGGAACCCTTGACTGCGTCTTTGAGCTCTCGGCCGGCGTCCTTGGCGGCGTCACTAGCATCCTCGGCGGCATCGCGAACACCTTCGTAAGGGCGGGCGTCGATCGCGTCCTTTACTCCGTTTTGCTGGTTGACGTTGGACTTCTGTTCGCAGGCAGGCAGGATGAGCAGCGAGCTAGCGATGAGAAGGTATACATACGATTTCGTGTTCATGCACATGTTCTTTCGATGATTGACTGGGGCAAGTAATAAAGGACTATAGCAAGAATAGGACTAAAAAGCCCCAGCACTTTCTTCGGAGCCTTGGAATGCTTGAATGCTGACAGAAACGTTCCTCAAGCAGTTTTCTACCGGTGCGAGTTGATAGCATTCACGAACCAATCAAGGAGTAGCTAGCTCGCTTCAAACTCGGCGCGAGTCGTCCAAAATTGATCCTTACTTTTAGGAGTGCCACAAGACCTGCACACCGATCAACGCATGGGATATGGAACTGAAGGCTTCCGAACTCGTAGAATTGCAAATTCCTGCTGGACATACTGCCCTTATTGTCGTTCAGTTCGGGACCGTTCGGGTAAACGAGCAACTTCTCTCAGCCGTGGAATTAGCGGTGTTCGATCGTGCTGGAACTCAAATCCGGTTGGAAGCAACTAGTGCCGCTCGAATACTCGTGCTAACGGGCGAGCCGATCGGAGAGCCGGTAGTGGGACAGGGTCCGTTCGTGATGAACACGCACGAAGAAATTCGCCATGCGATACGGGATTATCAAGCGGGGCGAATGGGCCACCTTTCATGAACCCAAGCGACCCAAAGTGGCGTAACGCCTGCCGAAGCTCGTGTCATCGCCAAAGAGGTCTACATTTACGGCTTCCCGCTGGTGGACAACTACCGTGTCCTGCACTCGTACTTCGTGGACCGGGGCGGGCAACTTCCTGTTAGCTGGCCCGAACTGGAAGGGGGAAAAGCCAGACGGGATCAAGCAAGTCATTTGAGGAGGGGATGGCCGATGCCTGGAAGGAGTTTGCCGAGTTCAAGAAGACCCACGTCGATACTGGCAAGCGGACTGCCGCCGACGGGTTCGGGACGCGAGAGTATCTGAAGAACGACTACCTCGGCCGCATGTCGTCCGCCGTGCTCGGCATCTACGGGAACTCGAAGGAGGAAGCCCTCTACCGCCCGAGGAAGGAAATCCTGGACGGAACATGGGGATTCCCGGAAGCTCAGCTCATGCGTTGAAGGGGCCAATAAACAGATTGCACCAAATGACCACTAAGATGTTGTCAGGACTCATCTGCGGTTTAGAAAATCCACAAGTCTGAAGGGGTTTCCTGTACCGACAACCAAAAAAGTTCAACGGTTGTCCTGTCATCCCGACTGATTGTAAGCTTAAATCCCGTCAGTGGTTGCGAAGGGGACTGTTGGCGGGATTTGTCCTTTTCAGGACAAGCCATAATCTTCATAATCCGCGAACTGTTTATAGATGTTTCGCGTTTTGATAGACTCGCACCGCAATAGCCGGCATTCCAAGACCGCTTTGCGCACTTAAACACAAGGCCCAGAATTCGGGAGACTCTTCTATGAGTGCTTGGGGCGATGGTGTATTCGAGAACGATGCTGCCGGTGACTGGCTTTACCAACTGGTCAATTCCGGAAAGAGTGCATCGATTGACAAAGCCCTGTCCTCTGCGATCAAGGCCAAGCCCGGGCAACTCGAAGCGGACGAGGCGTGCGAGGCGCTGGCGGCGGCCGAGGTAATTGCTGCGGCGCGCGGCCACCGCCACTCTGAACTTCCTGACGATTTGAAGGAATGGCTCTCCAGTTCCGGTTATGTGCCGACGGAGGCGTCCGTCGCGCTCAGCGTCAAGGCGGTCGAACGCGTGCGCAGTGAGTCGGAACTCGCGGAGTTGTGGGCCGAGGGCGAAGAACTGGCCGCCTGGAAACGCGGCACCAGCGGTCTGCTTAATCGCCTGACGAAACCAGCGAACGCTCCAAAGCCAAAGAAAGCGGTCGCTGGGAAATCGAAACCTCTGCCCAATCCAAGTCCGCGTACGGCAATCGCCGCGCTTAAGAAGAAGCGCGTCTTTATTGTGACTTCGCCGGGAATGGCAGCACCCAACTGGTGCATGGGCATCGGCAGCAAAACCGACAAGCAGCCGCTTAACGACGTCGATATGGAGCACTTCCTCCAACTCGAAACGCTCGAGGAGTTGTCGCTCACACGGTACAAGATCACCGACGACGGCGTGCGACATCTGGCAGGCATGGCAAGGCTCCACAAGCTGGAACTGAAAGAGATACCCGTCACCGATGCCTGTGCTCCCTTCTTCGAGCACCTGACCGGAGTCATGAGCCTCAATCTCTCAAATACCAAGGTTGGCGACTCGGTGCTGGAGCAGGTCGCGCGGATGAAAAAACTTGAAGAGCTGGATTTGAGTCACACCTGCATCACCGACGCGGGCATCAAGCATTTGGCAACTTGCACCGAGCTAATCGCAATCCTAGTCGGAGGCACTCAAATTACTGACGAGAGCCTGCGCTGGTTGTCCCGCATCCCATCGCTCAAGCGGATCATTGCGGACAAAACGGCCGTCACAGTGGCCGGACTGAAACTGCTTAAACCGCTCGCGAATCTCACTCAGCTATTCCTCAACCACACCGCGTTGGACGACGAAGCCTGCAGGGTACTCGCTGGCTACAAGTCTCTCGAAAGCTTGAGTCTGGAGGCAACGCAGATTACGGGGGCCGGCCTCTCGAAATTGCTGGCACTCGAGAAGCTCAATTGGATCGGGCTGTCTCGTACGGCCCTGACGGATGCCGACGTTTCGACGCTGCTGCAATTTCCGAGGGCGAACATCTGGGTGCGTCACACCAAGATCACTGCTAAAGGGAAGCAACAGATCGCTGAGTCCGGACATAGTTGGATCAGTGTCTGACCAATCGTTGTGGAGGCCATTGAATTCATGGGAGCCTGGGCGGAAGTGGTCTTCGACAACGACAATGCCCGTGATTGGACTGCCGGTGATTGATCGGAAGAACTGGCACGCTCGGATCTTTGTTGGTGTGTCGGAACAATGCAGTTGAGCCCCGGCCGGATCTCGCTCAGGTGTGCCCAACCCGTGCGAGTTAGGCACGTGGGACCACTTTGATGTGCTCAATGTGAACAGGGAGTATTGCGATCTCATTAAGCATGGCTTCCCTTTAAAGTGAGTGCAATGGTCAAAAGCTAAAAGAACGCAACTACGAAATAAGCCGACGGTCGACTGCAATTGCGATCTTTCCTTGAACACCGTTATTGGGACTCTCCAGCCGGGCGTGGGCGAGCGGAATATCGGCGAGCGAATAAACGGCGCCAACGTGTGGCCGCAGCTGACCTCGCTCTACCAATGCGCTCAACTCATCAAGCTTGCCGCGGTTTTGTCTTGTGAAAACGAAATGATAACTCGCGTTCTTGCCCCAGGCCCCAATTAAGTTTTGTGGCTGCGCGATGTCCACGATCGTGACGACGCGGCCAAGTTGCGCGAGCGCGTCGGGACTGCGTGACAATGTGTTGCCGCCGATGGTGTCCAGCACGACATCGACTCCGAGGCCACCCGTTTCCCGCATGATGGCGTCGACATAGTCCTCTTTGGTGTAATCGATGGTCACATCCGCCCCTAAACTTCGTGCGAACTCGAAGTTTGCTTCACGCACGGTCGTAAACACCCTCGCTCCCATGGCCTTTGCGAGCTGGATCGCTACGTGACCGACTCCTCCTGCGCCGCCGTGTACCAGAATGCCTTCGCCCACTCTTAGCGCCGCGCGCACGAACAGTGCTTCCCACACCGTCCCACCAACCAAGGTCAGGCTTGCCGCCTCAAGATGGCTCAACGAGAAAGGCTTCTTTCCGACAATGCCTTCGGCAGCAACGTGGTACTCGGCATAACTCCCTGGCCCGTCAAATATTTGCGGGGTGTACCAAACTTCGTCTCCTGGAGCGAAGGTCGTCACACCCGGCCCTACTTCTTCGACCACACCAGATACATCGTGTCCGGTAATGGCCGGCAGTGGCACCAAGTCGAGGTAATCGCCACGTCGGACCTGGTAATCCAACGGATTGATGGAGGTTGCATGTACCCGGATCAGGACTTGGCCCGGGTGCGGCACGGGCTTGGGTAAGTCACAAAGTTCGAACGATTCCGGGCCGCCAAATGATTTAAGTACTATAGCCTTCATTGCAATCATCATTTCTATTAAAAGGAGTATCGAGAATTGCCGACATATTGAATGTGGCAAAAAAATTACAGTTCCCATTCACGGAGCCAAAACTGACCGCTATGGCCGCCCGACTACTCGGTCGTTCCATTCCTGCAGTTAGCGGGGAGACTGGCCAAGCGACCCCGGTATCGTCGATCCGGTTCGATATACTGGACTCCAGGGAACAACGAATCCCAGATGCGTTACCGGTCAGCGGATTTTCTCTCGGCTTTGTTCCAGGCAATCGGGTCAGTTCGTTTGGCGATAAAGAACTGAGGTGCAAGCTCGTCAAAAAGCTCTGCCCCGCGACGATGGCCAGCTTCGAACAGTGGCTCAACAGTGGCGAGATTGTCCAGTGTCCAGGAAGAATTTTCGAGGGGGAAGTTGATGTGGTGGTAGCGTTTACCCAGCACGATTGAAAGGGGCAGCTGCGTACCTTGAACTTGCGAGATGCTCATTACTTCGGCAACGTGGCGTGACCAGAAAAGCAGTCCCGCGTCGCCGCCTGGCGGCGCGAGGTTGTAGGTCGACTCACCGGTACCGATAGACAGCATGTGGACGCTTGAAAAATCCACCCCTTCGCGGGGACTGTCCGACTCATCCGCCAAAACACGCGCGGCTTCGGACAGTCCAACGACTCCTGGGTCGATCGCCCAGAGTCCACCGTCTGCGTAGTCCTTGCCATCGGGCATTGTTTTGTGCGGAAAGTAGGTTGGGGCTGCAGCAGCAGCAACGATGCAATCGGCAATTCGGTACTCGTACTCTGGACGGTCAATCGGCAAGTGCGGAGTCCGAAAGACTGCCGTCACACCATCGGTCAAATTTACAGCAGGAATGATTAAGCGGCATCGAGTTGCGTCTTTTAGTTTAGCATCGCCAAAACCATCCTCCATCGATGCAGTCAGTCGGAATGGACAGTAGCGAGATTGGAACAGATGATCCGCATCGACTCCAAATCGCGACTTGGCAAGCCGGCGTAGTACCTGATAAACCAAGCGATAGCGGGCTTTGGGCGTGTACCGATCACGGGCGTGAAAGATCGCTTCGCTGTGTTTGTTGTAAAACGCCTCAACGTCGGAAGCCGACATGCCATAGGCGAGAGCCGACGCCGTAATCGATCCAGTGGACGTGCCGGCAATCAGGTCAAAGTAGTCCGAAAGTGGCGAGCCAAGTTGTCTCTCAAACTCGGCGAGCACTCCGATCGCGAAGGCCCCCCTCAAACCACCGCCAGCGAGACTGAGAACTCGAAACATTGCTATAACCTCTCTGCTAATGCACGGTGAATGAACTGCACGCAGATGCTTCCTTCACCCACCGCAGACGCGACTCGCTTCACGCTGTCGGCTCGAACATCGCCGACGGCAAACACACTTGGCCAACTTATTTCAATCGGATGCGGAAGGCGGTGTTGTTTTCATGAAAATCCATTCATCATCCAAGTGCAAGAGTTAATCATGATTGTTTCTCGAAGGGGTGTGAATTCAAACGCCGCAACCGCAGCCTGTTTCCCAAACGCGACCGTCAGCGCCCATGATGGGTTTATGTTCGTGCATTGGCGGTTTCAAATTGGAATTATCGAACCCGCCGAAGCGAGCAACCGGTGACCAGTCGGGACTGACCTTGGGCAATGGTGGAGCGTGTTTCGCAAACTCCTCGCTGCCGTGAACAATCCGTCCACCAACCACCGTCAGCACACTTTCCAATTCCCGGATTTTATCGACCTCTATGCTGAAGTAGTCATCGGACAACACCGCCAAATCACCGAAGAAGCCCGGTTTCAAAATTCCTTTGCGATCGTCTTCCTTGCTGAACCAGGTCGTCCCGTGTGTGTAGAGATTCAACGCTTCTTCGCGAGACAGTCGATCGGCTCTATCGTTCATCTCCGTACCGCCGACTGTTTTTCCCGTCACCATCCACCAAATGCACGTCCACGGATGATAGCTGGCCACGCGAGTCCCATCGGTGCCCGCACCAATCGGCAATCCCATCTCGAGCATCTTGCGCAGTGGTGGTTTGCGTTTCACTTCTTCGGCACCGTAACGACGCAAGAAGTATTCACCTTGAAACGCCATGCGGTGTTGGATCGCGATACCACCGCCGAGAGCTGCAATGCGATCAAGATTCCTTTCGGACACTGTTTCGGCGTGGTCAATGAACCAGCGCAACTTGTCGATAGGCCGATCACGATGGACGCGTTCAAAGATGTTCAAGAACCGCGATATCGACTCGTCATAGGTCGCATGAATTCGCCAAGGCCAATTGCTGTCGGCCAGCTTGTGAACAATCGCCTCTAGTTCCGATTCCATCGTCGGTGCGAGGTCCGGCCTCGGCTGCAAAAAGTTCTCAAAGTCGGCAGCCGCCCACAATAAGTTCTCACCGGCACCATTGACCTTTAGGGAGTCCGTTCCGTCGCCGGGGTTGGTCATTCCGATCCACCGCGTGTAGTCCGCCATTTCTTGGCCGGGCTTTTGGGCGAATAGGCTATAAGCGATTCGCACCGTCAAGTCACCATCGTCATCAAGTCGCTTGATAACCGAATAGTCCTCCGGATAGTTCTGACCGCCGCCACCGGCGTCGGACGCACTTGTTACACCGAACCGATTCAACTCTCGCATGAAGTGGCAAGACGAGTTGAGCTGATCATCGAAATTCAGCTTCGGCGCATTTGCAATTGCAGAATAAAGGACCAACGCGTTCGGCTCGGCGATCAACATGCCGGTCGGCGTTCCCGTTCGATCGCGAGCGATCAAACCACCGGGCGGGTTGGGCGTCGTTCTGTCAAAGCCAAGAGCACGCAACGCCGCCTTATTCAGAATCGCAGAGTCATAAAGGTGCAACACAAAGACTGGCGTGTTCGGTGCAGATTTGTTGATTTCGTCGATGGTCGGCATACGCCCTTCGGCGAATTGCCATTCATTCCAACCGCCGATGACGCGAACCCATTGGGGTGGCGGCGTATTGTCGGCTTGGGTCCTCAGTTGTTCCAAGGCTTGCGCGATTGTCGGAACACCGTCCCAACGCAGTTCGAGGTTATAGTACAGCCCGCCACGAATGACGTGCAGGTGCGAGTCGTTAAGCCCGGGAATCACGCGCCGGCCGTTGAGTGGAATTCGTTTCGTCGAGTTACCAGCGAGTTTCAGGATGTCTGCATCGTTCCCAACCGCGACGACGTTGCCGTCTGTGATCGCGATGGCCGCCACTTCGGGGTTGGACTTGTCACCTGTCGTGATTTTGCCTCCATGCAAGACAAGATCCGGTGCTTTGATTGCTTCAGACTGGCCCGCAGCAGTGTCAGCCACGGCCATTGATGCGGCGACCGTCGACGACGCGGCCAAGAATTGACGTCGGGTTGTTTGACTCATGATGTTTTCCTTAGCCACGGTGAAAGGATTCGGGTCAGAGCCGGCATCACAGCCCATGCAAGCGTGATGACGACGAAAACGTTGACGATTGCTACGACTAAAATTTGGGGTAGTGAGCCCAGGAACTGCGGAAGCACTCTTGACCAGAGCAAGACCGATGGAAAAACGCCGAGCCAAGTGATGATCGCCATTTTCCAGCGAGGAGGTCCTTGCTTCGAGTCTTGAAAGAAGGCTTCCAATCCATGGAGTCGGCGAACGATGGAGTCTCCGATCACAAGATCGGAGACCCTCTGCTGCCAACGGTGGAATATCTCCGAATCGTAGAAACGCCGACTTGCCTCCTCGCTCTCAAATGATCGAAGTATCCCGTATTCGCATCCAATACTTTCCGGAACGGGCTCGATCAGGTGCACGCCAGTGGTACCTGGCTCACCCAACGACTCACTTGCAAACTTGCGCAAAGCGTTCTCGAACTCAACTGCGCACCCTGGTTTGACTTGCCGCGTTACTGCAATGTGCACTGCCTTCATTGACGACTCCTCGCAACTGTTCGAATGCCGAGCGTTCGAATGCAGAATCCGCAAGGCAAGTTTGTTAGTATCGGATGCGTTTAGTTCAGAACTTTGCGCGCCGGCGGAGCCTTGTGGACCATCGTGTAGGCATACTCAATTCCGAATCCGTACCCACCGCCATGCTCACGGAAGATATCCATCAATGCGTCGTAATGCGTCTTGTCGACCCAGTCGCGTTGGAGCTCAAGCACCGTGGCGACTGTGGTCATGCGTACCGCCCCAGCCTGAACCATTCGCGATAAAGCCGCTTCATGAGCAGCGAGTGAGGTACCGGCACACGCATCATCCACTACGTAGATGTTGTACCCGTCCGCCAGCATGTTTAGCGTCGGCCACGTGATGCAAACCTCCGTCCATAGCCCGGAAAGGATGATGTTCTTCTTGTTAGTCGCCTTGATGGCATCGCGAAACGCTGGTGTGTCCCAAGAATTCATGCCGGTTCGTTCAATCGGCTTGTGGTCTGGGAAAATGTCCAGTAGTTGCGGCCATGTTTCCCCGCTGAACGACTCCGTTTCGACAGTCGTAATCATGGTCGGAACACCAAATTCCTTTGCTCCTTTGGCAAGCATAAGAACATTATTGAGAAGCAGTTGCCGGTCGATACCACTGGCGACACCAAAGGACATCTGAGGCTGAAGGTCGATAAACGCAAGGGCGCAGTTGTCTTTTGTAAGCAGGCCACCGTCGGTATTTGAAAGGATGTTTGACATGATATTCTTCCTGGTATGCGATTGGGAATGTTGGTCGGATAAGGAATCCGTAGGTTGGCTACTAAAGATAGCCCAATGAATGACATGAATGATCAGAGGACAAAAGATAAAACATGGGATTATCCCCTGATCCGTGTAGGTTGAGATCAACTCTCGCGTTCGCGGTGTTTTCGTCAGACCAATCAATTCCATGGGTCCTGCGACTAAACTACAATCGGTTCTTCGCGAACGTTTTCAAAACTGGCGGACTGTCTGGAGGTTGAACCAAGCAGCTGCATTTCCCAAGCGAAGGCGACCCCACTAGCGCCTGCGTGTTCCAGCATCACCTCAACCATGCCAGGTAGCGTACTTTCACGCGCCCAGTCTCGCTGCCACTCGGAAACTACTGCCAGCCAAGTGATCGGCACCGCGCCGGCTTGAACCATGCGCCGAACCGCCATTTCGTGAGCTTCGGGAGTGACACCTCCGGAAGCGTCCGTGACGAAGTAGACCTCATAGTCGTCCCCTAAAGCCTGGATCACGGGCATCGCAAGACAGATCTCTGTCCACAGGGCCGCCACAATCAGCTTCTTTCGCCCAGTCTTCTCGATAGCATTAACGACCCGACTGTCTTCCCACGTGTTGATTAATGTTCGATTGATGGGCTTCTGTTCCGGAAAGACCTCTTGTAGTCCTTTGATGATCAGGCCGCCGCGTTCCTCCAACACGGTTGTGAGCACCGTTGGCACGTCAAAAACTTTGGCCCCTTTAGCCAGTCCCACGACGTTATTGACAACCATCGTGGGCTCGTGACTGTGAAGATTTGCAAACTGAAAAGGTTGGTGGTCAATTAACAAGAGCACGCTTTCCTCGGGCGTGAGGAGCGCTTTTAATCCGGTCCTGTTCATGGTGGCTATATCCTTCAAAAGAGTGAATTTGGCGAGGTCGGTCGCCCCGTCTAACCGTATTGAGCGTGGCGAGTGGACAGGGCTGTGTTTGAGCGTAGGTGGCGTTGCTTTATTTCCGATAGCACGACGCTTATAATTCCCCATATGACCACGGAAAACACCACAATCGCGGTTCAGACCTACCTGCGGGAACTCGATGGAGATTCCCCATCAGAACCGATCGTACGCGCATTACTTGAGCGGTCGGCATCCCGCTTGCATCTGTTGTGTACAACCATGCTGGTTCGCCGGTACCCACGCCTCATGCGTCACCCCATAAATCTGCAGTCCGAGGAGATGCTCAGCGCGATCGTGGAGCGGCTGCTGAAGGCGATGAGGAGCGTGCACCCGGACACCCCACGGCAGTTCTTCGCGCTCGCGAACCGCCACATGCGTTGGGAGCTCAATGACCTGGCCCGACGCTTAGATCAACAGACACACGTCGTAGGGCTTCACGAAGATGCCGCCCCCTCGCCTGAAACCTCCGGATCCGTTCTCGGGTCTGATGCAATCAGGATGATAAAAGCAATCGAAAGTCTCCCCGAAGAGGAACGCGAAGTGTTCGAATTGATCCGAATCCAGGGCATCGCGCAAACGGAAGCTGCCGAATTGCTCCAAGTGTCGACCAAAACCGTGCAGCGTCGCTTGAACCGATGTCTATTGATCTTAGGCGAGCA
>JBGSHV010000004.1:0-17500 GCA_041752005.1 Pirellula sp. | reverse complement strand
TGAAGGACCCGTGGTTGCATACCGTGTATTGACCTGTCGGACAAGGATTCAACGGAAAATGGTGCGATGGGGTCTGCTGGCTATTTTTGCAATCGGGGCCGTGCCCGGTTGCGCAAAGTTGAAACAGTCGGATACCGCGCGGACAGGTCTCGAACAGCTCCTGGTGAGCAGCGCGATCGATGAGTCGCTCGATAAAGTCGACTTCCGTCCCATCGGAGGTGCCAAGGTTTTTGTCAAAACGGATCTTTTGGATTGCGTTGACAAGAACTATTTGATCCTGGCCACGAAGTCGAAATTGCTCGACAGTCAATGTTCGCTCGTCGACAAGGCGGAAGATGCTGATGTTCAACTCGAAGTTGCTTCGGGTGGCGTCGGTACCGATCGTACAGAACTGACAGTAGGGACCCCCGAAATCCCACTCGGTCTCATGGGGAGTGTCCCTAGGTTTACGTTCTACGAACGCAATCGGGCCATGGGCACTGCCAAGGTTATTTTTGTCGCTACCGATATGCAATCGAAATCCGCCATTATCAACTCGGGATCTTCGCTAGCGCGAAGTGACCATCAGCACTGGTCGGCGATAGGCATGGGCCCGATTCTCTCCGGAAGCGTTGCGGATCAACTGAAAGCGGAAACCGGAAAGACGGATGGTTTGTCGGTTCCTGCGACGTTGAATTCCTCCGTTCGAACCGCAAGGCGGTAGTCGGCTCGCTATCGCTACTCGCTCTTGACGCCATAGCGGAGTTCGATCGTGGTTGTCGATTCGCGTTCAATTCGGAGTACAAATAGCTTCTCGTAGTCGGTTTCTGCGACCGTGACATTCGCACCACCTAAAGACTCCACGATGGCTGGCACGGTGTTGGAATGACCTACAATCAAAACGCTTTTTCCTCGATTGTCGCGCAGCACTTCCGTCAACCATTCCTTGGTCGGAGCCGCGTAGGTCTGAATTGAATTTTTCGGTGCGGACCAAGAGCCCGTTTGTCGAGCCCGCTGTGTGTCGGTGCAATAGACGGCTTGAACGTCAAACACAGAACAAATCCTAGCCAGTTCCTTGGCCCGAGTTTGACCCGAATCCGATAGCGCCACGTCGCCACGTCCACTTTCTTTCTCGGCATGTCGAACAACCAAGACGATCGTTGGTGATTCCGATTCATCGGTCGTATCTCGGCTCTCTCCAGCGGATACCCCAATTCCAGTTCCATTTCCAAAAACGGCTAGGGTTCCCAACGCGACCGCGAGCAAGTGCCGTGCAATCTTCATCGTTGTATTCTCCAAAATGTCGGAATGTATCCGTCGTAAAAAGCCAACTGGAATGCCCGTTGTCCCGTACTTGATAGCGTGATCCATGGGACAAGGTTCTGATTCTAAACATTGACAATGACAGCGGAGCCGCGGAAGCCATAGTCCGGCGGAGTCACGCAGGCAGAAGAATTCAGTTGCCTCGCGGGCTCATCTCCCCGGCTGGGATGTCAATTGTCAACCGATTTTGCTTCGGTGGTAACGGACATAGGGTATGTGGCGAGACCGCGCAAGGTGGATTGTAGGTCTTATTGAAATCCAATGAGAAATGCGCACCGTCCTCAGGCATGTCCGTGTTGAGGAATCGACCGGGGCCATACGTACTCTTGCCGCTCGTCCCGTCCTTGAACACAAAGAACAACTCGGTGGGAGAGTCGAGCATCGCATCTAGGCGAATCGATTGACCCTCGAGTTCGAACTCGGCATAGCCTACGATCTCCACCGTCGTTTCATCGCCGCGGATGTTCACGATACGGATCGGTTTGGGTGTTTCATAAGCATGGTAGACCGCGTCGCAGCAGAACTTTGGATCGATTGGGAACCATCGCTTGCCCGCAAATCGCGCCAGCGAATCGCTCTGCGCGTCCCGCACACGAACGGCCAGTTTGCCGTTGCGACGAACCAACTGAATGGCGATTCGGTCGCCGATGGTGATCTTGTCCGGACTGTCCGACTCGATCTTCGAAGTATCGATCGTTAGCTCCACGTCGGGCTTCCATGCGCCATTGACCTGGATCCCCGACGTCTCTGCGGATTGCAACCGGACACGGTCGTCCTTGAACGTTAAGACACCTCGCGCCTGTTCACCCAGGTCCGGTGGCAATCGAATGGCGTCGTCGGTCGAGGTGCCCACCGTTTGCTCCCCCCGATCCAACCACACGTGGGCAATCAACGCCAACCATCCTGTCGGCGCAGCGAGCTTGGTTTCATTTTCGAATCGCCATGCCTCGATGGCTTTGGCGTACTCGGTTTCTTGTGCAGTCACGGTTTCTGGAGCCATCACGAAAAGCCCTCCACTGACCAGTCCCAAGTGGATGGTTGCGATCCATGCAACGAGGGTCGGACGCGACGAAGGGCGGTTGGAGTGAGTCGTATTCATCCCACCATGATAACCAAATCATCATCGCGTCGCGCAACCGCAATCACTCAACCACATGGCCTTGCACGGTCGCTTGCAGTATGTCACCCGTGCTCGTCTCGATCCGCAGTATCTGATTCACGCTTCGCGCTTCGTCGCTGTCGGCCTCGCTGTGGAACGTGAATTGCAAAACATGCACGGGGCGTTCTCCTTCGGGCACGACGAACGCGAACCGCGGGTCGTCACAATGGATCGAGCGGATCGCGAACGGCGTCTTCGACTTGACCACCATTCGCTGCACGCGCGACTCCCCTTGGCGAACGTCACCCAGGAGCAGTCGCTCGGGACTGAGGCTGATGGGAGGCACGATACGAGCCGAGATAGGCAGAGTGAATTGGTCTTCGCCTGGATTTTCACCGCTGGTCACAATAATGATATTGTCGGCCAGTTCCCCTGCAGGAGTATCGGGTTTGAGCTTCACATGCATGGTGTAGTAGACGAGATTGGATTGCCGAACGGGTGGGTCCAGTCGGACCTCTAGGGCATCGGAATCCCCTCGTACATCGATGATTTTCCAGTCGCGTCGTCCCGTGTAGGAGATCCGTAGAGCGTTGGTGCGACCGGCTCCTAAATCCACTTCTCCAAATTTGATTTCGCCCGGATCGACCGAGATATCCGAACGGATCGTCCCGCCGACCGTCAATTGAACCTCCGCGTAGTAGGGACGATCAATCACGACCGTGATCATGGCGCTTTTGGCTCCGAGGAACGTTCGCGTATTGAACTTGGCGACGATCTCTCCTTTCTCCCAGGACTTGATGGTCGTCTTGGTAGCCACTGGCGTGGTGCAGCCACAGCTGCTCCGCACACTCGCGATGTGCACATCCTCTTCGTAACAATTTTCGAACGTAAAGCTGTATTCGGTCTTCGCGTTTCGACTGACCGTACCGAAGTCATGATGGGTGGACGCAAACATTTTGTTGGCCCAACCATTGGTCCGATCATTCGACTCCGCGTCGATTCCGGAAAAGCATAATGCTAGCAAGAGAGCGAATGGCATTACCGCCGTTCTGCAGAGAGTTCGCATGGCACAGACCTTGGATGGACGCTATCGGACTTCCTTGACGCCTAGGTCATCGGCATTTTCGCTACGGACCATTTGGCCCGAATAATAGAATTTACGAGCGTGGCTTTCCAGGCTAGCCCAATTTGAAGCTGGGCGGGTTTGCAATCAAACCGCGAGCTGTTTTAGGCGTGCGATGACATCCTGTTCTTCGAAGAGGAGAAACGAGTACTCGCGCGAGTGGAGAGCGCGGAGTTCTTGAGCGAGTCCATCATGGGACGCGCGGCGCTGCTCCAAATCGCGCTGGGCCGAGGTGATGGATTGTGTGATCTGGCTTTTGAGCTGAACCATTTGCTGATGCCAGGCCCGTTTATGGCCGCGGGGTGGCATCGTTCGAAGCATTTTGGCGTGCTGTTCCAAGAGGCGCTTTTGTTCTGGATTCTCGGGATCGAGATGCCCCTCAGGCCGTGAACGGAGGAGTTGTCCTTCGCGGCTCAAGCGTTGGTGCTGCAACTCCCAATCGTCGCAGTCCGTTCCTCCGGGATGTTGAATATCCAGCAACAAGGTTGCGGTGCAGGTTACAAACTCAGGAGGTTCAACGCCTAAGAATTGTTCGAGGATGGCGTCGGTCAATCGATCGTAGACACCGCCACCGATGCCGTGGACGAATAGGTCGGCCACCAAGGTGCGTAGGAAGAGGGTCGTCATCAAAGCGCGTGGCCAGATGCGCACGCCGGCTTGTTGCGCGGATGACCAAACATCTGCGGATCGATCTTCGTTCGTCGGCCACGACAGGACCGTTTCGTCGCTTGAGGGCGATGGTTGTGAGGCCACCAACCAATGCTCGGGACCAGGTCGGACCCAAAGCCGTTGACGTGTTGGATGGTCGGCTGACTGCCACCAAAATGGCAATTCAATCCAATCGTCGCGATCCATCAGCGCGGGAACTGGCTGAGCGGGGTTCGAAATCCTTTCGGCTTCTCGATACCGGTGCAAGCAGCGGTTGTAAATGGAGTGAAGAGACTCGCTATGGACGATGCAATGGTGCAGAAATGCGTGCCAAGTCCGTGACGCGCTCAATTGAGAGATGGGCAGTTCCAAATTGCTTAAGCCATGCCGGGCTTCGATCGTATGCCGCAACTGAGAGAAGGCGGTCGCGACATCGATCCCTGCGGGTAGTCCTTCCAAGCCGTTGAAAAATTCGTGTGCGATAGCATGTTGGATTCCGACCGACCGCAATGCGTCCTCGATGCCTTGACGCGTTCCACTGATTGCCGACTGGTCCAGATGCAACGCGTTCCAAGCAATAGGAAATGGATGGGGATTGGCAACCGGAAGTGGAATCGATCGCACTAGAACACGCTGCTGATACTCATCGAAGGCGGGCACACGGAGTGTGATGGCGCGGGCTAGATCATGGTCGACGATCGCGTGCAACCCGAGGCTACCGGTGGACTTGGCCAGAGAGTCAATGAAGAAATTCTTGAACCAAACTCCCGAGTGAAACAGTTCCGGTTGGTGGCCGCCGACGATCCACGGCGCATCAGTTAATGCAGCCGTGTTCTCGCGATGCGTTGTTTTCAAGTACGAACGGACATAGCGTTGGGCCATGGGAAGCAATTCCGATTTGGCCATGCGTCGGACGTCCCGAACCCAAGTGGCATTGGGTCCGTGCGCGTGCTCGAGTCGTTTGCGATTGGTGGCGATGCACGCTTCGATGCGATCGCGCGCGGGGGCCACGACAGCTTGATTGTTCTCGCGCGGTGCCCGTATCCCGTCCGTTGGATGTTGAAGCAAGGAGCCGGTTACCAAACCGGACACTAGCAACACTCCCCACCGCAACTGGCTGCTGCAGAAGGCAGTGCGTACCCTTGGTTGAGCATGGCTTGGATGCCGTCATCGATGACTTGATTGTAGTGCTGCAAACGGATGGTACCGTCATCGAGCGAACCGCCAAAGGAGCGGGCGAGGTCCAAATAGATCAGGGGAACGGGTATTTCCAGGATGGTCATTCCCATCATGGCAGCTTGGGCCCACAATTCCAGCGGCATGGCATAGCCATCGAGCGTGATGTTCAGTCGTTCGAGGGCCGAGACACGGTAGGCTTTGAACCCGCAGAAGGCATCGGTCAGGTTCAATCGAAACTGTTCGTTGATGCGTTTGGTGACGGCACGGTTGATGTACAGGCGTTCTTGAGGCGGTGCGCTATCACCTTCATAAATCTTCAAATAGCGAGAACCCGAGACGATGTCGGCGTTGTCGCAGGCCGTAACGAAACGAGGAATTCGCTTGGGTTGGTGCTGACCATCGCAATCGAGAGTGACGAGGATGTCGTAACCTTCGTCGATCGCATACTGAAACGCCGTTCGCAAGGCCGCTCCGTAGCCTCGGTTTTTTTCGTGATGGATGACGGTTACATCGCTGCGGGCATCGAGCAGTTCCGACGTTCCGTCGCTCGAGCCATCATCGATTGCAAGCACGTCCGGCGCGTACTTCACCACTTCATCCAGCACACTCTGGACCGAGTTGACTTCATTGAAGACCGGGATTGCAGCTAACCAACGCGCCATGAGAATACCACCTGTTTCAGGCAAAAAATACCGAGCAGTGCATTGTAGGAGGAGGAATCCTACGGTCAACGATCCGCCGCACGTACCGACATTCTAGAGGGCAGGGAAGGTGCAGCCGTACGGCTTGGGTGGAGCGTGCCGAGCGGAGCAGGGCAGAATCTAACCGTAAGATTAATCGGAATGATTCAGATAGGCGGCGGGCAGCCAGTAACTAGGTGCCAAGCAAGCGTCCTTGAGGCCAATCCCGACAGCTTGCTTCATTTCCGAATTGAGGAATGGATTGTCGATGCCGGCCATGCGGTCCTTGTCGAGCAGGTGCAGCAAATGGGTGCTGCCATCATTGTACAAAACGTTGACGGCCCGATCACCGTGCAGCATGATGGGTCGATTCGATGCATGCACCGCACCTCCGTTGGCAGGCCACATGTCACCGATCACCGCGATTCGGGCGGGAGCATCCAGGGAAGCGGTTTGGTATTTTCCATTCACGAGACTCCCTAAATGGAATGCGTAGTCGCCGCCGGCCATGTAACGCCAGAATTGTTGCTGTTCGGGGGTGTCGGCTAGAAACTCTTCGGTGGTCGGGATTCGTTGCAACAACGGAAACACGCGATTGGAGGGACACTGGATCCACTGGATGGAATCGAGGAGTTGGCGATCATGCAACCGCAGTGCGTAAACGCCAGCGAAAGTCATCGGCCCGGCTGTGTCGATCGGGGGAATGGAGCGTCCGAAACTGAAGTTCGCAAACGTGGAGAAGGCTCGCCCTAAATTACGAAGATTGTCCGCGCAGACCACGCGGCGAGACGATTCGCGCCACTGCCAAACCGTTGGCAGTAGGAACGACAAGAAGATGATTCCAGCGGCAAGGGCGACCAGACTATCCAGCCAGGCCAAGCGAGTCGCGATCGAAGCTTCGGACCATTCCACCGGCGAGGGATCGGACAAGGCCCTGGAGGAATCCGCATCCAACGCAGACTGGCGGATGGCAATCAAGGCCATGGTTTGGTTGATCAGATCCGCGGAGGGCTCGGTTCGATGGGCGTGTTCGGCTGCCATCGAATCGGGCGGTAGCGAATCGGGCGGTAGCGAATCGGGTGCCAACGGATCGAGGGCTGCCATCGGTTCGAGCAGACTGCGGAGATCCGCCAAACGCATTCGGAGGGACTCCGATGCAGCCAATGCGCTCTCTACCTGGGAAGCCTCGGAGTCGGACAAACCGCCGAGCAAATAGCCGAGCAGTGTTTCATCGGAATAATCTGGCAAGGCACCCCGCATCGTGGATAGCAAGCCCCATAAAGCCGTTCAACAGAAACTCTCATGACCCGCCCAGCGGCGCGTCGTATATCGATGGTTTGATCCACCGATCCTTACGGATGCATACGCATCCAGATCTCGTTCAGTTTACGAACGGCCGTAAAAACTCGGCTTTTTACCGTGCCGAGTGGTATTTGCAGGATCTCAGCGATGTCGGCGTACTTCAGGCCTTGGTAAAAGGCCAATTGTATGAGCTGCTGGGTGGGTTCACTCAACTGCCCGACCGCTGCCCGCACCCGTTCCCCCGTTTCATTGATCATCGCCCGCTCGTCGGGACACAGATCACTGCTCGGCAAGCGTTGGACAATCGACTCATCGGAGTCACTGGACTTGCTACTGTGATCCAGACTGGCCAACTGGTGACGCTTGTTGCGGCGCATGAAATCGATGGCTTTATTGCTCGCGATTGCATAAAGCCAAGGCCGAAACCGTTTGCCCGTCTCAAATTGTTCGATCCGCAAATGGACACTCAGAAATGTCGCTTGAAAAACATCCTCCGCATGCTGCGCATTGCCGAGGAAGCGTCGCAGAAACGTGAACAACTCGCGCTCGTAACGCCGCATGAGCGTTTCGAAATGTTCGGGTGCTCGCGTTTCCAGATAACTGGCTACGAGGACCTCATCGGTCTGCTGTTGCTGCAGATCGCGCTGTGCGAACAAGGACTGATCCGAGGATTGCATCATCCCAACACCCATTGAGGACCGAGAGTTCGAAGAACCAACGCGTAGGACGCTTGTGAGAAGCCGTTTGAAAGTGTCTCAGTAGTGTAGAGTCCAACCCCACCTTCCGTCAAAGGATTTCTTTCGAGTGCGCCTTCCTCGAACCTCAACCGGAATGCCTCGGCTCCGCCGAAAGCCCAGTCAAAACGGACACACATGCGGGCAGATGGAATAAAAATAAGTGATGCTGTTTTCGAGAAAACACTTAGATTAATCTTGACGCACCCCCTTTTCGAGAAATATCTTTGAATTGGGTAGGAATGGTTTCTGGGTGCAAGCAGATCTGGAGCTTTTCAAAATGCAATTCGAAGACGATTTCGAAGTTGGTTCACAAGGTGTATTGGAGCGGTATTTCTCCGGTCTGTCGGAGTACACCTTCTTTACTCAATTGGGCGTGGCCGACACACGCATGGTTCATTACATCAGCCAGCTCCTGGTCCGGTTCACCAAAACCGACGCCATGTTGCGGATCCGGCAGCTCAATGGCCGGCCGGCAACCGAAGTGGTCACGATGATGACGGAAGCCCAACAGCGCATCGGGCTAGCCCGGCGCGATGTGCATCGCCACATCGGTGACTTCACTTTGTTTTGGACAGGCTTGTACCCAGAATCACTTCGAAGCCTGCAAGGCCCGAGTCGCAGCGACCAGTTCGTCAGCTACTGCCATCAAGGCAAATTGGCTTACGAAATCGCCAGCGAGATCGAAGACGAAGAAAACCACGAAGCGCCATCGGACTTGTTGCATCGTTTGAGCGAGCAATTCGATCTGTGTGCGTACGGGCTGCGAGAAGTTCGAAGGCTTTGGGAAGAGGGGCCCGGGGACAGTTCATCCAATCCGATCCTGCTCTAGGCCGTGTCGATTGGTCCCTGTCATAAGACTGGGCCTTGTACGAAGACGAGCCGTTGAACTGCAATCACTCCTTGCCTGCCCCTCCCTGGAAATTCTGGATCGACGGATTCTGGCCTTGAATAACGCCGTTGTTGGGTGCACCTTGGCCCGCCCCATTGGGTGCTTGTATTTGACCCGGTTGCTGCGGTGGATTGGGCTGGCCGCTGTTTCGCATCATGTTCCGCAACGCTTTCTCGATTGCCGTAGGACTGGCTCCATTGAGCTTGATGCTTTGGACGGTGCCCGTGGGCATGGCGGCTTTGTCCAAATCTTGGATGAGTTCGGTGACCATTTTGAGCAAGTCCTCACCTTTGGCCGAAACGATGACGGAGTTGGTGATCTTGTCGATCCCCAAGGAGAGGCGGCCTGAGAATGAAAAACTCATACCACCTCCGGCCGCGACGGAGCCGGACGAATCGTCCCGCTTGGACTCTTTGTTGGTATCAGGGCTGGGTGGCTTTTCGAGCGCTTTGTCGTTGGAGCTGAGCAGGTCGCGAAATGCATCTTTGATGGCCTCCACGATCGATTCGGCCCGGGAGTGTTTGACCTGAACGACGTCGGTGTAGCGCAGGGAACTCTTGTCCTCAGGGGATTCTATATCCCACAGCTTGATCAACCTCGCGATCGTTTCTTGTTGCGATGCATCGGCTCCGATCACGACCAGCGATTTGGTGTCATTGTCGGAAATGAATCGCAGCTTCCGCTGTTTGCCCAACTGCGGCGAATCCTCTTCGTTGCTAGGCGCATCGAGACCGAAGATGAAGCCGAAGAGCCGATCATCGCCTTTGTCTTTTTTTTCTTCCTTGAAATAGTCTTCAAGATTGATTTTGATCCAACTTGGGCGTGAGTGTTCGATGTAGTACACGACGTGCTTGCGCGAGGGCGGGGCCTTGTCCGTCATCAATTGCTCGAGCCTATTGAGGGCTTCGAGGTCCTCGCTCTCGAGTACCAAATTCCCTTGAGCATCGAATCGAATGCGTACTGGAGGTGCTGCTCCTCGCCCAGCGCTGGTTGGCGGTTCATCGGGTAGTGCCGTTTCATCCGTCAACGCGGTTTCATCCGTCAACGCTGTCGCGACCAGGGACATCTTGAGGGATGGCGTTTCGCTTTCCGGAGCAGCAGGTGCTTGATGCGAGATTTCGTCGGCCGATGGAAGTTTGGCCGGAGGAGGGGTTTCGGGGGCGATGGTGGCCGATTCGCCATTGGTTTTGCTAGCCGGCTCAAACTCAGTTTCTTCAGGTAGCAGCAGTGGATTGCCCCCTTCCGAGCCCCAAGCGCGCTGCAGGTTTTTGAGATACTCGAGCGTCTCTCGTGAGCGATTGGCATCGATGATTCGGACCCGGCTCGACTCGCGCGCGTCGGTGGGGATTTCACCGAGCTTCGCTAAAAGTTTGTGGATCTCCTCGCGCTCCATGTCGTTGGCCCAGATCAAGAGCTGGTTGTTCTGCGAGTTGGCACCAACCCGAAGTTGATCGTTGGCCTCTTCCTTTTTGCTTGATCCCCAAGGGTCATAGAAGGAATAACGCTGCCGTGAATTGTCCTTCTTTTCTTTTTCGACCCCCATGAGGGTGCGGATGGTTCCGGCCACGTCTTCCGCGCGCAAGCTTCGAAGTTGCAGCACATCGAACTCGCGGGCAGAACCATCGAGCCGTTCGATGGTTTGCTGAATCACCAACTGATCCGAAAGGGACGCGTACGCGATGATGGCTTTGTTCTTCTCATCGACTTCTAACTTGGTGGTCGGTTCCAAGGCATCGAGAGACAGAAGTGATGAGACAAGTTTCTTAGGATCGAGGGCCGACAAGCGGTAGACCTTCATGCGGGTGTTGAGAACATTGAGATTGTCCGAAGCACCAGGCACGTCGATCCGCTTGACGAACGAAGCGATGATGGCCATCTGATTGGGGGGGGCGTGAACGATCAAACTGTTGCGGCGGCTGTTTGCTACGAGGAACACTTCCTTGGAACCCGCCGGTTTGGCTCCCCCCTGCTGTTGTTGCTGCTGTTGCATTTGTTGCTGCTGCATCATCATTTGTTGCTGCATCATCATCTGCTGTTGCATCATGTTCGGATCGTCCGACGTGGCCATCCTTGATTTGGGCGATTCCAGCTTGAGGAAGCTAGCCAGTTGATCGCGTGCGTCGCTAGCACGCACATACTCCAGGGCGAATTCGCGAGCAAGGTTCTCGAGGGCTGCGGGGGACTGTTCCTCGGTGAGGATGCGTAGCAGTTCGACAAGATTACTTGCCGAATCCATGGCCTCAAGTCGGTTGGTCGATGAGAGAGCATTCAAGGAGCCATTACTACTGATGAGTGTCTTCAGTTCCCCGATGACGTCGGTCGCAACCAGCGACTCGAGCGGTATGGAAATACGAACGAATCGATTCGGAGGCAACGAAGACAATTCACGATCGCTGACTTTGGGGACCAGCGACACATTGATACCTGCCGTCTTCAAGACCAGCAATGTATTGTCGATTTCGAGCATGGTAAAACCGCGCGCCAGCAGATGCCGATTGACCGCATCGCGCGTTTCGGGCAAGGTGAACTTGCGATGCGATGCGATGTTGAGGTAGTCCGAGGGCAGCTCCTGCCAGTCGAGCGACATGTTCGAAACTTCGGACAACCACTTCAGTAGGTCCGGCCAGGCTTGATTGCGGAACTGGAATTGAATCATTCCATCTTCGTCGGGACGCACGTCGAATTCTCGCTTGTCCGGTGGTTCGGCTGGCTCGCTCTTACGCTTGACCGTCGTGTTCTCACCCGGCTTGGCATTTCCATCGGGTTTCGGACCCGCGCCCGGCGGCGTACCGGGTGGACTGCCGGGAGGAGTTCCGGGTGCCGAACCGTCGGCCGGTACGGCGCCCGGAGGCACGCCTGGCGGCATGGCTCCACCAGGGACAACGACCCGTCCTCCCGAAGGAGTGGTGGTCATGATAACTGCTTCGTCTTGGGCGCAGACAAATGCAGACAGAGGAAGTGGGGCGACTGCGATTGCGACGAGAATGCAAACGACTTTGCGAAGCCATCCGACGGCGGTTACGCGCAAGGAGACTCGCCGATTGTGCGCTCGTACGTTCATGGGGTCTATGAGCTGGGAGTGAGGTATCGGTCCATCGCGTGACACGGCCTCGTTACGATTACACAAGGCCGAAGGACAACGCCGCCAACCCACTTAGGATAGTCGAATGCGACCCTACAATCCATTCATGGACGGTTAAGTTTCCGACGGAGACGCGGAGCAAATTGCCGATCATGAAGATGCGCCCGGCGATGCGATTTATCTCTTATTTTTGACAAAAAGCATAAATGCCTGGGGCCGCAAACCAGCAGACGGCCGGATGAGTCACTACCGGCAGGCACCAAGCAAATTTGCTGGTTTCGTACTTGAATCGCAGGTACTGACGGCTCGTCCAATTCCGATGGGCGAATTGGCGAGCTAGCATTCGGTCCAATTCTTTTTGGCTAAAGCCTGCGTGCGCGCCGAGTTCGTTGCGGAAACGGCCGAGGCATCGATCCCGCCAGTCGCGAAGATTGTCGACGAGCTTGTTGGCGAAGGTGGCGTCCCATTCGGATTGCTGGTACGCGCCGATCGAACTCAACAAGCGGTGGCGATTGGGCGTGCCAATGAACATCCAGCCTCCGCTTCGCAATACGCGGTGCAGTTCGACTAGACTATCCGCCGGCCGGTCCACATGCTCGATGACGTGGTGGTAGAAAATGGCATCGAAGGTGTTCTCTTCGTAAGGCAGATCGCACACGCCGGCCACATGAAACCTAACGTTCGGTGACCGTTTGAGTTCGTCGGCGACGAAGTCCTCGACATCGACGGCATCGACCTTGGCACCAAGCGTTTGTTGGATCGCAACGGCTTCATGTCCCGATCCGCAGCCAGCGATCAATACCCGCAGGGGACGGTTCGAACCCTGGAACAATTGCTGGATCTGTCGGCAGAAAAAGCTAGCCCCCGCGTGGCTATCGATGGCCGGGGTGGCTGGAGCTACGAAAGTTTCCGTCGGCTCCGCAGGGTCGATCGTTAGATTCTCCAACGATGAAGACGAACTCGGTGCCAAGTAAATCGGAGTCGAAGGGTTACTGGTCAAGTATAAATGGGAAAGTGGTGAGCTCATGTTAGGCTGCTAATCCGCAGGGGCGGGAAACTCCGATGGCCGACGAAATGAGAAACGAACCTCCGAAGAATAGGTTTCCTTCCAACGTCCGAGCGCCGACCAGTCATCGGATCCTGGATCGCACCCTTCGACTAAAGACCGCTTGGAACGATTATAGGGATGAATCCGTGTCCCTTGCTATTCCAGTGTCTCGCGTCCTCGGTAGCTGATCAAGAAATAGACCAAGACCAGGACGACGATGACGCTCAGACCACACCAGAAGAGAGTCCAATCGGTGCGGCCCGACGCGTCGCAGAAGTGCTTCCAGCCTCCGGTGACGAGATAACCCGCCAAGTTGCCGATCCCGGCCGTCATCATGCTCAGCAGCGCTTGGGCGCGGGTCCTCCAGGCCGCATCGATCTTCTTAGCCAAATAGATTTGTGCACTGATGGAGGTGAATGTGTATGCCAACCCATGCAGGCCAACTCCGAACAATACGGGCGTCGTCGCGTCAAGCGCGAAGAGCCCATACCGCAACACGCCGCAAATCAGCCCGACCAGGATCACCCACTTCAATCGCCATCGAGCCAGAATTCCGCCGATCGCAAACATCACTCCCACCTCGGCGACTTGACCAAGCGACATCCATGCGCTCGTCCGCTCCAAGCCGAGATCGGTCATGTGAGCGGGTGTGTAGGGATAGAACGCGGCAAAGGGGATCGCTACCAACGCCGTGGTGGCAAAAATCACGCGATGTTCGCGAATCTTGAGGAGCGATAGCGCATCCAAACCAAAGCGTTCGCGCAGTGTTATGGCCCCGGAAGTCCTAGGAGTGGATGCGCTCTTTGCGATGAGCAAGGTGTACGCGGAAAGAACCAACCACAGCCCGGCACTGATCTGGAACGCGTGGGGACTGGCATCGACCTGCAGTAGACTCACCAGCCAGCAACCACACATCCAGCCTACCGTTCCCAAGGCTCGAATCGATCCGAACTGGCGCTGTGAATTGGACAGTCTCGCAAAAACAATCGAACCGGTGAGGCTGGTCGTCGGCACGCTGAGCAACGCTTGCAATTGGATCAGCATCAAAACGCTCCATGGGTTCCAATGGTTCTCAATGGACCAGGCGATGATGGCCATCAGAATCGCAGTGCCTGCGCTCACCCATCGCAGTACTTGGATCGGCGGCACGGACCGGTCGGCCATGGCCCCGAAGAACAATGGCGAGGAGAGTGCAGCAGTCGCCGAAGCAGCAAATGCAAAAGGAATCAAATCGCGCAGATCGGCCGACTCGAGCACCGGTCCCATGGGTACGAACCACGATGCCAAGGCCATTCCATGCACGAACAGAAGCAACATCAGCTCGCAGCGTTCCATGCCGGTTAAGATAGGGCTGGATAAGTTAGGTCTCGATATAGCGGCCCTGGATGAGTCGGCTGTCAACGTTCAATGGCTTTCCGAAGCGAAGTGTTACCGTCCCTTGCGCTGGTCAACCGCTTGCCGACTCAAGTCTGGGAAATCGGTGAAGAAACCGTCGACCTTGAGTTGGTCGATCAGTACGCGGTGCGTTTCTTCGAGCGACGAGGACCAACGCGGTTGAAGTTCACGTCGAACCGTATACGGATGGACCTTCAGACCGTGGGCATGGGCCGCTTCCACCAGACCCGTCGATTGGATAACTCCGTCCTCACCACGCGTGGCAAGCAGCTCCAGCGAAGGACCGACTCCTTGCGCATACACGGCAATCTTCTCTAGTTCCGATGGCTCCAACGAGCGGCCCAGCAAATGGATGAGTGGAATTCTGCATTCCAATTCGTTATGCAAGAACTCCAGCTCCGGCCCTTCAAAACATTGAAGGTAGCATCGGCTGCTGGCGTCGTTGATGTCGAACTCGTTCAGCAACTTTAACAGCATCGCGCCCATCGACTCCCCAAACTCTTTGCGATGAAACGAGGGGCTTTTGAGTTCGATGTACAGTCCAGTGGAGCGACCGGTGGTTTGATCCAATCCGCGAAGGAGGCGGATTTCGTCTTCGAGTCGCAAGATGCGTTGACCACAGGAACCAGGAAACCGTTCTGGAAAGACGTTTTGCTTTCCGTCTCTCCGCGTCCGCTCGTGCATGGTTAGCGGTTGCAGCTCGTTGCATGTGAAGTCGGCGAAGTACCATCGTCCATCTTCACGAGCTCGGTCGGGATAGATTTCTTCGACGTTGGTCGTTTCCTCCATCGTTATGTCGTGGGTAACGATGAACTGACGGTCCTTGGTTAAGACAACGTCTTGTTCGATGCAATCGGCTCCTTGGGCATGCGCCAGGACTTTGGCTGCCTCGGTGTGTTCGACGGCGTAGCCGCTGGCGCCCCGATGAGCGATCACGATCGGTGCGGGTGATTCGCAGTTGCCGATCGAAGGCGTGATCATAAGCAAACAGATCCACAAGAACGTACGAACGATGGTCATAGCCGCCTCTGCGATGGATGGACGATATCAGTCTACACCCATCGGATTATGACGCGGGTCGTCATCGGAAAAAGGACAGCAGGAGTAACTTCAAGAAGACTTCACACGATCGCGAGGGTGCCCAGTCCGAAAGCCAATGCGTTCAACCGCGAATAGAAATGAGGCATGCTACTCGCATATTCCGATGCAGGCGGACACCGCCTGCATCGGCAACGAGTTTCAAAGGGATTCTAGGCTAACTTTAATAGCGAAGGATCAAATCGACCGTCAAACGATTGTCGAGAATCCCACGTGTCTGGGTCAGGGGAAACTCCCAAGCCACCCCCGTTTCCAAGTTTCGGCTGGGTTTGTATTTGAGCCCATAGGCGTTGGTCACGATGTTGCTTCCGGCCACATCGACGGAACCCAAATTGAAAAGATCGCCACCTTGAATCGGAAATGGGAACGCATTTCCACTCTTCATGAAGTTGTACCAGTTGAGTTCAGTGAAGGCGTAAAATCGTGATGCGCCGATGCGTTTGTCGAGGTGATTCGACCAATAGAATATTTGATTTTCGGCCGAGCTATTGATGGGCAGAATGAAACCGGAGCCGGTCAAGAAGTGAGCGCTCTGCCCCAGACGTGTTCCGCCGGATAGGAAGAAGTCGAAAACACCATCACCATTTCCTTGACGGGTACGATCCATGCCGGTCGGCATTTCGAACCTAGCACCGACAGAAAGTAATCGTCCGCGTGATCGGTCTCTGAGCAAACTGTACTTCAGACCCACCGAGAGGTCTGCCCAACCGTCATCGAGGACTGGGCTTTGCGAAACAACATATCCGTCCTTAGTTGCAATCAGTGACAAATTCTCGGTGAGTCGCGCTCGCAGCTGAACGGCATACAATTGAATTCGTCCCCCAGGCAATCCTCCATTGGGTATCTGATTGAGGTAGGGCAGCTTGTGATCAATATAGATTCCTCGGGCTTCTGTCAGCTGCCGTGGATCTTCGAAGTAGACTGGATTGGTCATCGGGCTGATGAAATCGTCGAAGCAACCTTCGCTCTGTTTGATCAAGCCGAAGCCAAGCAGACCGGTGTCGTACTGGCCGAACGAGTCGCAACCCATTTCGTCGCGATCCCTGCGGAACCATCCCAGCCCACAAGAATCGCATGCGTTTCCATCGCAGGCGCCGCAGGAAGTGCAGTCCTGATCGCTCGAACCGGAAACCGCGACCGGAGCATCGTTGTCACCGATCTCGCGCGGCGAGTAGATGTACGACTGCCTATCGAAATCGGTTGCGATTGATTGCGTTCCTGAGCTCATTGCTGCTAGGAACGCGCCGAAACATAACTTTTTGAACATCCTTGTCAACTCCATGCCAGGGCCGCCTTTAGCGATGCTATCCATCGCATCATGCCTAAAATTCGGTGGTCGGCTTCAGTGGACAAGAGGCCGAACCTCGAATCAAACCCGGATCATGTCGACCCTCGCGTACCAATCTGTGCTACCCGCAAAGTCACTCAAGCGGTGATCTGAATCGCGTTTGGCTGGGCGCATCACAAGCGACTGGTGTCGCCTCCATAATCATTTTCGCAATAAAGGATTGCACAAATGCATTATCCCTTTCCTGGTCCACTTGGTCAGCTCGTCGCAGTGGTTTTTTTCGCTGTCGTGCAATCGCGACTCGATTGTGATCGCGTGTCGACGCTTCAGCGCCATTCTTCGCCCCCGTGACACTTTCCATGACGACAACGGCTCCAGCGACCGCCTAACTCTAACGCGACCTCAACCTACGTCGTTCTCGCGCCGTTACAATTACGTGCGATTCTCGAGCTATACCACTCATCACTTTCCTGACCCCTACGAGCTCGTCTCGAATGGCGTGGACTTAAGGGATGTTGGCTGATTTTTGCCTTGGGTTGTCGCTGGCGGCAACAATACGTTTCGCCTTGCTTGGACGTGGAGTTCTGAGCTTGGGATATTTTGTTAGGTTTCGCCGCTTGAGCTGTCGCG
>JBGSHV010000003.1:0-142523 GCA_041752005.1 Pirellula sp. | reverse complement strand
CATGTCAAGACTAGGATAAGGTTCTTCGCGTAGCCTCGAATTAAGCCACATCCTCCACCGCTTGTGTGAGCCCCCGTCAATTCCTTTGAGTTTCAGCCTTGCGACCATACTCCCCAGGCGGAGCACTTAACACTTTCGCTACGTCCGAGAAACTGTGAGAGTCCCTCAGACTAGTGCTCATCGTTTACGGCTAGGACTACCGGGGTATCTAATCCCGTTCGCTACCCTAGCTTTCGTTCCTCAGCGTCAGAAAAGACCCAGTAAGCCGCTTTCGCCACCGGTGTTCCAGATGATATCAATGCATTTCACCGCTCCACCATCTGTTCCGCTTACCCCTATCTCCCTCTAGCAAAGCGGTTTGAAGCGCAGTTCCTCGGTTGAGCCGAGGGCTTTCACACCTCACCTACTTCGCCGCCTACGAACTCTTTAAGCCCAGTAATACCGAATAACGTTTGGGGAGCTCGTCTTACCGCGGCTGCTGGCACGAGCTTAGCCTCCCCTTCCTCCAGGGTTCTCTCAAACTAAGGGGAGTACCCCCTAGCATTTGATTCCCCTCGACAGCGGTTTACAACCCGAAGGCCTTAATCCCGCACGCGGCGTCGCTCGGTCAGACTTTCGTCCATTGCCGAAGATTCTCGACTGCAGCCACCCGTAGGTGTCTGGCCAGTGTCTCAGTGCCAGTGAGGCTGGTCGTGCTCTCACACCAGCTACCCATCATTGCCTTGGTGGTCTATTACACCGCCAACTAGCTAATGGGGCATAGGCTCATCCCAGGGCGGAATCACACCTTTGATCCGTAGATGTTATCGAGTATTACCGTCAGTTTCCCGACGCTATCCTCGTCCCCAGGGCAGATTCCTATGTTGTCCTCTCCCTTTCGCCGCTTTCCTGTATTGCTACATTCTCGCGCGACTCGCATGCCTAATCCACGCCGCCAACGTTCATTCTGAGCCAGGATCAAACCCTTCACTTTTGTATGCTTAGACCACTGCCGAAACCGCATGTCGAATTGCTCCGACACCCAACTCCTTCAATGGCCATGACTAACATTGTTGCGGTTTTGAAACCGGTTGGTGTCCCGTGGTCACGAGACACCTAAAAAACTAAAATCACAAAACTACTCAATTTGTTGCCACTTCGCGAGAAGTAGCAACTCGAAGGCTCGTCCACCGGATTGTCAAAGATCAATTTACAATTCTCTGGGTTTCGCAAAGCAAAACCGCGTCCGAAGACACGTGCTCGCTAGGCGACCCGTCGAATTGGGCTCAACATGGTAGCCGTTTTGGTCGGCACCCGTCAAGCGGTAATTCACTTTTTTTCTGGGCTGGCTACCAAGTTATTGGAGCCGTCCCAAAGTCCCACTGAGGAGGACCAATCGACCATTTTCAGATCGACTAGCCACCGCCCAAACGTGCATCGCTTTCGCGTTTGCGTCTGGGGTGGGCAAGCGAGGGAGCAGAAAGATAGGGATCATCGGCCGGGTCCGCAAGGGCCTTTTGCCAAAAGGGGGAAAAAAAGGTTCTCGCGGACCTCGATCCGTCGTCCCTACGGGTCGTTTCGGTTAATCCATTCGATGTTGTTTTCCGACTCGACGAGCCTTCCTCTCAACGTTTTCTCTGGAAATTCCTCGATTTCTGCCTCTCCAGAGTTCGAACAGAAAGGATGCGACGGACCCGACGGTTTCGCCCAACCCTTTTTGACATCCGCACGCTACGACGCCAAGGAAAAGCGATATGTCCAACGTTCCGACCTCACCGTCCACCCCCAACAGCCCTTCGACCAACGCGCCCTCGACCGCCCTCGAAGATGTGCTCGAACGGATCAATCGCCTAGCGACTCAGTCGTCCATGAAGGTAGCCGCGGATCCTGTCCTGCGACGCCCAACCAACTCAAGCTCTGGTGGCGGTCCGTTGAACGGATCGGGGGCCAGTGGATCCGGGGTCGGTAGCTTGGATGCGGCCAATCGCGGCTCAGGCTCGGGATCAACCCCCGCTGTTCCACCGCGAACCTCATCCCCGACTCCGCGACCACCCGGGACGGAAAACTCCTGCTTTCGCTGGACCGAAGAGCCGAACGAACCCATCCTTCCGATGGAGCCGAACTCGATGGAGGACACCGGACTGTCGGCCTCCCTCGTCGAGGAACTCGTCACCCGTCTCCTGCTCAGTCGCGGAGAAGTCACCGGACGAAACATTTCGGACCAGCTCCGACTCCCTTTCCGACTCGTCGAACCCGTCCTGTCCCGGCTGAAAATGCAGCAATTGACGGTGTACGCAGGCTCCACCGCGATGAACGATTACGTCCACGTCTTGACCGACGCAGGACGCGATCGGGCCCGGCGGCATATGGTCAAAACCACCTACTTCGGCGCAGCTCCCGTCCCCATCGAACAGTACATTCAATCGGTCCAACTGCAGTCGATCGAGTCCCAACATCCCAGCCGCGAAGATCTCCGACGCGCCTTCGCAGATCTACTGATCCCCGACGATCTGCTGGACCGATTGGGTCCTGCCATCAACAGCGGCCGCGGTATGTTCCTCTACGGCTACCCAGGCAACGGAAAAACGAGCATCGCGGAACGGGTCACCAAGTCCTTCGGTCAGTACATCTGGGTACCGCGGGCGATTTTTGTCGATGGCGAAATCATGCGATTCTTCGACCCTCTCAACCACGAAGAACACCCAGCCAGTACGACGGACGGACTGCTGCGTGAGAACAGCCTGGACCACCGCTGGGTCCGCATTCGACGCCCCACCATCGTTGCCGGGGGTGAACTCACCATGGCAATGCTCGAAATCACCCGCAGCCCTGAAACCAACATCTCCGAAGCCCCCCTGCAACTCAAAAGTAATTGCGGCGTGCTGCTCATCGATGACTTCGGTCGGCAACGCATGAGCGTCGATGAACTGCTCAATCGATGGATCGTCCCCCTCGAAAAACGCCACGACTACCTGTCGATGAGCAGCGGCAAAAAGCTCCAGGTCCCCTTCAACCAACTGGTGATCTTCAGCACCAACCTCCAACCCAAAGACCTTGTCGACGACGCTTTCCTACGACGTATTCCCTACAAAATCGAAGTCCCCAACCCTTCCGAAGAACACTTTCGAAAACTCTTCGAAATCATGTGCCGGGTCCTCAAAATCCCGCACCGGCCCGAGATGGTCGACTACCTTGTCGAGAAACACTACAAACCCGCCGGCCGCCACTTTCGCAATTGCCACCCCCGCGACTTGCTGCTGCAAATCAAGTCGTTCTGTTTGTTCAATAGCGTCCCCCAACAAATGACCGAATCCACCGTCGATTTCGCAGTCGATAACTACTTCTCGATCATGTAGTTTTCAAGTGCGAATGAACCACCCACGTCCCCCAACATCGGTGCGCGTTTCCTAGCCACGGCTCTTCTCGAGTAGCACCATCGTGATCAACGCCAACAACGCCCGCAGCTCGTCGTCGGCGTCAAGCTCCGTCAATTTATCGATCACGAAGTATCGCTCAAACACCGATGGCTTCTTGACCACGCGCAGCGCTTGCGTGCCATCCGCCAGCCGCACTAGGTAGGAGGGATTGATCAAGTAAATGGCGATGAAACCGACCACCGGAATCTCGCCCAGTAACCCCTCGACCAATTTCTTCCATGGCTCCTCCTCACGAAGGGTCATGTCGATGCGTTGGTCCTCGTAAATGTCATAGTGCGCCGACCACAAAGAACGCATCCCCTCGCGACGTACCGCCCCCCAGTCCGAACCGTCGGCGGCCGTGAAATGATAATTGGCGCTGAAATCAAGCATGCGGTCGGCATTGATTTCAAACAACTTCTGCTGCATCTTGGGGCTGGCAAAGACTTCGATCTTCTCCTTCAAGCGAAACATCTTTTGCTTGACGAACAAGATCGATTGACCAGCCGCATCGTGCACAGAAATCTGCTGCGAAAAACTAAACAGCTTGAACCGCATCTCCAAGGGATACTGCATCTCGGGATCCTATTCTGAAGGTTGATAAGCCCCGCCAGTTTAACGCATGCCACGCGTCCGCGAATCACCCTTCGCGATCGTTCTCCAAGGATGGACTGCTGAGTTCTTCTGACGTAACCTGACGACAATTCTACGAGCAGGATACGCCGCCTTTTACGTTCCCCAAAATACACAAGCATTGACAATAGCTCCTGAAATCGGAGTGATTCCCTCCGATGTATGCAGGACGCATCCCGTAGCGATATCAAAGAAGTAGGCGACCGGAACAGCAGGCGGTACTCGGAATCCCATACAGGGTACAATTCAGCGCGATTAAGTCCCCCTCGATGCACCTGGCGCAATCAACTTGTGCCCGCGTCGCACGCCAATTTTCCGTCGGAAAAGTTCTCTCCATGCGTTTGTCCCTCGCAGAAATATTGGTCGCCCGAGTTCCTCTGCGCTATCGTATTCGTCATGCTAGTCACGAGCGTACCGAAAACGAGACTGGCTTTGTGCTGCTGGAAGCCGCCGATGGCACTCGAGGCTACGGAGAGTTTCTCAGCCGTAGTTATGTCATGGGAGAGACTTTCTCCGACTGCTTATCCCTAGGCAAGCGAATGCTGACAGAGTTAGCACGCGAACCGCTTGCCGATCCGCTACAGGTGATTCCCCAACTACTGGCCCGCCACGCCAACGAACCAGGAGTATGGGGAGCACTTTGTGGAATTGATCTGGCTCTCGTCGACTTGTGGTGTCGCCTGAATCACCTCTCGCTGGCATCTTGGCTCCATCAATCTCCATCGGTTGAAGGTTCACTGACCTATTCGGCGGTGTACCCACTTGCTTCCAGTTGGAAACGCAAACTACTACACCTGGGGATTCGTTGGATGGGAATGCGATTCGTCAAGGTAAAGGGCACCGGACAGGCCGCGATCGATCTCGCCTACCTAGCAGAGATTGCTCGCTGGCTACCGGCCGACGTCGATGTCCGGATCGATCTCAATGGCAGCTTGACGACCGCCGCCGCATCCGATTATCTCTCTCAACTCGATCGCGCGCAACCTCGTTTGGAATGGATCGAGCAACCATTCGCCAAGGACGCTTGGGAAACGAGCGCGCGCTTTCAGCGGCAATTTGCCGGACGCTTCCTCTTCTGCGCGGACGAATCGGTCTGCACGCCTGCAGAATTGGAACTCGCAGCAGCGTCTGGTGCCTTTCTTGCTGTTAATCTGAGGATAGCCAAGCATGGAGGCTTCACGACTGCATGGCAAATGTACAAGCGCGCCAGAGCGCTGGGTTTGGCAACGCAACTCGGCTGTTTGGTAGGCGAGACGTCGATTCTGGCGACTGCGGGCGCACACTTGGCAACACTCGGAACCGACCTGCGCTACCTGGAAGGATGTTTTGGCCGCCACCTCTTGGCGTGGGATGTGCTAAAGTCGCCGCTTTCATTTGGGCGCGGCGGCACAGTGCCTCTCACGAGCTTACCGGAGGTCGGTATGAACCTGCCGATCGATTTAAACCGATTGCGAAGCCATGCTGTCGCATGTCACGCGATTGAAGTTTAGCAACGGACGACGAATCGCTTCTGAGGGCTGTACTCTCTATATTAAGTGAACACCATTGCCTGACGCGAGCTACCTTGTGAACACTTGTGACCCCAATGCGACGCATGCCAAACTCATCCAAGCTCGAAACTGCGAAGTGAGGCGAGAACTTGAAGAGGTTCTCTCCAGATACCGAGTGCAGCAAATGGAGCTGGCCGAGCGATTTCGTATCGCGCACGTTGATCCGCAGCCTTATACCGAAGCAACTCGAGTCACGATTCTGGCCACGGCTCAGCGCTGTGCCGAACCCTACAACTTCGCATGGACCTCGGGCACGACGAGCCAGCCGAAGCAGATTCTGTATCCCGCTAGCCGCGTGCGAGCGCTGGCAGATCACTATTTCGACCAGTTATTGTTGGCAACCGAAGCCTATGCCGTCTCTAGCCCCCGATTCTATTTCTTGAACAGTTTTATCCAGGACCAATCCATAAGTTCGTTGCTGGCTAACGCGCCCCTTCCCTCAGCGCTCACTGAAATGATCCTGGGAGACTATTTTGCCCTGCGGACCTCTGCGGTGAAGCTGGCCTCACGCTATTCGGCCTTGGCTCTCTGTTGGGCGATCATTTGGACACTGCGGCCCACCGTTGTGACAACGGTGAATCCTTCGTCGCTGTGCGTACTACTTAGCAAGGCACGCAATGCCTGGCCTTTCTTGCGTGAGCAAGTGAAACAAATACTTGCCGAGAAGGATTGGCAAGCTACTGCTGTTTCACAGCCAGACGAATTCGCCAGGACTCGCCAAGAAATCGGCGGCTGGCTAGATGAAACTACCACCCCACCGACATCTGCCGAATTGCTTCCCCATATGGAACTCATCTGGTGCTGGCAAGGTGGCTATGTGCGACCCTTCGTCGAGCAATTGCGATCGCAACTTGCACCGCGCAAGGTCCACCTTGCACCCATGTTCTCGCTTTCGACGGAAACGGTCGCCGCCTCGGTTGTTCCGCATCTTTCACTTCAGGCAGGACTGCCAATCTATCCGGAATGTTGCTATGAGTTTCTGCCGCTCGCAGCCGAACCAACCGCCGAAAGCGTGATCTCCCCTTGGGAACTTGTCGCGAGTGAAGAGTATCGGATGGTCGTATCCGATCCTTATGGACTGACTCGGTACGATACACAAGACGTTTTCCGTTGTGTGGGGCATGAGCAAGACACTCCACTGATTCAATTCGAACGGCGTTTTGGGCTGAACTATTCTTTTACGGGCGAGAAAATCACCGACTGCCAGTTGCTGCAAACCTACGCCGAAGTCGCCAGGGCTAATGGACTCGACGGGGTTCCTTTCACTTGCTTTCCGAGTCAGGGCAACCGTTCCTTGCCCAGGTACACGTTTGTGATGTTGTGTTCAGCGCAACCCACGATCGCGAAACAGATAGCTCATCAACTCGATGACGCGCTCTGCCGAATCAACTGTGAATATTCGTCGAAAAGATCAAGCGAGCGATTGGCCGCGCCAACACTTGTGACCATGCCTGCTGAGGAACTCCTAGCCAAGCTTGCAGTCGCCTTGTCGCGCGTGGCCACTGCGAATCCCGGTCAGTTCAAATTACTGCCGCTCTACACAATTCACTGGGAAGACGTTCTGTTTGCCAAGGATCCTTCATGACCACTCATTCGCACTCCGCTTTACCTCCAAATTATTGGCTGCGATCACCTGCCTGGGATGGCTTCTGGATGCTCTCAGGATTGTGGCTACTAGTGCCGGTGTTACTTTCGCCCGTGCTGACTGCAACGGATCAATGGATCATGCTGGTGGCTGTGCTCACCCTCTGGCTACCCCATCGTTTTGCTACGGCGTTTAACGCCTTCTGCTTGCCGGCGTATCGAAATCTTATTCACCAGCAGTGGGTGCGATTCTTTGTGCTGCCTGCGACTATTTTTGTAGCAACATTCGTTTTTCTGTTCTTGCCCGAGACGCTCTTTCCCTGGCAGCTATCCCCGCGAGTTCAAGTGCTGGCGACGGTTTTCTTTGTCTACAATTCCTATCACTTTGCAGTGCAGCACTTTGGCGTGCTGAGCATTTACCGAATTCGCGCTGCTCAACCACAAGATCTCCAGGGAAAAAGTTACGAGCGATGGTACTGCCTGCTCATTGGTGGTCTGGCGGTTTGTATCGCACAGATTCTCGCTGGTGCGGAAGTGGTTCAGGACTCATTAATGTATGCAGTCGTGCCGATCGAACGTTTACATTCGGCAATGGTTTTGGCGCGATGGATTGCCGTCCCCTTGGTTGCGTTACTGACAATCGGTTTACTATACGCAGAATCAAGTAACCCGCGTCGATCACTACCGAAGATGCTCTATATCGTCGGCCTGGGCATTCAGGGAATGCTGGCCTACTGGCTGTCGCCGTTGGCATTTCTGATTCTGTGGGGCGTACAGCATTGGCTCGTTTCCATTGCGCTCACGGCACAAATCTCGCGCAATGACCATACCGATAACATGTCCGTTTCTCCGTGGTATCGATTCTGGGGCCTCTGCTCAGGCCGCTTTTGGCCAACGGTACTTGTGCTGATGGTCTCCACCATTGTTTTCGTGCCGTTGTTCGAGTTATCGCTCCATGCCAGCAAGCCCCAAGAAGGGATTCTGCAATGGCTCGCCACGGCATTGGGTGAACATCCGTGGCTGCTGCGAACACTGCTGTGGTTAAACTTCGCCACTGTTTATGTGCATTTCGTGATGGATCGAGCCGTCTTTCGCTTCTCCCATCCTGAAGTGCGCAAAGTCACCGGAACTTTACTCTTCTACCAGGGTGACAAGCATGGCGTTTGACCGCCGACAAACCTCACTCACGTCGTGGTTATTGTGGCCGCTTCTGGCCCTGTTTGTGTTGCGTGTGGTAGGTCAAATCGTCGTACAAATTTGGCACCCAGGTTGGTTGCCGCCAGCGGAAGCATGGTATTCAGGCGTCATCCCCTACGATCGCTTGTTGATCACACAAATCGTGCTCATAGCGATTCATGGCCTAGCTTGTTGGCAAGTGTCCTGGGAACGTGGTTGGTTCTACGCTCCCAAGCGATGGTTGGGACAATTACTCGTTGTGTGGGGAACGCTCTACCTACTGGTCATGATCACTCGCTACATCGTACGTATGAGTCTCTACGCGCCCGAGCGCTGGACAGGCGGTGCGATCCCAATCTTCTTCCATTGTGTCCTGGCTGCATTCGTGCTGGTGCTCGGTACCCATCACCTGCGTCGTGCCACGAACGCCCCAACTCGCTCCACCTGGAAGTGGCAACTTGCAAGGTATATCGCGGGCACACTCGCAGGTTTGGCTACATTGGTGGCCTACCTCGCATGGCTAGCTTACTTGATCGCGCCGAGCTATCTGGGGCGAGAACTTGGCACCGGTGGCCCACACTTCGCAGTACGTGCGGAGTCCGACGTGCAGCTCACCACTCTCGATGGCACGGTCCTCTCTGCGAACGTGTTCCACCCTAAAAACGCAGGAGAGCGCACTCCGACGATCTTGGTGCGCATACCGTACACAAAGACTTGGAAGAATACGCTGTTTACTTCGATGGTCGGGCGGATGTGGGCGGAGCAAGGTTATACCGTCGTTATTCAGGGAACTCGTGGTCGATATCTCTCCACGGGAACCTACGAACCATTCGTGCATGAGGCTGCTGATGGCGCGGCGACACTCGCCTGGTTAAAAGAGCAGCCTTGGTTCAACGGCCGAGTCGGCACGTGGGGAGGTTCGTACTTTGGATACACCCAGTGGACCATGAGCGAATCTCGCGATCCCACACTGTCCGCGATGATGATTCAAGAGTCGAGCACGGACTTTCATGGCATGTTTTATGTGGGAAGAGCGCTTTCACTCGAGTCGGCATTGTATTGGGCACTGATGTCCGATGGCCCTGTCGATGTAACAGTGAGTTACGCCGATCTTGATCGTGGAACGGCTGGCCGCCCCTTAAATCAAGCGGATGACCGCGCTGGCCGCGATATTTCCTTCTTCAATGATTGGGTCCAGCACGCAGACCGCGACGCGTATTGGGCGAACGTCGATGGAAAGGACCGGGCCGCTCGCGTGCGCACGCCGGTCCTGCTCATGGCTGGCTGGTATGACCCTTTCCTGCCAACGCAATTGGCTGACTATGAAGCTATCCAGCGCTCGGCGGCGCGCGAGATCGCAGCGGAGAGCCGGTTGATTATCGGTCCCTGGATTCATGCTGGCGTGATCCAGCCACCCGACGGCTTCGTCCATCGCAACTATCGCCTCGAATGCCTGGAGCCGAGCATTTCCTGGTTCGAGCAGCACCTCAAACCAGCTCAAGTACATGCAAAACGTAAATCCGAAACAATGTCTCCCGTTCGAATCTTCGTGATGGGCGACAACATGTGGCGCAACGAGCTGGAGTGGCCACTTACTCGCACACAGTACGAGCCTTGGTATCTGCATAGCAACGGCAAGGCTAACTCCAAGCAAGGTGACGGGCAACTGTCAAACTATCCCCCAACGAGCACTGAACCACCGGATCGATTTACCTACGATCCCGAACGTCCCGTGCCATCAGAAGGTGGCGCTATCATTGGTTTTCGGGCGGGTGTGGCACTGCAGAACGAAGTGGAAGAACGACATGATGTGCTGGTCTACACATCGTCCCCACTGGAAAAACCACTAGAAATCACAGGCCCCGTTTCGGCGAAACTATTCGTGTCGACGTCGGCACCTTGCACCGACTTCTCCGCGAAACTGGTCAATGTTTGGCCAGATGGCTCGGCTTACAACATCTGCGATGGAATAGAGCGAAAAATATTCGACACCAAGCAGATTACTCCGGTGCCCATTGAAATCAAGCTTTGGCCCACCAGCATCGTTGTTGCCGCTGGGCATCGAGTGCGTCTGGAAGTTTCCAGTAGCAACTTCCCTCGCTTCGACGCAAATCCGAACACGAACCGTGTCGTTTCCGGGGAAACAGAATCACAAACGGCACAACAAGCCATTTTTCATCAATCCGAGTTTCCTTCGTTACTGTTGCTCCCCATAATCCCGAGACAGTAGGACTGCGAATGGCAGTCGAAAATAAGGGCAGTCTGGAATTCAAAAAATGCCTTGAAACGCAAAGAGAAAACAGCTCACTTGCCGATGCAAAAGCGACTGAACAGGGCATCCAGGATCTCGTCGTTGGCGACCGTACCCGCCACCTGGCCAAGCTCGTCGAGGGCCAGCCGAATTTCACCAGCCACGATCTCGTCTCCGCCCCCCGCGCGGGCTGCCGCCAAAGCCTCACCTATCCGATCTGCAGCCCGGGCCAACGCATCGCGACACCGCTGGCTGGTCATGGGTACTGCGTCGTGATCCAACGCCTGTTGAGCTCGTAGGGCCCCCACCACGGCGGTCTTGAGCTCTGCCACACCCACACCCGTAACCGAACTGACCTCGTATTCCGGGAGCTCACTCAAGATGGCTCTGTCGGTTTCGCTGACCACCTCGCAATCGATCTTGGTACGCACCCTCCAAACGTCCACTGTGGCCAGTGATCTTACCTCGGCATGCATCGATCGATCCGCAGCCGTCCCCTCCTCCTCAACCGACGAACAGTACAGCACAAGATCGGCATCCTGGATCTGCATTTGCGTGGCCCATTGGGCTCGAACGCTCGGCGTCTCTGCCGCATCGACCGCGGCCGCGATCAACCCCTCTCCATCGCGATTTTCCAAGCCCGCGGTATCCAGCAAATCGAACTCCCAACCCTCGCCCCGTAACCGCGATCGCACGTAATCCCGAGTCGTGCCGGGCACGGGACTGGTGATGGCCACCTCCCCCCCGCTAATGGCGTTGACCAACGAACTTTTCCCCGCGTTTGGCAATCCCACCAAGGCGACTTGAAACGCCACTTTCTGCCCCGATCGCCCCTCGAGTTGACGCCTCAATTCGCCTAAACGTACCGCAACTCCCTCCAACCGTCGGTCCAGCTCGGCGGCTTCGACAAACGTGATGTCTTCCTCGACAAAATCCAAACCCGCCTCGAGGTCGGCCAACAGCTCAATGAGATCGGTCCGCATGCGCTGCAACGGTCCCGACAAGCCACCGGCCAATTGCGTCAGTGCAACCCGAAAGGCTCTCTCTCCGTGGGCATGAATGACGGCCAGGACGGCTTCGCACTGCGTCAGATCCAACCGACCAGCCAAAAAAGCCCGGAGTGTGAATTCTCCTGGCTGGGCCAATTGCAGCCCGCTCCGAAGCAACATCGCTTGGACTGCTTCGAGCACAATCGGTGCCCCGATCAAATGCAATTCGGCCGAAGGCTGACCGGTGTAACTGCGCGGACCAGGCCAACAATGGATCGCGACCGGCACCTCACCCAGCGTCGGTGTTTCCAAATGGCCAGCGAGCACACTCGGTACGCGCATTCGAACCAACGCTTCGCTGTGATCGACGAACAACTTCGCGAGATGCTCGAGCGTTTCCGGACCCGTGACGCGCACAATCCCGCGCGGTGCCCCTTCGCTGCCGCTTGCAATGGCGCAGATCGTGGAATGGATGTCGATTCGCATCAATCGGAACGATTGTCCGAGTCAATCTTTTTGAGCTCTTCGATCCAAACGCGTATATCGTGATCGTACTCCGTGGCCAAATCGCTCAATACCAACTGACGATGGAACGACGCCGCTCCTTCGTGCAACAATTCCGCCGCCTCAGCGCTCGGAAACCGCCGCGACGGATCGGGCGAAATCAATCCCCGGCAAAAGTTCATGAGCAAGTTGTTGCAGGAGACCTCGGGTGGCAAAATTTCATGCAATCGATGGGGCAGCGACCGCTTCTGCTCAAGCAACTCTCGATACGAATCGGTTTCCGAAAAACATGGACGCCCCGACAGAAGCTCCACCAACACATAGCCGACCGAAGCCAAATCACTGCGAGGCGACACGGGCGCATTCTCCAAGACCTCGGGAGCTGCGTACACAGGCGTGACCGTAAAAACCGGCGGCTGATTCCCCATCTGAAACGCAGAACCAATATCGATCAACTTGGCGTACCCCGTCCGCTTGATCATGATGTTGGACGGTTTGATATCGCCATGCACGATGTTTTCGCGATGCAAGGCGGCCAAAGCAGCCAAGCAATCGCGTACAATGGCCACCGCCACTCCGGCTTTGAATCGGGCATGATCGGGTCCGGCCGTGATGACCACGTTGTTGATGTAGTCCCAGCGCCTCGATGTCAGCTTGGATCGCAGAAGACTCAACCGTTCAAGTCTCAGTAAATCGCGCAGGTCATACCCGTCGATCCATTCCATGATCATGATGCGGATGCGATTGCGATCGATGAAGTCGTGGACGTTGAGCACGCCATCGTGCTGAATCCGCGCCACTTCAGACGCCACGGCCCCGATCCGGGTCATTGCGTCGTCGTACGCGGCTTGAGTCGGAAATCGTTCTGGCGAAAAAACCTTCATCGCCACTGGCAATGCAAAACCATCGGCCCCTTGCCGCGTGGTATAAAACACGACTCCTTGGCCGCCGCTGCCTAGGACGCGATCCAATTGATGGTACGTCATCCATTGCAGCCGACGATCGTCGAGCAAGAATTGGTAACGGGCGATCAGTTCTGGATTGCCCGGAGAGACCGATTCCCCTCCTATCGTGTGAGTGCGAAAGTCACCAGCAAAGGTTGTGGAGTGCATGGAGCGGGTCCGTGTAGGCGTTGGCAGGGAACTTTATCGTGACGGAGATCCGCGGTTTTCACAAGTCGGAAGGAAATTTTCTAAAGCCTATGCATGCTTTCAAGGCTCCGACTCATCCCATAACACCAACCTATCGCCCTGCGTCGGTCGCCCAGTGGCTCGCAGTCAGCCTGGCTCTTCTTGGCATTCCCATCGCGTTGCTCAACGCCCTACCCAGCGCGCTGGCGGAAACCCCCGAGACCCTTTCGCCCTCAGGATCGGCCTCACTGCCTCAAGACGACCTGCAAAAAGACGACCTGCGGAACAATGCCTTCGGATTTCAAGGCTTCGATCAAGCGCCTGATGCCGCACTGATTGAGGTACTGATCAATGATGGCCTACCAGGGCTGGCAGTAAAGCTGTGCGAACAACGCCTGCCGTTGCACAACCATGAATCGGATGCCTACGCGCAGTGGCTAATGCTGGCCATGCAAAGTCAAGTCGCTGAGGCCCTCCAATCGCGCCAGGATCTGAGCAGCATCGATGGCTTGGCCGCCATCGAACAAGCCCTGGAGTCTCTGGCCCAACGTTCGCCTGAATCGCCGCGAAACCCTTGGATCCAATGGAAGAAGTTGTGGTGCCGCTGGTACATTCAACAGCGCATCCTGGGCGCGTACTTAGCCGTCCCCAGCCGCACGGCGCTGCGCGATTGGATCTTGGTCGCGATCCGTCAATCGCTCGATGAGGTCGAAGCCCTCGAGCCTAGCGTCCGAGGTCTGCAATCGACCAAGCCTGCACGCAGCGCGTCCAAGGATGCCACAAGCTCTCGCAGCATCCTCACCAACGAACAGGTACTCGATCTCCAAGGCAACCTCGATCTTCTCAAGGCGGACCTGCTCTACCAACGTTCGCAAGCGTACGCCTCGGGCAGCGACGACGCCGTCGCGGCAGCCACGGAGATGCTGACCTCCCTGGATCGCGCGTTGAGCAAGCTTCCGGGTGACTGGTTGCATCGTCCCGCCCTCACCATCGCTCGCGCTCGAGCCCAGGTGCAACTTGGCCAACATACGGACGCTCTGACCAGCTTGGAGTCCCTTTGGAACCAACTAGCTCTAAAAGAAAATCCAACCTCCGATACTCTGCGCTACCAACGCATCATGGCGGCCGTGGCCATGAGCGCTGCCCGCGACGGATCACGTTGGGATCAAACCGAGACTTGGCTAGCGCGTGGCGGTGGCTGGACCGCTAGCCCCGAACTGGCCCTCGAAGCCTTCGCCGTGGAAATGCATCGAGGCGGTGACGATGTTGCCCAAAAAGCGTTGGTCAGGAAACGCGAGATCGCCAATCGCTTCGGATCCTATTGGGAACAGCGCGCCGATGCGCTGCTCATCGCCAACCCCAATCTCGTCCGCAACGGAACATCGTCATCTACCCCTACCAGCAGCGCCTCGCTCGAGGTGTTTCGCATCGAAGTCCGTCAATTGCTCGCCGCCAAACGCTGGACCGATGCGATCGAGAAACTTCGCCAAGCCGAATCGGCGGCTGCGCGTGAACAGGCCACCGATGCAGCCTTCGCGTTTGCCATGCAAATCGCGGCGGTCTTCGAAAGCAACGGCCAGCGCAGCCAAGCCGCCGACGCTTTCTCCAAAGCCGCGACCAAGTACCCGAGCCAAGCCCAAGCCCCCGCTGCGGCATTGATGAGCGCTTGGTTGATTCGCAACCCGGCAGCCAGTGCGAGCAAGAGTGATTTGGAACAACGCGCTCGCTATCGCGACGCGTTGAGCGAAGTGGCGACACGCTGGCCTGACTCGGAATCAGCAGCCCGAGCCGCCGATTGGCTCGAACGCGATTGCTTGGCGCACGATCAAGTCACCCGATGGCTACAATTTTGGACAACGCGCGTCACGAGCACCCAACATCTCGAGGGTGCGCTGCCACGATTCATGTTCGGATACTGCCTCCTTCAAGACCGATGGCTTGAGACCGACACTTCCGACGCTGACGCTGCGAGTGCGTTGGAAGCCTTGCGAATTCAATTAACCACCATCGTCCGCGAACCCAGCGCATCCGAATTTTCGAAATGGATGACCGGTTTGAGTTCGGATCTACGATGGATTGTTCCTATGAAAGCGGACGTGCCATCCGCCCTCTCCCTGGCTTTCGATTTGAGTGCAAACTCTGCGAGCGTCGATGCTTGCCGAGAACGGCTCGCGGTCTGGAAAAGCGATCCTCTAGGACGCTTAGGTGTGCTTTGGTTCGCTTGCGAGGTTCGCTTGGCACTAGCGATGTCGCAGAAGGGAGGTCAACCCGAGGCGCTTCGAGCATTAAAGCCCTTGGTCGAACTGCTAGGCGATGAACGAGAAGGTGAAGACAAATTTCCGCTTGCACCTGCGATCGAATTGAAATTGCAGCGAACGCTTCAGCTAGCGCGGATTGTGGTGTCCGGCATTCAGTCCGGTGACACGACCGAGGCTGTAAATAGTCTCCAACGCATCCGAGAGGAACAGAAACGTTCGGCGTGGTGGTTGTATCGATCGGCTCGGTGGACACAAGCCATGGGCAAAGACCCATCGGATGCATTGCCGATGTATCGATTGCTGGCCAGTGGCTACCCTTCCGGGAGCGAAGCGTGGCTGGAAGCGAGAGCTCGCACGGTGCAGACCATGCGATGGATAGGGGATGAAGCCGAAGCGAATCAACTCCGCGATTTGATTCTCGCCACGTACCCAAACTCCGATTCTGTCTGGCGGGAACGGTTCGACCCCATTCGCTAAAACCCGCAATGCATGTCCGTGTCGCTGCCCGTAGGCGAGTCTCTCCGAGACTCGCGCGGATGTAGAACCAAATGCCAATGCGAGTCTCGGAGAGACTCACCTACGGGAATGCCTCGACTTCGTGTTGCCGTCGTTTCGCCTGTGGAGATGCACGCGAGTCAAACGGCAATTGCATCGCAATGCATGTCCTTGTTTTGACTTTGCCCATGTATCGATCGCTTGCCAACGGCGTTTCGCCCGAGATCGAAGCATGACTCCGTCTCATTCGAGCTGCCACCGCCCTGTCAGCGCCACGGCGCATTCCTTGGCCCGGCCCCTTCCGCCCGGTTGTCTGTACAATGCAGCTTGCTCCATAGCGCGAACGACACGGCGCGAACGAAACCGCAAGAAACGGGCCCGATATCTTGTTTTTGGATCCTTCTGAGGATGCGATATGCTTTCATTTTTGGATGGCGAAACAACGCTCTGCGATGGCATGTCGCGTCGTGAATGGTTGCGCGTTGGCGGACTCGGCGCGTTTGGCCTAAGCACCTTGGGAATGAGCCTTTCGCAGCCCAAGATTGCCCGGTCTGCAACATCGGGTCCGACCGACATTGCCGGCTCCTTTGGGAAGGCCAAACGGTGCATCGTTTTGTTCATGCTGGGTGGTCCACCTCAACATGAGACCTGGGACCCAAAGCCGGATGCTCCCAGTGAAATCCGCGGTGAATTCGGGACGATTGCGACCGCCACGCCCGGGTATCGTATCGGCGAACTGATGCCGAAAACGGCTTTATTGACCGATCGGATCGCCGTCCTGCGGGCCATGGCTACCGACGACAATGCGCACTCCTCGAGCGGTTATTGGATGCTCACTGGGCGACCGCATTCTCCCAAAGGACAAGAAAACTCGCTGCCGGGCGCACCCAACAACTGGCCTTCCATGGCTTCGGTCGTTCGCCACCTCAAAGGGGACAAAACGAGCTTGCCCGGGGCAATCCGTCTACCCGAAGAGATTTGGAACACCGGGCATATCGTTTGGCCCGGTCAAGACGCTGGATGGCTCGGCGATCATGCCGATCCATGGTTATTAACTTGCGATCCTAACCAATCCGATTTCAAAGTGCCCGATCTCGGCTTGCCCATAGAAATCTCCCCAGAGCGTTTCTCGCAACGACGTGCCCTGCGATCTCTGATGAATCAACCGTTCAGATCCGATCCCAGTGCCTCGGTCCAACGCTGGTCGAACTGGCAGTCCAAAGCCTTCGATTTACTTCAAGCGGAGGAAACACAAACCGCCTTCGCCCTCGACAAAGAATCCGAAGCGAATCGCGATCGGTATGGACGCAATCGCTTTGGCCAAAGCGTGCTGCTCGCGCGACGGTTGGTCGAGTCGGGTGTTTCGCTCGTGCAGGTCAATTGGACGCGTTGGGAAGATGACGAAAACGTGGCCCCCGCTTGGGATACCCATGCCAAGCACCATGAGCGACTGAAAAAGGCGTTGATGCCCCCGATGGATCAAGCCTACTCGGCCTTGATCGAGGACCTGGAGCAACGCGGGATGTTGGAAGACACGCTCGTCGTGTGGATGGGCGAATTTGGCCGATCACCCAAATTCAATCCTGCAGGTGGCCGCGATCATTGGGGCCACGTCTTCTCCGTCGCCTTGGCCGGCGGAGGTGTGCGCGGGGGGACGGTCTATGGCCAATCGGATCGGCAGGGCGGGTACCCGCTCGACGGCCGCGTGGAACCGCAAGACCTCGCAGCCACGATTTACCATTGCCTCGGTCTAGCTCCCGAAACCATGCTGCGCGATCCCTTCGGTCGCCCGCTCGCAATCTCTGACGGAAAACCAATCCAAGCCATCTTGTAGAAGCAGCCCATCCCTAAGCCGCGCGATCGATCGTGCTATGGCTTCGCGATCCATTGGCGGACGACTGCTGCATCAGCGACGTTCCAGATTCTGACTTCACCATCGAATCCTCCGCTCGCGATGGTCGACACACCCTGTAAATCCGTATTGGAGGGGGGCACGCATGCGGTCAAAACTCCATCGGAGTGACCTCGATATTCTTGCGCAACGGCGTTCTTGTTCAAATCGATCTTGAGCAGTCGCTTGTCGGCACACGGAACGTAAAGATCGGTATCGCTTCGGATCAATCGGTAGGCATCGGACCCGATACCGATCTCAGCAACCTTCTTCGCCCCCTCGACTTCCCATCGGTGCAGTTTGCTATCCGAGCCGACGCTCGCGACGTGAAGGTTGTCCGCCAAAATCGAGACACCGCGTACCGCTGCATTGTGTCCCAAATAACTCGACAACAGTTCTCCCGTGGCTCCGTCGTAGACCTTGGCTGACTTGTCGCGGCTGGCGCTAGCGAGTCGTGTGCCGTCATCACTCCATGACACTGCGGTGACCCAATCCGCATGACTTGCAATGGTACGGACTTCCTTAAGTGTGTCTAAGTTGACGATTCGAATCGTGCTGTCGGACAAGGCGATGGCCAACTCGCTTGTGCCCGGCCGAAACGCCAGATCCAGAACAATATCTTCCGTTCTCGCAACAACACTTTTGATGTCACCCGACGTGAAGTCGACTAAACGGACCTCGCCGCTGCGGCCCGGTTCGCCGCAACCGACCGCCAAGGTTCTACCATCGAAAGAAAACGCCATAGCAAACACGCGTTGTCCGATGTTCTTGATCCGTCGCACAAGGGTCGCGTCGCTCGCATTCCAGACAACCACCTCGTGATAACCGCTAGTAACGACCGATGCGCCATCGGGTGAATAGACCGTCGCGGTAATGGGGATGGCTTGTTGGTAGACGGTCGGTGGATCGGCGAATTGCGCGGGTGGGATGACGAGCGATAGGGGCTGTCGGGCATCCTCTCCATCGAATTTGGCGCCACCGGCCACCCACCGCTGGAACGCGGCGATCTGGTCTTGCGAAAGGGGGTCCGTCTCCGCCGGCATCCTTTCGTCCGCATCGTTGCTGTTGAGTCGTCGCAGCAACTCACCACCGTGTTCGAGGGATGCAGCGACCGGTGCTTCACCGGAGTCACCAGCCTTAAAGAGCTCTTCAAACGTGTCGACTCGATAGCCTCCTTCCGCTTTCTTCGGACCGTGGCACGCGAGGCAATGATCCCTCATCATCGGCGCAATATCATTGCGGAAACTCGCGTCCGACGCTTCCTGCCCCAAGGAGCATTCGCCGAGCAGGCAGAACGTCACGAGCAGGGTCAGGTGCATTTTCATCAGACAGCCACTCCTAAGTCGATCACGAAAACAGTTAGTGTTGAAAGAGAAACTCATCGGTGTTGAACAACGCCCAACAGGCATCCTCCATGCCGACCACCGGGTCCGGATTCTTGCCACAATGCTCAACAACAGCAGCCAATTCCACGTCCGAAGGTGGACGACAGACGGCAGCGAGGTACACACCGCGAATCACTTCATCGATCGGCGTACCGGCGGCCAAGGCTCTGCGGAATCGATTGTTGGGATCACGGAGTTTCTCATGGATCATCGGGCCATTGAACAACTCGATGGCCATGCCGAGATTGGAATCTTCCGCCCGCTCGCAGGCGCAGACCGTGCTCCGTTCGGGTTGGCCGAAGACTTTTAAGAATTCAACCTTGGCGACATCCGGGGCAGGCAATTGCGTTGCCAACGTCCCCGCCGGAAGACTACCAAATCTCTGTTCCAACGCCAACGTATGGTTGATCGCATCGAGCAATTGCTCCGCGCTCAACAATCGAGGTTGTTGGTGAGAGAAATACTTGGCGTCATCCTTGTTGAACTCGCTCGCCCGATAGCTCGCTTGGTAAGTCCTACTATTGAGGATGGTCCTCAATAGGTGCTTGCGGTCATAGCCACTTTCCGCAAAATCCTTCGCCAGCGCGTTTAGCAATTCGGTATTCGAGGGCGGGTTCGAGTCGCGGAAGTCATCGATCGGTTCAACAATACCGCGTGCGAAGAGCTGGCTCCAAATTCGATTGGCTTCGATCCTTGCAAAGTAGGGATTCTCCGGAGCGACCAGCCATTCGGCAAACGCAGCTCGTCGATCGCTGTCGGCGAGCAAGTCAACGCTCCCTTTTTGAGGCAACCAGGGCTTCATGACTTGCCCAGTTCTCGGTTGCGTTACGTCGCCTGTGAAACTGCTGTAGACGAACATTTCACCGGGACGTTCGGTTTTGCGGCGTTGGATGCGGTTGAAGAATGCACCGAGCCCGTAGTAATTGTCTTGCGTCCAGCGTTCAAAAGGATGGTTGTGGCATTTCGCGCATTGCAATCTTGCCCCTAGGAAGACTTGCGAAATCGTCTCCACGCATTCGTTCATGTCCGTGGAGGTACGATAAAAGTTCGCCGCGGGGTTCGACAGCGTGCTTCCCGCCCCGGTGAGTAACTGCTTCGCAAATGCATCGTAGGGCATGTTGTCGTGAAGAGATTGTTCGACCCAACGATGGTATTTGAAGACACCTTCGTCCCCCACAAGCTTGCTGGTCATCTTGAGAAGATCGCCCCATTTGAGCGCCCAAAACTTGCCGAACTCTTCGCGTTGCAACCATGCATCGATCCATCGGCGACGCTTATCGTCACGAGTATCCGCAAGAAACTCGGTCGTCTCCGCTACGGTCGGAAGGATTCCTAGCAAGTCCAAGCTGATGCGTCGCAAGAACTCGTCGTCGCTGCAAGTTTCTGCGGGCAGGTACTGCAGCTGTTGCAACTTCGCATTGACTAACGTGTCGATGTAGTTGTTGGGGGATGGCGATTGCCATTGAAAATCCTTCGTCTTCTCGACGAACATGAGCGGCACCGATTCGATGTACTCGAGCATTCGGACCAGGATTGCAACTTCACCTCGGGCGTGAGGTGTCACGATGCCCTTCACATCGACGGTCGCAACGGCGGTATCGGAGGTTTCATAAGCGACCAGATGCGTCACATCCCGCGACCGGCCATCTGCGAAATGCGCGGTGACCGCAAGTTGCAGTCCGCCATTCTCGACCGCCAGGATTTGCTTTTGATTGGGATGAATCTCCAGCCGCGTCACGCGTGCGGTCCCGGGGTCGCCCGTACCCGCGCCTTCCGCGATCCAGTCGCGCAAGATGGCATACGCGGCATCCTCCTTGCGCAACTGCTTACCGCCTCCGTGTGCTACCTTCATCAACGGCTTCAGCAGCAGCAAGCTCTCTTCCGGATCGAATGCATTGGTGCGGCGACCAAACTCTTCACGAATCAAAGTCCACTCATCAAGTTGCATGTCGAAGGCGCGCAGGGACAAACGAAAACCACCTTTACCGCTCGGCGAACCATGGCAGGCACCCGAGTTACATCCTTGCTTGGAGAGCGCAACGAGCACTTCGGATTCAAACTCGATCTTGCGTGGTTTCCCCATATTGGAAACTCGCACTGGAATCGCGTGACGTAGTTGGGCGACTTCGACGATCACTTCGGTTTCCCCGTCGGAGATCGGGTAAACAACTCCGTCGATGACCTTGGCGATATTGGGATTGGAGACGAAAAGCCGCGCTCGCCCAGTCCAGTCGCGCGGGGTACGTTGATCGTCGATGCCCGTCACCGCGAGTTGCTGTCGGGCGCGATTGTCGTTCATAGCGATTTCACCCGGATAGACAAACAATTCTTTTGGGCTATCCATGATCCTCGGCAACGTATGCGTTGAGTTGACTGCGAAATCCTGTCCTGCGAATTTGCTTACTGCGCTGAGCGTGATCTCCTGAACGACCTCTAAAACCGCGTCCCCCGCAATCTGCAGCTCAAACTCAGCGGACGTTTGGTCGGCCGCGATCGCCAAGGTCGGAGGACCTGAGATACCGGCGGGCAACTTCGCGAATGCCACCGCGACAGGCTGTGGATCAGGACCCTCGCGCTGAACCCGTACTTCCCCACGCATGCGCCCGCCACGGACGGGGAGGTCATGGAATGCCACTGCGACGCGTATCGGATCGATCCATCGGATGGGCATGCTGTAGGTTTCAACGCGTCCATGGCCATTGAATTCGCCGTAAACGAACATTGGCAGTTCTGCAGGTTCTCCCGCCGCAGTCTCGTCGCGCGACAACGTCAACGCGTACGTGTCGTTGTCTGCTTTGGCACTACCACTCCAACCGCTGGGCAAACTACCATTCACCAGCTCGACACCGGCCTTAAAACCTTCGTGAATGCGCTTCAACGTCAACGCAGCCGAGTGCGAACGCAGGGGCCGCGCGAAAAGCACATCACTCGTTGCCGCGATAGAGAATGGGGGATCGGTTTTCGGGATTGCGGCGAGCACGATCATGCCGTTCGTTTGACTCGCGGGCGTTATTACAAAAGGTTCCTTGACGCGTCGCAAAGCTCGACTCCCCACGATGCACGAAATACTGGGGTCCAATGCCGAGGTCGCACGAAGCTGCATCGCCTTCAAACTCGCTGGCGTCCAGCTCTCCGCTGCGGCCAAAAAGATCCTGGCGTCGAGGGCCTTGGCCGGGATGCGCGGGTTCAATATCCGCAAGCCGCATTCGGCATCGGTCAGCGACAGCTCAATCTCGCCGTCGTATCCGAAACGCGCGATTTGAACATCCAACGCGCACGCCCCGTTGCCGGCTTCGATCATGAACTCTTCCCGCGTGGCCGCGTCCGGCTTGAGCGCCACGCTAAAACTGCCTGCCGGAATGCATTCGATCAAATAGCTGAATGCAGGCCCTCCACGCTTGAGCAAGTCGGTCACCTGCAGGCGGTACTCTCCCTCCTCGGGCAAGGTAACATCCAAACCCCATTCGTCAGCATCGCTAACCACGGTCTCCGCGACCATGACTCCGGCAGCATTGAACAACTGCATTTGCAACAGTGTCGGACTGCCGAGGCTTCGCGTTTTTGCTGCGATGCGGATGAGCTGCGCCTGGGATCCCTGGATGCGATATGTATCGACTTCGTGCGGTTGCTCAAGGCGTCCTTGGATTACGATCGGCAACGTGAGAGCCGTCGAAGCTAAGCTCTCATGAATCTGAGTGTACGGGCTAGAGGCAATGGGTAGCCACGTGGAGGATTGGCCATTTTCTAATTTAGCGTTCACCCAGTGCGTTCCTTGAGCATCTTGGGCAGCTGCCCATTCTCGCGCGGGCAATCGGTCGGCATCGGTACCGACAAAAGCGATGGTTGCGGTTGCGCCATTTTGAACGGCCAGTGGAAAGCACTGCTCGACGATCGGAAAATCACCGATCCGTAGTTGATAGGATTGCCCTGCGGCCCCGTTGCGGCTGTCCTGAACTTCGACCCAATAGTCTCCCTCTTCAGCGAAGTCATAAGCGAACTTGCAATCGGGCCCGACGGAGGTGTCGTCGGCTTCCATCAGTCGCTGTCCGGCCGCGTTCAGCAAGCGCACAACAGGATCCATCGAAGAGCGAAGCTGTTGCGTGTGGACTTCGAACGCAACCCGTTCGCCGGCCTGCGCGTGAATCTTATAGAAATCGCTTACCGAGGCATCGCAAAAACCCTCCACCGTCGAACGTGTCGAGACGGCCTGCGCTGTCTCGCGAGTGTGGTTGTTGCCGCCATCGCTCACCGCATCCAAATCGTCCAGGAAAAGAAGGTGCGAATGCACCACTCCGTTGCTGCTCGTCAGCCACAGTCGCGTCGGCCCTAGAGGCGCATCTTCGGCGATCGTCAGCGCGATGAGAGCCTGCGTTGGCTCGACTTTCTCGACCTGCCAATTCAAAAACTCTCCCGTCGATACGAGGCGCAGCGCGTCGTTCAACTCGGCACCTTGAACCTTCAACTGGAGCGATTGTCCCGGCTTGCCCGTCCTCGGCTGGACCGACGTGATGGTTTGTGCAGTCGCGTTGAGCGACAAGCACAGCCACACACAACTATGGATAAAAATGGTGCTGGCAATGTGGTTCATAGGATTCATTGGATTGGGCGGAGAGGTATCCCTGAGGTTTCCCGAATCGTTACACGAGGAGGTCATGCAAGACTCTCCCAGACGTGATACGGTGCGGTCGATCTTGTCGATCCAACAAAGCGGTTTCTATCGGCAGCCCCATGGCGTGCAGAATGGTCGTGGCAAAGTCCTGGGGAGTGACCGGATCCGAAGCGGGATACGCGGCATGCTTGTCGCTGGAACCGTACACCATTCCCGGTCGTATGCCGCCGCCCGCCAAGATTCCGCTGTAACAAAAGGGCCAATGTTCGCGGCCCGCATTGCTGGTCGTGATCTGCGGCTTACGGCCGAATTCTCCCACCCAAGCCACGATGGTTTCATCGAGGAGGCCACGCTCTTCCAGATCCATCAGCAGCGCCGCTAGCGCTCGATCCGACGGTGGGATCAAATCGTTCTTCAATCGATTGAAGTTATCGCCATGTGTGTCCCAAAAATTCTTACCATCGTTGTGCCAATTGACCGAAACCAACGGGACACCGTGCTCAACCAGCCGCCGGGCCATCAAGACGCATTGACCATGGAGGTTTCGCCCGTACCGGTCGCGTGTCGCGTCGCTCTCTTGAGAAAGATCAAATGCCGATCGAACATTGCCCGAACCGATCATTTCCATGGCCCGCATTTGATGACTCCCGTAGGCTGCGACGCCGGTCGATCGCCCCAATTGCGCGCGCTGTGCGTCGAGCTGTTGGAGCAATTCCACCCTGGAGTCCAAGCGATCGACATCGATATCGGCTGGCAGGGACAAGCCCTGAGGATGCCAATTCGGTTCATTCAAATCGCCGCTGAGCAACATCCCGTCGTAGGCGGATCCCAACCAACCGCCGTGCTGCCCTGGCGCTTCACCACCGGGCGCGGCAGGATGGTAGGCCTTCCACGGCATAGAGATGAACGACGGCAGCCCGTTGCGATTGGGACGGAGCTTGGAAACAATCGCTCCGAGATGGGGTGAGTCCTTCGCACTGGGAGGATCGGCATCGCTTTTTAGAACCGGTGCAGGTTGACCGGTGAGCGTCGCGTGACCACTCGAGAGATGCGCCGGATCGTCGTGCGCCAGCGAGCGAATGATCGCCAGTTTGTCCGTCAGCGTGGCGAGTTGAGTGAAGTGCTCGCATATTTGAATCCCAGGTACCTTCGTGGAGGTCGGCTTGAATTCTCCTCGAACCTCAGCCGGTGCGTCCGGCTTCATGTCGAACGTATCGAGCTGACTCGGCCCGCCCCACATGAATAAGAAGATACATGCCTTGGCCCGCTTCTCGGGCAGGCTAAAGCCGCTCTCCTGCGCGGCGGCGAGCCGCAATTCCAAATCTCCTAAGCCGAGGCCCAATGCGGAAATCGAACCGGCCTGCAATACGCGCCGTCGGCTGATGCGCTGCGCGCTGCGAAACTCACGGCAACCGGATGTTTTTTGGTTATCTCTAATGGGCATGGTGGCTCAAGGTGATAAGGCATCGAAGGCATGAACGTCGGAACGGAGTTCCAAGCGTCCGCAATACGAATCCCCTCAAGAGGCTCCGGTGTAGAGTTCGGTGATGACTTTTCCGTTGATCAGAGAATGCGGGCGATCGAGTGGATCCTGGATGGTGGCGGCAGGGTCCACTCCCAGCGCATTGAAGAGCGTGCTGCAGATATCGGCCGGTGACCAAGATTGGGTGATCGGGTACGCCGCTTGTCCATCGGTCTGCCCCAACACTTGCCCACCTCGGATGCCTGCACCAGCAAATAAGCCCGAGTATGCGTGGGCCCAATGATCGCGCCCCGGAACCGTTTGGCCGGGCAGGATACTGACTTTCGGAGTCCGTCCGAACTCTCCCATCACAATCAATAGCGTTTCTTCAAGCAGACCCGAAGCGGTCAAATCGTCCGTGAGTGCAGCGAGTCCTTGATCGAGTTGCGGCAGGAGTGTGTTTTTGAGCTTGCCCCAGTTGTCGACGTGCGTGTCCCAAGTTTGAACGATACCCATGGTCGCTTGCACGACCGGAACCCCCGCCTCGAGCATGCGTTTGGACAACAGCAGCGATTGCCCAAACTCGTTGCGACCATAGCGATTTCGCGCTTCGTCGGACTCGCGATGGATATCGAAGGCGTGTGTCCAGTTGCCCGAGGTGAGCAAGTTGTACGCAAGTTTTTGTTGGTCGCGCAAGGATTCTGTCTCCAAGCCGCCCAAGGGACCATGGCCGCTGCTAAGATCGTCGAGCAGTTGCCGCCGAGTTTGCAGCCGAGCCGCAGAAACCCCCTCGCGCATCGAGAGGGCCTGCATCCGAAAGTCCTTGTCGTTGGGATTGCCGTTGATCTGCCACGGGTCATGCTTGGCACCTAGAAATCCCGAGTGTTGTCCCGGCCAGGTAAGCGGGCCTTCGATCAAGTAGTTGGGGAGCGATACACCTGAGGGCAAGCCATCCGACCGCGGGCGGACGAAGTCCAGCGCCGAAGCGTAATTGGGAAAATCGCTTCGCGATTCAACCCGATCCAAATCGGAACCGCCGCGCGGCACAGGCGTGGGACGCCCTGTGAGCGCCACATGTGTTGCCAGTAAATGGTTGTGCTCGCGATGCGCGAGCGTCCGGACAATCGCCCAACGCTCCAACTGCTGGGCGAGTTTTGGCAGATGCTCGCACAACGCCACCCCGGGAATTGCGGTGGAGATCGTCGAGAATTCACCACGAACTTCCGCAGGTGCATCGGGCTTGGGGTCCAACGTATCGAGTTGGCTAGGGCCGCCGCTGAGCAACACGATCATGACCGACTTGGCTTTACCAAACCCGATCGGCTGGTCCAAGGATGAATCACCGGCCCATGAAACGGCCTTGGGCAGCGTAGCACCCACGACACTCGCCGCAGCGACACGCAGCAATCCTCGGCGATCCAATTCAAAAAGAGGCTTGCGCATGAGCGATCACCAAAAAGGCGGGAGGTGAGGAAGAAGGCGGGAGGCTAGGTGGGTAGGGGCTGGGCCCGGGCCGGTGGGTAGTGAGTGGCCCGAGACTCATATTCTACACCAAATGGATAGGTGGTGCACGCGCGACTCGCAGCACATCGTCTCATGCATCCGATCCGGGAATCGTGCCTCGCTTGTGGACCGATGGTCCTGGCACCGAGCGGACGTATTGGTTCGATCCGTAAAGATGAACTGTGTCGGCAACTCCGCCGCAGAAATCGCCTTGTAACTGCCCGTAGGCGAGTCACTCCGAGACTCGCGCGGAAGTAGAACCAAATGCCCATGCGAGTCTCGGAGAGACTCGCCTACGGGAATGCCTCGATCCATTCAATAGGTAAATCGATGCGGAATTCTAGCTGTCACCCAACTGGATCATCGCCGCCAGGAAAAACCGCCAACATACTGACCTTTCATTCGGCGGACAAAACCTGCTCGTGGTCTTTGCTTACAAGCCATCTGCTAGTCCGAACTCTTCTTCGAATCAACAGCTTTGGCACGGTCCAACAACTGCTCGACTTCCGGCAGCAATTTCCTCCGGGAGGCAACCACCGTAAAATCGGTGCGTGCCATGTCGATAAGATTCCTTTGATTCATAAACGAGGATTCGCAATGCAAAGGAACCACAACGTTTTCCAACTTTCCCCAGGTAACCTTGGTACGGCCATAGCAATGCAACTTGTCACGCTCCTGCAACAATTGCTCAACCGGTACGCTCTTCTTGGGCAGCTCGCAGAATTGAACGACCATGGGCAAATCGTCCTTGATGTCAAGGAAGACCACTGCGGAAGAGCGCTGATCGACATATCGCCAAACACTGGAAATAACCTGTCCCTTGGAAACTGCATGCTTGCATTTTAGATTCTCGAAAAAAAGCTTATACGTTGACCCAGGCGCTGCGCCCCCTTGTTGCATCGTGAATGTCATGGTGCCTGCGAATGGGTAAAAGAAAGGATCGATATAGCGACAAGTACCTGTAGAAGGCTCTTCGCCATCAATTAGGAGGCGATCCCCATCGCGGGCCTTGGTATACGACCGCAAGCCAATAGTCCAACGATTCCAATCGCAGTTCTCGAGGGATCCATTCCCGATCGCACCAAGGGTATCGGAGGCATAAAGCCGCCACACGTCACGCGAGCCGGACCGGAATTCCAACTCGTGTTCTTTGCTGACCAGCGTGGTCAAAGTCGTTTTGAAACGCCTTGAATCGGCCTGCGACGGATCACTTTGGTAGTCCGTCACGGCCGTGATTTTATGCATCTTCAGTTCGCTGAAATCACGATCAACGTATTCCGCCATCGCTTGCTCAGCTAGCTCAATCGCATCCTGCGAATTTGAGGTAACCGACCAAAATACCCAGAATAAAAATGGAAGCAATCGAGTTACGCAAACATGACAGAAGGGCTTCCTCATAAATCGCTCCAAATGGCAAAGGGAACCGAACATAAAACTCTTGCATCTTGAGTGAATTCAAGTGAGCAAACCGAATCTTTTTGGTCGTTTGCTCGAGCGCAATGTGCGATTGCTCGGTCCATTCGCAGTCGAACCGAGACTCTTCCTTGAATCATTTTAAAATCGGCTTCGATCGGCTTGACTTCGGCACCAATTCGCGCGAGGACAGCAGTCCGCTCTACGGGCGCTGCTGAGATTTCGGTTGCAGCCGCGCCTGTGATAATTAATGTGGCCTTAAAAAAGTCGCTCGTATCCGGTTCTCCCTTGCGAAAGCAAATTTTATAAGGATAAACTTCGGTCCGATGAGCCAAACGAAGCTTCCAATTCAACACAACTGCGTCGCTGGTGTCCTCACTCATGCGCGCCAAAATCGGTACGTTGATCTCTACTCCCTTCAATTCATCGGGATTCAAACTCAGCTCAATGCTGGCAGCATCGTTTGGATCGCTCAGAAGTTTCACTCCACTGAGTTCTTCTGCTGCCAGCGACACCCGATTACCTGCGTGCTCCGCCTCGCGTCACAGGTCCGATTGAGACACAATGTATGGGATGGAAATGCCGTGTCAAGAAATTTTTTTTTGAAAAAAGTCATGAAGCGCACTTTGGTCCGATCCATCCTGCGATTCGAAACGAATTGAAAGCGATTTAGCATCGACGAAAAAGCAGTCGGGCCATGCGTGCGTCGCTTGCAGTTTAACGTAGGCGAGTCTCTCCGAGACTCGCGCGAGTGGAACCAAAAGCCCATTCGAGTCTCGGAGAGACTCGCCTACGGGAGTACCCCGACTACGGCTTGCGGTTCAATTTTTAAGGCACGTTCTAAGGAATTGTGAACGTTACCAGATCTGCTCGTACGTGGTCCTTTCTCCGAATCATATGGAAACCGCTCTCCAGCGCAATAACGCCTCCTGATTCATGAAGCACTGCATCGACCACGTTGAATTTGTCTAGCGACTCTTTCTTGAGCGGCAAAAACAAATCTCCCATGTCCCCGCTACCATTCCAAAAGGAGGGATACCTTTTGGACCTGGGATCGCCTATGTAATCCATGGATGCAAAGACAAATTGAGAAGGATCACTCCAACCTGCAACTTGATTGAGTCGAGCTATTTTCCAGCGGATAGTTCCGTTGGGTGCAAAAAATTCATCGCGACTGACGCTCTCTTCCTCACCCTGAAAAGTCATGCGATTGGGAGCGCTGGAGAATTGGCTTAGGATCTGTTCGATGTACAGGCGGATGTCGCCGTTTTGAGTACCACGCAAGCGAAAGCGCCGATTTCCTCCTAAAGCATGACCGCCGTGAACATCTGCGTGTACCCATCCAAACTCCAATGCGTCGAAAATCAGCATGTTTTCGACATGAATTAACTTCAACGACTGAATATCTACCAGTCCTCGTTGAACCAAAATTGTGTTGCCATCACCCTTGGCGTAAAAATAGATTGCTGGCCCATCGTCGTATTCAATACCAAATACTTTGCCGGGGACTTTCACGACTCCAAGTCGTTCACCATTGCGGCGAAGCACCTCGACCTTTGACCGAAAGTCAGATATTCGCATTGAATTGATCGCAATTGCGAACCAGTCGACGTTCGGCAAATAATAGGCTTGACTACGGATTCCCGCCGTTATGTTGGGCAGTCTCCATGCAATGTTACCGGCTTGAAGCTGATCCAGGTCGCTGTAGTACTCCAGATCAGCTAGCCCATTTTTGTTTTGCTCGGTTCGAAGTAGTGAGTAGACACCTCCCAGCTGCGAGTCGGTCACCAGAGCGCAACACCGAGCATCCACACGGATAGGCGACTCTCCCAAATCATCCACATCGACAATTGCACCTTCACCTTGCCGTTTCAGAACCACAGCCTGAGAACCGTCGTAGCTCAGCGAGATGGACCCATTTACGAAGACCGGAGGATCGATAATCTGAATCGGCCGCAGGTCTATCGTAGCGTTGGATTGTGCGCGTACTTCAAGGCAAAACGTACTCGCTGATAGCGTGACGAGCACGCAACATAGACTGAAGCAGAACGTAAAAATCATCGGATCAATTCAACCTTCGCTTATTCGCACCTTGCATTGCCCCATGCGCTACCTTAAAACTGCGGTCACTGGAAAATGATCGGATGGAGGCCGACCTTCCGTGGACGTACGATCTATGCCGGCCGATTGCACCTCAAACGCTGCGGAACATCCGATCCAATCGATCCGAGATCCGTCCACCTGCTTGGCATCAAAACCCGAAAACGTTCCTTCATGGTCCTGCTTCGTAGGATAGTGAACGCGGTAGGTATCGATCAGGCGCCGGTCCTCTTCAGCATGGGACGCAAACATATTTGTATACGCGGTCGACGTTGGATCGGCGTTGAAGTCACCCGTCACAATCCAACGACAGTCGCGACCCAAGTCAGCTAACTTCGTTCGGATCAGTCGCGCGCTTTCCGTTCGCGCTTGCTCGCCACGATGATCGAAATGAGTGTTCAAGAACAGGATCGGCACGGCATCGGGGGCACGCCGATCTCGCAACTTGACCCATGTCGCAATCCTAGGGAGGGCTGCGTCCCAGCCCTTGCTTCCGATTTTCTCAGGCGATTCGCTCAACCAAAAATGCCCTGATCCCAAGTCCTCATAGCGTTCGGTGCGATAGAACAACGCGGCCATTTCTCCCTCGTCGCCGCCATCATCTCGACCAACCCCAACGGCTGTGTAGCCCTCGAGATGCATTAAAAGAAAATCCCGTTGCTCGGCCAACGTTTCTTGCGTGCCCAGCATATCGGGATCAAATTTCTTGATCGTCTCCACCAACGCATCCCTGCGCAACGGCCATGCGTTCGGTCCGTCCTTGGCGGTACCGTAGCGGATGTTGAAACTCATCACTCGCACCGCCAGATCAGGCTCTTTGGACCAACTTATTCCGGATTGCGCCGCCACAATCATGAGAACCCCGCAGACGATTCGCTGCATCCAAGGTACTAAATGTTGACAAGACATCGATCACCTCGCTGGAGTTGATTGCAAAAGATGCATTGCATCGCTCAAGCATACGTAGACGGGAAAACACCGTACGGTGGCAAGAACTCGGACGAGAATAACGGTTGTAGACGAGTCCCCCGTAGGCGAGTCTCTCCGAGACTCGTACTGGCCGAATACTGATGCCCATGTGAGTCTCGGAGAGACTCACCTACGCTTAACCGTCCGCTATTTAAAATCCCCTGCGCGGATGATCACCAATCGCTTGGGATCGATGTACTTGCGGAATGCATCCCGCACTTGTTCGACCGTCAAGGCTTCGATTTGCTTCTCTTCCTTGGCGACGTCCGCGAACGTTTTGCCCAAGTCGAGATTGGATGCGAGCTGGCCGGCGATGGAAGCATCGGCAGCACGTCCGATTTTTCGCGCCTCGAGATAAGCCGTCTTGGCATCCGACAATTCCTTCTCGGTCGGACCGTCATCGATGAAGCGGGTCAATTCCTCCATCGCGGCTTTCTCAACGGCATCGATGTTCTGCGGGTTGGTGATGGCGTTGATGGAGAACCGCGCGTCGTTGCCGCGCGACGGAATCGAAACCGAGGAGTTCACGCCGTACGACAATCCCTCCTGCTGCCGAATGCGATCCCCAAGTCTCGAGGACAAGGTTCCACCCCCAAGGATGAAATTACCAATCTCGAGCGGAATGTCTTCCTCGCTTTCTTCATTCATCGGGAAAGACAAACCGGCTAGGAACACCGCGTTGGCTTTGTCCGGCGTGAGGATATTGTCTTTCATCCCCAACTGGCCTTTCTTCACCGCACGCTCGATGCGTTCCACTCGCGTCGAACTCTTCCATTCCTTGAGGGCTTCGCCGAGTTCTTTCAACGCCACTTCGGGATCGAAGTCACCGACGATGGCGATTTCACCCACCCCCGACGAAACTTGATCCTTGTAAACCGATACGATGCGGTCGAGCGTTACCGATTTCATGTCTTCCATCATGTCGTCGACACTCCGCGCGTAGCGAACGTCTCCCTTTTCGTAGTCCGACATGGCTTGCGACATCTGCGTGTTGGCCAGCATGGCGGGATCGTTTTGCATTTGCGACATGGCCGAAATCGCCCGGGCCCGCATTTGCTCGAACTCCTCTTCGGAGAAGGCTGGGTCACGCAAAACTTCGGCGAGCAGTTTGATCCCATCGCCGATCGATTCCTTCTTGGCCTGCATGCTGAAGGACAATTGACCAGCGGCACCGCCCCCTCCGCCGCCGCGTCCACCACGACGTCCACCGCCGCCGCCACCGCCTGCGTTCAATTGCACGCCGAGCTCCGCCAGTTTCTGACCCAGCGCCTGACGATCGTACTTCTTCGTCCCAGACATGAGCATTTGAGGCAACATCCCGGCCGCAGCCGAAAGGTTCATGAGCGAGTCTTCATTGCCGTAGCGAAGCGTCAGCGTCATGTTTACCGTATCGCCCCGATTCTTTTTCGGGAGCAATGCCACCTTGACCCCGTCGAGTTCGACGACGGTCGTTCGCGCGTCGATGTTCTCAGGGGACGGATCGAACTCTTCGCCAGCGGCAACGGCTTCACCACCCTTGTAATCCTTCACAACCTCCGCAATGGATTCGACCGCGGGGATGCTGAGACGTTGGGGTTCATCGACCGGGATGAAACGGCCGATGGTACGGTTATGAATCTTGAAATACTTTTCGGCGACGCGGTTGACCTCGTCGGCAGACACGGCCGCGATGCGATCGCGTTGCAGGAACCACAACCGCCAATCGCCCAGAGCGGAAGCCGAACTGAGGGCTTGCGACATCGAAGCCGCATTGGCGATGCTGTTCTCGGTGCGTCGCTTGGCGCGCAGTTTGGCCCGATCCACTTCTTCCTGTGTGAACGCTTTCTCCGACATGTTTTCAACGGTTTTGAGCAGAACCTGCTCCGATTCATCAAGTTTGCCTTCGGCAGGCTGGACCGAGAACATGAACAAGCCTGGATCGTGGGCGTTGTCGGCGAAGGCCGATGCCGAGGTTGCGATACCGGTTTCGACAAGGTTCTTTTCCAAGCGGCCGACTTTGTCTTCCGACAGCACGCTGGCCAGGATCGACAGGGGTGCCCAATCGGGATGAGAAGCGGCCGGGATATGGTACGCAGCCATGATCGCGCCGATCTTACCGACTCGACGCAGGATCACCGTTCGCTCGCCGTCTTGCGCGGGCTCTTCGGTGTACGTTGCATTGAGTTTGCGATCGGGTTTAGGAATCGAGCCCAAGTACTTGGCCGCCACTTCGAGTGCCTTGGCCTCATCGAATTTACCTGTCACGACCAGCACGACGTTGTCGGGCTGGTAAAAACGGCGATAGAAATCTTGGAGGTTATCGATGGGCACGCGCTCAATGTCGGAGCGATTGCCGATGGTGGATTTACCGTAGTTGTGCCATTCGTACGCGACGGCTTGGACGCGCTGCGAGAGCACGCCTTCGGGACTGTTCTCGCCCCGTTCGAATTCGTTGCGAACGACGGTGAATTCGCTCATCAAGTCTTCGCGTTTGACGAAGCTGTTGACCAACCGATCGCATTCGAGATGGATGGCGAATTCGAGGTTTTCCTCGGTGGCGGGGAGGGTTTCGAAGTAGTTGGTGCGATCGACGTTGGTGGTACCATTGAAATTCGCACCGTGGTCGCGGAGGGCCTTGGGGACATCGGGAAAGGTAGGGGTACCTTTGAAGACCATGTGTTCGAGCAAGTGGGCCATGCCGGCTTCGCCGTAGCCTTCGTGACGAGAACCGACCAGTACGGTCATATTGACACTGATGGTCGGCCGCGAGGGATCGGGAAATAACAGCAGTCTCGCCCCGTTCTCGAAACGGTATTCCGAGACCCCTTCGACCGACGCCACTCGCTCGGGTGGCCCCGCCAACAAAACCGTGGTGGTGCAACAGAGCACCGCCCCCGCCAATAAAGAACGAACCATGAAATGCTTCTCCTTATGAAAACCAAAGGACACAACGCGGATCGATTATAGGGCGTAGAGCGTTGCTTGACCAAACGCGACGGCCGAAATCTAGGAAGTCTTCTCCCGTCCTTCTCGGAGCTTTAGCTAAGCGAGCCCCATCGCGTCCTTGAGTCTCGCCCTCGCATGGATGGCTTCAACAACGCGGGCTGCGGTATCGTGGCAAAAGGTAAATCCGCTGCCACCGTGCCCATAATGCACGTACACATCTGTCTTCGACGGGTGATTCGATGGCGAAAAATACTCCGTAAGTTCGGGCGAGAACTGAACCACCGGACCATGATTACCCAACATCGGTCGAACGCCGACACGCCACTCAATTTCCGACGACAGCGGATTGCTTGCCAAGCCACTCTTTTCGATTACGCGGCGGTAGCAGGAAGGCAAAAAGCACATAGCGCGATCGACGACATCGCGTTTTTCACCATCCTTCACTTGCCATGAGCTATCGCTGTCGGTTTGGCTCACTGGATGTACCGTACCACCCAGCAGATACCGACTGACAAGTGGTACGACGTAGAGTGTGTCGCGATCAAACACACCTCCTTCAAAGAGCACCACGGGTGCGATTCGTTTCGGACGAATCTTTAGGTGTGCAACGACACCTTTCATGGGCTGAAAACTCTCGTTCTGAGGCGAGTTCGGGGACACTAGCCCGTTGAAAACGGTACCGGAACCAGTGCATACGACGACATGTTCGATACGATGCTCGGAGAGCAAGTCCCGCCAATAATTGCGACAGGCTTCCACACAGGGATGTGAGGATCTCGGTCCAAGCATCGGATGCGCCGCCTCAAACGTCGAAACGTTTTGCGATTTCGTCACTAGACGCCGATACCATGGAACAAACAGGTCTACTTGAATCACAGGTGCCTTGTACGAGAATTCGCAGCGGGTTCGCCATGGTTGAGATGACTCACCTTCGGAGTGACTGCCTGCGGGCAACCGGTGGAACAAGCGAAAGCGCTTTCGCTTCGATGGACGGAACTGGAGCGGAGTGAGATGACGCCACTCAGGTAGATTCGCTAACGTATGCTTGAGAAAGTGCTGCTGGATGGTCCGCAACGCCAACCCCGTGGTTTCGGCTGTACCATACCACTCGGGATGCTCAAGAATACTTCGGTAAAAATCCAGTGTTAGCGACGATGTAGCGCGTTCTTCTGCGGGGTTCAAGCCCGAGCAAAACGGCGTCCAAAATGCAGCCGCTGCGTGATAGGTTTCACGCACTTTCAACCCATCCGGTCTCGTAACGTTGGCCGCACCCATTGCGAACAGGGTCACTCGAAACCCTTCGCGCGCGAGACGATGCGCGGTGGCTAGACCAACGGGTCCTGTACCGACCACACCCACATGCGTCGCGATAGGTTTTCTTGCATGAGCAGCGACATTCATGATCTCTCTCCTCTCGAACAAAACGGCGATAAAAATTCATTACACAGCGAACGTGAACAAAAGCATTGCAATCGAAATGCATAGGATAATGAGCGGACCAATCTCCAACACATCTCGTTGGTTGTAGGGAGAACCGCTGAACAGGAAATTCGTGTTTTGCGGCGGAGCTTTTCGTTCGAGTGCCGCTAATTTTCTGCGATGCGATCGCAAGCACCGTAGTCCTTCTTGAAACGTGAGATCGGAAGCCCAGGCGAGCAGCATCATCACGATTGCTAAAAGGATGCACAGACGGGGATGGCTCGCATCAATTTTCAGATTTGCGATGTACGCCGTCAGGATCACTCCAAACAAAAACACGGACACATAAAACTTCTGCCAGTTCAATGCGTCGTCGTGCCTAACCATTGCCGACACCTCCGAAAACTCAGCCTTCCAAACCGTCTCAAGAGCGGAATGGTAGTGTGCGCTGAAATCAGGATGAGAATCGTCGGGCACCGTAAGTGTCGGACAAGCGCCTTGGCACTCACTGACTCCGCACTCTTTCGGAATGTATCGAATGCCGAGCCACCACAGGACCAAGTCAAGACGTCGATAGAGCCTTCGCCGATCCGCGATTTGATACGCTCGATGCGCCTCCTCGGTCGCCATACGTTCATGTCGACTTCCCATATCCGCTTTCTGCAGCGCAAGGTCGAGCCGTGCACCGAACCTCATTTGCAAACGCTGACGTTGCAATCGAATCGTTCCGAAAATGGTGCGCATCGATCTCGTTAAGCGTGACTTAATGGAGGCCATGAGAGCGGTGAAGGAATTCATTGGCAGGAAACCTTTCTGCACCCCACCCGTCGTATTGCGCCGTCGCGTGGGAAGCGGGCGGTTCGGATTTGGATAGGGTCGCCGGGAATGAACTGAGATCGTGGACGCGACTTGAGCGATTGTCGGAGATGCTCCGCTCGCGTTTCTGCGCCTAGGCGCAAACATTCCAAATCGATAGGTCTCAAACGGCCCCAGAGCGTGTACCGTGCGTCGAAGTCAAGGCGTAGGTGGATTGCGGCGATCTCTTGACGTCGGAACTGGGTGCGAGTCTCACCGTGCATCGACGAAAAGGCGGAATCTCCTCATTGCAGCCGTCCGACGCCAGAGTTAGTCTGGATCTTCCAATATCGACACAGACCGTTGCAGATGGACCGCTTGGTGGATGATGACCTCTTTGCAATTGCCGATCCAAAACAAATGGCTTCCGTTCGCGGAACGAGTCTATCAGGATTTCATTCCTCACCGCAGCAAGCCGATCGACAAGCATGCCCGTACCACCAAGGGGTGGCAGCAAACTCTGCGGGAATCCCTATCCACTCCGGCGACGCAGCAGCTGCTCAGTTCGATTCTCGATCGGGAGCAGGTCGTCGCAGCTGCCGGCTTCGATAACGGCCAACTGACGCGGTGGAGAAAGGGAGGAGCGTGTTCGCCATCAACATTCTTTGCCTTGACCTATTTGGGGCGTCAGAAATCGTTGCGGGATGTGGGGCCTGACATCGATGTTTCGGCCCAAACCGCGATCACGTATGCCTGCCGGCGGTGTGTTGCCAAAATTCGACGTGACCTGCAGAGCAAAGGCTATCAAGAAGGCATAGACAACCAAGACATTCCAGACGCGAGCGATTGGGCACTCTTGACGTCCTTCCACTCCCTACCCGCCTCCCAATATTTTGTAAGCGATGGCGTCGCTTACTGGGAATACGCGCCTTCGTCAAAAACAGCCGAGCTTGATATCTTGCTGAACGAACTGGCAATAAACTCCGTTCAGAACCTCAATGGATCCGAAATCCAGGGGCTAGACAAATCGACTCTCGGCGCTACGATCCGCCAGTGGAGTGCAGCTTATCTACTCCTCGCTTTGGCTGACTTACTATGACTTCGACTATCCACAAGGTCATGCACGCATTTTCCACGCAAGTCGTTCTATGAGTCATCGTGAAACACCGCTTCCCGAAGGTTTCTCCGAGTTGCTGGATCCAGCGTTTCGTGAGCTTTGGCTCGCTGCGCTGTCGGGACTTGACGCACCGCTACCCCTGAAAGATGAGTTTCGAAGTACGGATGAATTTGCACCGATGTTGACCATGGCCGCCCAAGCGGATCGTGAACATCGGACAGGATCCACCTATGTTCCTTCGATAGCCGACACGGCCTGCTACCCACACTTTGTTCCTTCGGCAACAGCAACAGCAATATCTCCTGCCGAATTCGGCAATTCAATTCTCAATTCCAAGGAGCGATTTCTCCTCCAATTGATCGGTAGCCATATTCGCGACGCACTCCGATCATCGACCTTGGAACGGGACGATCAAGCGGCCATTCTCAGGCGTTACCATCACTTTGCATCTGCCGACGTGGTGGACTCATTGAGCCGCTTCAATGAGTCCGAGCTAAGGGTCGAAGAGCAGCTCTACTATCGATTGCGCAGAGGGATTCTGTTACGACAAAAAGACCTACTTGGAGCGATCCCCCGAGATTCGATACTGTACGCAGGACGACTGCCTGTAGCCGGCGGTTTTGCCCCCAAACACATCGGCTGTTTTGTACTTTTGCGCCTCGCTAGAGATCAAATACTGACTCAGAGGGAAGATGGGGGGTTTCAGATACCTGAATTCGACATGCAACTTCTTTTCCAGGCCTGCGCTCGACGCTTTTGTATGGAGTACCATGCCGCCCGAAAACTTCAGGAAACCTCGAAGTTCGAACCCGAACGCCTGCGTGCGATCAACGCGAAATTCCTCGACGAAAAGGATTCCGACAACGCAGAATTTTCGACGGCAGCCATCGACCGCGACATTGAATTTCATGCCTGCTTAATGGAAATGGCAGGCATGTCGCATGCGATTGCGGACATTCGCCAGGACCACTGTCGCATGATTCTCTGGAATTGCTCCATCGATAATCCTGACCGCCGCAAAGCCATTCATGAGGAGCATGAGGAACTCATCGACGCGATCGATTCTCGTGATGGGACTCAATTGCTTGAGTCCTATGAAAAGCATTTTCGCAATGGCACACTTCACGGTGCAAAACATGGCGGACCGGATATGGGTGACACAGAGTTTAGGCATCTGTGGCAGCATCTACGATCCTGGGTCAATCACTACTCGTCGCTGCACGATTGGATCGCATGATCCCGTTGAAAAACGGAACGGATACCCGAGTTCGATGCAAAAACCGGAGTCCTCTATCGCCAAGCTCCGCATGTCAAAACACTCTATCCAACGGATGCACACGTCGCGGGACGGTATCCGCGCCGGACGCTGGGACGGTTGCGAGGAACCAGTCCGCAGGCTGGCACGATGGGCGGCCCGCTGTCCGGCGCTTACGCATCGGGCTCTGAAAATGCGGAAGCGTCATCCTTGTTTTTTAGAATTGTGGAACGATATACCCGCACCGACGATGAATTTGCTCGCCTCGTTTAGGAACGTGAAGAAATGTTGCTCCGCTTTGGAGAACGCGCTGTCTCCAAACTCAACCACGATTTCTCGAAGTAGCGGCGCGAGTTTTTCCCGCTCCGTTTGCGTCAATATCGCATAAAAATTCGATCCGACTTCTCCCAAACTGTATCCGGTGGGGACCGATTTCTGCACATCATAAGCGTCGATGTTGGCCGGCCCTACCACAACGTTATATACGAAGTTGAAAGTCGCATTACTGATCACGTTCAGCGTCCAACCAGGTTTCTGATAATCTCCGTTCGCTGCCGCTCTCGTGAGGTCCTCCAGAACTCCAAACGCAGTGTTCGGGATCGCGTAGACGAGCCGAGGGGAATATTTGACGAACAACGAAGAGGTCGCGGCATTCGCGAAGAATGCCGACTTGACGAAATCATTCGTCAGCGCCTTGGCCACCGTACCGCCGAGCCCTCCAGTCAGCGCACCGAAAGCCGCGCCGACGAGAACCTCGCTGAAGAGCGACAAGCCTCTTTTTCCCCCGAGCGCGCTGGTGACTCCGGAAGCGAACCCATTAATAAGTCCTCCGACGACCGCCTGTTCCGCCAACGTGGATTCACCCGTTGGATCGCGATTGGTGATCGGATTCTGATGGGCATAAATGTAGCGATGTAGCGATGTCGGATCGTCGACCCTACCTACATAGGGGTCGCGCGTCATGAACTGTCCGGTCGCAAGGTCATAATCGCGGGCTCGCAGATGGACCACGCCTATCGATTCATCCGTGCGTTCATCAGCGAATCGGAAGCTATTGGACGTGCTATCCGCTTCGGCAATCAACACTCCGAAGGCGGAAGTAACATACTGCGCGACCGCTTGACCAACTTCATCGCTAATGCGATAGACATTTCCATTCGCGTCATGCTGGTACGCAAGAACTTGGTTGCCAGTCACCATCAATTCACGGCCCAGACCGTAAACGTATTGTGACGTCTCCCCAGTCGTTGGTGAGAAATCTTCGAGAACCTGCGAAACGCCTGAAGGTGAGTTCAAGTCGAGTACATAGTGCGTAGTGACCCCATCGCGATTCTCAGCGATGCGGTTGCCAATGGCATCATAAACGTACTGGAGGCTGGTACCTGGCGCGACAATTCCAATGAGTTGATTTTCAGAATCGTACTCGTAGGTCGTCCGAACGCCTCGATCGTCCTTGGAAACTAAGCGACCGTTCAGGTCGTAGGACAATACGAGGCTGTCCACTTGCACCAATTGATCCAAAACATTGAACGCTCGGACCACGTCGTTCCCGTTCAAACGGTGACCTGTACGATTGCCAACTGCGTCGTATTGAAACCCTTCCTGCCACAGAATTGCGTTGGTCGCACCGGTGTGTGTTTCTGAGACCAGCCGACGTTGCGAATCGTATTGGTAGTCCACGCGCGAGCCATCGAGCTTCGTCATCGATTGACGTAATCCAGATACAGAATACGCATATGTCAAACGCTCTTGAATTACGCCTTGAAATTCTGATTCAATTTCCGTGGGACGCCCCATTAGATCGAATGTTCGGCGCTCGATGATCCCGTTGAAATGCCTGATTTCGCTAAGATTGCCTGCCAGATCGTATTCGTAGTGGGACCTGGCACCGCTCGGAGAAGTCATTTCGGTCATTCGCCCGATCGCATCGTAGCTGTATAAGGTCGAGGATTGAGTTCCCTCACGTTCGACAGTGACTGCGATTCGATTCCCTACCGCGTCGTACTCATAACGGACGGCTGCGCCCGTCGGATGTACGACTCGAATCAGTCGATCTCGGGCGTCGTACTCCATGCTAGTCGTTCCGGCTATTCCCGTTGCCGATGCCATTCGACCCGTGGGCGTGTACGAAAAATTTTCCTCGGTGCCATCGGGAAGGCGTTGGCGGACCAAATTGCCGTTGGGATCGAAATCCTGTTCAACGATCTGCCCATCCGGGTGAATCTGCTCGTCGATAAATCCAAACTGGTCATACGAGAACTGTTCGAACGTACCATCAGGAAATATCCGCTTCGTTTCTTGACCGTAGGCGTTGTACTCGATCTGTGTTCTCCTTCCTAATGCATCGATTTGCCCTACCAATTTTCCCGCCGCATCGTAGGTGTACCGAGTCCGCGCACCGTCGCTCGTAATAACGGCGATCAATCGATTCGCTCGGTCATACTCGCGATAGGTCCTCGCACCATCGGATTCAATCTGCGCCACGTTGCGTCGTGCCACGTCGAATTCAGATCGCACAATCGAGCCATCAGGTCGAACCGTCTCAAGGAGGTTGCTCCGGGAATCGTACCTAAATTTGGTGATTCGACCTGCGGGATCGGTCGACCTCACCAGCCGGCCATCCGCGTCATAGCTTTGAGAAGTCGCGCGACCTAATGCATCGACGGTTCGGATCACGCGATTGCTGGCATCGTATTCCCAGCGCGTTCTGTTCCCAAGCTCATCCAGTTGTTGGATCAAATTTCCCACCGCATCGTAGCTCATTGCAATATGAGAGCCATCTGCGAAAGTCGTCCGGGTTCGGCGGCCAAGCGCATCATACGTATGCCGCGTTAGCCTTCCCAGCGCGTCCTGTTCCACTACGAGATTTCCAACCAAGTCGTACTGCCGCTCCCGAGCATTGCCCAATGCGTCCGCAAAGTAGGTTTCGCGTCCATCGACGTCGACTTCATAGATGATTGCGGATCCATGTCCATTGGTCGCGCCGGTATTCTCTCCGAGAGCATTGAAGTCACGATCGAGTGTGCGACCTTCCGGACCGGAGATCTTGGTTACCAATCCGCGTCGATCGATCGTGAACTCTGTGCGACCGCCTCGTTCATCGAGACGCGCGATCTGAGTCCCATTGAGTTGCAATTCCAGCTCGACCCGATTCCCAAGGGGATCGATGGTCGCAATCGCTCGACCAAATACGTTGAATTCAGTTGTCGTTCGATTGCCTAAGGCATCCGACTCTTCGATGGCGTTGCCCTGAAGGTCCAAGACCCTTTCCAAACTGATCGTACCATCGGCTTCGATACGGCGGACCAGATTGCCTCGCGTATCGTATTCAAATCGAGTCGTGAAACCCGCCGGCGTCGTGATCGCTTGAACGTCGCCCGCTGGGCTGTAGACGAAATAGGAAGTTTCACCGTTCGCATTGGACTCCGAGAGAATACGACGCGCGGTATCGTAGGTGCGTTGAATCGTGCGTCCGAGCTCGTCTGTCGTCGTGATCGCATCCCCCACCGCGTTGAATGCCTTCACAACAACTCCCCCAAGCGCGTCGGTTTTCCGAAGCGTGTTGCCGTCGTTGTCATACTCGTAGACCGTGGCTGATCCATTGGCATCGGTTACAATCTGTTGCCTCGAAGATCCCGAATGTTCGAATGTGAGAGTTCGACCCTCGCGATCCATGATGCGGACAAGTCGTCCAACGGAATCAAATTCAGAACTCACATACGGTCGATTCAGCGGATCGATGATCTCCACCAATCGATTCTGATTGTCGTACAGAAAACGCGTTCGGTAACCTTCGCCATCCAAATAGCTCACCAATTTTCCGTGGGCATACTCGTAGGTCACACGATCGCCAGCCAAGTCTTCCAGATGAACGATGTGTCCCGATGCATCGCGCTCGATACGAAGGGCCTCAGTTCCGCCGAAAGAGATCCCGGACTCGGTGAATATCAGCGTGTTTCCATTTCGGTCTCGCGCGCTAGTCATCAATCCGGAAGAACCATCGATTGTGTACACAGTTCCGTCGACAGTGGTCAGCGTGTACCCGCCAAAGTCAGGCGACGCTGGATTCCATGGTATCCCGCCCGAGGTAAACAGTTCTCCATATTCATTCGCGATCAATGCACCGGTACCCGCCTTCAAGGTACTCGTCACACCCCGATCCGAAGTGAACTTCGGTGTCGCGATCACCAGGTTGTTGTTCTGACCGTACCCTGGCAACACCTTGAACTCCGGCGTGAACGTGAACCCTTCGCGTGCACCGCCAGGCAAGGTCAGAAAGACTTTGGCTCCTGGCTTGAAGGGGGTGTAGATCCCGATGTCTTCAAGACCACTCGCCGGAAGACTGGTACGCAAATCGGTGTTGCGATACTCCATCCGCCAGCCATAACCGAAATCTCCATCGCGGTCACTCCGCAAGGTGTCGTAGGTTCGAACGATCGTGATCGGGATGCCCGCCACCGGAATGGTCATGTCCTCAAACGACAACCGGAAATTCCCAAGCTTCAAGTTCCCCGTGACCGACACCTCGACTTCGATCGATGCGAAACTACCAAAGGTATCGAGCACTTCCAGTTTCAATGCGTAGTTGTCGTTCTCGAGCAGCGTGGTGTCCCACCGCCCCAGCGCGGCGTTGGTGACCTGTGTGGCACCGGTAACAATGGCGGTGTACTCGCTTTGATCGATGCGGCGGTAACTCAATGTGTAGGACGCAAAGTCTGGGGATACGGCGGTACCGATGATCTCGACAAATCCACTCACCGCACTGCCGCTGTTCACGCTGGTGATGTTGGCTTCGGGGGCCGGATTGCCGCCTCCGTCCTCTTCGCCACTCCGCATGTTGACACGTCCGATGGCCGTCCCAACATTGCCCGCAGCATCGGTCGCCGTCGCTTCCAATCGACCATTTCCAGGCGCGCTAAAATAGACGCGGGCCGTGCCATCGGCCGCCAGCTCCACCACCTGTCCATCGACCCTCAATACGACCTCGCCTAATCCCACATTGTCCGATGCGATCACGCGGACAATGGCCGGACTGGTCGTCCACGGATACAAGACAGGTTCGCCGGTTACGACGATGGTTAGCCGGGGAGCTTGCGTATCGGCGACGACTCCCATGGTGTAGGTCTGGATGGCTTCTCCACCCAACGCGTCCGAAACGCGGAGCGAAACTTCACGGCCACCCAAAGGTGTTGTCAATGAAGTCTGCCATCGCACGCGACCCAAAGCATCGATGGTCATGCCCGATGGACCAGCAATCAACTGGTACGACAGCGGCTCACGATCCAGATCGATGGCGATGGCATCGTATTGGTAAAGCGCCCCTTGTGCGACCTGGAGCTTCGGATTCGATCGAAAGGTTGGCGCCCGATTCTCTGGTCGAACGGCAATGACAAAGGACAACAGCCCAACGCCACCCGCCGGGTCCGTCGCAGAGATCACGATCGGCACGTTCCCGACATTCACAGCCGTGGGCGTCCAATCAATTGCACCTGAGAGGGGATGGATGCTCAAACCGCTTGGAGCGTTTTGAACGGCATAGACGACGGAAGCACCCTCGGGATCGGTGGCGCTGATCGTCGCTTGATACAACCGTCCGACCACACCTTCTAAAGACGGAGTCGACGCGATCACCGGTGGGCGATTGCTGGCTCCCGAAGCGACCAATACCGAAAACGCTTGAGTTGAGAAGTTGCCGATCCTATCGCTGACTTGAACCAATACCACCGTGGGACCAATCTGATCGGGCGCAGGGGTCCATGTGATGATCCCGGATTGCGGATCCACTTGCATGCCGTCCGGTCGAGCACTCAAGGAATAATCCAGCGGACTGTTGGACGGATTCAATGTTGTGATCGCGTACACGTAGGTTTGGCCCACGGCGGCTTGCGTGGGTGGTGCACTCGCGATGGTCGGCACGGTCGATGCGCTGCGTACTGCGATTTGGTAGGTCTGCTCTACGGTATGCCCGAGAATATCCTGAACCCGAACTCGGACCGATTGGACTCCGAGCTGATCGCGTGTCGGCATCCATCGGATCGTACCCCGACGCGGATCGATGGACATGCCTACCGGTCGCTCAAGTAACTCGAAGCCGATTGCTTGATCCGAGACGACATCGTACCCATAGATCTGGTCGATCAAGGCGGCCGTGATCGGCTGGGAGTCGATGACGAGTGTTGAAGCCGGTGCTCGCGAAACGGATCGAAGTTCATACGTGGCTTGATCGGTCCCGCCCCGACCATCCGAAACCAAAACTTGAATCGCAAACGTGCCTATGTCGTTGGGTTGCCATACGACATCCCCATCGGAGGACAGTGTCAATCCAGATGGTCCATTCACCAAGCTATAGACCAATGCATCCGCATCGGGATCCATGGCTCGGACCGATCCCGCATACCAGCGGTTCACGATGGCGTACGGACTCATGGCCTGCGTGAAGACAGGTGCCTGATTGGATCCTGCAGGAACAACCGTGATGTCGGCCGATTGACGCGCCGATCCCCGCTGCCCGTCCTCAACTTCGATCACGAAGGTAAAGGCCCCCGTGGTGGCCGGTGTGTAACGCAATCGGCCAGTCGCAGCATCCAAAGTCATGCCCGCAGGTCCGGTGATCAGTCGATAGCTGAGCTCCGACTGCTCCGCATCCTGAGCCATGACTCGGTACTCCCAGGGAATGCCGGCCATGGCGATCTGGTTCGGGCTCGAAACAAAAATCGGCGATGTGTTGACGGTTACTTCGATGCCAAATCGTTGCAAGGCAAACTGCCCCTGGGAATCGGTCGCTTTGAGGATCACTTCATTGGGACCGGCATCGGATGCGATCGGGTTCCAGCGGACCAACCCGCTCACTGGATCGATCGACATGCCGCGCGGACCTGTGGCTAGTTCATAGTTCACTGGCAGTCCGTCGGTGGCTTGCGCAAACGCCTGGTACGTAAATCGACCCGGCGCTACGGCCGTCGTAACAGGGATCGAGGTGAACTGAGGCAGACCCGACGCGGGCCCTGACTTCGATCCAAAAACGACGGGCCCAATGTGAGATCGCAAATCGATCGAAGTTGTTGGAACGGTTGGGGATGTTTGCAACGCACCTGAACGTCCGATCAATCCCATGACCGCATCAACGCCTGGTGCCAACAAGGAATAACTGCCATCCGACTGGGTGGTTGCCGTCCGTTCGCCGGCATCATAGCGTTGATTGCCATCGCGATCGATGTAGACTTGCCTTCCGGTTTGGACCGGTTCATTCATCGCATCGAAGACCTGGACCTCAAAAGCCCCAACGTTGTTTTGCCAAGCGCCGGTGCTGGCGTTGGCCAAGAACAATCGCGTCGCGCCGGCCGGGACAACGATGGTTTGCTCAATTCCGGTGGAGGTCCATCCGTCGCCGATAAAAAATAATTGTCGGAGCGATGGAGACAAGCTCGTGTAGTCGATGCCACCCGGAACATTCCCACCACTCCGGAAGTCCAAATCGCTGGGGGGTGTCTGACCGGAGGGCACGCTATCGTCGAGAAAAACTCCCAATAGCGACCCATTGTTGGGACCGAAGTATTTGGAAATGCCGTTGGCCGGTCCAGGCGTAGTCGAACCGTTCGTTCCCGCATTGCTACCATCTGGCGAACGCGATTGAATGAAACCATCGGAGGTTGTATGCCCTGTGGCTCGGACGCGAAGGACTTGACCTGGCGTGACCGCAACCGTGGGTGGCGAACTGTCCGGCGCGGAGCTTCCGAAAGCCGTCGAGCCGTTGGGCATTCCAGCCAGATACGGATTCGCGCGGCCGAGAACAATGGCCCGCGGTGCGGCACTGGGTACCAGCAGCAAATCATCGATGGCGAAGCCATTCTCGGCACCACTCAAACCGGGATTCGGCGGATTGACACTGCCCAGCGACACAATCTCGATCACCAGTTCCGTGGATCCGGCCACCAGGCTGGCACGGAATTGCTTCCACGTGTTCAGCCCTAAATCCTGCAATGTCCATGGAGCACCCAAAGGCTGACCGTTGACTCGCACTTGCAGACTCGGGGCTTCGTACGAATTGGGACGCATCGCCCAAAAACTAAAGTCGTAGTTAGCGCCTGGCTCTACGACAACGGTTTGTCGCCAAGCGACGCGATCTTGCGTGTCGCCATTGACGACCAGCATCAAGTCTTGTGGTGAGCCGTAGGTATGCGCGACGTAGTCGCTCGTCAGCGGAATAGCTTTAGTGGAGTTGCTGACCGTGACTTGCGCATTCCCAAGCCAGCCGTACGTATCACTGTTCTCCCGCAACGAAAAGTCGGTTTCAAAACCGAAGCCACCGCTTCGAAAATCCGTGTTGTAGAGCACCGACTCATTGGGACGTCGGTCCCACACGCCGTTGCCGTTGGTGTCGTCGTAGACCACACCGTAGACACGTGTTTCGAAGGGTAGGTTGGTACGGATTTCAAAAGTCTGTTCGGTGACTCCGCCTTGACCGTCCTCAACTCGAATCGTGACTGGAACCGAACGCACATCGGACAAGGCCGAAACACGTTGAGGAACGTTAACCAAGTCCGGCAAACCGATCAACCGGCCATGGTTTTTGGCCGTCGAAGAATCGAGCAGCGTACTGACATCTCTCGATTCTCGGTATTGCAGATCCAATACCAAGCCTGGGGAGTCGCTTGGAATCGATGCGAGCATGCCGTCCGAAATTTCGGTAGCAGATTTCGCATAGTTCCAGATGCGAGTGCGGCTCAAGGTTGCGATATTGGAACCGCCAAAGACTGGCTGGTCGTTGTAGCCGATCGATTCGGGACTGACCGCCGTACCGACCAAACTACCATTGACGTAGAGACTCAGCAGCTTCGTGTCCTCGTCAAAGGTCATTGCAACGTGTGTCCACTCGCCAAACACAGCCGGCACAGAAGCCGATGCCGTCGCGAGATTGCCATTCAATCCGGGTTTGCCAACGTTGGCTCGCAGATTGCCGTAGTAATACTCCAACCCAAACGAGACGTAATTGGGGTTGGAGGCCGATGCTCGCTTCGAGAGTAACTGCTCGTACAACGCCCCGTTGGGATTCTGAAACTGGAACCAACCTTCCACCGTCACGCTCGCCGGACGCAGCGTGGGTGCATCGGGAATCTGAATTTGACCATAGTTTTGATTCGCGACCGGCGCGGAGGGCCCGGCCGAATTGTTATACAACTGAAGACCTTGGGTCCGCGGATCCCAAGAAAACGCTCCGGTTGACGCATCGATGGTCATGCCCACAGGTCCGTCGACCAAACGGTAGCGCATGGCTTCGCTATCCACCGCCGCAACCGTTGGCTGGTAATGGTAGACCTCGTCGGAACCCAGACTGGTCACGGGTTGACTCGTAAAGATCGGATCAACAACGGAAACGGGAGCCGTGACTATGACAGAAAAACTCTGTTCCGCCGATCCACCTCGCCCGTCGCTGGCTCGGATCACCACCCGGTTGGCACCCAACTGCTCCGGCATCGGCGCCCACAAAAAGGTTTGGCTGGCTGCGTCAAAAATCATTCCCCCGGGAGTCGTCGTTCCCTCGAATGTGACCGCATCTCCATCTGGGTCGATGGCCGTAGGTCGATAGCGCCAAACCTGGTTGGGATCGAATCGATTCACGATCACACTCAGTGTGTCGTCCCCTTGATTGGTCACCACCACATCCGGGCGACCGTCACCGTTGATATCCCGCGTCACGATCTGCACGGGATGGACTCCAACCGCGATCGGTTGAGGAGATGCGAACCGCCCTCCTGCCTCCTGGAACAAGATGGCGATCTGGTCGTTGGCAGGTTGCGCAACGACGATGTCCAGACGTTGATCTCCATTCATATCGGCCAAACCCAGCCCGGTCGGTTGGCTGACGCCGTAGAGGAACGTCGGTGGATCAAACGTTCCATCTCCAAGACCATGTAGAACGACCATTCGGTCCCCGTCGTGATCGCTCAATACCGCATCGAGACGACCATCCCCGTTGACGTCTCCCAGGGCAATGCCTGAAGGCCTAAAGCCCAGAGGTAGAACCAAATTCACTGCAAAACTTCCGTTCACAGATGCCAGACCGACCAACGTTTTGTCGACCTCACTGATCACAACAGCATCCAGGCGATCGTCTCCGTTCAGATCCCCCAATACCATATCGGTTGGACGCATTGGGACAGAGATATCGACTCTCGAAAACTGAGTCGGAGTCGTATGACGGAATAACGATAGCGATCGACCCTCGCGATTGGCGGTCAAGATATCGAGCAAACCATCGACGTCTGCATCGACCAGCTCCACCGCCACCGGAAAAGTATCGGTCAGCAGATCGGCCTGTCTCGCGAAGGTTTGGTCCACCTGCCCCTGCATCAGCTTGACTCGGTTGAGTCCGCTGTCGATCGCAACGACATCCGTCCTGCCGTCGCCGTTGATGTCCCCGGTCGCGATATCGGCTAGGCCCATGGAACGCGCAACATACGCTTCGCCATGTACCAAACCACCCAAACCGGTGATGTCATCGATGCCATCGCCATTAAAATCGCCAACGTAAACTCCGTTGAGTGGCCCGGTCGATGCAGTGAACCCAATCTGTTCACTGAAGGTTCCATCACCACGACCCATCAGCACACCGTTGTACGGGCGCTGACTGTACGATAGGAACCCATAACCCCACGTCGTTGCTAGGTCAGTGATGCCATCTCCGTTGAAATCTCCTCGCTCGACGTAGAACCCTTGTGTGCTGTAGGTGGTGGCGTCACGAAACGTAAAATCGCCTCGTCCGAACATCACGACAGTTTTCGCATCATGGGTCGAATATGCGATGTCGTTGTTACCGTCCCCATCGAAATCTTCAACGATCCAGGCATGGACCGATACGTCATTGGGCAGAAATGCTGGGTTCTCAATGACGGTCTTGCGAAAGAGCTGTTGAACATCCGTCCCGTCGACTTGTGTCGGTTCCAGGACTGTCCATCGAGCGGGAATTCCTTGGCTGGGAATCGATCGACTGAATGTAAAAAATTCGTTGATCCCATCGTTGTTAAGGTCACCCATGCCCAGTGATTCATCCAAATAGAATCCACCCGCACGCGGTGTGTTGGTGATCAAGTCAGTGGCATCGGCGAGTCGCTGGTAACGACGCGTGTCGGGATCGTAGAGTAGTACCACAATACGGGTGATGAAGTTCGAATCGATGTTGCCGGTTTGTAGACGATAGACCAAGTCCGGATATCCATCTCCGTTAACGTCGTCCGACTGCAGGGCTTGTTGACTGACACCCGGCGAACCCCCCGGCGCGACGATCCGCGGGAGCATTTGAAAGGCTCCGTTGCCCAATCCGAAGGCCTGGGCAAAACCGCCTCCGTCGAGCCACGCAAGGTCAAGGTTTCCATCCCGATCGATGTCGAGGGCCAACAGCGAATTGTCGTCGTTCAGTCCGCCCAAGACGGCAGTGGAAGGCTCAAAGGAACCGTCCCCGCGCCCGGCAGCGAAATACAATCCATATCCAAAGCCGATCGAGCCGGCTGTCACCACGTCGACATGACCATCGTTGTTGAAATCGCCCGTGACCGATTCTCCCATCCGACCTTGCGTGCGGTCGAAGTTGGAGGAGTAACTGTAGTCCTTAATAAAGTTCGGCGCGCGCAGGCTGCCTGGGGTGTTTCCAAGCAAGAGCCCTACGCTCCCCGGTTGCGAAGCGATTTGCTTGCTTCCGACCGCTACGTCGATGACTCCATCGCGATTGAAATCGGCCATCGCCAGGAATGGTCCCGAGCGCGGAGATTTGACAACACCTTGACCGATGTCATCGGCAAAGAAAGGGTTGTATTGCTGCAGATCAAAGCCACCGTCGGTGCGCCCCAAACCTATGAGCACGCTCGACGAGGAATTGGTTTCTCCAAACACAAAGTCCGGATTTCCATCACCATCGATATCTTTCGCGCGTCCGTCGGAATTTTGAATTACGGGCCAGCTCGGTGAATCGAAATTGTAAATGACAACTACGCGATTTCCGGCGGCGGTGCCATCACCGAATCTCCCATCGCCCTGCCCCTGCAATAACACAACGCCGAAATTGGAGCTCAACATGACATCGACATGTTGATCTCCATCAAAGTCATCGACGTAGGCGGACGTCGGATTGATCAGACGGCCAGCCGGATTGTTGCTTGCAAAATACGATCGGGTCGAATTGTCGAACTGTGCATCGAATTGGCGTGATCCTAAATTGAGTCGGACCTCGATCCTGGCATCGTTGTAGTTCAATCGCACAAGGTCGGGGCCGTTCACTCCGTCGATGTCAGCGATGTAACCTAGACCTCCGTTGTTGTTTGCTGCATCGAGCAATTCGTCGCCGATGAATCGGCCAGTTCCATCGCCATATTGAATCCCGATTCCCTGCCGCCCACCGATTTGCACCTGTGTGTTTTCGAATAGAACCAGGTCGAGGAATCCGTCCCCGTCCATATCTGCCATCTGCGTGGACGATACAAGATTCCCCAGATTGGGTGAGACAATCGGAGTTGTGTCGAAAAGTCCGTTTGCAGAGCCTGGATACATTAAGGTTTGGTTGGTGGCCATCGTGGTGACCACTAAGTCCGAATGATCATCGCCGGTCACGTCCCGATAATGGAGCGAAGCTGCTCGGCCCACGCGGCCTGCGACGACCGGCAAGGAAACGCGCCATCCCTCGCGAAAGGTTCCATCGTCATTTCCCAAGCGCACGATGACATACCCGAGGTCATTGGAATCGTTTAGATTCCCAGAGGGCCTAAGATTGGCCAGGACCATCAGATCGGGAATACCATCACCGTTCACATCCTCTGCGGTTACGCCTTGGATGTCCCGCTCCGAATTCATGAACGATTGGGGTGCTAGTTCGAGCGGCACGGAGATGCCTGTTTGAAACGGAGTCGCAAAGAACTCCGGTGAAGGTTCTCCGACGGAGAGCGATTGGCTGGGACTGAGAGTGGATTGGGCACTCGGTAGCCAGCCAAGTTGGGCGGCCGCCGCATTGGCCGTGACAACGCTCATCCAACCATTGCCGTTCGGAATCAGTCCCGATGCGACCGGCCCCATGCCCGTGGCAAACGTGTGCACTTCAAACGGACTTTGGACGACCGCATCGGTGTCCGGGACACTGGTGATGATCGGTGGTCGATTGACCAATTCGGACCGAATGTCGATCGAAAACAATTGATCGGCTGTCTGACCATACGGGTCCGATGCTCGAATCGTGACCGCAGGGCGTCCGATATCGCTCGGCAGTGTGTTCCATGTCAGCCGGCCAGAGCCTGCATCGATCGCCATGCCAGACGGCCCAGCCAGGAGCGAGTAGCCAATCGCAGCTCCTCGGGAACTCAACGCCCGAGCATCGTAGCCATAGGCATTGCCAGCCTGAATCTCTAGGACGGGATTGGACGTGAAGGCGACCGTTCCATCGTAAAGCATTCCTTGGACTTCGACATCGAACGTGAATCGTGTTCCGTTGGGATTGGTGAAGCGAATCGGATGAGCCAGGCTCGACCCTCCGGCCTCGATTTGCGTTGTGCCAGTCGGTGGTTGCATGCGAAGGTAAGGACGACCATCGGCGAGATAGCCGTCGGGGCTAAGCACGGAGACACTCAAGTCGGAGAGGGCATGGATAACCGCAATCAGCTCGCCCGTTGTCGCGGAAGAACCAAGATTTTCGAGAGTGACGTCTGAGATCACCGATTGATTGGCATTGGTGTAGGTGGTGCGGCCAAAGTGCGTCGCGAATTGCCCTGTCAGATCCTGGAGCTGAGTCCAAGGGATAGCCGGCCTTCCCGTCGTTGAAGCGTCGTTGTCCCATACCGAAGAAGTCGGGTTGGGACCATTCGCAGGAACAATCGCGATGCCAGTGATCACGACGCTGGTTCCTTCGTCGCGATCGTTGTTAAGCAAGCGCACCGTCACCGAGAGCGGGGTGCCTGCCGCGACGCCGGTCAAGTTGACTGTTGCCGATTGCTGGGAGCCCACCGCGCCGGTTACCAGGGAGGGGCCATAGATCGCTTGCGATGCTTCCGACAGGTTGTACGTTGCATCCAAATGGGCCGCGTAAGGCAAAACGATGGCGTTGCCGGACGGATCGGTCACGACAATCTCGAGCGCGTCCTGCATGGACCCCGTACTGGACGTGTCGAAGTTCGGATCGCGGAAGGTCACGCGCACGGCCGACGTGGTGTCAGGTACAACGATGATCGAAGTCAGCCCTGTACGAAGCGAGCTACCTTCGTGCAGTTGCGGCGCGCACGACGATGCGGAAACGAACCCGGCGCCGGGAAATGATTCCGCCGAAGTCGGCATCCAACCCAGCGGCTTCGGTCCGCCGTTGAGATGATTAATCACCAGCAGCACGTCGAGCGGATCCACGGTCCCGTTGCAGTTCACATCGAAGTACGGCGGTCGCTCGTTGGCAGGTGCGTCATCCGGCAGCCTGCCAAAGCTATTGCTGTAGCGAGGGCTATTGATCTCATTGATCAAGACCAGGGCGTCGAGCGGCGAGACTTCTTGATCGGGATCTGCAAGCACGCTCAAGGGCTGCAGGACGTTGTTCCAACCGTCGATTGCCATGAGTTCGCGGGCTTCCAAGCGTTCGATCATGGCTTGGCGAAAACGCGATCGAGCGCGGGCTTTGGAACGGTCGGGACGACGCCAGTGAGGAGAAAAACGGGTCATGGGACTACCGAATTCGGGCAACGAAGAGGATGCGCTTTAGGGTGGGAGACCAGGCTGGTCTTTGAGCCCCGGCTTTAGGGCAAAGCTAGCGGATTGGGGTTCAGGGCGCCTTTCATCCCATTCCAACAGGCGTTACGGCTTGCCTCAACGGATCAATTTCTCTCCATTTTCGCTTCTTCGCCTTAAATAACCGGTTCAAAACTGACGACGGCAGCGGTTTTGCATGGGCAACCCATACAGACTAGATAACGATTTCGTAATCTCTTTGCCTCATTTGGGGAGAAGGGTGCCGAAAGCTGGATGAGGGTATCGCGACAATGGCCTAACTGATTTGACTCGCTCCGAATACCATATACCCTTCATGTATCACCGCACGGCCGATACCCATTGGATTCTTCGTGAGGCGTTGTCTAGCGTCGCCCTCTTCCTATGCACCGTGGCTGCCCTGTGGCTTCAGTATCAAGTTTGTGTCTACTGGTTGCCCGACGACAGCCGCTTGTCCCCGACTACGTGGGCGAATGCCGATCGCATTCGCTTCGGCAACATGCGCATCGTCGATTGGCGGACCGGCCGGGCATGGTTGGATCCACCCGAAACGCGAGGGGAAAAAAGGATGGTCTTTCCCTCGCCATCACTGCGGGTGGACGTTTGGCCGACCAGCAACTACCTGACTAGTCCTCGTAGCTACCGCGTGACTTACAAAGACGCAACGTCCGATTCTGTCTTGCAACATTTCGAATTGAGTGCCGACGGTTCACTGAATCCGATCGGACTCAAGAGTCTCTTCGTCTCCGATTATTTTGACTCCTATCCAGATCAGATCGAACGCATCGACTTTCTTGTTACTGGCCCGCGCAAGTGGAAAATCACGCTGCCGCCACCCCCGCCTGGATCCAGCTTAAGCGCTTTCCAATTCCTTTGGTTAAGTCCAACGAGGTTGGTGCGTGCGTGTGAGTTGTTATCAACATCGGGGACGATGCCAACTTCAAACGGAGCGTTGCCATGGCGATTGGAACTCTTCCAAATCGAGGCTGCGACCGCTAGCAAGATAGCAAGTTGGCAATGCCCTTCCGACATGAATGTCCATGTTGAAGCGGACTTTGTAACTAGCTTGTCGACGGACAGTACCCAGCTCGAAGTCCGCGATCAAAATGGTCTGTTACTAAGCAGCCATCCCGTACCGTGGAAGGCAGGTTGGAAACCAGGTGACACGATCCAACACTCTGTTCGGTTTGCTGATCTAGGCTTCCTCTTGGTGACGGACACCACGACGGACCAGCGAACCTATTTTGATTCCGTGACGCTGCAGAGACTTCCCTTGAAGGACGGCGTTTCATGGATTCAAGATTACGATCGGCTGACCGGACGCGTGGTAGCAACATCCAATCAACACGTTGAGGTTTCGTGGCGAGACAATGACTATCCACCACTTGCTGTCGAGTTGTCCCCAGCATTCGATGGGGTCGAAGTGGCAACCAAAGGTTCGCGGATCGTAGCCGCTAACCGTGGGGATACACTGCGATTTTTGGTGATTGACACGGACAAGCAAACACAACAGCACTTCGATCTACGCCTGAGACGTCTATGGGCAATCGCAGCCATGGTGTTGGTGTTTTTCCTTGGGTGTGCAACATGGATCTGGAGTTCCTCTCGATGGCGGTGCCCCGTTTGGCTGGATTTACTGGTGCTCGGTGGTGCGATTGTTGGACTGCATGGATACAGTGCCGCGGTGATGGGATGCAGTATGGATGAGCTTACCGGAAATCATTGGTTCGCCGTCCCAATCGCTTGGTTATCCGTATCGTCTCTGTGGCTAGTTCATGGGGAACGGTCGTCAGTGTTTCGGCTTTCAGTCCACCTGATCGTGATCACCTTGCTATTGATGATGACAGCCGGCCTGGATTTCGGGAGCAACGACTTCTATACCGAAATCCTACTAATGGCCAGCATATTCCCTGCCGTGTATTTGCTCTACGGTGTCGCCTTGGTGCGCGGGCTCCATGCGAGCGATCGCATCGCGCCCTCCCAATCGTTAAGGATTACCGACCTGCTCTTTCTCATGGCGGCCTTGAGCGTGTTTCTAGTCTCGTTGCAGTGGGTCCGTGAATTCGATGGAGTGTCTTTGATTTTCGAAGAACTTATGCATCTGCTTTCTTTGAACCGACATCTCATTTGGATCGCAATTGCAACGGCCTGCTTTGGAGTTTCTCAAGCCATCCTCGCTCCGTATCGTCGCGCGCGAATTGGATGGATTTTGGGACATTTTTCCATCGTCCTTTTGGTTTTACCTAGCTCCGTGATCGCCTGGCACTACGCATACGAACCCATTGTCCAAAGTGATTGGATTCCGTTTGGAATACCGATACTCGGGCATGCGGTGAGTATGCTGCTCTTCCATTGGCACGGCTGGACCTACCGATGGCGTTGGGGTAGATCAAAAGTTGCCACGCCCTGAGGGTGGAACACGCAGCACTTGGGTGGAACCCTCTGAGTGCATGCGATGGGTGTGGGATGGGTAGCCAACGACTCACACGCCCTTCGTTCCTCAGAGCGTGCCACCCACAACGCGTGCCACCTACAACGGGTGCCACCTACAACGCGTGTCACCCATAACGCACTGCCACCTGGCATGCGGCCAAAGCAATTTGAGGATCTACAAAAAAAGCCCTCGAGAACATTGGTTCGCGAGGGCCTTTGGATTCAACTAATTCGACAGTTCACGCAAGCCGCAGAGCGACTTGAAGTGACTACTGACCGTCTTTGATGCTGGTATCGGCATTGACGGCGAGCAGGGCGGCCTTGTACTTGGCTTGTGCCAAGTTCAAGCGAGCAGTCATCTCGCATTCGGTCTCTGTTTCGTCAACGACGAACAGCGTCTTTGACTTGCTCGATGCGGCGAGCGACTTGGCTTCGACTGGGCACTGACATGTCTTGTCACCGACTTTGTACGAAATAGCGATTTTGTCCATCGCCTTCTTCGCCTTGGCGGCGACCTCACCGGCCTTGACCGAGCAAGTCATCGATTGACCAGCGACGCTGGTGGTGCCCGATACGCTGCAAGAATGAGGAGTGGCAAAGTCGCTAACAAACTTCTCGGTGTGTTCAACAAGGCCTTCGAATGCCTTGCTCGCCGAATCGTATTTGTCTTCGCCGACCAGATACACTAGCTTGGCGCCGCTTTCTTTGGCCATCCCTTTGGCGGATTCCTCGCAGCACAACTTTTCCTCACCTACTTGGTATTCAATCTTTGGCAGTTTCGCCATGGCGGTGGTCATGCAACACGTCGACTCAGTCGCGCATACACCAGTGCACTTTTCATCGGTCTTCTTCGTGGTGTCGTCTGCGACTACCGCGCCTGCACTCGCCATCAGAACTGCTACCAAACTCAATTTCAACATTCTCATCAATCTTCTCTCCCAAAACAAAGGTGGTTGTTGACCATCGAAATACGCATGCACTTCGACGGCGGTTCAAGCCTTATCGACTACCGAAACGAATGATCGATTGTAGGAGTATCGGGAACGAGAAACCACCTCGAAATTCCCAAAGAATTCGGATTTCGTCGATCGAATACTTGATCAAATCTTCTTTTTGACCATGCCTTCGTACACGATCAACGCTGGCAACCAGCTAAGCCAAGCCATCGCGGCATAAGGTACGAATTCAAGTCCCAAACTATGGGTCAACGCGGCGACGAATCTAAGCATCACCGCCGAGCAAATGAGGAGATAGCTCCGCGTCATCCAGCGCCTATGCTGTGAATAACGCCCCTGCCGTGCAGACGTGAGTCCTAGCCATGTCGTTGCTCCCGTGACAACGGACAAGCTAGCGAAACCCAATATGCTCGCTGCGCCTCCCGGTGCCTTGAAGGACATGACCAGACCGCTTGGTACAACCAACAACAATACGGTCATTGCGTAGAGGTATCCCACCTTTCGATGAAAGTGCGGGAATCGTCGGCGTATTGCCGTCGACGATTGAATCAGCCCGGCGAACAAGGGAATTGGGGCGGAGATCACGTGCGCGTAGAACGCCACGGCGTACCAGGAGTAGAAGTACGCTTCGCGTCCTACGAGAAATCCGAACTCGAACTGGGGAGGAAAATAATGAACGCTACTTGCAATGATTAAGGCGCCAACCAAGCCAACGAACGCTAAAATACAAGTCTTGGTGGTCAACCAAAGAATCGCACGTGAAGGATCTCGCTCGGTAACCATGGAATATCAGAGAGAAAAATGATGAGCCAATGGGCAACCAATCCGTACGAGCCACCGAAAAGCTGGATACCTAGGCCAAGGTTTGGTTACCTAACCTATGCCGCAATCATAACGATTGTGTTGTCCTTCTGCGCAGCGGCCGGATTGATGTGGATGAGCTACAAAAAACCCGACGATCCCAAGACGGACGAAAGCTACCTGCATCGCGGACCCTACGTTGAAGATTGGAACTCAGCCGCAGAGCCGCCATCGGAAGCACTCTGATTCGCAGGACGTAAGAAAACGACTAGATTCTGCACACGCTCGCGCAGCGTCGCGTCACCTACGATTTGGGGTTGGCAATAAACCAAGCGTCGATGGCCTGGATTTCTCGAAAACCGAAGCTCTGGTACAGATGAATGGCCGGCGCATTCTTCTCGTCCACGGCCAATACGATCTGTTCCATGGCGTGCTGGTTCATCCATTGGCCAATGAAGTCCATGATCTCAGGACTGTAGCGATGCCCTCGGGCTTCGGGTATCAATCCGAGATACGTCAATTCACAAGTGCGTTCGGACAACGGGGTCAACATCAAGCAGCCGATCGGATCCTCGTCGATGTGAATGCTCCACCACTGGAGCGCGTCCCAAGCTTGGCCCACCGCATAACCGCGCAGCGTAGCCTCCGTCGTCCGCACGCCATTGAGCTTGGGCACATCGAGCGTTCCCAGATACGTCTGTTCCACCAATCGACACCACTCGGCGTATGATATTTCCGAAAAGGGGACGAAGCGCACCGGTAAGAATTCGTAGGCCAGCGGCGATTCGTCGTAGCGCATCGGAATCTCAATGCACTCCATTTGGACCAAGGTCGCGGCATGCTGGAAGCCCGCCGCTCGGAAGGCCAGCGACAACTCGAAGATCTCCGGAGTGGGTTCTCCGGCAGGCAAAATCGATTGCACCATTTCCACGCCTTTGGCGAACACGGATCGACTGAGATCCGCCATCACTCCCGAGATGACCTCGGCCATGCCCATGCACGTCGGCTCAGTCGTCGTCGTTGTCAGGTGCATGGACTGCGTGGCGGATTTGCCGATTTCTGAGGCGGGGGACAATCCCTCATTCGCTTGGGTCTGGCTACAGCGAACGCGTCCTAAGAACGCGATCGAGCCTTCGCAGGCCACCGCGTAGCCTCGGACCGACCGGTTCGCAATGGCCCTTTCGGAAAGGACAACTGGTTCTGCGTACGGGGATTGATGGGCCATCCGCACGACCGCTTCGAGTGCTCCTTCCGCCACGTGCAATGGCTGGTCTCCATGACACCATCGAATCCATTGACTGATCGCTTTTGAAATCGAAGCCATTTCGGAGCCGATCGAGATGGTTGAACAGGACCACATAAAGTCGGACCAGAACACATTGCGGGTCCGCAACTCTGGACGGATCCGGCGGGCGCGTTAGGCTGAACATTGTCGCATAATCCGCTGGAACCCAGGAGCCCACAGGGCTACGAGCCATTCAGCATTCCCTTTTTCCTGGCCTACCCCCCCTGCATGTCGATCGTCAATATCGCGGCCTACCGCTTCACCTCCCAGCCACCGGAATCCCTCCAGTCCAACCGTGATGCGCTGCGCATGCTGTGCCGTTCGCTGGACCTCAAAGGCACGATCCTCCTGAGCCCGGAAGGAATCAATCTGTTCGTTGCCGGTGCCCGGTCCGCCGTCGATGACGTCCTAGCCCACATCCGCTCATTGCCCGGAATGTCGGACATCCCTATCAAGGAGAGCATCACCGACTACCAGCCCTTCCAAAGGATGCTGGTCAAAATCAAGCGTGAGATCATCCCGGTCGGCTGTGACGCCATCGCGCCAGAACAAAACGCTGCCCCGAAGTTGACGCCGGCGGAGCTCAAGGCATGGCTCAACGAAAATCGGGAGGTCGTGTTGCTCGATACACGCAACGATTACGAAGTCGCCTTGGGTACTTTTCGCGGTGCCATCGATTTGAACCTTAAAAACTTCCGAGAGTTCCCGACGGCTGCTTCCGCTTTACCGGACGCCATCAAAAAGAAACCGGTGGTGATGTTTTGTACCGGTGGAATCCGTTGTGAGAAAATCGGGCCCTACATGAAAGGGCTCGGCTTCGAATCGATCTACCAACTCGAAGGTGGGATTCTCAAGTACTTCGAGGAGTGCGAGCAAGCCCATTACGAGGGCGAATGCTTTGTGTTCGATCAACGCGTGGCCGTCGACCCCGCCTTGGCTCCCACCGACGCCAAAGAATGCTTTGCGTGCAAGCACGTACTGACGCCCGACGATTGCCGGTCACCGCAATACCAGGAAGGGTCCAGTTGCCCATATTGCTTTGTTCCTGCTGAGGTCCACGCCCAACAGCAACGCGCTGCCAGACAATCCAAGATCGATCGCATCGCGAGCGAGCAACGGGGTTGCACCCCTTACACCAATCGGAGGTGGATCTCCATTCCAGGTCGCTGCGCTGGAATGCCGCTCGTCGATGCCCTCCTCGCGTACTATCCGGGCTACGCGCGCGACCAGTGGTTATCCGCCATCGCCGAAGGTGAGATCACCGCTCCGGCAGCGACTAAAGGCGCATGGAAGACGCTCCCAGTCACTCCCGATCGCATCGTTCGCGAAGGTGAGCGATTCTTGCATGCTGTCCCGAACTATGTGGAACCAGCCATCGATCCACGCATCGAATTGGTGCATGAAGACGAGGCGATCGTGGTAGTCAGCAAAGGAGCACCGCTGCCGCTGCATCCCTCAGGCAGGTACCAAAAGAATACGCTCGAGGCGATCCTGCACGCCGCGTATCAACCTGAAAAACTTCGACCCGCGCATCGCATCGATGCCATGACAACAGGCTTGGTCGTCTTCACACGAAAATTTATGTTTGCATCGCGACTGCAACCGCAGTTCGCGTCAGGTGATGTGGACAAGTCCTACTTGGCATGGGTTGAAGGAAGTCCGGCATGGGACTCGACACAGTGCGAATGGGCCATCCGTAACGAAGCATTGCCCAATGGTGGACGCGCAACCGACGTAGACGGACAACCTGCGTCCACCTCCGTTCGAGTCCTCGAGCGGCGGGATCAAACAACACTTGTGGAAGCCATTCCCTACACAGGTCGGACGCACCAGATTCGTCTGCATCTAGCGACGGCTGGTCATCCGGTGGTTGGCGATCCGCTCTATGTTTCCGGTGGCAACAGCCGAGAAACGCTCGAAGAAAAAACAAGCTCACCTATGTTACTGCATGCGTGGAAATTAGCCTTCGACCACCCAATCACCGGCCAGCGCGTGGCGTTCGAAGCGTCGATTCCAAAAGACTGGGGGAGTAAGGAGTAAGGAGTAAGGAGTAGGCAATGGGTGGCACGTCCCTGAGGTACGAAGGGCGTGTCGATGTGCCAATTGCCGGGCCAATCCACGCGCCATCTGGGCATCGTGTGAGGCTATTCGACTTCGAAGATGTCCGCATTACCAGCGCTCTACGCCTACGACGCCACGCCCATCGCGAGCAGCACCGTCGTCGTGGTGGATTCCACCAGAGTATTGTGCGGTATACTGATTACGGCGCAGGACCGCGAGGGAACTTGAAATCCATCCCTTCCTCCGCTCCTAGCATCGCGACTTACCTCACCCTACGCTTCAGGAATTGCAAACATGGCCTTGTCATCTACGGAAACCCGCGATCTGTGCACGGAAAAAGAGTGGGCTTTGGTACAGGCCAGTTTCCCCGGAGAGATAGAGAAACTCTCCAGTACGGAACTCAAAAAGCACGCGACCAACGCACGGAAGCTGGCCGACAAATGGCAGGATCTGTCGCGCACCCAGGCCCGCAAGGAAAGCCGCAAAACGGGCTCTCCCAAACTCGACACGCGAACGCACGACAAGCATGCGTTGTTTCAAGCGACCCTCGAAGCCTTCGAATCGCGTCTGAATTCCGATGCGATTAAGCCGACATCCCCTTCGGTAAAACTCAAGCCGACATCGGAAGATCGAACGGCCGAAGCACGCGCTACACGTCAATCGACTCGCAAGGATCTGCGGAGCACCAAGAAGGCGATTCAAACATCCATAGCAGCCAAGAAGACGACGAAAAAAGTTGCGAAGGGAACCCAGGCAAAAACAAGTCCACCAACTTCCACTCGCAAAAAGACGACTTCGAAAAAATCCGGTCCCGGTTCCAAGAAGGCCGCAGCCACCAAACAGACACTGGTCAAAACAGCCGCAGCTCGCAAGGCGAAACGGGCCACTGCTTCGGGCAACACCCGCGTGCAACCACCTGCACCGACCAAGACAGCTACGAAGAAGTCAGTCTCAAATACGACCGGAGCAAAACAGGCCGCGTTGGCCGGGAAGATTAAGGCGAATCGCGCCGCCATCTCTTCTCGCACCAACAAGATCGCAGGCCATGTTTCCGCTCGCGGAAAACGTTCTCAAGCCAAACGCGATTCGAAGGGCTGACGCTCCCGCTCGCGCGTCTCGGGCCTTGTCCAAACAATTCGAACTACCGGTAGTAACGGCCACGGCGACCTATGTTGCCGTAACCCCGGCGTCCGGACGAGTAGAATCCATTGCCCCGATATCGGTAGGTGTTGATCCGAGGATTGATGATCACCCCGCGGCCGTAGTTGCCGTACCCAAAGTTGTAGCGCCCGTAGGGGTTGCTATACCCTCCGTATCCCAGACCTCGGTAGGAACCATAGTTGCCGTATCCCAGTTGGTTGTATCCATAGGATGGACCGATACGGATGCCGAATCCGGTTCCATAACCGCCAAACCCTTGGTTGAAAGTTCCTATGCCAAATCCTTGTCCGTACGTCTGCGAACTCATCGCAAACATGATCGCAAATGCAAATAAAGTACCGGTCATCCATCGCTTCATGATTCCACCCTCAAACAAGTCGTTCACTGCGAGTACGGCAACGACGACGATGCCGCGCGGTACCTACGAATATTATTCGAGGCACACGCGCGGAAGGAAATAGAGGGATCCACCAGTCCTGTGCATGCTGCGAAGTCTCCATGCATGCTGCGAGGACTATTCGCGGCCGGCCGTTACACCCGGCCAGTCGTCCGTTCGGAAGGGGGTCAGCGGCAAACCGGTTTTGCTGAACATGTTGCAAACCGGGTTGTCGGCCCAGGCATAGCGCACCGACATCGGTTTGGCAACCTTGGCGCTCGACACGCGAATTTTGCCTCCCTCGAGAACCTTGGCATCCGCTTTATAAAACTTCTTGTCTTCGCCCGCGATCGCAAACCCAATAGGATCGTTCACATCGAATGGCCGCCAGCCTTCGGCCACATGCGCGAACGACAACACAATGCTTTCCCCGTCCGCTTCCATCGACTCGTAGCGAGGACTCTGATACGCGATCGGGATGCCGTACTGCTTGGCCAATGCCCAACGGGCCAGACGTCGTCCCACGTCAACCTTGTTCTTCGGGTGAATGTCCTTGCCCTCACCGATATCGATGATCACGGCTTCGCCCGTGTTCGGAAGTTTGTCCATGGTCATCGTCTGGGCTTCGCGCAGTTCCGCCCAATCGCTCTCGGCTGGCTCAGTCACTTCAGCTTTGAAATCGGCCAATTGAACCCAGTAGAACGGAAAGTCGCCTTGGCCCCACTCATTGCGCCAATTTTGAATCATCAAAGGAAACAGATCTCGGTACTGGTAAGCGCGGCCTGCATTGGATTCACCTTGGTACCAAATCGCGCCGCGTATCCCGTAGCCGATGTGCGAATGAAGCACACCGTTGTAGATGTTGGCCGGCCGCTGGTTGCCCCGCATGGCTCCCGTTAGATCCTTGAGGGATTTTTCTTCCTCGGCCGAGCGGCTGGTTTTGGCGGACAAGTCTTCGTAGAGCTTGGCCCGGTTCCCCCACGAGTCGATCATCTTGTTGAAGCGACCATCGCTGCGAAGCACGTCGAGATTGACCCAGGACTCACACGCCGAACCGCCCCAAGCGTTGTTGATCATGCCAACGGGTACGCCCGTGGTTTGATGAATTTGTCGTGCGAAAAAGTAGCCGACGGCTGAGAATCCATTGACGTTGTCCGGCGTACAGACTTGCCACTTGCGTTCGTCGTGCGACCAAATCGGTTCCTGGGATCCGACCTGCGGAAAATTGATCATGCGTATGTTGGGATAGTTTGCGGTCAAACGTTCCAGATCGGAATCGTTCGATGACACAACGGACCATTGCATGTTGGATTGACCCGAGCAGATCCAAACCTCGCCAACCAACACGTCGCTGACGGATCGCTTGGAACTGCCAGCAATGTTCAACGTCTGCGGATCACCCACCTTCATGGCTGGCAAACTCACTTCCCAGTCGCCCGACGCATCGGCGGTACCCGTAACGCTTGCGTCACCCATCGAAACGGTCACAACCTGTCCAGGATTGTCGCGACCCCAAATGCGGTTCGCTTGGCCCTGCTGCAGAACCATGCCATCCGAGAAAATGTTAGGAACCTTGGTTTCGGCCAGCACGGGTGCGGGAGTCAAGCAGACCATGCCCAAGAGTGCAGTGCCAATCCAAGTACGGACGGAATACGATGAACACTTCATACGATTACCTTTCTGAGAATCCAAAGCGCCTCGAGCAACGGTGTGTCGAGTAGCGGCGATCGGAGGGAGGAAAAAACGGGGAGAGGTAGGTAAGGAAAAAAGTTTCGCTGTCAACCGATGGCTAACCCGTGTGCGATTTGTCGCCAAAAACAATGATGCACAAACAACGTCGTCGTCCAAATGACTAAGGCCAAAACCTGAGGGCGTAATTCTGGATCATCGGCCAACCAAGTCCAATGCTGCACACGTGCAATCCTGAGGACCACTCCTGTCAACATCATCGAAACTAGCCCCACAGTAACTGCCGCTTGCCAACCAAGCAACGTACCGGCGAGGATCATCAAGATGGAACTGTGCGAGATCCAAGTGGTGTAGGCAGTGCGATCGAACTCATTCCAGGAACGTTCGCGGATCGTGGTCGGTTCTCCGAGTTCGCTGGAAACTTCGACCTCCCCCCGCGGAAACAGTAGAAACCACTGCGCCACGGCCAACGCGCCACCGAGCACTAATCCGACGCAGGCTCCTACGATTGCCGTAACACACTGTCCCAAAACATCGACTCCGTAGGTAGGAAAGCCAACCGCGAAAGGCTCCGTCCACTTGACCGGACACAGCACCCGATTGGCCGTCACGCTCGCCAAAAAAATGCCCCCCAGAATGACCAACGGCCAACGTGGAAATCGCAACCCATCGCGATGCGATCCGATCAGCATCATGGCAACGGCCAAGAGACTGCAATGCGCTACGTAAGCCCCGATCAATTCCCAACGCGGATAAAACACCGTCGCGACAATTCCCGAACCAAAACTCCAGTCGCGATGTGGAAGATTGCGACCATTTCCAATCAATTCAACGACTGCCAGGATCATGAACATGGATCCGACGAGGATCTCCATGATCAAGTAGCGCGGGGAAATCGGTAGATGGCACGTTCGGCATCGGCCGCGCAGTGCCACCCATCCGAAGACGGGCGAGTTGTCGAGCATGTTCAAGGGTCGATCGCAATACGGACAATGCGATCCGCGCGATACGATCGTTTTGCCTTGCGGTGTACGGCTGGCCACGACGTTGATAAAGCTCCCGATGCTGGCCCCGAGATAGAAGAACCAAAACACAAACAGATACTCGCAGGACCGGAGCATGAAGCGCACCGGGATCGATAATTCGATATCCCCGGGTGAGTACTTCCATTGCGAAGTTGCAATCTTGTGCCGAATCTCAAGCGGTGGCCAGATCACGGCATACAGCACCCAGCCACCGATCAATGCACCGAACAGAACGAGAATGGGCCAATTCCGTTTCCAACTCCATCGACGCCAGCGCCTCCTCGCGCGATGGTTCCCCAACTTCGGTGCAACGACTTGTTCAAAAAGCAGGGGGGACGGATCCTCGCTCAAAACTTTCCTCGCTTGCTCTGCAGTTGGTCCAGAAGCTCCTTCAGAGGATCAGGCTTTTGAGCTTGCGACGAGGAATTGGGTAAATCCTTGGTTGATAGCTTGCGAACAGCCCCCGGATTCTTCGCGTCGTCGGCTGCGTTGAAGGCATCGATCGATCCCGATTCGGGCAGGCTATCGCCGGCCGGTAGCAGGAAGAAGCCGATGCTTCGAGGCTGGTAGTTCACGTCTTCGATGACGTTCGGGCTCTTGCCCGTGCGATCGATGGCGATCGATTGCAAGAATTCTTCGTACACACTCATATCGTAAAGAACGCTCGGAGGAATCGGGATCTGGTACTCCTGACGATCCCAATTGCCGAGTGCATCGACGATTTCAATCGTTTGAATAATGGTGGCACCGGCATCTCGATCCAACCGCACCGTCTCCGAGCCGCCGGCGGGGATACGCAGCTTGGAAGTTTGTGCAGGATCGCGGCGATCGGCCAGCAAGACCATGAGCGTTTCACTGTGCGTGTTGGTCACTCGCAGCATGGCCGGCGGCAAGGCTGGATTGGAGACGATGCTTTCGGAGACAGTTCGATATTGCGGCACTGGTACCGAAAACAGGGGTCGTTGGGGCCACCAGATTTGCCAAGGGTTGCTGGCGAAGGGTTGAAGCCATAGTCCGCCACCGGCCGCACTGGACAACCACAGCCCGGGAACCGAAACGCTTTCAAAGAGGTAGCCGCCAGCTTGGAACCGAACGATCCGCCACAATTGATGCGGAGACTGCCCTAACGGCAAGCACTGCACGCGCGGGCCCATCGGGCCAGGATTGCGGAGGCTTGCATCCTCGAGTCCCAACGCCAACCAACGATTGCCATAGGACTGTTGCAATCGCACGATGCCTTGACCGACCGGATCTTCTCCAACGGGCATGACGTACCAAGCCGAATCGAGACCCGTGGCTTGGCGAGAAAATCCCAGTTGTCCTTCATCGGTGCCACGCAAGAATATTCGCCGTCCCTCTTCACCGCACGCCAACTGAACGGCGATCGGTCCTTCGAGGCCTTGAGCAGCGACTCGGTGGGAAACGACACCAGCCACATCCCATGGGAGGACCGACAGCAGACTGCATAAGATGAAATTTTTCATGAGTAGGCATTCCTGTGGGAGCGATTCAAGAGGCACTGCGATTCAAGAGGCGCTGCGGGCAGCAGCCGAGCGCAAATCCGCGAGACGCAACAAGAACGATTCGAGAGCCATCCGGGCGCGGTCTTCGCTGCTATGACTCCCTTTGAGCTGCATATCCAATTCCAACAGCCATGATAGCATCTCTTTCGCGCGAACGCGTCCAATTCGCCGCAGCCCCTTCTCCGCCTTGCCAAGTTCGAAGGGGCGAAAGCCTGCCCGCTCGAGGGCTTGCGTGAGCTGCGGTCGCGCGTTGCCCATGCGTTCCATCTGTTCGACGGTATGGGCTGCGACGCCGTAGCGCCGCAACGACCAAGACAACTGGGCAGCAATGCCGATGATGGACTGACCAGCCAGTACTAAACTGTGGATGGCCTCGAGGGCGTCTTCGATCTTGCCTTCTGCGACCCGATCGGCCAGGTTCCAAACGGTTTGGGTTCGCCACCCGCCAACCAACTCCGATACCTTGGCGTCCTCAACATGGCCGCGCTCATCGGCGAACAAAGCCAGTTTGGCGAGCTCGCAGTCAATCAGCCCGCACACAAACCCGATACGATCGACCAGCACGTTGCCTTGAGGTCGCGTCAGAAGCAGGCCATGCTGCGTTTTGGCCCACCTCAGGATCCAAGCCAGCAGTTCCGCATCTTTGGCCTCGGCGGCCGAGATCAGCCACCCATGCTTACGAATCAGTTTGTAGACGTTGGTGTTGGCTGCGAGCGTCTGCAAGTCCAACAGCAACACGGCTTCCTGGGATTGTTTGTCGATCCAACGTTCTAGTGAATCACGATACTTCGATACGAATTTATCGGCCGAGCGCAGGCGCACGATCCGAACACCGTCGCTGTCGAACAAGCTGCGGGTCGATAGTTCATCGTGCACATCCCGCCATTCGGATTCATCTCCCTCGAAGGTTCGGGAGAGACTCGCGTCCAGTTGGCCTAATGCAATGGCATGTTGCATAGCACGGCGGCGCAGGAACTCATCCGGGCCAAAGCACGCAACCACGCGGGGCAATGGAGCCGGTTCGGAGCGATCCAGGAACTCCAGCGCGTGCAGCAGTCCTTCGCTTTTCGACTCCTTTGCGTTGGTTTTGGCCATACCTGTTCTTGAGGGTTGCATTGCTCACCACCCGCCGAGACGGATCGAAAGGCATCGGAAAGAAAAATATTCAAAAAATCCCTTGCCGCAGTTCTACACTGTTATCGCGATGACTTCGCCAACGGATCGATGTACAGAGCATTCATTCAGACGAGTCGTGTCGGACTCGCAAGCGAATTGTAAGCGGTGTTCCTCAAGTTGCCAGAAGCTTGAGTAGCGTGTGGGGGGGCCCGAAGGCATCTGTCTTCGGGCCCTTTTTTGTATCCAAATCAAGCCGCTCGACCGTTTTTTGTTCGTGCGGCTATTGTAAACTTACCGCGCTTTTGGCCATCTTTTTGAATTCCCAGTTTTGACGAGATTCACAATGCCACCCGTTGTCATCACCCCTCAGGATTGGATCGAATCTCTGGAATGGCGGTACGCCGTCAAACGATTCGATGCCGATCGACAGATCGATGAGGCAACCTGGCAAGCCATCGAGCGAAGCTTGATCCTGACCCCGAGCAGTTTCGGGCTCCAGCCTTGGAAATTCGTCGTCATCACATCCCAAGCGACCAAGGAATTGCTCCCAACCATTTCCTGGGGTCAATCCCAGCCCAAGGACTGCTCGCACATGGTGGTCATGGCCAGCCTGCGAGAAATCGATATGGAACATGTGGATCGGTTTCTGGCTCGAACTGCTCAGGCCCGTTCACTGGCTGTGGAAAGTTTGACGAGTTACCGCAAAGTAATCGCGAGCTTTGTGGAGTCCACGCGTGGAAATCATGCGGTCTGGTCCTCCCACCAGGCCTACATTGCTCTCGGGCAACTCATGGCCACCGCCGCCGCCCTCGGCGTCGACGCTTGCCCCATGGAAGGCATCGATACAAACAAGTACGACGCGTTGCTTGGTTTGACAGACACCCCGTTCTCCACGCGCGTGGCCTGCGCTCTGGGATACCGCCATGCGGAGGATGGCTATGCGAAGAACAACAAGGTGCGATTCGAGGTCGATGAAGTGATCACACGCATCTAAACCGCCCTCGATAAAACACCCACGAGTCACCCTTCGAGAATGACTTGAACGAGGCGCACAAAAAAACGCGGCGCAATGCCATGCATCGCGCCGCGTTATTCAATAGAGTCAACGAGACAGTCGCGTTAACGATTATTCCAAGCTGGTTGCATCCCAATTATCGCCAGCATCCTTGGTGCCCATCGCACCCCAAGCCCCGTAGGGACTAACGAGGTTGGAGCGAGCACCGTCATTGCCCTCGGGAGCCAATGCGTTCTGGTTGCCCGCATCCACCGAGTTAGGGATGTAACGCACGTTGTTGTCTACAAAGCAAACGTGTGCGCCGCTACCGTGATAGCTCGACGAACTATAGAGACCCCAACCCCAGTCACCTACACTGCAGGAGGGCGAGTTAGGTGGCAAAACGGTTACGAAACCCGAATGCCCAAGGTATCCATCGTGGTAGCGAACACCAGCCGAGTGACGGCAGGTAGGTTCAACTGCAGGGATGTAACGATTGCCGATGGCAACCGCCTTGCAATTGGCAGGCGTTTGAATGGCATCGCCTTGATTGATGGCCAATCCACCTTGAATGCGAATCTTGCCCGCACCCTGACCGAAGTTCTGGCTTGGGGTCGTTCCCACTTCACCCAACATAGCGGTGTACGCGGTGCCGTCAGTGATTTCGCCCAAACGACGCGCATAGCGACCTTGAAACACGCCGCGGGATGCGGCGGGGTGCCAAGCATTGTCGTTATTGAGAACCGTGTCACCGTAGCAAACAACGTAATTGGTGCGTGCGCTACCGTCATCCGCCCAGTTCGCATCCGGGTTCATTTTGCCTGGATCCGAAGGACAACGAGCGCCAGCCAATTGCGTTCGCCAGGGGGTATACGCCCCACCGGCCATGTCCCATGGGGATTGGCCAGGCAACACGACAACCGTTCCATTGGTAAATGGGTTCTGGATCTGCTGGTAGAGGGCTTGTTGCTCCAACTGGGGCAACACCGAAACCATGGCCGAATAGCGTCCGATGGGAAGTCGCCCAACACCGAGATCCTGGTCGAAGATATGACCGCCGGGTCCGCTGTTGTGCGGCCCGCCAGCACCGTGCGGTAGTTTCTTGAAGGCCGATTCATAATTCAGAATGGCCAAACCGTACTGACGAATGTTGTTGCTGCACGACATTCGGCGAGCGGCTTCCCGTGCGGCTTGAACCGCCGGCAGAAGCAAACCAACCAAAATCCCGATGATCGCAATCACGACCAGGAGTTCGACAAGGGTGAAACCCTGTTTTCGAATCCTTTTCATAAAAAAACCTCATAGACAAGAAAAGTGAATAAGTGCGTGGATCGTCCTAGGCATGAGCATTCGGGCAGATCCAACCAATAATATCCGTTGAGAACCAACACTCTACAACCCAATCTCTAGGTTAAGGGTCCGCTCATTCTCGGAATTTCCGGCAGATTCTCCCAGATAATGCAACTATTAAAGGGGAACAAACGTCCTTTCCAAACCCGATGGCGTCTTGGGACTCTTGGTTAATCGTGATGCTCGGGAGAATTCCTTGACACGGAGCTGGATCAGCTCCAGAATTGAAGCAAATCCTTCCGTCAGGCTCACCCAACCTCCCCCTCCCTCCCGAGCCGTCACCAATCTCGAATAGGAACGCTATGCGAGTCTTCGATTCCCCGTTCGGCTTGGGCGCCTTCATCGGCCTGCTCTTGCTCTACCCTGACGGCCTCCGGGCCCAAGAGTTCGAGCGGGGTCGCAGCTTGTATGCCGACGCATGTGCGGCATGCCATGGTCCCAAAGGAGGCGGTGAAAGTGCTAGCTATGATTCGCCTTTGCAAGGCGACTTGTCGGTTGCGGAGTTGGCACGCGTGATCCAAGAGACGATGCCTGAGGACGCCCCTGGCAGCCTCGCGCTCGAAGACGCGAGCGCCATCGCGCTCTACGCACATCACGAATTCTACTCGCCGTTGGCCCAGCTTCGGAACTCGCCTCCTCGCGCTGAGCTAAGCCATCTGACGGTCGATCAATTCCGCCGGTCGGTTCTCGATTTAATGATTCCCTTCACGCATCGTCCGGTGGCTTGGACGGACGAACGAGGTTTGTCGCGGACCATCCACCAAGGGGATTGGGGCAAGGATCGGAAGGAAGTCGAAAAACGTGTCGACGCGCAATTGACGTTTGATTGGGGCGATGGCAAACCGATCCCAGAAGTGGATCACGACAAATGGCAAGTCCGATGGAACGGCTCGCTCTTTGCCCCGACCACTGGAAATTACGAATTCGCACTCGATGCAACCATCCGCGCCAACCTGTTCGTCAACGACGATTCCACACCGCTCATCGACGCGAGTGTGGTCTCCTTCGAAAAAAGCTTGAACACAGGAACTATCTTTCTGATCGGTGGCCAGTCCTATCACATTGCCCTCGACGCATCGCATTCAAAAGAACCCACCTCGCGAGTCTCGCTCCAGTGGCGGCCTCCCGGAGGGTTGACGGAACCGATTCCAACTCGGCTTTTGTCCCCGACATGGTCACCGGTCCAATTGGTTTGTTCGACTCCATTTCCACCCGACGACAGTAGCATAGGCTACGAGCGGGGCCGCAGCGTTTCTCGCGAGTGGTACGAAGCCAACGTGCTGGCAGCGATCGAAGTCGCCAATCGATTGACCAAGAATCTCAAGCCGTGGATGCCGGACAAGGCCAAGGACCCGAACGACATGGAGATGGTTCGCCAGTGGTGCCATCGCTGGGTCGCCATCGCGCTGCGTCGTCCTTTGAGCGATGAAGACAAACAGCATTTCGTCGATGGTCATTTCTCGCCAGAGGGTTCGATCGAACTCGCGGTCAAAAAAGTCTGCGTGCTGACATTGACCTCGCCCGAGTTTCAATATCCCGGCATCTCGGGCACCTCCGACCAGAAGAATGTGGCTCAACTCGCACTCTCGCTTTGGGATTCGGTCCCCGAGGAATGGATGATCGAGATGGCCGCGCGCGGAGAGACGCATGAGGATGCCTCCCTACAGGACCTCGCCAATAAGATGATCGACGACGTGCGATTTCATCAGAAGGCCCGTGGCTTTTTCCGTGAGTACTTAGGAATACGTCAAACGCGCGAGTTAGCCAAGAATACGGAACTCTTTCCGGAATTCAATGAGCAGATCGCTGTCGATCTGCGCACCAGTCTGGATTTGTTCCTCGATGAGTTTGCAGCTCATCCAGACCAAGACATACGCACCTTGCTAACGGCCGACTATCTGTACCTGAACGATCGATTGGCCGCGCTTTACGGTGTGGCATTGCTGGAACCGGGTGGGCATTTCCAAAAGGTCACCATGCCTCGCGAACAGCGGTCCGGCGCACTCTCACATCCCTACTTGATGAGTGGATTGGCCTACCACAACGCCAGCAGTCCCATCCACCGTGGCGTGTTTTTAGCAAAGCGGATGCTGGGCCGATCCCTACGACCGCCGGTCGACGCGATCAGCCCAATTTCCGAAGAAGCCACCCCCGGTATGACGACGCGCGAACGCGTGGCGTTGCAGACCCAAGGCGCGATGTGCCAATCGTGCCATCGCGTGATCAATCCCCTCGGTTTTGCTCTCGAGCATTACGATGCAATCGGACGCTACCGCAGTGAGGAACGGGGCAAGGGCATCGATGCAGCCGGGCTGTACATCACCAGCGACGGAACCCCCGTCGCGTTCAGCGGGGTCCGCGAGCTTTCAGAATTTATGGCATCCTCCGAAGAAGCCCGCGATTCACTGGTCCGCCAAATGTTCCAACACCTTGTCAAACAGCCTCTACCCGCCTACGGTCTTGAGAGAACTTCACAAGTCGCAGCGGGGTTGGAGTCGAACGCATACACCCTGCGCTGGCTCGCCCGTACCTTGGCCGTCATCGGCACCCAGCCGCTCACGGCCTTGGAAGCGGATGGATCGCAGCAAGTCACCATCGTCGACGATCGCGCCGCCTCCGGCGGCTCCCGATAAAGCCTTAACCAATCAAACCCATGCAATCCAACTACCTTTCGCGTCGCGAATTCGCTCAACGAGCAGGCATCGGCCTATCGGCCATGCCGTTCTTGATGAACCTCAGCAGCATCGCCCGGGCCTACGACACGCCGGCCCGCCAACGCTTGATTATCGTCTTCAGCCCCAATGGAATCATCCCTCCCAACTTTTGGCCTGACGAAGCCGGGGATGCGTTTCAACTCAAGCGGATCATGAATCCGCTCGAACCCTTCAAGAATCAATTGATCACGTTGAATGGCATCCATGATCGCATCCGAGGCGACGGCGACAGCCATATGCGCGGCATCGGTTGCTTGCTGACCGGCATCGAACTTTATCCTGGCAACATCCAAGGTGGATCGGATACGCCGGCCGGTTGGGCGAGTGGCATCTCGATCGATCAAGAAATCAAAAACCACTTGCAGTCCCAGCCGGAATCGCAAACGCGATTTGGATCACTCGAATTCGGCGTCGGAGTTCCCGACAGGGCAGATACCTGGACCCGCATGGTCTACTCCGGCCCGAACAAACCCATCGCGCCGGTCGATGACCCATATGCGATGTTCAACAAGCTCTATGGGCAACGTCGCGATGAAGAAAGCGTCAAGAGTATCCTCGACGAATTGCAACTCGATCTCGATAAACTCAGCCACCGCGTCAGCGCCGAAGATCGTCAATTGCTCGAGGAGCACAAGGCGCTCGTGCGCGATTTCGAACGCCAACTCAATAGGTCCGGTCCCGCGACGGATCACGCGGTACCCCAACTCGACCCCAACGTCGAAGACAACAACGACAACATTCCGAACCTGACCCGCATGCAAATGGACTTGATGGTCCATTCCATGATGGCCGACTTCGCCCGCGTCTTCACCTTCCAGTTCACCAACTCGGTCGGCCAGGCCAAGATGCGATGGTTGGGAATCGACGAGGACCATCACGGCCTCTCGCACGAACCCGATTCCAACGAAGATGCCGTCGAGAAGTTGACCAAGATCAACGTCTGGTACTGCGAGCAAATCGCCTACCTCGCCCAAAAACTGGCCGCGACTCCGGAACCGGGTGGCGAAGGCTCGATGCTCGATCACACAACAATCGTGTGGACCAACGAGTTGGGCAAAGGCAACTCGCACACCCTCGAAAACATCCCTTTTGTATTGCTCGGAGGTGGCTTGGGATTCCGAACCGGCCAATCGCTACAACTGGGCGGTGTTTCTCACAACCGGCTCCTGCTCAGCCTGGCCCACGGTTTCGGGCATCGCATCAAGTCCTTCGGCAACGCAGACCATTGCGGCGATGGACCGCTGATTTTGACGTGAGCCCACACCCGCATTTGCCCTTGGGAGTCAAAACGCCATGACATCCTTCTTGGTGATCCGCGGACCGGGGGCAGGGACGCAAATTCCGCTCCGCGACGGTGTGTTTCGCATCGGTCGCGACACGCATTGCGAACTTCAATTCGACGATACCGAAACATCGCGCACGCACGCTGAACTGCGTATCCACCATGGCCAGCTCACCCTCAAAGATCTAGGGAGCAGCAACGGGACCTTCGTCAATGGAAAGAAGATCACCGAACTGTGCTTGACGGTAGGAGACCGCGTTCAGATCGGACGACGTCTTTTGGTGTACCGCAAGACTCCGGTCGCAGTCCTGCCCACCGAACACGAAGTCGACATCCTGCCCGCCAACGAAGAGGATGCGTCGCAAATCGTCGGCCGCGCCGACCTCGATGACCCGCTCGACGGAACCGCGGTATGGGATCTGCCCGGCGAAGCCAAGGATTCTCAACGGCGATCTCTCTGGGAGATCATGTACCGAACGAGCGTGGCGGTTAGCCGAACACTCGATATCGATCAACTCCTGCGGCAAATCCTTGACTTGATTTTTCAATGGGTCGATTGCGATCACGGCTGCATGATGCTGGCCGACGCCGAATCCGGGCAACTACGGCCCAGCTTTCGAAAAAGCCGTCGCCAACTCTCTGGACGACGCCTGACCATCAGCAAAACCATCCTCGACTACGTGCTGAAGAATGAAGAAGGAGTCCTGACCAGCGATGCCAAAGACGACGGCCGTTGGAATGCAAGCGCGAGTATCGAAAGCGGAGGTATTCGCGAAGCCATCTGCGTCCCCATGCGCGGACGCTATGGGATGGTCGGCGTCATCTACATCGACACCATCGTCTCCGCGGGCCAGCGCGCCCGCGATCCTGACTCACGCATCTTCAACGAAGAACATTTGAAAATGCTCGTGACCATCGGTCACCAAGCCGCATTGGCCATCGAGGATACGACCTACTACCAAAGCATGCTCCAAGCCGAACGGCTAGCAGCCATCGGACAAACCACTGCGACTCTCTCGCATCACGTGAAGAACATTCTGCAAGGCCTCCGCGGCGGCGGCTACATGGTCACCGAAGGCCTCAAACGCGAAAATTTGGATTCGGTCCGAACAGGCTGGCGCATCTGCGAACGAACTCATGAACGTATCGAAGCCTTGGTGCTCGACATGCTTACCATCAGCAAGGACCGCAAGCCCGAGCGAACAGCCATCGATCTTCGCTCCGTCATCAGCGATGCGGTGGAACTCTGCAAGGCCCGTGCACGCGAAGAGAAGATCGAACTGCAATGGAATAGCCCGGAGCAATTCCCCAGCATGATGCTCGACGGCGAAGCCACGCATCGCGCCATTTTGAATCTCATCATCAACGCCCTGGACGCCTGCGCCGACAACCGCGAAGGCACGGTCTGCGTCGTACTGTCGCAACACACCGAAGCCGCCGTCATCGAGGTCATCGACAACGGCGTAGGCATCCCAGACGCGGACCTGCATCGCATCTTCTCCTTATTCGAATCGAATAAAGGAAACCGAGGTACCGGCCTCGGTTTACCGGTCAGTCTCAAAATTGCCAAAGAACACGGTGGCAACCTCTCAGTCCGAAGCGCCGTCGGCTCAGGCACCACGTTCCGCTTGGAACTCCCCTGGCGCAACAATCTTCAAGTCCAGGAATCCAAGACCCTTTCGTCCTAAAGCCAACGCTTTGCCTGGCTGGAATTCATTGCTCTAACCAGGGGTGACTTTGTCACGCCGGAAGTTTGCGAGTAAGCTTAAGGGGAGTTCGCGTCCCAAACCTTCTCTCGTCTCCTTTGACAGCATTGAGTTGTGCCAACTTCATGACGTTGGACAATACCTTAAATCAATCCATCGGCGAGCAACTCCGCGCCGAAGAGCTGAGCCTTCGCTCGACCATACCCCCCTCCCAAGTACCTGGCTATCGCATGGAACGGTTGCTGGGCCAAGGTGCGTTTGGCCAGGTCTGGATCGCCAATTGCTTGAACACCGGTCGTGCGGTGGCGATCAAGTTTTACTTGCACCGCTCAGGCGTGAACTGGTCCCTGCTGGCCCGCGAGGTCAAGAACCTCGTGTCGATGGCCGGCAACCGAGCCATCGTCCAAGTGCTCGAGGTGGGTTGGGATGCCGAGCCTCCGTACTATGTCATGGAGTTTCTCGAGAACGGTTCGCTGGACGATCTGATCCGCAATCAAGGCGCGTTGCCAGTCACTCGGGCCGTCGAAATCTTTACGGATATCGCTTCAGGACTGAATCATTCGCACGGCAAAGGTGTCCTGCATTGCGATTTAAAACCCGCCAACGTCCTGCTCGATCCCGACATGCAGCCACGCATCGCAGACTTTGGGCAAAGTCGACTTACCGATGAGCAGACCCCATCCTTGGGGACACTGTTCTACATGGCGCCGGAACAAGCCGATTTGAACGCAGTGCCCGATGCCCGCTGGGACGTGTACGCCCTAGGGGCCATTCTGTACTGCATGTTGGTCGGCAGCCCACCCTATCGAACTGCCGATGCGGTCTCGACTTTGGATCAAGCACCGAACTTGCTCGAACGCCTCAAACGGTACCGTGAGACGATCTATAAGAGCGCGTTTCCTCGCGCTCATTACCGCGTCCGCGGCATGGACCGCGGGCTGTCCGCGATCATCGATCGCTGCATCGCGAAGAAACCCGAGGATCGATTCGGCAACGTGCAACAAGTCCTCGCGGTCATCGAGCGCCGCCGCGTGGCCCGATTGCGTCGGCCACTCATGCTGCTGGGTATCGTCGGTCCGATCCTGCTGGTCACCATCATGGGTCTTTTCTTCTGGCGGGCCGTGACGGTCGCCGAAAGCGATCTGTCCAATGAACTGCGCGAAGGGGTGCTGCAGAGCAACGTCTTCGCTGCACAATCGGCTGCGGGAACGCTCGAGTCGGAAATCTCGGGGCTGTTTCGGTTGGTCGAAGAGGAAGCCCGGCGAACGCCCTTCGAAACCCTCTTCGAAACCTGTGTCGACGAAGCGGGCATGGACTTGCTCAAGGCGTTGGCCACGGAGCAAGAACCGCCGCCAGTCGCTAGAAGCTTGCTCAAAGACAACACTTCGCGGATCGAACTCGAGGCCTACCTAAAGGATCGACTCTCCATGATCCGATCCCGAGCGAGCGGGGCGACGAAGTCAACCAAGTTCGACAGTTTGTTCGTTACCGATCGCTTCGGAACCATGTTGGCGTCGGCCTTCACCAACGAACCGATCAGCCCTCCGATCGGTGAAAACTTCGCGTATCGCAGTTACTTTTCTGGGCAAACCCAGGATCTGCCACTCCAAACACCGCGCCGCAATATCGCCCACACCCAAGCCTCACATTTGAGCGTCCCTTTTCGATCTACCGCCACCAATCGATGGAAGATCGCCGTCTCAACTCCCATCACGATCAAAACGGAGGAAGAACCCGAACGCAGCTTGGAAGGGGTAATGGTCTTGACCATCAATGTCGGAGACCTCGAACTGCTGGCCAGCCCACCTCCCCCTCGCGAGCGCGATGTCGGAAACGAAGAATCCGCAGTCTCCAGTGCCTTCACCGGGTTCGCGGTCTTAGTCGATGGCCATGAAGGAGTCCGCGAAGGAACAATCCTGCAACATCCATTCTTTTTGGAAATCGCTTCCAAGCTCGCCAGCCCGACCGATCTGCAGTTCCAAATCGATCCGTCCATGCTCAAACGCCTCAAAGAAACCGGAACCTATCGCTATCGAGATCCGGTCTCGGAAAATCCGCTCGGTGAACGCTATGCAGGCGAATGGATCGCGGCCATGCAACGGGTGGAAATCGCCCGGCGAAGCGTCGACGATTTCGAGCGCCGGCAATCGACCTCGTTGCTGCTTCTGGTCCAGGTACCCGCCAACTCCATCACCGTGCCCGTGGCCAGCATGGGGCAGAAACTCGCGGGACTTTTTCTCGTGGCTGTTGTGGCACTTCTCACCGCCATCGTTGCCCTGTGGTTGATCGTACTCCGGTTCCTGAGACTACCCGATAGCTTCACCGAAGGCGCCCGCACACGGTCTGGGTCCACCGAATCGCGCAGCGGTGGCTCGGCCCAAGAGGCAACGCTGGACAGCGTTCCGTAACGCACGGACGATCGCTGCCAGCGCAACTCGAAATCGGAGCGACCAAAGCGTCGATGTGTGAACCGCCAAACGGCGTCCAACCGGTCACAAACGAATGATTCCCAGACAATCATGCGTTGTGGCATCGTATTTGCTCTTGTTTTTGTTAGCGAAGTATAGCGCTGTGGCTGAAAATTTTTCCGCCTGTTCGGACAGCCTTTTTGACTTCGCGTCTACGAGCGAACGGTGAACTTCGATGCAGTTTTTACAACAGTCTTGCATGCACGGGTTCTCGCTGGCCGCCTTGCTGGGCGCCTCCTGTTCCAGCATGACGGTAGCTCAGCAACCGGGCTCAAGCGAGCCGCAGCAGGTCGACGTGACTCTCAGCCAAGGAGACAACACGCATTCCGCGTCGAGCTCCTTGCCGCAGTCGCCGATCATTGCATGCCTCCGAATTCCCTCTGAGTTCTTGACCAACGAGGTTGGGCAGGCCTACCAGTATTCAGCCCCAGTGGATCGTGTGTTGCTAGGAACCCACTCGCGAGGTACGGCGGAGTGCCTAAGCACGATCCGCTTTGAGCTCCGGGACAGCGACGACGATGCGCCCTTCGAGTGCTCGATCGAAGGCACGATCTCCTCGACCACACGCGGAACCAATGGACCCGCCATCATCCATGCCATTGCAACGACCCAGTTTACCGCCAGCAAATCGGTGCGATTCGATGGACGAAAATTCGTTGCTCAGCCCGCTGGCGTGAAAACGTCGACCACAATTCGTGTCACCGGAATCGATACGCATGCTCAAGGACTTCGAGGCACCATCGTTCGGAGCGTCGCCAATCGACGGGCGATCGAAAGTCGTGCGCAGGCAGAAGCGATCACCAATGGCTGGGTCACCGACGAACTTCGACGGCACATTGATCAGGAATTTGAAAAACGTCTTGTTTCGGTCAACCGCCGCATCGAGACGCACTTTTCACTGCTCAAGACCCTGTCGAACACGGACTACACATTGGCCGTGCGAAGCCGCCAGCAGTGCATTGAAATCTCGCTCGTGACCTCCGATCCTGGGCAGATCCATTCTCACGCGCTCGAGGCCCTGCCCCAATTTCCACTCGAGCCCACGTTCGAGCTGTGGATGCCGATGTTCGCCGAGCATTGGGAGAGCGCCTCGGATCGCGAGCTCGTGGGTTGGAAACTTTGGACGATGGTCCATTGGCTGAACCGTGCACCGAGTGCTCCCTGGACGTGGGCCAAATTGACTCAGGTCGCTCCGCCGCCGCGATTCACAGTTGTGGAGCAGTCCAGTTGGCTTGGAGTTCTAATCCAAGCGACCGCCGATTGATTCCGATCATCGCCTCAGACGGTTGGGGGATGATGGAGAGCCACGGGCGTTCGTGCGTTCGGACATACGTTCCTCGCGCTGGGCTTGCCAGGACGCGGCACCGTAGCCCGCGCCGTAACCCGCAGCGCTACCCACCGCCGTACCGGTCGCAGTCGCCACGGCACTGGTCGCTCCCGACGGGTCGATAAAACCGCTCGCCACCGATAATCCAGCCGAGACCGCCGCTCCCGCTACGTTGGCGTAAGCGTGTGGAATCATTCGCTGTTCCATTTCGCGATCCTGGATTTGACGCGCGTACGTCAGCGCGTCGTTGGAAATCGCTACGTAGTGTCCTGCAGGGACAAATGGAATGTAGCGCATCGACGCGTATGCACCTGGCCAGCTTTTGCTAGCACTATTCTTGGCTTTGGCTGCCTCGAAGACGGCCGACACGCGGTTCGAGGAATTGATGGAGAGGGTGTTCGTATACGGGTTGTACGAATCATTGCGGAAGAGTCTTGGCGGGAAGAGGGAGTAAGTGAGGACACGGGCCGACCCGTCGGTGTATTTCCAGAGGGGGTGGAAGTTGGGATTGGCTTGCAATCGCTTCCATTGCTCGGCTGGATCGTGATGCCGAGCCTCGACGATGACATCATCGAGGCCGTTGTCCTCTAGGTAATCAACCGCTGCAGCCACAGCTTCCCGCGGCGTATCGTACATCCATTGCGGCTGCTCCTCGCGCGGGCTTTGCGTGCGTTTCCAGGCCACGTAGCGATCGGTAGGCCAGTACAGTCGGCGTTCCGTGGCGTCCATGTTCGGCAACGGCCCACCGATGAGGACAGCAGGGTGTGTTTCGTCGCGGACAGGAGTCGCGGATTCGGAGAAACGTCCAAAGCGATACTCGCGTTGGACGCAGCCCGGGGCCACGAGGGTAAGGGCCGAGCACAGCCAAGCAAAACGCCAAAAACGTATTGGGGAAAGATCTGCGTGCATACGTGCCCTGATCTCATCAAAAAGGGGAGAGCACGTCCAGCCGGATCCGATAGGAATCCCTGGTGTGGACCGTTCCTAAACGCCCTTTGCTAGCGTCGGGAACGCACATCTGGGGTATCTGAGCAAGCTACGTAAAACTCGCCCCTCGGCGTCCTGTAAGAAATTTTGTTGCGACCGGAAAAACCCGCAAGTTTTAACATGCCGCACGCCGAAACACCTTTCGTCTGACGATTCAATCGTCTTCGAACTAAAAGGGATTTATCGATGTCCTGTAAGCGACTCCACTCGGCTCTACTCGTCATTCTGCTTGCGACTGCTTCTTCGCAAACTGGGTGCATTGGTTTAACGAATATGAATCTGGGGCCGCTCGGTGTTCCGATTCCCATCTCGCCTTATCTACAAGATAGCGAGGAAGTTCAATTCCACATTCACGAGCGATATGCTCGAGCACCGATCATGGGTCCTTTGACCCGTGGTGGCTCGACAGCAGCCATCGACCCACCGAGCGATGACGAGGTGATTCATGCGTTGGAGGCTGCTCGGCCCATCCGCGGCGGTATCCCCTTGCTCTACGAGAAGCAACGTAACAGGGTGCGGATCGTCAAGGAGAAGATTGCGGACTACATCGACGAACCTCGCTTCGTCCCGCTGATTGGCTTCTCGCAACTGCACCATGCCCACTACAAGTGCACGGTTTACTTCGAAGAGCGGACCATCAACGGCTGGCCAGTACCGTACACACTCGAAGACAAGGAATGCGTAGAGGTCATCTACATCGACCACAACCACTTCCACATGTGCGGCGATCCCGACACCGGTGCCTCCAGCCCGTACTAGTCGCAAGCCCGCACGAGTCAACACGCAGACCTTACGGTCGCGATCAAAAAACAAAGCCAAGCCGAGGAGCAATCCTCGGCTTTTTTCGTTTCGTAGACGATCCAGCGATCGAGCGCGTTTTCGTGCATCGAGCCGACGCGGTCTCCTTGATGCTTGCGGACCAACATGTAGGACCGCTATTCTGACGGTGGACGAGTACGAGTACGAGTACGAGCACGAGTAAGATCGAGGACGCGTGGCCCACGAAACCCAGGCCACCTCCCGCAAGTGTTTTCCTAATTCCTAGCTCCCCTCGCCCCTGAGGCACGAAGGGGAGAGGGAGCAAGAGTTTTCTCGATTCCTGGCTCCCCTTGCCCCTGAGGCACGAAGGGGAGAGGGGTCGGGGGTGAGGGGCATATGAGCATCAAACGCAGCCGAGAACGACAACCAGAACGCATTGACTTCGCGCGGCAGCAGCGCACGCAAGCGAATGAATTTAGCCATGATGTTTGGCAAATGGTGCGCGGTGGTCGGACGCTTGGCGAGAAGTTTCGGCGCGAGTATCCGTTGGGACCTTACACCCTCGATTTCGTTTGCATCGAATTAAAACTCAACATCGAAATCGATGGCAAAGATCATTGGTCCGAAGAAGGCCAAAGGCACGACGCCTTGCGTGATGCCTATCTAAGAAAACTGGGCTATACCGTTTTACGAATCCATGGATTTCGTGTGACGCAAGATCCAATGAGTGTGAGGACGGAGATTGAAGCCCTGGTGCGCGCACTGCGAGAACGATACCCCTCGCCCCCAACCCCTCTCCCCGAAGCGGGGAGAGGGGAGCGAGAGTGTTCTTGATTCCTGGCTCCCTTCGCCCCAGAGGTACGAAGGGGAGTGAGGAACAAGGGTTTTCTTGACTCCTAGCTCCCCTCGCCCCTGAGGCACGAAGGGGAGAGGGGTCGGGGGTGAGGGGCAAGATTACGAGCCAGTACGTTCTAATACGCATCCACCCATTCGCTCTTTTCCAACTCAATCCAAGACCCGGTACTCCCACTCCTTGACCTGTACCTTGGATTGAAAAACGCAGTAACCCAACGGACGAGAACGCATGACTTCGGCCCGAACCGAAAACTTGCGATTCTCTCGAGCCACCTTGAGCAACTGCTGGTCATCGATCCATATCCAAACATGCGTTGGGTCGACGCGGACCTTGAGCCGATACCATTGCCCATTCTTGAACTGGATGTAATGCGCCGTCTCGTTTTCACTGGCATCGTTGCCGTTGATACTACTCAGGCCCACCAGTCCGCCACCCCAACCGCCAGCGATCAGGGATGCATACTCCGTCCCGATCGGAAATGTCACCCCGGCAAAAAAATCAGAACCCTCCACCCGCTGCGCCGACCATTGCATCTCATAGTTCTCTTTCGGAAAATCTTTGCCCAAACGTGTGATGCCGGTAAGCGGATCCCCCAGTCCCAGTTCCAAAACGCCGTCTCGAACTTCGACCGAACCCTCACCTCCAAAATTGGTCCGTTCCCAGCCCTCAAGCCCCGAGGCAGGAAGCAAGGCCTTCCAAAGAAGCTTGTCCTCTTTCGCTCCCTGAACCGTCGCCACCGGCGGATCGACTGGCGGGTCGACGGTCTTTGTCTCCTGACCATTGACCAAGCTCACGAAGGACGGGGAAGAGACGACCAACAAGGCCATCGCCAGAAAGTTTCGCGGAAGGATACGTCGCATGAAAGATATGGGTGGGTTAGGAGGAAATGTTTCGGCGTCGCCGCGCTGTGACTCGGCAACTTCATCCACCCTTTTAACCTACCCAAAGTCAGAACCCAAGGCGCTCACAACGTGGTTTAATATTCAAAAAATCACATCCGGCCATGGCTGGCAGTTGCTACACGTCTGTAGGCGGATCGACGAATTCTGGTTCGATCAACTTCGTGATCACGCCGGTTTCGTAACCGCGTCGCAGCAGTAAACGCACCGCCTCGCGACCACGATCACCAAAGTCGAGCGTCCAGTCGTTGACGTACATACCGACGAACGTGTCGGCTTTCTCACGTTCCAACCCACGTCCCCAACCGAGAGCGTAATCCAGGGCAGAATTGCGATGCTTCAATCCGTGTGCAATGCTCATGTACAGATACCGATTGACATCGCGGATCACGTCAGGTCCCAAATCCTTGCGAATCCCATTGGCGCCCAGCGGCAACGGCAAGCCGGTCTGCTCCATCCACCATTTGCCCAAGTCGACGATTAAATGCAAATCTTGTGAGCGATAGGTCAGTTGACCTTCGTGGATCACCAGCCCCGCATCGATGTGCCTGCCTTGATAACTCCCCGCTTGAACGATGTCCAAGATCTCATCGAACGGGACAACCACGGCTTCGAAATCCTTAAGCCACATGCGGGCCGATAGATAAGCCGTGGTGAGCGTTCCGGGAATGGCGATCGTTTTGCCTGTCAATGCCTCACGCGTAGTCTCCGATTTCGCCACGATCATGGGGCCGTAATTGTCGCCCATGCTGGCTCCACAGGAGCAAATCATGTAGCGGTCGCTGAGATAAGCGTACGCGTGCAGGCTCAACGCCGTGAGTTCCAGTTCGCTTTCGAAAGCCCGCCGATTGAGGGTTTCGATGTCGACCAGCTCATGCTCGAAGACATAAGGGCCCGTGTCAAAGCAATCTTTGGCCAGACCGTAGAACATGAACGCGTCGTCGGCATCCGGGCTGTGCCCAACCCGGATCAGGATTTTCTCAGGAGCGGTGGTGTTGGACATGATCGATTCTCGAAGTGTCAAAGGAAAGCAAGTCCTGCTGACACATTGCAGGGTTCTCAAAAGCGAGGGTCGCGAAATCGCAGGGATCACAAATTTTACGACCTCTGCGAATAACCGCAATTGCCGCCCATCGGCAACGCGTTACTTGAGGATCGGCAGCGTGAGAGAACTAGGGCGATTTTTGCTTCGCAAAACACTGTGAATGGCGGATTGAAAGTCGCTCACGTCGGCTTGGAAAATATTGGGAACAAACCGCTGGGGATTGCGGTCCAGGAACGGGAACCAGCTGCTTTGGACGTGGATCAGGATCCGGTGCCCGGACTGAAACGTATGAAAAATGTCGCTGAGTTCGAACCGGATCTCGGTCGGCTCGCCGGGTTTCATAGCCGTTGGCTTGTCAAATCCGTCTCGAAACCTGCCTCTGAGAACACCGGCTCGGACCAATTCCTGGCGTCCACTATTGGTGTTCTCAGCCGCGTCACGGCCGCGCCGGGCAGAGCCACTGACCCCTGGATACTCGTCGATGATTTTGACAATCCAATCGGCATCGGTTTGGGTAGAGGTCACCCACAGATCGACCGGGATCGAGCCCGCCACTGTCGTCGGATCCGACAGGACCTCGCTGCGATAAACCAAAACGTCGGGCCGCCACGACGCAAAACGCTGATCCTCAGTCACGTAGTCCCGAGCCCAAGCGTTGGTGATCTCCATCGTGTAGGGGACAGGCTTGCTCGGATCACTTGGGAAAGCGTCCGCTCCCTCACCGACCGAATCGAGCTTTGTGGTCAATCGCTTCGCATCGCCCAGATAGTACTGAGTCTTCACGACCTCTTTGGGTGGCCACGCCTCGAACTGCCGCCAGCGATTGGCACCGGTTTCAAAGGCCGTGATCTCCGGCGGCAACGCCGCTCCCGTACCGCGCAGATGGCCTTCAAAAAATGGGAGCAAGACATTCTTTTGATACCAAGTCGACGTGGCGAACCCAAAATCGGCTTGCCCCAATCGCCGCCCTTCATCACCGGCCCATTGCCCGTGGTACCAAGGGCCCATGACCAGGCTGTTGCGTATGGTAGGATTCTGCTTCTCGATGGCTGCATAGGTCGCGAGTGGCCCGTACAGATCTTCGGTGTCGTACCAACCACCCACCGTCAGCACGGACGCCTTGATATTTTGGAGATGTGGCAGGATGTTGCGTGCCTTCCAAAATTCGTCGTAGTTGGGATGCGCCTCGAGATCATTCCAAAACCCAATCTCATCCTTAAAATACTTCGCATCGACATTCTTCAATGGCCCGAGATCCAAAAAGAATTGGTACCCGTCGCGGGTGGGGAAATCGAAGGATGGATTGGACTCGGTGGTCGGTTCCGGGCGGGCTTTTCCAAACGAAGAAAAGAAATTGAAACCCATCGGCAACACGAACGCGCCGTTGCGGTGAAAGTCATCAAAGAACCAATCCGCGATTGGGGCTTGCGGCGAGACGGCTACCAGCGCGGGATGCGAATCGATGACTCCAGCCGATGTGTAGAATCCGGGGTAGGAGATCCCCCACTGACCGACGCGACCGTTGTTGTGCGCAACATTCTTGGTCAACCATTCGATCGTGTCGTACGTGTCGCTGCTTTCGTCAATGTCGGTACTGCGTGTTTTGTCGCGCACATGGGGCCGCATGTTCACGAACTCACCTTGGCTCATGTACCGTCCGCGGACATCTTGAAAGACAAAAATGTACTTGTTGGTTTCGAATTCTGGGCTGGGTCCCAACCGCGTTTTGTACTGACTCAGTCCGTAGGGTCCGACGCTGTACGGAGTACGCGACAGCAGGATCGGATATTTCACACCTGGGGTCAGCTCGTTGGGGGCATAAATGGCGGTGAACAACTCCACTCCATCCCGCATGGGAATGCGAGCCTCGGACTTGCTGTAATGGGCGCGGATGAACTCAGCCCGCGGGTCGGACTGCGCTAGGATCGAACTGGATTCGCTACCCAGGATCGACCCTACGATGGCCATCAAAAAAGCTACTCGTTGCATCAGGTTGTCTCCTCAATCAGGGGTACGGTTGGCTTGCCTAGCAGTGTACATGAAGGATTTTCTCGGTTAACCTCACATCAGCACAAAACGGGAGCAAAGCGCGGCACACGATGAAATCTCGATCCTCCAGGGCCAAACGCACCCTCGCTGACTTCATCCGGGGAGAACCTGCGCCCGACGCGACCGACCATTCGGTGTACGATCCGCTCGACCCGGAAACGAATGACCTGGCCAGCGCCGAGACCTTGATCCGGCTCGCCCAACAGGCAAACCAAACGATCCAGCCGGCCACCAAGCCTGCGAAGAAAAAGAAAAAGACTACGATCGCGGACCCGGATGCTGCACAATCCAAGTCCACCGCAACTTCGCGGACCGATGAGCCGGTCTCTGCCCCACGCCACCAAGCCGAATCGGCCTCGAACACGCGTTCCGCCGAAACCAAAAACGCCGAGCCGAGTCCCGCTCCGGCGTTGCTCGCTGCCATCGGCGATCTAACAGAATTTCAAACCGCCATCGATGCGTGGCAGCAAGGGGACACATTCTGTTGGGAAGGCGCCTGGCTAGGCGCAGTCGCTCCGCTCGCCGCGGCCACGTTGCACCGTACGCGCCGGCCGTTGTTGATCCTAGTGGCTCATCATCAAGACGCTGAGACGATCGCCCGCGATCTGGAGTTCTATCTCGAACACGATTGCAACGTCTTCCCACCCGCTTCCGATGATACCGACGTCGATTCGTTACAGCAGCAAGAAGTCATCCAAAGACTGCAGGTTCTGTCCCAGCTCAACGCGCTCCGCGAAGCCCGCGTCAAAAAATCCACCGCGAAATCCTCCTCTGCCAATTCAGCCGACACCGTTCCGACCATCGTAGTGTCGACCCTCCCGGCTTTGATGCACAGTGTTCCGAGTCCGGAACAGATGCAGCGCGATCGACGCACGATCGAAGTCGGCAAACGTTTGGATTTGGCCGAACTCAAAGCCTGGCTGACCGCCTCTGGATACCGCACCACCACCAGCGTTCAATACGCAGGAGAATTCACCGCCCGCGGTGGCATTCTCGACGTGTTCCCACCCGATGCCATGGAACCTCGGCGCATCGAGTGGTTCGACGATGAGATCGAATCGATCCGAACCTTTGACAACGTCACGCAGCGCTCGATCCAACGCCTCGATCGCGTCGACTTGATCGCCGCAAACGAAGCCACCCTCGAGGAATCCTCGCTCCTGGATCATCTGCCCGAGGACACGATGGTCCTGATGAGCGAACCGATCGCTGCCTTGCATCATGCCGAGGCCTTCAAAGCCCGTGTGCCGTTCCCAGAACGCTTCTGCGATCCAATCACGCTCTATCAACGATTGCAGCGCTTCGCGATGGCGCAAGTTACGCAATTAGCGGCCGATGGCTATCTGGGCGAACTGCTTCGGGTGCCGATCGGAAACGTCGAACGCATCACGGGCGAACTCGAACACTTGCCTCGCGAAATTGATCTCGCCCTAGGCGATGCGCGTGTGGCGGCCATCGTTTGCATCAACGATGGCGAACTCGCTCGCATGGCGGACATCCTCAAAAAGAGTCAAGCCTACGCGCAAGGCCGATTGCGATTGGTCGTGGGTCTACTGAGCTGCGGCTTCGAAATTCCTGGCCACGGCGCCTTGGTTCTGACCGTCAATCAATTGCTGCGACGCACACTCCTTAAGCGTTCTAGCCGAAAACTCGCATCGCGGGCCATCGATAGCTTTCTCGATCTGCGCGAAGGGGATCTGGTCGTCCACCTGTCGCATGGCATCGGAGTCTACCTGGGCTTGGAGATGATCGAACGGGAAGGCCAACGCTTCGAGCACTTGATCATCGAGTTCGATGGAGGGACCAAACTCTACGTGCCTGCGAGCAAAATCGATTTGGTCCAGCGCTACGTGGGCGGGACCAAAACCCGACCCAAACTCGCGAAGATTGGTGGTCAAGCTTGGGCGCGGCAAAAGAAGGCCGCCGAGAGCGCTGTGGCCGACATGGCGGCGGAACTGCTCGAACTCCAAGCCCAACGTCGTGGTCAAACCGGCATCGCCTTCAAACCCGATTCGGTTTGGCAACAGCAATTCGAAGGCTCGTTCCCCTACGAAGAAACACTCGACCAACTCACCGCCATCGCAGCCACCAAGAAAGATATGATCGCACCCAGACCCATGGAGCGGCTCATCTGCGGGGACGTTGGGTTTGGAAAGACCGAGGTCGCCATGCGGGCTGCTTTCAAAGCCGTCGAGAGCGGCTATCAAGTCGGTGTGCTGGTCCCCACCACCGTGTTGGCCGAACAACACTTCAAGTCGTTCCGGCAACGCATGGCCGAGTTCCCATTCGAAATCGCGAAACTCAATCGCTTCGAATCCACCGCAGAGCAAAAGCAAACCGTCAAACGCATCGCCGGTGGCCAAATCGACATCGTGGTCGGTACCCATCGATTGGCTTCGGCAGATGTCCAATTCTTCAATCTCGGTTTGCTCATCATCGATGAGGAACAAAAGTTTGGCGTGGAGCTCAAGGAGCGAATCAAACGCACGTCCTCGCAAGTCGATGTACTCACCCTTTCGGCAACCCCGATCCCCCGAACCTTGCACATGTCGCTGGTCGGCATTCGCGATATCTCCAACCTTGAGACCGCCCCTGAGGAGCGCATGGCCGTTGAGACACGCGTCGTGCGTTGGAACGACTCATTGATTCGCAACGCTATCCTGCGTGAACTCAATCGCGACGGACAAATTTTTTTCGTCCACAACCGCATCGAAGACATGCACGCTGTGGCTTCGCGATTGCAACGCATTGCACCCGAGGCCAGGATCGTCATCGGACACGGCCAAATGCCGGAGAACGGACTCGAACAAGTCATGCTCGACTTCATCGAACACCGGGCCGATATTCTGCTCTCGACCACCATCATCGAAAGCGGACTCGACATTTCCAATGCCAACACCATCTTCATCGATGAAGCGGATCGCTATGGCCTGTCGGAGTTGCATCAACTCCGGGGACGCGTGGGACGCTACCGCAATCAAGCCCACTGCTACTTGCTCGTCGACAAGAACAAGCATCTCAACCCCGATGCCGCTCGCCGGCTGCACGCGATTGAAGAATTTTCGCAACTCGGTGCTGGCTTCGGTATCGCCATGCGTGACCTTGAAATACGGGGAGCCGGGAATCTGCTCGGAACTCAGCAGAGCGGTCACATCGCCGCCGTCGGTTATGAACTGTACTGCCAACTTCTCGACGACGCCGTTCGGCAACTCACGCGCCAGGCACCCCGCTTCAGTCTGGACGTCGAGCTCCATCTGCCCATCGAAGCCTATCTGCCGGCCGAGTACGTGGCCGACATGCGGCAGAAGATCGATATCTACCGCCGCGTCAGCCGACTTCAGGACATCCAGTCCGTGGCCGACATGCGTCAGGAACTGATCGATCGCTTCGGCGAATTGCCACCCCCGGCCCAGCGGATGCTCGATCTGGCCGAGATCCGCATGGATGCCACCTTGTGGTCCGTACGTTCGATCGCCATCGAAGATCATTTCCTGTGCCTCACCTACACCGACCCACGCCGTATCGAACAGCTCTCCCAGAAACATTCAGGACACCTGCGAGTTGTCGATCGGCACACCGCGTATTGGCCTCTGTGGGAGCCCAAGCCTCGTGAAGAAGCCAACGCCGCAGCTCACACCAATCGCTACGTCCCCCCAAAGCCCGCACCAAAGGCCGTCACAAAGGTAGCTGCGAAGGCTGCCGAGCTGACCGATGCCCAGCGAATGGCCAAGATCGATTTGCTAGCAGTCTTGAGACAGATCTTGCGTTGGTGAGGTTGCATTGCGTATACCGTACCGCGACGCGCGGTAATAGGTTCGCAATACATCGGCCAGGATTTTACAGACCATGTTCAGGTCCTCCTCTCTATCCCTTTTGACGGTTGCCTTAGTCGTATTTGGCTCGCTGGCGATCCTAGCCGCCCCTTTGGGACGGGCTCAAGGTCCGATCCCGGTATCGACCGAGGTAACCCCGTCGGATGCCGAGGCCGTTGGCCCCATTGAAACGTATGTCGATTTCGACTCCGAGCGAGCGATCCAATCTCAGGCCATTCCATTGGGCGAACTGTTTGAAGCGGGCCGCGTGATCGCGGTGGTCGGAGAAGAACGTGTCTTGGTGGGCGACCTCATCGATCCACGCAAACTCACCCCAGAGGTGTTGGCGAGCCGGGAGTTCGAATTGATGTTGCGCAAGGCGTTGGCTGCTTCGGTGGCCCGCAAGTGCCTGTCGCAACACTTCATCCAGATGCAAACCTCTGGCAAACCCAAAAAAGAACGGGATGATATCCGCTCCAAGGTCAAAACCAAAACGGTTGAGATTTTCAGGACGCAGATCATGCCCGAGCAGTTGAAACGGGCAAAGTGCGAAACCGAATTGGAATTCATCGATATGCTCGAAAAGTCCGGGACCAGTCTCCACGCATTGATGCGAGACTTCTCCGAACAGATGTGGGCCGAACAGGCGTTGCGCGAAGGAGTGCCTGAAAAGCCGAACGTTTGGTTGTTTGAACTCAGGGACTACTACGACGAGCATCCCGAGCAATGGGACAGGGCGGCCCGTGTCAAGTTCCGGATCCTGTCGGCTCTCTTCAAGACCTACCCTACGCGCGACGCAGCTTACATGGAAATCGCCGCCATGGGTAATGAAGTCTTCTTGGGTGGTGCATCGTTCGACGCCGTAGCCATCAAACGCTCCTCGGGTTTCAATGCCAGCAACGGCGGTAACTTTGACTGGACGACGCGTGGTGCTCTGAAAAGCAAAGTGATTGAAGACGCAGTATTCTCGATTGAGAAAAACGCGCTTAGTCCAATCCTGGAGGATTCCGAAGGTTACCACATCGTTGAGGTCCTCGAACGCGAGGATGAGTACCGCATGAGCTTTGCCCAAGCCCAATCCGAGATACGCGAGACGCTGTTGAAGAACAAACAAGAGCAGCAGCGCAAGGATTACATCCAAAAGATCCGCGAGAACACGTCGATCTGGACCCGTTGGCCCGAAGACATCCCTGGCTCATTGGATATCGCCACCATTCAGTAACGCACTGCGTTTGGCCAGTCAAACTGATTCCGAGCAACCGGATGAGCGCCCCCATCGCGCCGCTCCGATCCATGGCCCGTTCGGTCAGTCGTCCCCGAGGACGCTCGAAGACCGCCGATAGCAAGTCTTGGTGTAGTGCCCAGCGGTTCTGTGGCTTAGGATACGTCCTGGTTCAAGCGCAGACACCCGACAACGAGATTGAGTGACATGCTGGACATCGTATTGATCAACCCGGCCTTTGAGGTCAGCTATTGGGGCTTGGAGCACGCCCTTCCGTTGCTCGGCAAGCAGGCCAATTTGCCTGTCGCATGCTTGCCCCTATTAGCGGCATTGACTCCTTTGGAACATCGGATCACGCTGGTCGACGAGAACGTTGAACCCATCGATTTTGACCGATTGGCGAAAGCGGATATCGTCGGATTAACCGGGATGAGCGTCCAGCGTGCTCGGATGCGACAGATCCTGGAGGAGTGCAAGCGCCGCGATATCTTTGTCGCCGTGGGTGGTCCTTGGGTAACGGTTTCCGAGGACTACTTCGGCGATCTCGCTCGGGTCCAATTCATCGGCGAGGCGGAAGAGACGTGGCCTCAATTCCTGAAGGACTTTGAAGCAGGCGATTGGAAGGTTCGTTACGAACAGTCCTCGAAGACGAACATGGAGACCGTACCTGCACCCCGCTACGACTTGATGAAAACCGATCGTTATCTTTTTGGGAGCATCCAGTTTTCACGCGGCTGTCCTTTTCAATGCGAGTTTTGCGACATCATCGTGACCTTCGGACGCCGCCCACGCATCAAGAGCTCTCAACAGATACTCGTTGAGCTAGATCAACTCCTGAAACAAAAGCTGTTGATTGCATTCATCGTCGACGACAACCTGATCGGCAACAAAGTCCAGATCAAGAAAGTCCTTCGAGATGTCATCGATTGGCAGCGCGCTCATGGCTATCCTCTGACCTTCTTTACGGAAGCATCGCTGGATCTCGCCGACGATCCAGAGTTGATGCAGCTGATGGTCGACTGCAACATCCAAAGTGTCTTTATCGGAATCGAAAGCCCGAACGAAGCATCGTTGCGAGAAACGAAGAAGATTCAGAATGTTCGAAGCACGGGGACACTCGTCGAGAAGATCCATCGCGTTCAAGATGCGGGGATGGATGTCTGGTGTGGCATGATCGTTGGCTTCGACAGCGATGATCAAACCATCTTCGACTCCCAGGTAAGCTTCCTGAAAGACGCGAGGATCCTGCATGCCATGCTGGGGATGCTGCATGCGATTCCCAAAACCCCACTCTACGATCGATTGAAGTCCGAAGATCGACTCGATCCCAACGACGTGTCTGAGTTCGGAACGAATGTGATCCCGAAACAGATGAGCCGCGAATCGCTCCTGGATGGATACCTCAAGGTGATGCAGCGGCTGTATGAACCAACCGGTTACTTCGAACGGTTGGAATCTCTCTATTTGAAGGGGAACTTCCGATTCGGAGAGGCGAGGAAGGAATATTGGCGAACCCATCCGATGGTTGGAATCCGGGAGCGGACGCGCTACCTATTGCTGTCGATCGGGCTGCTGATGCGACTGATGTGGTCGATCCCCAACGCCGCGTTGCGGAAGGAGTATCGAATTCGCGTTCTCCGGCTCTTGACGACCACGCGCGACCCTTCGGTGCTATTCGTCTACGTCATCAAATGCGCGATGCACTACCATCACTACACGTTGGCAACCAACATGGCCAACGGTCGCTCCAACGTAGTCAATACGTTTTAAGGACGGGCCGGAAGTCGCGGTTATCGGTACCTGCCCCGTCCTCGGATCGCGCCCGCCCCTTCCCCAACCGGAATACCTGGAACTGCGAGGTATTTTCGCTCTTGTGCTGACCACTCTGCCACCGATATACCTTGTGGTTCAAGGTATTGGCCTCTAACGGAGTGGTTGGCCTGGGCGCCAAAACAACGCAAGGAAGAGAGATCTCATGGGGCGAGGCGGCACGAATCCAGATTTTTTGAACGGCGTCCCCGAACTCGCCGTGTTGCGCGTCCTGTCCGATGGTCCGCAGCACGGCTATGCGATCGTCCAAAGCATCGCGAAACGGACCAATGGGACGTTGCAGTTTGGCGAAGGATCGATCTATCCATTGCTACACAAACTCGAGCTTGAGGGTTTACTCAGCACGCGGCGCGAAGCGGTCGGCGGCCGGGAACGGATCGTCTATCGACTATCCAAACGTGGGATCAAGCAACTCACTGAAAGTTGCACTCGATGGCAGAGTGTGACTCAGTCCATTCAAGCCCTCATGGAAGGAGGAGACTATGGACAGTCACCTGTGGTTCCAGCAGCTTCGTGATGCGCTCAACAACGAAGGCGTGCCCAAACGGTATGCGGATCGATTGGTCAAGGAATTGTGGCATCATTACTTAGAAATGAAAGATCAGGATGCGATGAACGGATTCTCAAATAACGATAACGACGGTGTGGAGCGACTGGGTTCCCCCGAAATTTTGGCAGCGTATGCGGCGCGCGTGCCTCAAAGGACTTGGTCGGGTCGACATCCCTGGCTGGCATTCGTCTTCGGTGCTCCCATGCTGGCCGTAGGACTGATCCTGCTATCGGTTCTGCTAGCGATTTTTGCACTGCTGCCGTTTGCGGAGGGGAAAACATTGGCAACCGACCCGTGGCTGGCCCCCGTCATGAGTGTGCTTGGCCCCATCCAAGTAATCGTCCCCGCCCTCCTCGCCTGCTTACTCTTGTTTCGATCAGTGGGCCGATCGGTGCGTAGTCCCTGGTGGGGGATCGCCGGATGTGGATTGATCGCTTTGTTGTGCGCCATGACCTCGATTCAATGGGCGCCTGCCGTCTCCATTCCAGGCACCGGCAGGATGTCGGTTGGATTCAGTGTCCCTTTTGCGAGCACATGGTTCCAAGCCATCGCGCCCTTGATTGCCGGAACGATTTACGCCTTGAAGGAAATTCCGCCGCGTAGGCCTCAGCAGCCGCTCGCAGAAGCGACGCAGCTCCGCTCAGCAGCTTGATCGTCGCCTTTCGCTCCGCGAAAGGAACGCATGCTGACCGCTACTTTCACGGAGTGAAAGGCGACTATGCCTCCAAGTGGAGCTTTCTGAACTTTACCTCTCAGACTTTCCGAGCAGGACTGTTTTGAATTTGTGATGATGGGTGGTTGTATTCAGATCGCCAGCCCATTAAAGTGCACACGTGTTATTTTCGATGAACCCCGTCGTCGCAATGTACCGTCCGCACCGCCCCTTCTGGCTCTCCATGATTGTATGGGTGCTCGGCCGTTCAATGTCGCACCGGGTTCACCGCCCTCGGACCTAGCAAAGAAGGTTGTTTCTCTATGTCTAGACTTTTTCGTCTCTCTGCGTTGGCTTTACTGATTTTCACGAGTCTTGCGTTGGTGAAATCACCGACCGCCCATGGCGCTTCCGTTTTCGACGTTAAATTTCGAGCGAATTTTCAATTCAATATTCTATCAAATGGCCCCCTGGGCCCTGTTGCAGGATCGCTAAGGTTACCGACGGACACGTTTTTAGATTACATGGCGATGGGAAGCATCAAGTTTACGCTCGATGATTCGGATACGAGTATTAACTCGGCCAAATTTACAGATGCCAAGGGGGCCTTTGTCGGCGTCGTTCCCGATTTTCCTTACACGATTGACCCCAACCTGCAGTTTGTCGGCGGAAGCTTGGAGAACATCGTTCGCAATGGCGCCAACGAGATCATTTCTGCCGACGTTAAAGACCTCGCAATGCGATGGAATCTCACGGCATTTCCTGGTTCGGGATCGGAAGCCAATCTCTTTTCGCTCGAACCACTTCTCTTTAGTGGTGCCGTCACAGGTATCCCATTCGCCGTCGGCAATGTGCTTACCGGACCACCTGGAGCCCAAGGAGCCTACTTAAACGATGGAACACAGAACATTCTGGCGGCGTACGTGCAAAACCGTACGTTGACGGTTGTCCCCGAGCCAACAACGATCGCCATCCTAGGCTTCGGACTGGCCGGCTTGTTGATGCGCCGCCCGATCCGAAAGGCAGCCAAGTCGTAGGGTTCGTTCCGCAGATAGTCGTTGCCAATCGGCAACGACTGGGAATATTTCAGAGTGTTGGGGGAATGCCCCCAACACTCTATTGGGCTGGCGATTCGATTACGAGCACGAGCACCATTTCATTGAGCACGAGAACGAACGAAGTACAAAAATGCGAGTAAAGATGAAGCGAGCGCCTGCGGCTAACATTTTAGAACACGTTCTTGGTGTTTAGGACAACAACTTCTGCCTCAGGTAGAACTGTATGCAGTTCCTTCAGCAATCGCAAACCCTCGTTTCGCAGTGTTTGAACCTCATCGCCTGTCAATATGGACGATTTGTCGATTAAGGTTCGCGCGTACTCGCTTCGATTACCAAACTTCCTTGCATCGACCAGAGCACGATCGAAGAACTTGATCGCCCGTCGCGTCTTTCCACAGGCTGCGGCAACGCGACCGGATACACGGTACGTATGCGCTCGCATGTTGGGGAAGGACATGGCCCAGAATCGAGCGCGCGACGCCGCACGGCTTCCTCGTTTTCGTTTGTCTTTCGAGACCTCCTTTGGCCCCAGTGACCATTCGGGTCCAATGATGGCTTCTGGATAGAGAGAGTAGTTCTGCATCGAAAAATCAAAATAGAACAGGTCGGATTGCAGATGCTTCAAACCAATTCGAAGTGTCTCCTCGGCCTCCGAATACCTCGACGCCTGCATCAACGCTCGGCCCAGTTCCTGAGACGCTACCGATCGGGAGAGCCATTTCTGGAGCGTAGCATGAGATTCTCTTGCATGAGTGATCGCTTGTTCAAACTCTCCGCTTCGCGATAGAGCATCGGATAGCCCAAATTTCCCCCAAGCTTGAAGAACAGGTTCCTTTACTTTCTCACCAAACACCAGCTCTCGACGAGCTAAAGTTTCGATTTCCTTTGCATCGCCTCGTTGGGAGGCAACGTGACGAAGCAAATGAAGATTAAAACCAGCGTGCCAGTCCATCATTTTTTCGAGCTCAGGTTGTGAATCAACAAGATACCTCTCGGCGGCGTCGAGATCGCCTGTGTAATAAACAGATCCCGCGATATTCTGTGTGCTTATCGCTCTGACAAAAGTAGATTTGCATTGCCCTAATCGTGCCTGCGATTCTCGAATATATCGCTTGCTCAGAAACTGGCCAATGACGCCCGACAGGGACATGTTCATTCCATACTTAGAATAGGCGAGAGCAACTGCATCGGAGTCATTCGAGTGTTTTGCCAACAATGCCGTACGAATCGATCCATAGATGTAAGCGAATAAATCCGACTGGACCAGGAGCATGCAATTGGCGAAGTAAATTTCAGACGCCAAGGCATTCCGCTTTTCGTCAACGGATCCTCGCTTCTCTCGACGGATCCATTTGGGCATGAACTGAAAATCGGTTCCCGACACGGTCAATCCCAGCAGGTATCCTATCCTTGATTTTGGCTGCGGTTCGCCGACTAGACCGAGCGCTTTCTCAAAGTGGGTTCGTGCTTCTGGTTTTTCGGCAGTGCGTGCGTAGCACTTTCCAATTCCAAAATACGCTTTTGCTAGTTCGATATTGTCCGCTGCGACGAGGATAGCCGATTGAAACTCTTTTAAGCTCTCATCCAGTCGATCCTGGGCGGAATAGCTTTGCCCTAAACTTTCACAAAGCGTGTACCGATCGGACTTCGGTCGACCTGGGGGCTCAATCTGTTTTGCTCGCTCGAGAAGCGGGATGGCATCCACATGGGAATACGTTTCTGTGGCAGCTTGACCTGCCTTGAGCAAGTACTCAAAGGCCTTATCGTTGTTGTGAGCCGCCAGAAAATGCTCCGCCAGAATTGCATCGCTAACATTCTTCCCGGCTTCCTTTCGCTTTTCAAGCGACTCACCGATCGCCTGATGGATCCCTTGGCGACGGGTCGCTGACAAGTTCGACAAACTGGCTTCTCGGAGCAGGTCATGGGCGAAGGCCAGAACACGTGGCTTCCCGGTCTCTCGGAGGATTTCGCGAGCGAGCAAATCATCGATCGCATCGAAAAAGCCAAAATCGTTCTCTGAATTTGCCAAGGATTGCAGCAAGTCGACGTCGACGTTCGAACCGATGGCGGCAGCGATGGATAGTGTCTTCGATGTGCCTTCAGGTAACCGCCGCAACCGCGACCGGAGTGCCTCGCGTACCGATTCGGGCAGAGATTCGCCATCGGGGGACTTAACCGTCGATAGGGTCCACTGATTACCGTCGAAGATCACGCGTTGGCTGAGCTTCCATTCGCGAATCGTTTGACAGATGTAAAACGGATTGCCGAGGCAATCGGAGCCCAATCGGGAACTCAGAGCAGGATCCACTTCATCAAAACGCGCACCCAATTGACTGGCGATCAATTGCTGGACGCTTTTTGCAGGTAGCGGTTCGAGAACCAACTTACTCGCCAGCTCCGCTTCGCAAAGTTCATCGATGAAGTTGACCGTTTTCATGTATTCGGTCGTGTTACGCGTCGAACCAAAGATTGCAAGTTGTGGCGGCGGACCACCCCGAATTTCTGCATCTTGGCGTGCGATGATCGTACTGGAGGCAATGTGGCGCAGCAGGATAATCGAACTGCGATCTGCCCAGTGGATGTCATCGATCACAAGGAGCATCGGCTTGATCTTGCTGAGCTCGACAAAGAAGTTTCCTATGGAGCGGAATATATACTCCGTGTCGCGCGGGACTTCGAGTTGGTCCGATGGGAGCCGGTTTGCAAGCAACGTCTTTAGGTCCGAACCGCACCTCAGTAAATCGACGGCATGTTCTTCGATGATCGAATCCACGGAGTTGGTCAGCACCGTCGATCCACCCGCTTGGACGAAGGTCGTCGATGCCAGGATGTCTTCCTCTTTCGCGTTCAACGCTCTTTGGCGACATTTTTCTTGCTCCGAGAGAATCTGCTTGACGATCTCAAGAAACGGCTGGAAGGGCGAGAGATTTCCGTCAAAGCAACGTCCGTCATAGATCTTGGCCCCGCCGACAAAGGCGGCCCGCGCGGCGCGCTTGATCAAACTCGTTTTGCCGATTCCTGCTTCGCCGGCAACAAACATAATGGTCGGCGTTCGCGCCTGGGATGAATGACTAGGATCGCGGACCGTTGGGGCGCCGCAATTGTTGGAAATGAATGTTTCTAAGCTCTTTAATTCATCTTCGCGAGCGATGAATGGGGCGATCAAATTCCCCGATGAGAGAATGTTCGGGCTCGACACCTCACTCCCGGACCAGCCAAGATCGCTTGCGAGGGCTTGGCGTAGTTCCAGCGTCGAGTTGGGACGCGCATCCTGCTCTTTGGCCAGCAACTTCAGAATGGCCCGCTCCAAATCCACGGACAAATTCTTATTGAATTCGCGGACACTGGACGGCACCTTGGTCAACTGCTTGGATATCAAGGCTTGTGCATCTTTTCGAAACTCATCGAATGGATGTCGCCCCGTAACGAGTTCGAAGACCACCATTCCCAACGAGTACAAATCGGCGCGATGGTCGAGTTCCTCGCGCATGATCTGTTCCGGTGCACAGTAGGCGATGGTGCCAAGGAAGTTGACATCGCCCGTGAGGGAGGAAGAAGAGTTGGCAAACTTAGCCAGTCCGAAGTCGGAGAGTCGGATATCGAAGCCTTCGCCGTCCGGCTTGGGATTGACCATGATATTGGCGGGCTTGATATCGCGATGGATGATCCGCTTGCTGTGTACGAAATCGACCGCTTCACACAGCTTGTAGATCGCTTCGAGAATTGGTCGGGTGGGAGCCCCGACCATGGCCGTGGCCGGTTTGCCGGAGAAAAGTTCCATCGCAAAAAATGGACCGTCCGAACACTCTCCATACTCGTAAACTTCGATCAAGTAAGGATGTTTCAAGGACGCGATGGTGCTGAACTCGCGCGTGAAACGCTGTTTGGCAGAACCGGTCAGGCTGTTGCTCATCATTTTGAGCGCGACCCGTTTGCCGCTGGAAAGATCCTCAGCCAAGTGCACAACCGCCATGCCACCGCGTCCGAGTTCGCTCAGAATGCGGAAGCGATCGTTAATGATCTGTGAACGTAGTTTCGGTGCGTTGCCAAGAAAACCGATGTCTTCGGTGGCATCGTCTTCAAACTTCTTGGGTGCAAGTGTTTTGGTAATCATCGAAAGTACGTGCTTGGTAAGTAACTGGTGCGTGGTTTTAAGCCCGGAGGGTGGGTACATCTTCTGCCGGTAACGCGAGCCACCGGTATTGAACCCGTTGACACATATGCCCTGAATAGGCGGGACAAGAAGTCCTCCCGGCTCAGGTTGTGTCGACCGTCCAGACCTATTCTAATCCGATCAGTCCGGGATGGTCGCGATCTCGGCACCTTGGATGGTGGACAGGGCTTGGTAGATCGGCATCGAGATGTCGCTGCTCAAATACTGGATACTGCCATCGCAAAAGACAAAGTTCGCGCCGCCGGTGTGGAAGCTGCGAAAATTGGGAACGCGATGCGGCCCACCTTGCCAACTCGGAGTCGAATTGAAGATCTGAGCAACATCGTAGTAGGAGTCGGTCACCGGCAATTTGTTCAGCTTTTCGACGGTGCTACCAAACGCTCCTGAGTAGCGGAATCCCCCCGCGAAGAACATGGATGGATTGACGCCACCGACCAACCAACCGTGAGCCGATTTCGTTTCTCCTGCTGGATTATTTTGAATCTTCACTTTGCAGCCGATTCCCTCACACATATCCTGGCCGGAAGCCGCTTCACCGACGGCGAAGGAATTGCTCAGGCCATCCGTTATGGACGCCAGCTTGGTTTTCGAATTACCGCTGAAAACGCCTGAGAACTCCGTCACCGGTCGCGGCCGGAAGCCAGGCGAGAACGAGAACGCGTCGTTCCTCCCGATGTTCATTCCATACGAACACGTGGCATAACGATCGCCGACCGGGATACCCAGGGCGATCATAAAAGGGTAGCTGTGAATCGGTTCCATCGTGTCCGAAGGACACAGGTAAACAGACTCAACGATTTGTGCATTTGCGGGGGGCTGCAGATACCACGGGATCGAAGTGCTGATTAAATTGGCAACAGTACTTTGCTCCAGATTCGGCAGAACCGCAACCCATGCTGTTCCCACAGCATCGACCGGCGAGCCGCCATCGATGTATTGCATTCCTGCCGGCAGCCGCTTGAATGCGCTCTCATAGTTCAGCAATGCCAAACCGATCTGCCGTGAATTGTTGGAACACGACATTCGCCGTGCGGCTTCGCGGGCCGCCTGCACTGCCGGCAGCAACAATCCAACAAGCACTCCGATAATGGCGATGACGACCAAAAGCTCTACCAAGGTAAAGGCGCGTCTCGTGGTGCAGTAAGGTGAGTTGCAGCGCAAACACTTTGTTAGGATTGTTTGCGGATGGGCATGGGCGTGTGTTGTCATCGAAGCGACCTTTTATTAAATGTATGAATCGACTGAAATTAGAGATAGAAAATCTAGTTGGAGCTTAGTGGCTTCAAATCCCAGGTTCGAAGAATGGATTGATTGCCAGGGGCTTGGAATAGAACGCGAAGCTGGCGGTCGTTGGGCGTAAACACCATGGCCGGGCGGTGCGTGTAACTGTTCCATGACCATTTCGGCTGCAGATTGAAGACACCGATCTGTTCGCCAGTCTGGGCAAACCAAATCGCGATATTGGCGTCCTTGTCAGCGCTCGCGCCGAGCCGCCCGTCGTGACTCAATGCGATCGAACGAACGGCAAGGTGGTGCAGGAACATCGACTTCGTCGACCCATCTACCAAATTCCAGATTCGGACCGAGCCGTCGTCGTGACCCGAGAAAAGCTGTCCTCCATCAGAGGTTATTGTGAGGGCATACGCGGCCGTGCCCGCGTTCCCAATCGTTTTCTTTTTCCCCGACCGTAGATCAAGATAGTGCAGCGTGTCGAAATGACCACCAAAATAGATCCCCTCGCCATCCGGTTCCCAGGCCAAGCAATGAACAAAACCGGGCATGGGGAATGATTGCGGCGATGCACTCGGGTCATCCCCTGACGCGACCATCAAAATACTGCCTCCCCCCCATGCAATTCGTCGAGATTCCGGTGAAAACAAAACGGTGGAAAGATTTGGAATGGGGCCTTGAAAATCCAGTGGAAACGCCTGGAGCTTCCGTTCACTGTCTCCTCGAATGAGGATGACTTTATTGTCTTCTTTACGGATTGCTGCAATAGACTTTCGGTCCGGCGAAATGCATACTTCCGAAACTAGCCCGCCGGGCCCCGTCGACAACTCAGTCATCCGAACCAAATTCTCAGTCTCATACACACCACCATCGATGGCACCCAAAATAAGAGTCTCACCGTCAGGTCGCCAAGTGGCTGACGAAGGCAGCACTTGCGTGAGGATCTTGTCGCTCTTGGCCGCATGCGGATTCGTGGGCAATAAGCGGGCGGCGAGCAATTCGCCACCAAGGGTGCCTGCCAGAATCCACTCACCAGAGATTTGTAAAGACGCGATTGGCGAACTCGCCAAATACAGTCGCTTGGCCTCCTCGATCACGAGAAGTTCCTTATTGGCCGAAAAAGCTGTTGGTATTCTCCAAGAGATGATCTCGCCATTGATCATTCCAGCAACTGCGTACATCCGATCATCGCTAATCGCGAAGCACTCGGCTGAGTTTGCTCCTTGGAGTTGAATTAGCAGTTCGTTCTGAAGTGGATCAACGATATTTAATGAAGCGTAGGCGTGGGAAATAAGCAGACTGACGAGTTTGTCGGTTCCAGGAAGCCAGAGCGATTTGACAACTGGAGAGGTAAAATCGATCCGTCGTCCCTGCATTGGCCGTCCTAGTATTGGAGGGTGCAAATCGGCGATGTAGATTTGCGTGTAATCGTGTTGTGACGCCACTTGCGTACCGTCCGGTGAACAAGCCAACCAGCGATTGCGAGTTACCGCCGGCAGGGTCTCGATGACCCCAGTGCGAATCTCGATCCGTTGAACATCTTCGTAGCGCGCACCACACACGAGCCATTCATTGTCCCCAGCAAACTCCAAGGATTCGATGGTTGTGCTCTGCCCAGCAAGCTCGTGAATGCGCTGTCCACTGAGAATTTCATAAATGAGCGGAGCCGCCAGATCGGTCACCGGATCGGTGACTCCTCCCGTCGCAAGCAACCGCCCATCTCGGCTGACCGCAAGCGCGTGGAGCGAAGGCACGCCGGTATCGATCGTTCGAATTGTTTTGCCGGATAGCCAGTCGACAAGATACACCCTCCCATCGCCTCCGGCTGCCGCGATGAGCGTCGAGTTGGGAACCAGTCGGACTTCGTGGATAGGTGCATCGATGTTGAGCAATCGACGATAATCTCGAGCTAACTCCTGTCGAAGGATCTGCCATTCGGGATGCGATTCCGCTTCCAAATCCGATCCCTCCAAACCATCGAGTAGTTCGGCGACCCCGGAGTACATTCCCAGTCCCAATGTCGTATACGCCTCGCGAATGCCGGATTTCCAGGCCAGGTCTCCGTATCGCTGCTGCTCCGATTTCGCGACCGCAGCGTTGTAGTTCGCTCGCTGCTCCGCGATCCTGGCGCGTTCCGCTTGCCAAAGACTGAGACCGAGACCGAGGAATAAACTCCCTGCGATACACGCCACGACCAGTAGCAATGTCCAGTGCTTGCGGATCGTTTTTTGGAACCGATAGGCAACCGAAGGGGGATGCGCCAAAACAGATTCGCCGTCGAGAAAGCGTTGGAGATCCGCTGCCAAGGCACTCGGGGATTCATAGCGACGCGTGCGATCCTTCTCGATCGCCTTCATGGTGATCCAATCGAGTTCCCCGCGCAAGCGGTAACGCAACTTGTTGACATCCACGCTTCGCCGCTGGGCAATCTCGGCGATCGCCTGTCCTTTCAACGCACCAACACGGAGACTCGGTCGCGGTGGATCGACTTCGCGGATCATCCGACGGAGTTCATCTGCGCCCAAAATTCTTAGGGTTTCGTGTTCAAACGGCGTCTTACCCGTCAAAAGTTCATACAGAATCACCCCCAAGGAATAGACGTCGCTGCGAGTATCAACGTCCAAACTGCCGTAAGCCGCTTGCTCGGGGCTCATGTACATCGGCGTCCCGAGCATTTGATGCATGTCGGTGAAGTGGGTCTGCTCCGTGAGTCGATGGCCAATCGATTTCGCGATGCCAAAGTCGATTACTTTGGGGACAAACTGGGAGTCGTGCGATTCCACCAGGATGTTGCTTGGTTTTAGGTCCCGATGGATAACCCCTTTCTGATGCGCATGCTGGACCGCGTTGCAAATAGCAATAAGGAGTTGCAACCGCGACCGAGTATTGAGCCGATGTTTATCGCAAAACTCTACGACGGGCAAACCCTGGACGAACTCCATAACGATATAGGGGCGTCCGGAATCGGTGGCTCCGCAGTCGAGCACCTTGGCGATGTTCGGATGCGCCATCATGGACAGCGCCTGCCGCTCGCCTTCGAACCGGGCGAGCACGTCGCGCGTATCCATCCCGACTTTGATGATCTTCAGCGCCACCATCCGCTTGAGCGGTTGCGACTGGGAAGCGAGGTACACCAACCCCATCCCACCTTCGCCGATTTCCTCAACGAGGGTGTAGCGACCAATCGTCGACCCGATCAAGGACGGAAAATCACCGTCCAACTCGAAGTCCAAACCATCGCTGACCAACTCCATCGCTGGCCCTGCCATGAGGGGGTCTTCAGGGTCGTAAACGTGGAGCAGTCTTTCCACTTGATCCCGCACGCGTGTGTCATCCGCACATGCAGTGCTGAGAAAGTCCCCCCAGTCTTCGCAAGCGTGGTTTTCAATCGCTTCGAGAAAAATCGAACGCGCTGTTCGTGTCGGAATTTCCAAAGCAATCTTCCCCTAGGCAGAAGTCTCCGGCGTGGAAACACCAATTCTCGGATGCGAATCGATGTTGACCTCTTCCATAAATAGATGGCGCAGTCTGCGCCGAGAACGTCTCAGGAATTTGAGAAATTATTCATTTGCTGAGTTCCGCTCGCAAAAAAGTCTTCGCGAAGGTCCACACGCGGTACGCCGAAGCCCGCGACAGGTCGAGCAATTCTCCGGACTCCTCAAGTGAAAAACCTGCAAAATAGTGGAATTTGACAAGCTCTGCGGCCACTGGGTCCTCTTTTTCGAGTTTGGTCAAGGCTTCGCTGACGGCCAGAACCTCATCGACGCGGTTCGAAATGTGTTGCTCACTCGCGTCCAAAGTGCTTCTGGTGAATGCCCCGCCCCGTTTCATAGCTGACTTCTTGCGTGCCGCGTCCACCAGAATGCGACGCATGGACTCGGCCGCGGCAGCGAAAAATCGTTGGCGGGTTTCCCAGGCTGCGGAAGACGGATTTGCCGCAAGTCGCATCCAAGCTTCATGCACCAGCGCTGTCGCTTGGAGCGTATGCCCAGCCTTCTCTGCCCGCATGTGACGCGCGGCAATGCGGCGTAATTCGTCATAAACCAGCGGTAGAAGTTCATCAGCCGCCTGGGAATCGCCAGCCTGCATTCTCTTGAGAATCGTTGTGACGATGGTCAAGCTGTGACTCTCAAAAGAAACGTCTGTAAAAATGGAAAGCGTGGATCGACAAAACACTATACAAGAAAATCCCCCCACATTTCGAGAGAAAACACCGATTTCCGTTTGGATTCCCCCGGACTCAATCGAGCCGCTTCTGGCAGATATGTCCGTTCAGCCTGACAGTGAATCCCGGGATTCCAAGGCGAGCCCACGACAATCCCACGTGGATCACGATAGCTCGCTTGTAGGGGTGGTTACCCATCGCGGGTGTTGGGTTCGTTCTGACTCGGGGATACTCCGTTTTGACGGTATTCGAGTACGAGTTCGAGTACGAGTTCGAGTACGAGTACGAGTACGAGTACGAGTACGAGTACGAGTAGGAGTAGGAGTAGGAGCACGAGCACGAGCACGAGTAAAGGTAAAGGTGAAGGGTAAGGGAACGGGCCCGAGAGACGCGAGGCGCTGAACGTTTCGAATTGGCGGTGGTTGGACAGCCGATACGCACCGGCTAACTTGAGGAGTTCCTTCTGAAATCGCGGCACATGCGAGAGACGAGTGGCCGGCGAACCAATCACTCTTTGGAACTTTTTGAATGATGACCACTGACCGAGATGCACCTTCCCATGCTGGATGACATGGTCCATCAGTTCCAGCATCGCGGCGAATATTGCGACGGAGATCGAAAAGCAGATGGGTATTTGGACGGCACATTCATGCATGCTTCGTTGCCGTCATTATTTTCAGATGCATCTCTTCAAGAGATCCGCGGCAGTGAAGTGCTTCATGTCACCTCATTCACCTCTGAAAATGAAGCTCACGTCAAAGCTTTTGCGCTCCAAGCATTACTTGATCCCGATGCTTACGATGCGGACGATTGATCGTTGGAACGGTCAACCGGAAAGCTTGTTCGGGGAACGATTGGGGACAATCGTTCTACACTTTCGGAAACTACCAACTCAAGTTCAGACCGGCATTGGCACCGTGCAAGAAGATACTGTGACTGTCGTCGACGAATTGGCTGCTGGTTGCGGTGTAGGTGAAATCGGTTTGGTAGGGGGCTTGAGCAATACCCGTCAACCAAATGAGATTGTACCCAAAGGTGAATTTGAGATTCTTAGTAATCGCAGTATCACCGATCAGTCGCAACTCGGAGAGGCTCGATACGGTAGACGAAGATGCCTGGGCATCGCGCAGAACAATCGAATTGTCGAGATCGCGCACGAGGGAGTGCTGATTGTTGGCATTGCCGAAAAGCCCAAACTTGGCTTCAGGTGCCAGACTGAACCAATCCCAATTCCAACGGCGACGCACACCGAGCTGTCCGCCGTAGAGTTGATTGTTGGTATGGATCTGGTAATCGCTCTGGTAAGTGTCCGTGTCAAAGGAGGCGATTGTGAAGTCCTCGAGAACGCTGAAGTGTCGGAAGCCTGTCAGCCATTCGTAAGCGCCAAAGGGGGTCCACAAATTGGCTTCGACGTTTTGGATGGTCGAGCCATACGTCACATCCATTCGATCCGCGGCAAAAAAATCGAAGGTTGCCAGACCGAGATCTCCAGGGATGCTCAAATTGTTGTTGCCAGTCGCGACGGCCGTGGTCGACCAGTTGTTCAAGCCAAAGTAAACCAATTCCGCCGTGTGTCCGGAATTCCAGGTCAAACCCGTGGCCAGGCGGGGGCCAGCCGCGATACCAAACGCGAGGTTGCTGCCTGTCAAAACCGGTGCCAGATTGTTGTCTTCGTCCAAGACGATGGGTTGGTTGTTGTGTTGCGTCCGGTCTAAGAAAAGCGCATCAGCAGAAAGCCACCAGGTGGGTAGGCAGGACTTTGTTCCCGCCAGCTCGTCGCAAACCGGAACATCGCAATACCCATCTGTGTACTCTGCTTGAGCATACCCCGTTTGAGCAAAACCCATGGACGTGAGGCAGAAGGCAAAGAACGCAACTACTGAAAATCGAATCGTCATCTTCATGATGATGCCTACCGCGGAATATGGTGGAGGTGTGATAGCAGTCCATCCGTCACGAGGAGGATCGGCCACCGATCGATGGCCATCGTTGGAAATCACTGCAATCCGAACAATTACGCGGCACCTCTGCTGCGATCTTTCTTCATATCGTCAATGTTTATCGCTAGCATTCCCAGTGAATACGACTGCTCGTCCAACCTGGTGGGGTCACAGCTCCTCGAAGAATTGATCCACAGCTTGGTCGTATTTGAACTGTTTGACCCCTTGGTTCCGTCCATCGGACAACTGCCAAACAAAAAGTTCATCGCGTTCATCGCCATCGCTGTCTGCCAAGGTGATATCGATCGGAGCGATCAGGCTTTGGTCGGTGAAGATCTCATCGATGAGGTGATTGGGATTGGCAGAAGTGCTGAAATTCTCACGGCCATTGAAGACGGCCACTTTGGAATCGCCACGGCGTCCGGTGGCAACGAACAGGTCTTGTAATCCATCGCCGTTGTAATCCCCGGTCTTCAGCAATACTCCCGCTCGACCGAAGCTGCTCGGCAGGACGAACGTGGAAAGGAGCTGACCAAATTGATCGTAGGCCCGAACCGATGGATCGGCGCCGACTCCGGAACCGACGATGATTTCATCCTTTCCATCGCCGTTGATGTCGCCCGCGGCAACTCGGACCCCGCCGATATAACCTGGTTCAAAAGGGACCGTTCTTTCCTCGGATAGAACCAGCAATCCGTTCACCCGGCGATAGATCGAGTATTTGCCTGGCCCGCGTTCGGACGACAGGATGATTTCCAGCGTTCCATCGCCATCGATATCGGCGACCGTGACATAAGTCGCAAATAGGTTGGGAGTATCCGAGAGATAGATCGGGGCATCGAAGAGCCCCCCCGTAACACCATTGAGTGTGAGCAGCACGGGTCGTGAGTCCACGGTCCCGGTGACTAAAATTTCGTCCAATCCGTCGTTGTTCAAATCACGCGTTGTGATCTGGTAGTTACCGCCAATGGAAACATAGGTCGGAGATTGGTTGATACGGTTAATAATGATCAACACATCCAGCGGCGTAACCCGACCATCTTGATCCACGTCATAGCTGGCGCGATACAGGGTGTTGTTCGGTGAATTCAATTGGTTGATGACCACCAGCACGTCGAGGGGCGATACATTGCCGTCGCTGTTGGCATCGGCATTCATGGCCACAAAAGCTGGATTCCCGAACGCGCGGGAGTCCACAATCAATGGCTGAATCGGACCCACCGTGAAGTTGGCCACGAGACTCGAGTAGTCTTCTCGGACAGCGGGCGCCGTGACCTCGATCCCCTGCTCGTCGGTGCGAATCTTGCCTACCGGCGTAACTACTTTGGCGAGGTAGTTGAATCGCTCCACGGACTCAAAGTAAATCTTGCCTTGAATAGGATTGAAACTCCAGAAGCCAGCTCGTTGCCGTCCATTCTCGAGTTGGGTGAAGGTGATCAAGGGATCGTTGCCAGCGGCATCGATGTAGTTGGGAGCGAGCAAGAGCTTGTCGTTGTCGGGACCACCGACGAAGGTTACTTGGCCAAGGTTATCGACCATTCGGACAACGTCTTCACCGGACCGATTGGTGATCTTCGTCGTGCCCGCGTGCGTGCTGAGAACCTCGAGTTTGTCGTTGCCGCTACCGAGTTTCAGATTGAGGGCTTCCATTCCTTGGTAACGGATTCCAACCGTCATTCCCAAACCGGTCAACGCGTCCAGAGACAAGATGCCGACGTTGTCGGCCGTATCGCCGCTGTCATCCACATTCAGTGTGTCCGAATCCCCTTCTCCCAGAATCGTGAGCATCGCTCGGATCGCATTGACCGTTCCATCGGAATCTGGGGCGGTGCTACCAACGAATACCGTGTCGTCATCGGATCCCGCGTCAATGGTTGTGTCTGCAGCGATCGATCGGACGTGCACAGAATCTCGACCTGCACCGGTACTCACCAACGTTTGACCAAGTACCGACTGGAGGGTGACCACATCATCACCCGCATTGGTAACGATCTCTGTCGATCCAAAATGTGTGCTTGCGATCACGAAGGTATCATTGCCACCACCCAAATCGATTTGCAAAGTCTCGAGTGCGGTATAGTCGATGCCTTGCGACATCCCGAGTCCGCGAATGGTATTGCTGGTCAGTGTGCCGCTGTTGTCGGTCAAATCACCGGCATCGGAAACCGAAAGGGTATCGGCATCCAACCCTCCATCGATACTCAGCAACGAAGAGATGCCATCGACGGTCCCTTGGTCTGTCAAAGGATCGCTTCCAACGGAGATGGTATCCTCGCCGGCATCCGTCACAACCGTGGTCGGTCCTGAGATCGTTTGAATATGGAGGGTATCCCTACCGATTCCAGTGGACAAATGCGTTGCACCTGTGTGGGTACTCGCAATGGTGAATTCAACTCCTGAATCGATGGGCAGCGCGATATCGAATCGTTCGATTCCGGAGTAGGTGACTCCATCCGGCATTTGCAGGCCCGTTAATTGCGTACCGGTCAATGTTCCCGGTTCAACCGATGGGAAGTTCGATGCAAAGTTCAAGGAATCGTTCTCACCAATGGCTCCGCCACCATGGATGGTCAGTAGGCCATTGATGGCCGATCCGTCGATGGCAGCGGCCAGGATACTGTCCACCGCATCTGCGGAAGAAGGAGTAACGTTGACGACATCAGACCCGTCGCCGGTATTGACGGTGGTGGGGCCATTGATCGCTCCAACATCAACACGATCCGCACCGCCGCCCGTATTGAGTGTGACGTCCAATTCGTCAAACGTGCTGTTGATCGTGAATTGATCGCCGGATTCACCAAGCGAAATCTGCATGACCTCCAGCGAATCGTATTGGATTCCAGCCGCCATGCCCAATCCCGTGACCTGCGTGCTGCTCAGCGATCCGTTGCCAGGACCGATACTCCCGGTAGCGTCGGTGATCAACGTATCCGCATCACCGCCACCGCTGACGGTGAGCAAGGCTTGTATTCCTGTCAGCACGCCTCCGCCAGCTGGTGCGTTGCTACCGACCCTGATGGTGTCGTCGCCATCTCCGGCGTGCAAGGTTGCGGCAGCGGAGATCGATCGCACATCCAGGACGTCATCGCCCCCTTCGGTGTTGACGTTCAACAACCCACTCGACCCTTGGACCGTAACGGTATCTCCGTCGTCCCCGGTGTTGAGGATGGTGACTCCCGAATGCGTATCGGTCACGGAGATCTGATCGGCGCCCCCCGCCGTGTTCAGCGTGGCCGTTGCAAAGTTCGTGTAGATCGCAGTCGTGAAGCCAGAGGGCGCAATGGCTGAAGCGTTCAATCCAATCTCATCCGCGGCGTCTGTGAAGTTCACCGCGAGGCTGTTGTTGGTCCCGACACCGCCATCGACGGTTAGCGAACCTGCCGAAAGTGGGTAATTGAGTTCCATCGCATCGTCACCCGCTTGACCATCAAGCGTGATCGCACCCGAGAAACTATTGCCCGTAAACGCTATCTGATCATTCTCGTCACCACCTTGAACGGTTAGGTTCTCAACGGCCACCAATGCTACGGAAATATCGCCGAAGTCCACCACCGGCCCGTCAATCGCAATGGTGTCGGCGGCTGCAGTGCCCGTGATCGTGACACTGTCGCTCGCCGATGGTTCTCCACCATCGATTTGAATGTCCGATCGTACCCCGGCGGCCAAGTTGACGAAGATCTGGTCATCGTCACTACCACTTTCGATATTCACTCTCTCGGGAAAACCGGAAACGGTTGGATTCACCGTGATACGGTCGAGGCCTGCAACGGTAGAAATGTCCACTCTCACGATATTGGCGTACGTCGTGCTCGTACCATTGATCGTCAGCGTCGGCGCACCGAGAAAAACCGTATCGTCTCCACTGGAGCCTGTCATCACGATCCGGTTTTCACCAGCTCCACCATCGACGGTCCCACTGACTGTGTTGGACGCGTTGAGCAGGAATGTATCCGCCTCGTCGCCACCGATGAGATTTTCAATACTGGAGAACGTCATCTCCATGATGTTACCGCTGTTGGATCCGGTGACATTCCATACGTTGTCCGTGTCCGGGCCAATCAATGTGTCGACGCCTTGAGTGCCGATCAAGGTCTCGACATTCAGGAAGAGATCTTCGCCCAGGTCGATGGTAACTCCCGTCGTTCGCGATGAATAATCCGCCCGATCGCTGCCTGCTCCACCATCAATCGCACCGCTGATAGATCCGCCGACAGTGAAATTGAACGTATCCACTCCATTTCTTCCGGTGAGGTTTTCTACACCCGTGAAGTTCAAGTTGGGCGCTCCGGTAAGTCGACCGCTGTTAGCCCCGGTGATCGTCCATGTATTGTTTTGGTCCGTCCCGATGATCGTATCGCCACCACCTGCCGATGCATTGACGGTGAGGGTGGTCAATGTTGTTGGGATGCGATCGACGCGTACCGTACTGCCGTCCCCGGTGGTGGTGATGGTTAGGTCGGTGACACCATCTAACGGATAGCTTGACCCATTGAACAGGACTTGATCGGCCAGAACAATGAATGTTCCATTCCCGGTCAAGAAAAGTTTGGGATCGACCGACTTGACTTCGATATCTTCGATCGAGTTGTTGTAGGTGAGAGGCGCATTGGGATTGTTGTAGAAGATATCTTGTTGGCTCGCGAAACCTGTCGAAACGGTTGGGCTGTTGACGAGCACCTTGATCTTGTCCCGAACCCCGTCGTTCGCTCCGGTATCGGCCACGAAGGTATGCGACGATGCTGCGCCTCGGAAGAGATTGTAAAGATCTTTTCCAGCGCCTCCGTCCAAGTCCACTCTCGAAAAGCTCATTCCCGACAGAGTGATCTCATCGTCCCCAGCATTACCCGCGACGCGGAGTGAACCGGTGAACGACGCAGTGTAACTAACATACAACGAAGCGACTAAAGCGCTGTTGGGAAACACCTCGATGGAATTCGGGATGACGAGAATCTTATCGTTTTGATCCGTACCCAAAATGTCGAGTGTGTCGGTTGCACCTGTATCAACGAGGGTGACGTTGGCTCCAGAATCTGCCCGCAACACGATCCTATCGCGACCGCCACCTCCGTCGATCGTGACGTTGCCATTCCACGAAACGACTTCAATCTTGTTGTCGCCGCTGCCTCCTCGCAGTTCGACGTCCGTAAAACCGGTCAAGTTAACGACTTGGCGGCCATCGCTGGCGGTCAAGAAACCGTCATAAATTGTCCAGTCGGTATCGGCGTCCGCGATGTACGTCGACTTGGGTCCACCCAAGAAATCGTAACGGGCGACAATGCGATCGGAGCCGGGTTCCACGGTTCCTACGTCCGTGTTGAGAAGCACGTCCCCAGCAGCAGCTTGACTGCCGTCGCTCCGCATGAAACGCGATTCGCCGAGAACAGTAACACCACCTGAGGCGGCGGTGTACTGCTGGTTATCGCCGATCAATCCGATGGAAACGATTCCAACCGATGCCAAGCTCAGGACTTCATTCGCAGTCGTGATTCCATCTTGGTTCAAGTCCTGCCAAACCTTGAAGCTGCTCCAATCCGCATCCCTGTCATCGAGAACATTATCGCCATTGCTGTCGAAGCCAATGCGCAAGGCCTCGAGATCCGACGTGGCCGTCGGCACGAGCGATACGAAACTGAGCTCGTTGCGGGTGACTTGAATTCCCGGCAGCAAATCGATGAACAACCATCCGTCGGTGGGTGCCAACCAAGCGGTGGGTTCAGGCACTCCGGTTCCATTGAAGTCGAATTTTGCACCGGTCGGTGATTTCGGGACAAACTCCAGTCCGTTTCCATCCAGGTCCAATGCAATCGGGGCCGTTCCCTTGGTCTCAACACTGGCCGTGTATTCAAAGAGTCCATCGGTCGGAAGCTTCAAGTCGGGTGCAAGGGTTGTGAAGGTGATGTTGCCTTCCGCGGAGAATTTCTGCAAGCCATACGCGGTAAAGCCCGATGGCTGTATCGTCAGGGTGCTGATGATCGGTTGACCGCTGCCATCGTTGCTGGAACTGGTTTGCAACTGGATGTCTTGAATGTCGAAAAACTGAAGTGTTGCACTTCGATTTCCAGCAATGGTTCCCGCGATCGTATTGGTCTTCGCACCGGCCACGAGAACGGACTGGAGTTCCGGCTTCGTCCTCGTCGATGGAGGATTGACCTGACGAAGGAAGGCATAACCGCTGCCGTCGGTGCTGTTGCCTACGGTTCGGCCACCGCGCTGAGGGGCTCCGAGCAGGGCCAAGTCACCGCTGATGGCCACCGCGTATCCAACTTGGTCACCCGTAGCAGCAGCCGCTCCGGTGAGAACAGGATCGGTCACATCCGCGGGCGTTTCTAACGTCCAAAGACCGTTGTTCTTGAGTCCATAGCTAAATGCTTCACCTTGATTTTGCAGTCGCCCTGGCGCTCCGACGACGATCTGAGCACCATCGATCGCGACTGACGAACCAAACTTGTCTCCTGCAACGGCTCCGGCGGAGTAGTCCAATTGCGTCTGGACCCATGAAGTGTTTGCTGTAGGTCGTTTGAATACGAACGCGGCTCCCGTGTTGGAGCCCGCGCCTGGAGCACCGACGACTACGTAAGGGCCACTGACACCGATCGACGCACCAAAGCTATCTCCATTAGCACCTCCGGTATGAGGCAATGAGGTTGGACCAGCGGTCACATTCGACACAACGTTCTGCGGGAAGAGTGCCAGGGAATAGATGGAGACTTCGCCGGGGTTCGCAGCGTTGCTTGGTGAACCGATGAAGAGCGTCGTCCCGTCCAGTTGAACTGCGGTTCCAAACTTGCTTCCAGAAACAGGGGAGGTGAGCTTTGCGTCTGCCGACCAAAGACCAGCTAGCTTTCGATACACGTACGCTGCCGCATTCGCGTTCCCAGGTGCGCCAGCAACAGCATAGTCATCACCAATATCCACAGACGATCCGACGTTTTCGCCTGCCACATTGCCAACGAGTTCCTGGGCCAGCGTCCATTGGCCACTGAGTCGGTGGTAAATGTAAGCACCACCCTGTCCACCATCTCGACCTGGCGCACCCACGATGAGGTTATCGCCATGGACTGCGACACTCGCACCAAACTGATCGCTCGTTTTGAATCCTGGCGATTCGATCTGTGCCTGCAATTCCCAAACAGGGTCCCGGCTTGAGCCCGTATTATTGAATACCAACACGGCGCCGTGGTTGCCATAATCCGGAGCACCCAGAATCGCCGTCGAGCCGGAAATGGCGACACTATTACCCAGTTTTGCTTTTGCGACCGGAGCGGGACTGTTATCGATCGGTGCATCGGTTGTCCAACTCGGACCTCGCTGCCGGAAGTTGTACAGGAACCGATTGCTGGCGATGCTTGAATTGTTTCCGGCCAAATAAAACCCATCATTGATAATGGTCGGAGCGATTCCGAATTGGACCGACGAAGCGTCCCGTACCGTACTGCCACCGTTCGCGGAATCAAATCGATAGGGCAACAACTGCAAGCCCTGGTAGGTTCCCGAAGAGTTGTATAGGTAGGCAGCCCCTTGCGAGGAGGTGGCCGTGGGGGCGCCGATCAAGACACGCGAACCTGACTGGGTTACCGTTTCATTGGCGCCGAAGTTTCCAGCTGGCTGGTTCGTAGGAACATTGAACGTCGTACCAGCAGACCAGCTCGATCCCGATCCATTGTACGTATTGACTTTGTTGTTGCCTGGACTGCCGGAATAGACGCGTCCCGCAACCGCAAAGATCTCCGACCCTACGCTTCCTGTGTCACCAAAGATGGAAGGGTTGGCACGAGCGATGCGAATACTGTCGCTCAAGCCCGTCATCTTCACATTCCATGCAGAGAAATCAGCTTCATTCAAGTTGTAAACGGCTGTTCGAGAACGGCCAGGCGCACCCACGAAAACATTGCTACCTACGATGTCAACACTGCTGCCCCATTGCGCATTTGCCATTGAAAATTTGAAGTAGGTCGACTCATCAGGAGTCGAGATCGGAAAGACCTGTTCATGCTTCACGTCATCGATGGCGTTCCGATAATCTTCTAAGTTATTGATCGTGCTGCCCGTGTTCCCATTGCGGAAGTACACGATCGCATCGGACGTGAAACTGCTGTTGGTCAGGGTCAAATCGCCTGGCCCGATAATGCTATTGTCATTCAGAACAACTTTCGTTCTCGGCTGCAGGCGAACGGCTACGGTATTGTCGTCCATGCCCTCATTGGGGTCCGTACCACCAACCGTCTTGAACTTCTCCAGATCGTGGTTGCCAGGCGCATACCACCCATACCATGACCCGTTATCTCGGATACGGAATTGAACGCCTCCCGTATTCTGGGGTCTTTGTCCAGCCACGAAAGTCGATGTGTTGAGTGGCAGGGATGGGTCGTCGGGCATCAAGAGTCGATCGTAGGTCCAACTGGCGCCTGAGAGCGAATACAGGTGTGCCGCACCCACCGTGGAACTGGTGCTCGAACTGGGGTCAGTGCTTGAAGTCGACGAAACGGTCGTGGCTGGCCCCAAACCGAGGTCGAGTGCGTAACCGGACTTGCCTTGATTGTTCGAGTAATACTTGACCTTCGCCGTTGGCGCTCCGACAACAAGTCGATTGCCGTCGATGGCCACGGATTGACCAAACGATCCTCCTTTGCCTTCATCACTGACCGCCCAACCATTGCTCCACGAACCATTAGGCTGACGCTGGAAGACGTAGACATAATTCGAGAGAGTTCCCACGGCCAGTCGTCCGGTGACGGAGTCCAGGTCCATATCGATACCAAACTGAGTTACCGATCCTGGAATCCAACCCATCAGGGTGGTCGAGGGACGCCAGAACAGACCTTCATTTACGTACGTGAAGATCGATCCGGAATTCTTGTCCGAAACGAAGAGGGTTCTCGAAATGTCATCGTACGCGATCTTCGAGGTTGGATTCGAAAACGCCAGCTTCTCGGCAAATAGCGAGTCCAGGGTCACCGCAGGCACGGACCCTGACGAGGTAAACGTTCGAATGGCTCCCAAGTTGCTGCGCGATTGACCCGCGACTTCATCCCTCCCGGGAATGCCAACCACGGTTCGCGCAATACCTGTAATGGGGTCGTGCCAAACAGCCACGGATGTCCCGAAGTTGTCGTTTGCGGCCGGATTGGCCGCCTCGAGTCGTCCGGAACCCGATGACCCGGAGGAGCGTGTCCAGCTGGAATCGTTCGACCCGGTCGTACCGTTCTTTAGTTCGTAGAAGACGTATGCCGAACCTGTTTCTAGCGACGTGCCAGATTGATGGCCTGGCGCACCCACGACCACGTATCGGCTGTCCAGCGCGACCGAGGCGCCGAAGCGATCCCCTGTTCTGGCTTCGCTCGCCATTTCCGCTTGCGGCAATCCGCCTTCGGCGGTAAGTCGCGCCACAGGAGTCCAGTTCGAACCGTCGAGATCGAAGACGAAAACGCGCCCCTGGTCAGTGTGCGTTGTGTCCCCACTGTAGGCCGCAGGACCGTCCCACAAGGGAGCACCGATCACGATCCGATTGATCTGAGTGGTAACGATCGTGCCATTCAAGTTATCGGTTCGCGGTTGCGACGTTGCAGCAATCGAGGCACCAAACTGTTCTCCTGATTGCGTGCCACCGGTCGGACCGAGCGATGTCCATTCCGAAACAGAACTTGCAGAAACGCGATACACCCAAGCCGTGTTGGCGAGAGGTGCACCGACGACTGCGAAATCTCCAGCCGTCGAAGACTGGCCAAAATGAATCGTGCCGAAATTGCCAGCCAAAGTCACACTACGACCGTAATCGCCGGTCCCTGATCTCCTGGCTTTTAGACCCCAATTCCCGTTGGTCAGATTGAAGAAGTAGGCGGCTTCGGACGGGTCATTGCCGGTCGTTCCAGGAGATCCTACGACGATCTCATTTCCGCGGATAGCGACAGACGTTCCGAAATATTTTTCAGGCCCCGGGTCACTGGCGTACAACTTCTGTGTCTGGATCCAACTTCCCGTTGGACCCGAACGTTCGAAGACATAGGCTGCACCGAAGTTGCTCGCGCCAACGGGAGCATTGACAGGCGCGTCACCCGGAGCTCCAACGACCAGGCGGTTCCCATCGATCGCGATCGATGCTCCAAAATCCCTACCGAGGTTCAACACGAGCCCGACATCATTCGGCTGCAATCGGGCCATCTCGATCCAAGCGCTGCCGTTCCATTGATAAGCCAAGACCATTCCGTCCGTCAAGTTCGCAGGTACTGCGCCTACGACTGGAGTCGCTTTGGCTCCAACCAACATTGTTTGGCCATCGTCGCTAATGGCGACGGCTCGGCCCGTCTGTCGAGGATCCATTGCGGGGCGATCGACGTTGAACTGTCGCTTTTGAGTCCATGTCACTTGCCCCTCAATGGTCAAGGTATGCAGTTGCAATTGCTGTTTCAAAACATCCGCAAGCTCTTGGCTATCGATGACCAGTGCAGCCGCAAGATCCGGTGTCTGCATCTTGAAGTCAGGCAAGCCGTGGACAATCAAAGGCTCGACACGACTAAACGCGAGCGTGTTGCCCGATACGGTAACCGTTCCTCCTCCGGGAACAGTGCTGCTGGGTTGGTACAACGCTCCCGTTGCATTGCCATCCCCCGCGATACGGAACGTATCTCCGGTGCCGGTCGTGGTCTGGGTCCCACCGTCGAATGTCAGCGCCAATCGTGCGTTAGGAACGCCCAGCAACAACTCCGTCGCACTTCTCGAAGGTAAATTTCCCGTTTGGTATTCGGTCGCAAAATCAAGGACGAGACCCGTCCCTGTTGCGAAGAGGCGTCGTCCGTCCGATTCGGAAGCGATGTGCTGGATGTTTTGCCAATCCGAGGTAAACGCAGGGCCAGAGGAGCCAACGCTTCTTACCTCCACAGCCTGGTTGGCTGTATTGTTCCATAAACGGAACTGCCACTGGGCATTCGCATCGTCCCAACGCGTTTGGACATAGTACGAGGCAGTGCGGTCGAGCTCACGACCTGCAACGACATCGCCAAACGCGAACGATGCTCCTTGAATCGTCTGTGCTAGCGCACCGAACTTGGCCACCGAGACTGCGGCCACTTCCCCCTTCGCGTTCGCCGTCAGCTCCAGCTCCGCGGCGCCGCTGATGCTGTCGCCCGTTGCAAGGTACTGGCTGCTAAACTCGATCACAAATCCGCGGTGGGAATCGAAACGCGAAACCAGCGATTGTTTCGCCGTCGGATTGGTTTCGATCGGGAGTTGGCCGACGTTCTGCCAGTTCGCCAATAGTCCATTGACGACATTCAAATCAGCTACAGGAACAGGAACGCCATTACCGTCGACGAGCCGGAACTGCCATTGCGATCCGCTCCATCGCGTTTCTACATAGTACGTTCCTGGCTGGAGCGGGTTGCGACCTTCTTTGCCTGAGTCGGAGTCTTCTCGAGAGTAAGTAACTTTCGTAACCGTCTTACCAAGCGCACCGCGATCGATGACCGAGACGCCATTGAAATCGACATAGGTTGTATCGTCACCACCATTGCCATTGAGGAGCAACGTATGGCCATCGATCGTTCGCACACCGTTCTCAACGTTGATGGTGTCATTGCCGTCCCCAGTATCGATGACCACATCCGTTTCTACCGGAGCACTGGTTAGCTGAACGACGTTGCCTTGAATCCCGCCGTTCCCCAATGCGATCGCGAGTTGCACATTGTCGTTCGCCAATCGCTTGGCTTGATTCACCGACGTACGAATCTGTAAGTTGACCGGTCGATCGGCATCCTGAGCCAACACGACAGTGGTAAAGGGCCGTGACTCGGCATCGTCGCTGAAGACGGCGTTGTACACATCGACGGAGTCGACACGGGCATCGGGAGCCACAGGGAACAGGTCGCGGAACCTCTGCTGTGCGATGGCAAGGTTGGAGCTTTGGATGCTGCCCGTGTCGCGAACCATGATCGAATCATTGCCGCCTTGCATATTCAACAAGACGGGTAGACCGCGACGACTTGGTGCAAAACCTGTGAACGTTGGGGCAACCAAGTCTTGCTGGAATCCATCCATCGAGAATTGTCCGCTCGTACCGACCGATTTTCCGAGAGTGACGGAGTCGTCACCCAAGCCTGCATTGACGGTGAACGTTGAACTCGCGCTGCCATCGGTACTCTGTTCGCGATGCGTCTGTTGAATATCGAAGGTGTTGCCACCTTGTCCACCATTGATCGCGACCGTCTCTTGCCGGGAATACTCCAGGATGACTTTCCCAGCCCGCGTGATGGTGGTCTTGTCGAGGGTGTTGTTCGTGTTGTCTGTGCGATTCCAATCGTAATCATTGGTAACGACGAAGGACTGAGGGGTCGTTGTGTCCTGATCGTTCACAAACAAGGTATTGATGCCGGTCAGAACGGACCCGCCATCGATGGACAAACTGCCCTGCAAGCCCGAGAGCGTGCCGAATCGTTCTGCACCCTGACGCGTTCCCACATAGACGGTGTCGTAACCACCCCCTGTCTCCAGTCGCACCGACTGACGCGCAGCCGTCGAAGGAACATAGAACGTGTCGTCATTCGCGCCGAGTTTGATGATCGTTGATGGTGTACCAGCAAACGTCAGCGTGCCTGGGAAACCCAAGCCGGTTACGGTATCCGCCTCGAGGGTGCCCGTCGTCGATTGGTCATTCCCGGAATCATCGAGCACGATATTGGCCGCGTTGATGGAGACCATGCCATCCAGGTATTCAACGCGTTTTTGATTCTCCGGATGGAGACCGCTCAATGAACTGCTCAGGGTGACTGTCGTATTGGTCCCGCCATCGATGGTCGTTTTGCCACCGAAGGTGCTGTCCACCTGGAATGAGTTGTCCGTTCCTGATAGACGAACATTCACATTTTCCACGGTGCTGACCACCGTCTCGTCACCCGCACGATTGATGAACCGCTGTGCGTAGTAGACGGCAGCTGGAAGATCGGGTGTCAAGCTCGGGATGCGAGGCAATCCCTGAGGATAGGCATCTTCGAGCAATAGGCGATTGAGGACTCGCGTGCCTTGTGGGAACTGCGAAAGGATTTGAAGGGTTTCGGGGCGCAATGCTACGCCTGCGAAGCGTTGACCATTGTAAATGTTGGATCCGGAAATGAGTTGATTCAAATCCTGTGCCAGTAGTTCGGACAGTGGCGTGGTCACAATCGGCAGAAGACTTGCCGTCAATTTTCCTTCAAGCTTGACCGCGGGGCCGCCGCTACTTCTGGAGAGTTGAATGACCGTGTCGCTGCGTTTGATCACGTAATAATTTTGACCAACGGTTAGTCCGTTCACTGCGGAGTTCCCGTTTCCGGTGCGGTAGCTGACGAGCTGACCATCCACAAGATTGTGGTTTCCAGAGAATGTGATCTCATCGTTCAGAATGCTGGTAGACGACGGTTCGAACGCGGCAGCCGGCGCTAGAGAGTCCACCCAATTGATCGTGCCCATCGGATTGGTAACAGGCACACTCGGACCGCCCAAGCTCCCGGCCAACTCGATTGCATTCGGGTTTCCGACGACCAGTTTGACGTAGTAGAGCTGGCCATTGGTCAATCCGATCGATGGGCTTCCATTGCCTTGGTTGTAGACCACGGTTTGCCCGTCGGTGAAGCCTGGCGCGTTGTCGAAGACAAGTTTATTATCCGCAATACTCAATTGCGCAAAGGAACGGGCGGTGGTCAACGCATCGAGATTGGTGGTTGCTGACGCAATTCGAGTCAACGTATTGATAAAGGTTCCGTTGATCGAATTCGCCAAGCTCGATGCCAATCTGATGGTCGTCGCGCTGACCCGGATAACGTAATAGACAGCGCCATCGGACAGGCCACCGACGCTGGTAACGACTCCTGTTCCCGCGTTGTTCTGTACATTACCTGCACGATACATCACGGCTTGCCCAGTCGCGAAATTGTGGCTGCTGGCGAACGTGATCTCGTTGTTCGCGACTCCGGAAAACGCATTGAAGAGTGCGGTTGTCTGCGATGTCAATGTATCGCTGCTAGGCGATGTTAGCTGGATCGGAGTCGCGCTTAGGGCATTGGCCAAAGTGGACGCCAACTGAATCTCCGTCGCGTTGATCTCAATGACGTAATAGAGTTGACCATCGGTCAACCCTCCGAAATGTGCGTTGCCACTTCCGAGGTGATACACCACAGCTTGGCCTGTGACCAATCCATGTGGATTGGAATAGACGAGCTTGTTGTTAACGAGCGAGGGTGTCGCGTCACTGAGCACTGCATTCACCGCATCGAGGCGAGCAAGTGTCACTTGATCGTTGGCAGCACCAATCAGAGTCCGAGCAACTGCGATGGGTTGGCTGATGTCTCGCAGGCTCCTGACCAACCAGACCGTTGTGGCATCGACACTGCTAACGTAATAAACCGTGTCGTGGATCAAACCAGCGATCGGAGTCGAGCCGAGCATGTTCACTCGATAAACCACTTCATTGCCCGCTTCCAAACCAAACAACGCGTCCTTTGTGATCTGGGACAGTTGACTGGCCACCAACATATCGATGGCGCGTTGGGGTTGTTGCAAAGTACTGGCGAGGGATTGAATGTTCGCGAGGGCGATCTGAGACGCCTGCAATGAGGCATCGGTCAAAGTGATGTCGTTGATGGTGTATCCCGCACCGAACAGGTCGTTGTGGGTAGAAACAAGCTTGTTCGTGTTCGACCCCAGACCCGTGACCGCGATCGCGGACAGTTGATTCGGGTTGAAGGCACCCGAAGCTGGAGGTGTGGCAACTCCATAAACATTGAGTGTGTCCTGGGTTCCCTCTTCGCCAAAGAAGGCGACGATGCCACTCAGACTGCTCAAGGCATCCCCAGCATTCCCTACGTTGACGGTATCACTACCGTTGCCGCCAAGGACCATGACCTGCGTCGAGGGACCGGCGCCTGTGACTCGCAATTGATCGTCAGCGGTCCCGAGTTTCAAGAGCAGGCTAACGCCACCCTGAGTGGTCGTCGTGTATTGGATGTTGCCCGAATTGCCGAGCCCGGAAACTTCGCTGGTCGTGACAAGGCCTGTGTTCAACGGGGTCGTGGTTCCGGCAGCGCTCAAGTAAATTGCATCGCGTGCACCACCGTTACCTCCGTCGCCCGTGTTGATCGTCAACGGGGCGGTGATGTGGGTGAGGGTTCCGGTCGACAATCGATTCCCTGTGAACGGGAATGCAACATCGTCGCCGCTGTCGTTGAAGATGCCATCGGTGACGAACAAGGAACGGGCAGCATTGCTGGAGACGTAATAGCGGTTGCCGCCGTCGCCACCCTCCACGGTCATGTCCTTGAGCACGCGTTGAATGAAGAAGCGATCGTCCCCAGCGTTGCCATCAAGGCGCGTGATGGCGTCGATGCCGGTCGGATTGATCAGGTCAAAGTAATCGAGGTTGCTGCCACCATACACATCCACCGAATCCGCCAACACTTGACCTTCCAGAGTAATGATGGAACCGATGGGATCTGGATCCTTCGTCGCGTCGGCCCATTGACCTCCGCGAATGGTCACCTTGTTACTTGCTGCAACGCCACCGCGAATCGTTGTCCCGGCTGGCAAATTAAAATTGTCCCCAGCAGAGGCCGTGATGCTGCCGTTGAGGGCGAGGATTCGACCGCGGGATAGACTGGTACCCAAGAAAGTTGTACCGCCGGACATGAGCAAGTTCACATCCTCTCCGGCCAGAATCGAATCATGGACTGCCAACGACACATCGCCGCTGGAAGTCTCAACGTTCAGCACATTGACCGCACCGCTCATCTCAGTTAGGTGAACCCCTGTGTTTGCCTGAGCAACGAGTCGCCCGGTGGCGGGCGCAAATTGCTCGATCTGAAATCCATCGTTCGGGTTCTGTCCGGAGCCAGCACCCAGGAACTCGATCGGGTTCATCGAGTCACCGATCTGGCTGCCATTGGTGATGGCAATCAGGTCGATGTTTCGACCTTGAATGTCGGCTTGCGTGTCGTCGCCCGATTCAAGAATCGAACCCGCCTGAGAGATGAGCACTACGTCCGACAATCGTGACAACACCTTGTCGATGTTCCAAGCGCCCGTGGTCTCGGTCAGGTAAACACCGTTCTTCGCCAATGCGATGACTGCGCCTGTGGCTTGATTGGAGGAATTGATCTCTAGGAAATCCGTAGGCGAGCCGATTCCACCATCGCGCGAGCTGAGGGTAACGCTGTTACCAGTAACCCATGGAGTTGCTTCATAAGCCGATGCTTCATTCGCCAAATCGTAAATCGATCCGCCGTCACCCGTGGTTGCCAGAGAGACATTGCCAGCCGCGGACGACACGTTGCGAATGCGGAAATCCCCGTTCACTTCGGACAAGGCCAGGTTTCCATTGATGACCGCCATGAGTTCGCCCGAGGATCCCATGTCGGTTCCGGAGGAAAAGCTGACGAGGGCAGCCGATGCCGATGGATTCGCGGCACGGATAGTGATGTTTCCATTGACGGTGCCCGCCGTGATTTGTTCCAATTCGTACGACCCCGCGATGGCGGTGGATCGTGAATAGTCCGGGAAGAATCGCGGATCCCGCGCTGCCGCAGCGCTGGAGACCTGTGTGGGTGCGCCGCCGTTGACGACTCGGAAGACAAACGCGGATCCGGAATTACCAAATGCGTCGGTTTCCTTGACGGTCGACTGGAGCAACAAGTCGACCTGCCCAGGCGTTTGAATGGTACCGCCACGGAATATGGGGTTGATGATCTCAGCCGTGCGAAGCCGTCCTTCAAGATCGAGGAACACATCGGCGCCGGCCGTTACATTCAAATCGGTCTGGCCATAGGGCAGCACGAGATCAACGTTGAGCCGTCTGGCACTCGTTCCCACCGCACCACCGGCTTGAACATCGAGTGTCCGTGTCCAAATCGTGGGAACTTGAATCGTTCCAGCATCTTGAATCACACTCCCCAACGCGGACGAAATCTTGGTGGTGCCGATAGGGTTGTAGATCGAGAAGCCTTTGTCGGTGCTGCCTGGCACAACATTTCCTGCGGGCGCATTCAATCGCACATTGGAGTTGGCACCTTTGGTTACGATCGTAATGTCTGTGGGAGGGATCGCCCCGCCAACACCGAATGTGAACCCGGAGACATTGTCTGCGTTGAGGTTGATGGTTGGATGCGTATTCGGATTGACGACTTGGATTCCATTGATGACCAAATCTCTCGCCGAGTTGTTGATAATGTCAACCGAACTGTAGGCGGTTGCAACGCTGACCGTGCTGCTGGTGCCCGTGATTACTCCTGCAGGCGAGGTCCTGCCATCGCGTGATTGTGGGGGGCTGACGGTGAAGGTGATGGCGTTGGCTGGGTTCTGGTCGTTGATGATCGGATTGACCGACACGGTGGATGCCGTGATCGTAGCACCCGCGTTGATTGCTTCGATGATGACGCCGTTGCTATCCACAACCAATCTTGGATTCGGCGCCGAGAGGACCGCCAGGTCCCCGTTCCATTCAATCCGTCTCTGGGCATTGAGTGCACCGGTCTCATCTCCGTCGCTTCCGCTGCCGTTTTGCCAAGCGTATTCGCGTGCACGCCGGGAATAGCTGCTGACATTCTGTGATGCATTGACGTTTACGACACCACCGGATACCAAGGCGCCGGCTTCGGTGCCGACGCGAGCCAAACTTTGATAATCGACCTTGGCTTCCGCGTTTGGAATCCCTACTAGGGCGTAGGCCGTGGCCGATGCATTGGATGTAAGCGTGATCCCATCATGCATTGAATTGATCGTAACGGTATCGCCAGTCACGACCGAATTGCGCTCGAGATAAACATCCGTCGTATTGTAGATGGTTGTCAGCGCATTGGCAGTCGCCCCTGAGCCCAATCCATCCGCCTCCTCCTCAGCGGTATTGTTTAGATCGAGTTTCGTTACCTTGGCTCCCACGGTAACCGTCGTGCCTTTGAGCAGGGCCGACGGACCAACCTTCGTTCGCGTTGAAGCTGGATTGGTCGATGTTCCAACATTGAGCGTCGTCGTATTCGTAACGACGGCAACACCTCCGCCCGCGACAACTTGGGACTCGGTTTTGGCCTTGCTATCGCTTCGGGACTCGACCAATAACGTTCCATTGGTAGTGAGTGCGGCCGAATTCTCGATCGATACCAAAGATTCGTAGGATACGATGGCGGTGACGGTAGCGTCCGCTGCGGCAACAAGCCCACCACTCGTGCTTTGGCCTTTTGCATTGGCGTCCAGGGATGTGGTTGAGACGACAGTGATGCTACCCTTCGTCCCAGAATCGTTGCCTGTCGCTTGAATCTTGGCAAACGAACCGATGTTGACCTTGCTAGATGGTTGGAGCGTGAGCATGGTGTTCGATACGCCTACGGAAACGATTCCGCCGCCGGCACCTTCGGCGGTGGCGGATGACTTGCCCGTCGAATACGACTGGATGTTGATGTTGCGAATCGCCGTCACCGAGGCTCCAAGACCGACAGTGGTCGTGACGTTGGGAGTGGCCGAAAGCTCCGTGGTGATCGAGGAGACCTGAATCGCGCCCCCTGCAACGCCGCTGGCGGACGCCGACGCAATTCCATCGGCAGCACCGGGTTGATCGGTACCTAGCAAGGCCACGAAGGACGGAGACGTTGTTCCGTGAACTCCGAAGATGCTTATGTCATTTCCAGCCGTGAGCCGCGCATTCGGATCGACCTTGGTCGTGACGGTCGGAACGAGCGATACTGTGGCGTTCAATACCGTGACGGCCACGGCACCTCCCCCTGCGCTGCCGTTCGATGTGTCGGCGTCAGTTCTGGAATCGGCGCTCACAGTGACGTCGTTCCTTACCTGAACACTCCCACCGATTTGAGCATTCACGGTTGGTGTCGTCTTGGTGGAGACGTTGGCAATGCCCACCTGGATCAGACCACCACCGCGAGTATCTGCACCGGCCAAGGACCGATCGTTGGCAATCGCTTGAACCACGAGATTTCGAGCACCGGTACTCGCGCCATTGGGGCCGCCCACAGTACCAAGCATTCTGGCTTCGGTCATGCTCTTATCGATGGCTTCCGACTTACTGCTTTGGACGTTCAGTCCGCCTCCGCCAAAGTTGACCGTGTTGGCAACCGCGAGATTTTCGGATTGCGATTGGACGGTGATATCCCCCGTCGTATTGGTGGTTGGAACTAGGATTGCCGCACTTCCAGCCACCGAAGCCCGCGTCGTGTTGTCGAGCGTGGAACTGATATCGAGAACGCTGATGGCGATCGCACCGCCTCCGTCGGATCGGCTACTGGTGTAGGCCGCGGAACCAGCATTCGATTGGACGATCAAAGAGCCTTGAGCAAGGGTAACGCGTGCATTGTCGCGAATTTGTGCTTCAGTCGTCCGCTTGATGCTGGCGTCCGTCTTGGCAAACGAGAAGGAAATTGCGCCGACGCCAGCAACATTGGTTGTCGGTTTGGCGGTGTTCTTGTCGTTTGCGGAAATACTGATTTGGTTGGCGTTAAGGCTGAGTGTGCCAGCGGCCCAAGCGTTGGTCGCACCCAAGACCTTTGCGTCGGATACCAACACATTCACTGCAGCGAGTCCACCTGCTAGGCTGCGAATGACAGGAGTCGCGACAGACGTTCCTTCGGCGGTCACGAGAATATCGTCTCCGACGGCAGTCAATGTTCCTCCGTCGACGTAGGCTTGAATGACACTCGTGATCGTTGTTTGCGAGTATCCACCAGCGCCCGCGCCTCCAAGTCCGAAGGAAACCGCACCGACAGTGCTTTCTGATTCAATGGTTGGATTCGCGCTGGCTTTGACGACGATATCTCCCGTTCCACCCGCCGTGATATTCGAGGACATCGTCGAAGCAGAGACATTGTTGCCAATGGAGTTGTCGACGAGAACTACACCGACCGCCAAACTCACAACCCCTGCCGCCAAAGCAACGGATACAACCTCCGCAGAAACAGTGGATGTGTCCTTGGCATCGACGGTTACGCCGGACGCGGACTGGATTCCGCTCGAGTCTGAAATGAACGCTGAAACGTTTCCGGAGATGACGTTTTGAGCGGTCGTGATCGCGCCCGCAGCGGATCCTCCGATCGTCACGCTCAACGCCGCGCTCGCAGCTGCGGTTAGACTTTCAATAAGCGCATTTTCTTCGGCCTTGACCTCGATGCCGCTCAATTTCGTTTCCAGGTCGTTGGCATTGACAATGTAGGCTTGCAAATCATTGTCGATTTCGTTCTGAGCCAAAGCCAGTCCTACGGAAACCGACGCGCCGGCCAATCCAAACGATGCGGAAACGGCGACAGCTCCGGTGTCAGCACGAATGCTCGATTTGTCCAGCGCTTGCACACTCACTGTGTCGACGGTGATGCCCGACGGTCCATTGCCATCGATGTAAGCAGACACATCGGCGGCGATGGCATTGCGAGTGGCGGCGCCTGCGCCCGAGATCGCGACGCCCACGAGTCCACCACCAATCGCCACCGAGCCCGCCGCAACGATCGCATCGATTTCCATCTCGTTGTTTGCGAGCACCGATAGCACCCCTGCGTCGAGGATACTACTGTTCCGGATGTACGCTTCCACGACGGCTCCTGGCCGATCTCCCAACTCCGTGAATCCGATGAGATTTGAGGCGATCGCGGCACCGATCGATGCTCCGATCCCGGCTTTACCGCCGATGGCAACCGCACCCGAAGCCGCCAAGACCAAGGCCTGGATCTTAGCGGTGTCGTTGGCCTCTACGGTCAACGCACCGTTGCTCTCGAGAACGCTGAGATCAATGTAGGCAAGCGTATGGGTTAGAATCACGTTCGTCGACGCGGCTCCGGCACCGCTAATCGCAACGCCGCCAATTCCACCGAAGCCGGCCGCAATGGATGCGGCTGCCGATACGGATCGGATGCGAGCGTCCTCATCGGCCAACACCCGGATGTCGCCAACAGCACTCTTGACCTTGCTGCTGACGCCTTGGATGAAGGACGCAACATCGCTGGTGATGACGTTGCGAGCTGCGGATAGGCCGACGGCAACCGCCACACCTACGGTGCCGCCGAATGCAACGGAGAGAGATGCCGCTGCGGTGATCGCATCGATCTTCGACGTGTCTCGGGCTACGAGAGAGATGCTATCGGCCAACACACCGTTCCCGATGCTGCCGTCGATGTAGGATTTGACGTCGACACCGATCTTGTTTTCCGAAATCGCTCCTGAACCGGCCACGCCCACACCGACGGTTCCTCCGACTCCCACGGCTACGGAACCCGCAAATACAATCGACTGAATACTCTGATCGGAGAGGGCGGTTTGCGTGAGATCGCCCCCTGCGGTTACTTGAGAACCTTCAAGGTAGGCTCGGACCTGGGCCGGCGTCTCTGTGAGCGCGAATGGCGTCCATCCAATCAGATTCTGCGCGATCGCTATACCGATCGATGCTCCCACTCCAACGGTTCCCGCGCCCCCGATGGCGACACTGGGTGCGAGAACAACTGCGGAGATGTTCGACAGACTAAATGCGTTGATGTTCACGGCATCACCGCTAGTAATGACACTCCTTGAACCGTAGGCATTCACCTTACTGAGGATGACGTTTTGGGCAACCGCACCCGCGCCTGCTACTGCGATACCGGCCGTACCTGCGATTCCGACGGATAAAGAAGCCGCTGCAGAAACCGCGTTGATCGTATTGCGAGAAACGCCGATCGTGTTTCCGTCGCGAACGAGCAGGAAGGTCGAACCATCCGGAGCAGCCAACGACCAGCGCTGATTCTCCTCCAGGATTGTCAGTTTGAGTTTCTCTAATCGAACCCACTTCGAAGTGTCGGTGTAGTCCACGTTGTCCAAGTCGACGTTATCCTGATCTGTGCCGATAAAGCGATAGACCCGACCGAGATCCCCTCTGTTCTCTGGATGGTCGAAGGCGATGCGAACCGTGGTCCCTTCACGCAAGTCGGCTGTGTCGTCCTGATCGCTCTCGTACATCGCGGCTGAGGTGACGGTATCCTGAGTCGCCAGCAACAAGCCACTGTCTGCGAAGGCCTGCCGCAATGCCCTCAGTACCGTCGTGTCGGCTTGGAGATCCACCGATGCTTCGTTCGTACCTGAGGTGTCTGAGTTGTCGATATCCTCGATGGCAGCATCGTTGAGGTTGCTGGCCGTGAGATTTCCGGAAAGATTGAAATCGAACAACTTTCTGCCGCTGGATCGAGCGAAAACATCGATCGCACCGGACGTGGTCGTTACTCCCTGGTCTGCATTGCGAATCGACGCGTCGACTTGATTGTCGATCTCATTCAACGCCAACGACAATCCGACGGCAACCGCGACACCTGCCGTCCCTCCAAATCCACCCGCGAGCGAAGCCGCACCGGCTATCGTATCGATCCTCGATCCGTCGACCGCAGAAATCTGGAGGCTCATGGCAGTGATGCCATCGGTGGTAGTGACCGAGCCATCACCATCGAGGTAGGCTTTGACATCGGTGCGAATTTTATTTTCGGCGTAGGATCCCGCTGCGCTGACACCTACTCCTGTGTTGGAGCCACCGCCGACGCCAACGGCTGCCGCAACGACAATGGCCTCAATCTCTTGTTGGCTATCGGCGTTAACGGTCATCTCCTTCGACGACACGATCGACGAGTTCAAAACATAGGCTTGCACCTGAGCCGCGTTGGCACTTGCATTGATGTGTTTCCAAGCGGTGCTGTCGCGATATTGCAGGGTGCGAAGATCAAACGGTTGGTTACCATCGGTTTCAGGATCGCTATCGGTGACCGTATTTCCAATGTATTCATAGATCTCCCCTGCGAGGGCCCCTTCGCGGACTCGAATCTTCGTTCCTCGTTCGATCTGAGAACGCGGGACGCTATCGACATCGACGATCGTCCCAGAGACGGTAGCCCCGTAAGGATCCCACCCGATAAAGTTTCTCGCCACAGAGATACCGACAGCGACTCCCACGCCAGTCGCCGAGGTGCCCACACCGACACCGATCGCAGCTGTGCCAACCAATGCATGGATGGTCGAAGAACTCGTCGCGTCGAGATCTAGTTTTCCTATTTTGTTCGCATCCGATCCGATCGCGCTGTTTTCTATAAACGCATTCGTTCGATTCAAGATAATGTTGGTTGCGGCAGATGCTCCCCCCGATACTCCAACACCGGTATTGCCGATGGCGACCGAAACGGCGGCGGCCAATGTACCGACCTCGATCGTCGAGGAATCGGTTGCATTAACGATGAGGTCCCCGCCCCCTGTTTGAACGATCGGAACTTGGATAATACTTGCAGAGATATCTTTGTCGATCGTGTTGTGCGCCAATGCAAGTCCGATCGAGACCGAAACGCTGGTCGCGCTCGTGCTGCCTGAAACGCTCGCGGATGCTGCAACTGCGGCTGCGCGAATGGTGGCATCCTCGTCTGTGGTAACCGTCAACGTGCCTTTCGAGACCACGGTCCCGGAGGCGTTGGGATCGCTGGGATTGGGTGCTTGCGTATTTCGAATCGTGGCTTCTTCGAAATGCTGAATGTCGTTGTAGCTGACAGCTCCCGTAGCACCCACACCGATTGCGGATGCATTGCCGCTGATGGCAATCCCGACCGAGATACCAAATGCGAGCGACTGGATCTTGGAGCTTGCAGCGGTCGTGACGGTGATGTCTTTGTCCGAAACCAGGTCCGAATCTTCAACGGCAGCCCGCGTCGTGTTCTCGATTTCGTTAATGGTTAGGGAGAGCCCAAGCGAGACTCCGACCGCAGTTTTCTGGCTGATGGCCAGCGAGAATGCAGCCGCCCCAGCAATCGAATCGATCGTCGACGTATCCGAAGAAGTGACGAGGATACTGGCGTTGCTTCCGGTGGCGGTGGTCAGTCGGCTGTTGTTGCGCACCCTCGCCTGCGTGTTGTTGCGAATCTTGTTGGTGCCGATGGAGCCCGCCAAGCCGACTGAGAAAGCGCTGCCACTGCTGGAGGCCGATACGCTCCCTGCCGCACCGATCCCCACGCTGAAGATACTGGCCAACATGGCCGCATTGACCGTGACCGTACCGGCAGCGGTGATCTGCGACTCATCGACCTCGGCCCAAACGAGATTGCCGTCCCCATCTCCATCAATCCGATTGATCGCAAACGAACCTCCGACCGAGATAGCAGCCGCAGTGCCTTGGCTCGAAAGTCCCACCGCGATCGCAACGGCACCGGCGCCGGCGATAATCTCGGACTCGTCGGTCGCTTGAACGGTCGCCGAGCCAGCGCCGTTGACCGTGCTCTTGCGAACGGTGGCACGTGTATCGGTATCCACCAAGTTGACTGAGCCCGATCCTGCGCCGGCTGCTCCCACGCCGCTCCCTTGCTGCTGTGCGGCGGCCCCGGCGAAAACACCGGCCACCGTAAACGCAGAAATGCTGGCTTCCGACTTCGCTCGGACGGAGAGCGAACCGTTCGAACCTGTTGTCCAGGTGACGGTGCTCGAATCGATCCAAGCCTCATTGTCGGTAGTGATGCGATTCACAGAAATTGCCAAGCCGGCAGAAATCGCGACGGCAGTACTCGACCCGCCCTTTGCAATCGCTAGGGAGAGGCTTCCCGCGATGGCAAAGATTTGGGCTTGGTCATTGGCCCAGATGCGAACGTCACTCGGGCTGATGCCGGGGGCCATGGAGACGGTCGAATCAATCATTCGAGCTCTCGTGTCACCCGTCACTGTGTTGAGTGACACCGACCCGGCGAGCGATCCGGCAACCGTCGTGCCGCTGCCCGAGCCTCCACCTGCGACAGCACCGCCCCCGCCTGCAGCGAGGGTCCAAACATTCGAGGCGTTGTCCGCCCTGGCGGACAATCGATAGTCGGTGGACTCGACTACAAAGCCCTCGAACATCACGTTTCGCAGTTCGATATCTGCATCGCGTACGAACGCGTTCGTACGCGCATCCACTTCGTTGTAACTGAAGGCGCCTGCCAAGGCCACCGCGTTGCCACCGGAGTCGGTCTTGCTCAACGCCAAACCCCCTGTAGCCGCGACGATGCTATTTCGGTTGATGGCTTTCACATCGACTGCGTCGGCCTTGACTTTCGCGTCCGATAGGGAGGCTTGCGTCGTATCCTTGATGTTGTTGATCGCCACCGCCGCAGCGATCGCCACACTTGTTCCCGCTTTCTTTTCTTTGGATTCTTGAGTCGGTGGTTCTTCGTCGAAGAGTCTCGGCAAGGACACGCCGTCCAATGGATCGTCATCGTCGGGCGCATTGCCACCTGCATCCGCTTCAGGTTCGTCCTTCGACTGGCTAGCGTTCGCGACCGCACCGGCAACGGTGAAGGCATAGAGTCCGCCCCCGACGCTGGCGCGCGACGTCACTGCACCTTGAACGTCGATATCGATATCCCCATTGGCACCTGTCCCCGCAGTGTCTTCCAATTCGCCGATGACGGCTCGCGTTTCTCGATCCACGTTGTGGATGGCGACTGCGATACCCGCGCCGATCGCCTCGCTCTTGGACACTCCGCCCGCCCAAGTGATTTGGGTATCGAGGCTATTTGCATTGACGTCGACGCGGCCCCCTCGGATTTCCGAACCGGCATCTAGATGAGCCAGCGCATTGCTTGTCTGTTGAACGTAGGAAACCGTACCACCGACTGCGACCTTTCCTGCGCTCGCGCCGGCTTGGCCAAAAGAGAAGCTCATGATGGCTTCTTCTGCCTTGATATTGAGTCCCGATTGTTGACCGCTGTAGAGTTTGACGCCGTTCTCAACAATTGCGTGGGAGGTGTTATCCAGGAACTGCAAGAAGATCGCTCCCCCTACGCCACCCTTACCGCCTTTGGTCGGAGTCAGACTGGCATCGAAGGAAGAATCAACGTCGTCGATGCCGTTGCCTTGCCCGATGGGAGAACTCAATTCCACACTCGGAAGCTTGAAACTGAACACACCGGTAACATTCATCAACTGCATGTAGTTGATGGCTTCGATCGACACGACGTGTTGATCCACATTGTTCGCATTGCGGCTGTGGGTGATATTGTCATTGTCGACCGCCGGATTGTAATTTGGATCGTAGCCTACATCGCCTGGCTTCAAATAGAACCGAGGATCAGGTCGGTAGAACGGGTCCTGATTGATCATCGCCCCTGTTTTGACGATCGATTCGGCGCTATTATTGAAGCTCAAAACACTTATCGAACCTGCAAACGCCATTTTGTCCGATGCGGTCGTGCTGCGGGTCCACGTGTTGAACAGTGATCGTAGCCCTCCGCTGCCGTCGAGGTAGTTATTGACGAAATCAAAGCCTTCGCTCGTGATCTTGTCACTGAGTTCGCCGACCGACGTTGGAACGAATTCATCTGGGCGGCTGAGGAACGGATAGCTGACACCCGAGAGCAAACGCAAGGCTCGCATCGAATCCAAATGGGCGCCGCTCTCGATGATGGCCTGTGATTTGTTGTTAACAATGCCAATGGCGATCGCGACGCTGGCGCTGTTGTCTGCGGACGTATTTGGTTCTGCGTTACCGCCTTTGTCCTTTTTGCCCGACTGCGCTTCGCCTGTGCTTTCGGCACTGATGGAGAGGGATTCGGTGATCCCAGAAGTCAATTCCATGTCGTCATTGGAATTGAGGTCTGCAGTGCCCGTGATTAACGTCTTGACCTGATGATCGGTATACGAGAAGGCGAGCCCGCCCGCGACCTGAAGGGTCGCCTTGGCATTGGCCCCCCCTGCGTTGCTATTGTCGGTGTATTTCTTGCTGGCTTTGTTGAAAATATTGTCAAAGGCACTGCTATCCCATTGGTAACCCTTGTCATCGTCGGGTTCCGGGTCATCGACGTCTTCCGCGGAAAAGCCCGCAGTAGCGGACACGGTATCCGCCGTGCTCAAGGACGACACGACCCCAAAGGTCAAAAAGGTCGAATCCATGATCTGGGTCGCGCTGAGTGAGAACCCTGCATCGGATGCATCGACGGGTTTTCCGATCTTGATGCGAGCGACGCCGCCACGGGTTTCGTTCTCCAGGGCCCCCAATTGCAACACCTGCTTGTTCACCAAGCGTGAGTCGCCGATGAGATTGAATTGGTCGACGCCGGTCATCACATAATACAGTCCGCCATGTTGCAAGAACGCACCGGTATCCTTCCAATCCGGTGAGCCTCCACCTAGCTTGGGAACATAAAGTGAACCGTCGATGAGGGCGTCTGGACTTTGCCATCGCCGGTCTCCATTCGCATCGGTGACCACTTTGTCCGCACCGGTTCGCCCCGGTTCACGATAAATGACTGCTTGCCCCAATTCAAATGTATTGAATTCACTGACAGAGCTGTTGAGCGTGATGTTGTCATCGGCGATGCTCGCCGCATCAAAGGTCCGCCTATTTGTGGTTGCACCCGGTGTCAAATTCAATACATAAGGGTTGACACCTGAGTTGCCCGCCAATTCCCATGCATATGCATCGATCGCATTGGTGTCCGTGCGTGCCAGCTTGACATAACGGCTTTCGTCGACTGCCGTCGTAGGATTGTCGGGTAGCCCGACAATAAAATACTTGCCGGGATCCAAGCCGCCGATGCTGGTTCCACGTCTGGGCGAGTAGTCAATCGTGTCTTCAGTAACGACGACCCAGTTGCCCGCCTCGTTCGCCAGGTTGTAGACAGCGATACGATCGTTGGCAGTGTCGACGTAACCCCAAGGTTCGGAACTAACTTCCCATCGCGTCCTATTTGCAAAGTTTTCGTTCGCTAGATTGACACTGGAATTGATATCTGCCCCGATGTATTTGAAGACCGTACCAATTGGCATTGACGGATCACCGGCGTTGGCAGGCGGAATAGCTGTTTTTGCTTGTACCGATTCTCCATTCTTCAGCCTGCGAATTGTTTGATCGCTCGTGTAGTCTGCCGCCATTACGGTCGGATCAAACTCGAATTTGACGACTTCTCCGCCATTCGTTTTCATGTCCGAGGTGATTTTGCCTTCCACCTTCGCCTGAATGTCGCTGGTAGAAAATTGCAATCCGATAGCGAGTGATGCACTTCCGTCGGCGAAGAGTCCCGATTCACTTCCCGCTTCGGATTCAATGTTTCCGAGAGCACGGACGTTGACCGTTCGACCCGCGTATATTTCTGCAGTGGGCGCGATCGTGGTCTTCGATATCAATTTGGCCCAGGAGGCAGCAACAGACGCCGCGAACTGGGACGCCTTCTTGCCTGGGACGTCTCCTTGAGCTTCGCGCGATGTCTCGGTCGAGATCGCTGCCACGGAACTCGCGTCCGACGTGATGTTTACCGGACCGTTGCCTCGAATCGAAGCTCCGGAAAGGACATCGATCGTGGACCGTGAATCGGATTGCGAATAACCGATGCTAAAGAGTTGACTCTTGGCTTGGGAACTGGCATCCGACGCACTCGTCGCGTAGATGCCGATCACCAGATCGGCCAAAATTTGAGAGTTCTCTCCGATCGTCACTTTGGCTTCCGATGCCTTGACCAGCACTTTGACCGGTAAGGCAATCAGGTCCTGCAACGGACTGACAAAAGGATCCACAAACATTTGCGACTCGAGGGTCGTCAAACCCAAGTTGTCCGCAAGCTTTCGATCCTCTGCAGAAGCGACGAGATAAATGTTCGTGCCAATCAACTTCGCATTTTTACCGATACGGATTTCGACACTCTTCGAGAGGTAGCCGGCTGGAAGCAGATTTTCAATTTCCGCCGTCCCAACCCGACGTGCTCGAAAAACGATGTCGTTCCCGTTGGCTGGGTTCGCATCGATACTTGTCGACAGCGTTACGCCATCATTGACGACAATCGTGTCGCCGAAAACTTCTAAGTATCCTCCGCGCGTGGCCACGTTGGATTCGAACGTGACGATGTCCTTGCTCGGATCCGGCTCGATCGCCTGGACCTTGGAGGTGTTTCCGTAGATCAACAAGTCCGATGCAAAGCTGGAGTCGAAACTTCGGATGATCAAATTGTCGGCGCCGGTCTTGCCCTCGATCTTGAGCGATTTGGTCGGTACATCGAAGGGAATGCTCGACGAAAAAGTAATCCCGTCATTCGTAAACCGAAGCCCTTGGAAGGAGACCTTCATCTTTCCGTCGGAGGAAGTCCCATCATCCTCCAATACCATTTGATCATTAAAAATCGACCCGGAAATGGTTCGATTAACGGCGTCTCCGGTGAGTGTGTTGGACGTGTCCATTCCGCTATAGCTGATGCTCCGCCCGCTCAGAAGAACGGTCCCACTCTGCTCCGAGGAGCTTGGCATGAACACGGTGCTTATTACACCGTCGGACACAGAAAATCCATCGATGACCGTGTCCAGCGCCGTCACTCCGCCAGCTAAAGTGCCGCTCACGCTACCCAGTGCGCCCAGCGAGAACCGATCGCTGGTACCGTCTCGGCCCGTCAGGTTTTCAAAGCTTCTGAATTGGACGCCGCCTACCTCGCCGGAGTTCGCACCGGAGATATCCCAGGAAATCGCTTGTTCCAAATCACCAGGACCAACAAGCGTATCGTACTCGGTAGCGGAACTGCCGATGATGCTCTCAATCCCAGCGAAACCCCCAAGTCCAGTCGATTGCAGGTTGGCCAAATTCACGCTGACCGCGGCCCCGAAATTTGAGTAGTCCAGCGTATCCGGCGCCGATGCAAGACCAGGACTGGTCGCTAATTCCAATCCGCCATCGACGGTTCCGGAAAGGGATCCACCCGCGTGGATATAGAACACATCGCTTCCTGATCCACCGGTCAGGTTTTCAATACCCGTGAAGAACGTGTCGCCATTGATGGTGCCTTGATTGGCACCCCGCACATGCCAAGTGTTGCTTTGATCGGTACCTACCAACTCGTCTTGACCGAGCCCACCATCCAGCGTGCCGCTGATCGAACCCGTTCCCGAGCTATCGCTACGCACGTTGAAACGGTCGTTACCAGCACCGCCGATCAGATTCTCGATCCCTTCAAACGACGTGATCCCGCGCGCGGAGCCACGATTCGGCAACGTCAATTCCCAATTCGTGCCGTTGGCTGGGCCCAGGAGCGTATCGATGCCACTGCCACCTTGGATGACGACATCGATTGGCAACTCATCTTCGACTTCAACGGAGTCATTGCCAGCCGTGCCATCCAAGCGGATCCGTTGGACGCCCGCGCCCGGCCGACCAAATGTTGTCGCAACCGAGTTGACTTCAAGATTGAGAACCAATCCATCATCGAAGGACGCACCCACAAGCGATAGTTTAGCCGTATCTGCAATCGCTCGGAGATCCGCTTGCAGCACTCCGCCGCTGTAGCGAATCAAAGAACCACTGAAAGCCGGATCCAACGAGTTGACGGTGATGTCATCACCGCCTGTGCCTGAGATCACCGTCAATCCTTGACTCGGATTGGCGAATGTGTAGCTCGACAAGCCGCTGGTAAAGCTCAGTCCCGTGAAACTCAAGATCATGCTTCCCGAGCTCGACGTCTCCGCGTCGGATAATACGATCGGTTTATCAAACACCGAGCCTGTAAAAATGCGATGCGTGTCATCACCGCTCCATGGTGAGTAGTTGTCCATCCGCGCAAAAGAAACTCTCTTGTCGCGAAGGGTGACGGTTTCGGAAACATCCACGCCCGAAGGCTGATAAGCCAACAGGGTTCCGGTCGCGTCCGCAACCGCGAATCCATCGAGTGCCCCTGCTCCTCCATCGATGCTGCCGGTGATTTCACCCGCTGGGGCGAAGATGAACGCATCGTTGCTGGCATCCTGACCGCGCAACCGCTCAAAGCCGTCGAACGCAATTCCATCGACGGTACCGGAATTGACGCCAGTAACATTCCATGATGTTTGGTCCAACAATGCTGATGGGCCAACCAACAAGTCGTTGGCGATGCTGCCAACCACGCGATTAATACTCGAGAAGCTCGCCAATCCCGAACCGGACCTCAATTCCAAGTCGACGTTGACCGGATATCCCCGCAGAAAGTAATCGATCGTATTGATGGCAGAAGAGCCGGTCCCTATCGGTCCGCCATCGAGAGCGCCGCTGAGCGATCCAGCCGATTGGATCTGGAAGCTGTCCGACCCACTTCCGCCCGTTAGTTCTTCAATGTTTGCAAAGTTGCTGCTGTTCAATCGGCCAGCATTTGCCCCGGAGACTATCCACTGACTGTCGCTACTCGGTCCAAACAGCGAGTCGCTACCTAAACCACCATCGATCGTTCCATCCACGGCATCGGCCGAAGTAACTCGGAAAGTATCAAGGCCCAGATTGCCTGTTAGATTTTCCATCCCAAGGAATCGTATTTGCGAGTTGAGCACTCCGGTGTTCGTGCCATTGATGGACCAACTGTTGTCCTTGGCAGGCCCGACCAAAAGGTCATTGCCATCGCCACCCTCCAATTCAAGAGTCGTATCGCCGGTGAAGCTCACTCGAAACTCGTCGACTCCACTGCCCCCTTGCAATCGTTCGATTCCCTGAAATGTCAGATTGCCAGCTGTACCACCATTGGCAGTCGTGAGGAACCATACGGTATTCGTATTACCGCCTTCCAACGTATCGGTCCCATCCATGCCCTGGATCGAATAGGGCATGAGTGCGTTTTTGAGCGAGAACTTGTTCGCAGACGCACCCCCAATCAAGCTTCCGTTCTCAAAGCCCGTGAGCACATATTCTTTTCCTGAGACCTTGAGCGAGTCTCCATCGACCACGAAATCAGCATCTGCCACCGATAGGACCGTATCGGATCCACTCCCTAAAAACTCAATCGCGTAGGATGGCAGTCGAGCAGAATCCAAACGAAGCGTGTCTGCACCTGAAGAGCCGGTGACTCGAATTCCGTGCGATGCAGCAGCGGACAACGGTGCCGTAGAAACGACGATGGACGTGTTCGTTGATTGCACCAGTCGCAACTGCGAGCTCGTGTCGTCGTAGGTCAAGGTCAGGTCGTTCGAACCGCTTGGATACGTTAGATCCGCAGCCATCATGACGCGTTCTTCGAGCGATTCGAGGGATGCCAGAAGCGACGATCGAAACGGATGCTGAGTGATAGAGAACCAACTCACGGTCTCGCGTTTCAGGGCTCTCGCTCTCGAGAGCTTGAGAAGGGACTTGAGACGATTGCGGAAGGCCCGCAAGTATTTTTTTGGCATGTTTCTTGATTCGATCAAAGCGGTAATGCGGGTTGATCAGTCGGGGGCGTTACCGATGATTGATCGATTGTAGACCAATCCATTCCGAATTTCCTCAAGATCTCTGCCTTTTCCGGGCCATCGGAGTCGAGGTTCACAACTCCTTCAATAGACGCTTGATTTCGAATGGGAGTGCAATTAAGCAGAAAGCAGTGCGTCGCTTCGGACGGAGTAGGCGTACGACCAAGGTGTCGCAGGCCGAGCGCGTGCACGATTGCTATCAATTCAGCGTGGCAATCTGCGACGACTCTGCAGGGAGGGATAGCCGGACTGGATTCTTGGTACCGGTTGTTTCGATCTTACTGCTGCCGAAACGGATCGGGATTCGTTTCATCCGGCATCCGGTAGCTCACAAGGATCAAGTCATGAAACGCGGAATTCAATCACTCGCCCTACTCGCCTTTGCCGTCATCGGATCGACCGGCTGTTTGCATAACCATGCAGGTCACTGCAACTCGTGCAATGGCCCGATTGGATGCAGACCATGCCGCGTTGGCTGGCAGCGGGGTGGAACGGATTACGGTGCCCATCTGTCGCACAGCGAGTATCGCAACGACAACCAAGTTGGTTCAGGTGTGCCTGGCCCGACCACGGCTTATCCGTACTACACCACCCGTGGCCCACGCGACTTCCTCACAAACAATCCGCCTTCGATTGGCCGATAATCGATCATTCATTTGATCGAGAGTCGATAGCAGCATGCTCGTATCGCGAGGCTGATGCCTGAGAGTGCTCTCCCGCTCCCAGGCTACAGCCTGCGTTATTGCCGAACGAGTTTTTTGAATTCGGCCATGAGCTGTTTGGTCATCGGTCCTACCTGGCCGTCGCCGATGCGGCGGCTGTCGATCGAGATGACCGGGATGACTTCTGCCGCGCTACCGGTCAGGAAGCACTCGTCGGCGACGAGTAGATCGTGCCGCGTCATGGTCTGCTCCACGGCTGGCAATCCGAGCGAGCGGGCCAGTTCCAAGACGGTGTTGCGCGTGATCCCATCGAGGATTCCCGCATCCTTGGGAGGTGTGGCCAGCACACCGTTCTTGACGATAAAGATATTGTCGCCCGTGCACTCAGCCACCTCGCCCTTGTGGTTGAGCATGACGGCTTCGATGCACCCGGCTTGCAAGCCTTCGATCTTCGCCAAAATGTTGTTCAGGTAATTGAGCGATTTGATGCGTGGACTCAGCGCCGCAGGATGGTTGCGGATGGTGGAGGCAGTGATGATCTTGAGACCACTTTGGTAGAACTCGGCTGGATACAACGCGATATGGTCTGCGATGACAATGACCTGAGGATCGCTGGTCTTGTAGGGATCCAGCCCCAGGGAGCCTGAACCACGGGTAACGACCAACCGGATGTAGGCATCACTCAATTTGTTGATACGGAGCGTTTCCATCACCGCCGCTTCCATCTCGGCCTTGGGGATGGGAATATTCAGGAGAATCACTTCGGCGGATTCGTACAACCTGTCCATGTGTTGGCCGAGGCGAAAGACTTTGCCTGAGTAGCTGCGCATGCCTTCGAAGACCCCGTCGCCGTAGAGCAATCCGTGATCGTAGACGCTGATCTTGGCGTTTTCTTTGTCGTAGAAGGTGCCATTGATGTAGATCTGGAGCGACATGCCTCAAGCCCTTGGTTGGGGAAATGGTTTTCGACGGGAGATCGACCTCGGAGGTCCAATCCGACACGCACTAGGTTAGCACAAGCCCGAAAAACTCCATAGACGCGCCGCTGGCTAGTTAGGTTCGGGCCTCGTTCCAATCGAAATTAGTGGATATCATGGTCCCTTAGATTCGACCTGATTCCCTTGGACCGACCACATCATGACCGACAGCTCCTCCGCCGAAGCGTCTCGCCCCGTGTACCGCCGCGTCATTTTGAAGCTGAGTGGCGAAAGCTTGGTTCATGCCGGAGAACGTGGAATCAGCATGGATGAGGTCACCGCGATCGCGCGGCAGATCAAGAACGCGCACGAGCTGGGCTGCCAATTGGCGGTCGTGGTCGGGGGCGGAAACATCCTGCGCGGGGCCCAATTCAAAGGCTCCAGCGGTGAAATGATTCAGGAAGCCACGGCCCACTACATGGGGATGCTGGCCACCGTCATCAACGCGCTCGCCCTGCAGGATTCGCTCGAAGCCATCGGCTGCGTGACTCGGGTCATGTCGGCCATCAAGATGGACGGCGTGGCCGAACCCTTCATCCGCCGACGGGCCATCCGGCACTTGGAGAAAGGCCGCATTGTGATCCTGGCCGCAGGCACCGGGGCGCCGTTCGTGACCACCGACACCTGCGCTGCCAACCGCGGTTTGGAACTCGACGCCGACATTGTCCTCAAGGCCACACGCGTCGACGGTGTCTACAGCGAAGACCCGGAAAAGAATCCGCACGCCATCCTGTACCGCGAACTCGATTACGACACGGTCATCGAAAAGAACCTCAAAGTCATGGATTCAACGGCCATCGCCCAATGCCGTACGCACTTGCTCCCCATCCTGATCTTCAATTTCAAGAAGGACGGGAATATTGTTAAGGCAGTCAGCGGTCTCAAAGTCGGGACCCGCATCAGCCCGCGCTCGGAATCGGGTGAGCGCATCGTGATCAACGCATCGTGATTTCCCTACGGTCGCGGTCCTCGCACCGCGACTCTAGAACATCCCCTTTTCTCACTCCTGGAGTACTTCAGATGTCGGTTGAAGATGTTTTATTGGACGCGGAAGAACGCATGGACAAGGCATTGGCCCACCTGAAGAACAACCTCGCCGGGATCCGCACCGGACGGGCGGCCCCGGGTCTGCTCGACTCGGTCAAGGTCACGGTCTACGGTTCGCAGACTCCACTCAAGCAATTGGCCAGTGTCGGCGCACCTGAACCCCAACAACTCGTGATTCGCCCCTTCGACACAAGCATCATCAAAGACATCGAAAAGGCCATCGTGGCCAGCGAACTGGGGCTCAACCCCCAGAACGACGGCCGCATCATCCGCATCAACATTCCCCCATTGAGCACCGACACACGCAAGAAGCTCGTGGCCCGCATCAAGGACCTATCCGAGGAAGCCCGGGTGTCGATCCGCAACGTCCGCCGCGATGCCAACAAAGCCATCGAAACGGCCGAAAAGGAAAAGACCATCGGCGAAGACGATCGGGACAAGTCCAAAGAAGAAGTTCAGGAGCTGACCAAGAAATTCGAAGAGTCCGTCGGCGAACTGGCCAAGAGCCGTGAAGCCGACGTCATGGAACAGTAATTCCCTCGCATCCCACAAGCCGCCACACTTCGGTGCAGCTACTTGCTCAACAGTTCCCCTTGAGGTTTTGGCCCCGGCCACCTCCCATAAATCCCATCCCTTCGCCCCTCGGGGGAGAAGGGTGCCGAAGGCGGGAAGAGGGGGCA
>JBGSHV010000002.1:0-83754 GCA_041752005.1 Pirellula sp. | reverse complement strand
CGCGACAGCTCAAGCGGCGAAACCTAACAAAATATCCCAAGCTCAGAACTCCACGTCCAAGCAAGGCGAAACGTATTGTTGCCGCCAGCGACAACCCAAGGCAAAAATCAGCCAACATCCCTTAAGTCCACGCCATTCGAGCTTGGCTCACAGGTGGAATACGTTTCAAGGTTCAGTCGCGGGTTGTCCGCGATGTTCCGAATTCGGACCGCATTCCGTGATCAGCGCGACGCGGCTGTCCGAACATTCCGTACTTTCGGTGCGCTTTCTCCAGCCACTAGGAATGGTTGCGGAGCGTTTTTCTTGGCCGCCATGCTGGCTGCCGATCGATACTTATTTTTGGTAACCCACTCCCTTTCCATCCGAGGAGAGATGCCAGAACTATGGAATTCGATCGCAACCGATACTTCATGCTGGGGATCATTCTATTTTTCCTCGGGCTGCAATTCCGATTCATCGACAGTTTTGTACTGAACGAGAGCAGTACGCGGGCGCTGCATCGGATTGCCAAGCAGGCCAAGGTGGCCGATGCGAACGGCGCCACCAACGCGTTCATCCAGGTCGCTCCGTCCCCAAAGAAATCGTTCGAACCGCCCAACTGGCTCGGATTTGTGTTGCTGACGGTCGGAGGAGTTGTGTCGTTGCACGCCCTCGCGTTGCCCAAACGCGCGTGAGACGGAGGAAGCGATGCACAAGTTCTTGAAGCAGACCGGTGACTCACCTGCCTTTTGGGTAATCGTGTGCGTGATTGCGGCCGCGATCGCGGTCAACGTGCAACCTCAGGGGACCGCAGGCTGGGAATCCATTCTTTCGGCCGACGATCGTCCGTCGCTCAGTGAAATGAACCAGTCTTCGACGCTGTTGCGCGAAGGGACTGCCGTTGCCGAATCGAAAGGCAAGTTTCAACTTGTCGGCGATCGCATCGTATTCCATGACACCCAACACGGGCACTCCCTGCCGTGCCTCGAGAACCTCATGCTGCAGCGAGTCGAGTCGTATCTCAAGGAGGACCAGGACCAGCGGCAGGCTTGGGTGGTAACGGGCAAAGTCACCGAGTTCAATGGCGGGAACTATCTCTGGATCGACCGGGCGATTCGGTCCCGATAGTGTGGCGTTGCGTCGTTTTCCGGTACTGAAATGCCAGAATACTTTCGTCTTACTCCGGCCCTTGCAACTTGAAGGAAATGGGGCGGATGTTTTCGTCATCGTCACTCAATTGCGCGGTAGCGGCCAGACGACCACGCCCCGCGATCGCACTCACTGGCAGCGTGACGGTTAACGGAATGAGCAGCGACTGACCCGGTTGCAGTTCCGGCGGACCATCGCTCCAGATGGCTTTGGCCTCTGCGGGCTGCAGCATCGAAATCTGATAGCGCTGAACGTGCTGTGATCGATTGACCAGTCGGATTTGAAAATTGTTCTGCACGCTGCGATCGGAATTGATGGTGAACGGAGCGCCAGGACTGCGAATCACCCGCGCGTCAAACGAGAATTTTGTTGTCAGCACCCAGACGAATAGGATGCTCGTCGTTGCGATCAAGATGGGATAAATCATTGTTCGAGGGCGAATCAATGCATGTGGTTTGCCCGCCAAGGCGTCTTGGCTGCTGTAGCGGATCAAGCCTTCGGGTTTGTGGATACGCCGCATTACGTCGTCACACGCGTCGATGCACTGGGTGCAGTGAATGCATTCCATTTGCAGACCATTTCGGATATCGATGCCTGTTGGGCAGACCGCTGTGCAGTGGCCGCAGTCGATGCAATCTCCCCCCGCCCCCTCACGTGCGCGACCCTTATGCCGAGGCTCCCCGCGCCCGATATCGTAGGTGACGATCAGACTTTTGCGATCCAACATCACGGATTGGAAACGACCGTACGGGCAAGCCACCATGCAAAGTTGCTCGCGAAAGAACATGAAGTTGTAGAGGATGCCAATGGTCGCCACCGCCATCACCGCAAAGGCTTGAGGATGCTGCCTCGGACTCAATTGCATCCAGTGAGCCAAGCGGTCGGTTCCCACGAAATAACTCAGGAAGGTGTGCGCCAAGAAGAGGCTACAAATGAGATAGACGACGAATCGCGCGACCTGCAGCATGGCCGAAAGCGAACGCTTGGGTGCACCTCCTTTGCCGGAGGTGCCAGAGAACAAACGATCGATGGGTCGAAAGAGAAATTCCAAATAAACCGTCTGAGGACATCCCCATCCGCACCACAATCGTCCGCCCACGGCCGTTACCAGCATGATCGAGAAAAAAGCGGTCAGCATGAGCAGGGCCACCAGCGGCGTATCGGTTGGATAAAACGTGTGCCCAAGGAAGGTCAACTCGCCCGCAGCGATGTCGAGCAGCACCACTGGTTTGCCACCGATTCGGAGATGGGGCAGCGTCACGAAAAATGCAATCAATCCGTAAGCCAGCAATCGTCGTCGACGCCAATACCTGCCTTGCGACAACGCGGGGTTGAGCCAACGGCGACTTCCATCACCATGCAGGGTAGGCAAAACCATTTCCTCGGCGGGCAAAAGCGAGGAATTGGCCGTAGCGTTCGCGGAGGTATTTGGGTTAGTTGGCGAAGGGTGCATCGGGAGGAGTCGCCTGAATGTTAAGTTTCCGAATAAGCGTGGCTGGAAAATCGCCTGTGGCGATCCCATTTCATCCTACCATTCCATCGAATATTGCCGAAGAACATGCGGAGCCTACTCAGCCGAAATTGGGTTGTCATGCTGTCGCACCCGTTGCGCAAGAACGCGTTTGTGACTGTTTTTAATGTGAAAAAGCAGAGGCCTGTGGAGTTGAAAGTGAAGTGGGTTCGATATAGGTTAGAGGGCAGCAAGATTATGAGTAAGGTTCGTGCGGGTCCGGTACGAACCATTCAAGTGTCTGTCGTTTTGCATCCTGTTCCTGATTGGTTCGCAAGCATGTCGGATTTTCAAAAGGCTTTCGAACAACGGCCGGAGTCACCCGCAACCGAGGACGCTTGCAACGGAGCTTGCACGCCCGAATTTTTACAGCGACTGCGACCGATTCTGATCGAAATTGCGAGGGACCTGGTCGACCGCGATCTTCAGGCCAAGATCGGTACTTCCGATCTGGTTCAGGAAACCATGCTCGAGGCCATGCGCGCGTACGCATCCCTCCGAGCTCAGGATACGAAACAGCTTCGGCGTTGGTCTCGCAAGGCCATGGTCAACAGTGCTCTGGATGTCCGACGACTGTTTCAACGAGCGACGGACAGTCGCGTCAAAAAAGAAAAACCGCTCAGCGACGATATCGCCGACCCTCGATCGCTCGATTCTGCCGATCAGCACATCCTCCGAGAAGAGGAATTACTGCAAATGCAAGAAGCCATCGGTCGACTTCCTACCCCGCATCAACAAATGCTCCAGTGGCGGTATTTGGATCGTTACTCTTATGCCAAAATCGCAATGTTGGTTTCGAGGCGGGAGGATGCCGTTCGAATGATGGTCAACCGGTCTTTGGACCGTCTGAAAATTGAGATGAAGCGATTGAATGACTATTCCTCCATCCAATAGTCCGCGACACGATGAGTCGTCGCTCGATCCAGAAGCATTGGACCAGATACAGTATTGGATCGACCATCCTTCGCTCGATTGTGTGAGTTTCGGAACGGAGATGCTTCGGAACGAACACCTCCGCGAAGACGGAGTTCGGTGCATCGAGTTGTTGAAAAAAGGCCCTCGCATGGAAGGAGGGTTTAACGAACCTGCGGAGTTGCGGTTCGACTCACCTACATTGATCGGAGCTGGGGCTTTCGGTTTGGTCTTTCGTGCATGGGATCGACTTCTCAAGCGGGACGTGGCGATCAAATTGCTAAGGCCGTCGGTGCAGTTGTCCAGTCAAACCAGTTCGCGTTTTGCTCTCGAAGCCGAGGCGCTCGCCCGATGCCGCGTCGATGGCATCATCCCCGTATTCGATTCGGGGCGATTGAACGGCAACCCCTACATGGTCACCGGCTACATCAATGGACCGAGTTTAGCGCAGTACAGCAGCAAGAATCCGCTGCCTATGCCCGTGCATCAAGCGGCTTGTCTGGTGCGCGAAATCGCATTGGCCGTTCACGAAGCCCATGCCCGCGGCATCCTGCACCGTGACCTCAAGCCATCGAATATTTTGCTTGAACCGCGCGAAGAACCGGTGACCAAATGCCATTTTCCTTACCGACCGTATGTCTCCGACTTCGGTCTAGCAAAGGAATACGACGATCAATCGTCCGGCGAGATAAGTGACCGCAGCAGCGAAACTCCGATCGTAGGGACGATTCAATACATGTCCCCCGAACAGGCGTGCGGGGATCGCAGCGCGGTATCGATCGAAAGCGATATTTACTCGCTCGGTGTCATCTTGTTCGAACTGGTTACTGGAAGATGCCCTCACGTTGGGGTATCGGAGTTAGAAGTCATCCAGAAAATTTCCACCGAAGAAGTTGAACTCGCCAGTTCGATCAATCCCGCCGTGTCGATCGAACTCGATGCGGTCATCCGCAAAGCCCTTGCACGGATACGGACCAACCGTTATTCCGCCGCGATGTTGCTGGCGGACGATTTGCAGCGATTCATGGATGGCAAGCCGACAATGGCCGGAGCCACTGGTATTCTCCGAAGCATTTTTCTTTGGGTGCGCCGCAATCCAGGCTGGGCTGCAGGCTGGTTTGTTTTGTGGGCCACCACCCTATCCACCAGCTTGTTTATCTATGTGCTGTACTCGCGGAACATCGAACTCTTAAAGTCGGAGCGCGCCGAACACGCCAAATCCGAAGTCAATGAACAACTCTGGCTGCAAACGATCCAGAACATCTACCGATTCATGGCCGAGCGACCGTTGCTGGACAACCCCGAGGCCATCCTGCGTGAGTTCGAACTGCATCGCGCATCGCTAGAGCATTGTGAAAAGTTTGCGGAACATTCGGGCTACGATCAACGTAGCACCCACCTGTTGAGCATTGCCTACCATTATGTCTCGTTGGCCTACACTCGCTCAGGCGACCCGCGTAGAGCACTCCTGTACCGACAGCGCAGCTTGGCCCTGATCGACGATCTGCTAAACCGGTTCCCAGACATCGCGGAATATCACTTCGACCGATTCATGGGCTTGATGTTGCTTTGCGACGCTTCGGGCTCGGTCGATGCAACGAAGCGGTCCGAGATGGCCGAGGATGCACAGGATTCCCTGAAGAGAGCCATCGATTTGGCGCCTCCCAAGCTGGAATACCAGGATGCGTTGGCCGCGTCTTGGTATCAGTGCGCAACGATCAATCCACTCGATCCCAATAGTGACGAGAACTGTCACAAAGCGATCGCGAAGTCCATTGCCCTCCATATGGCAAATCCCGATCGGCCGATGCTCCGCAAGTATGCCATTCTCGGTAACTATTGGCTCGCCCATCGAGCCCATGAGGAGGGCAAGCATGCGCTTGCTCTGACCTATGTCAAGCAGTCTTTAGTTCATCATGACGTCGCATTCCGCGGAAGGCCAAAGAGCCGCGATTCCGTATTTTTGCGTTTGAGCCCGCTCTATTTGCTGGCCGCTATCGCCGACGATCTTTCGCTCGAAGAAACCCAACAGCTTTATCGGGGTGCCATCGAAACGCATCGGGACTACTACGAATCGAACGGGGAGGTCGCAAAAGCCGCGCTTCTCGAAGCCGAATTGTCGTGGAAACTGTCGTGTTACCTAAAGCGCAAGGGTGAATTGGAGGCTGCCGAGCAATCCCTGAGCCGAGCACGTGAGATGCTACAGGCGTATCGGAACACGCCGGACGCCGCCGAAAGTGATTGCAGCCATTTAATGGCTGTGTTGAAAGAAACGGATTGATCGGCCATTTTGCCAGCGGCAATAACTCAGGTTCCATCAGCCATTATTCCGTTGCCGACTGAGGAACTCTCCACTCGGGATCGACCATCATAAGCGCGTCGTAGCCCGCATCGGTCATCTCTAACGGTAGGTCGCCTCCCCAGTCTCCATCGGTTTGATAGGGGACCGCTGCGTTCGAAGAGCCCGGTTCGGCCATCGCAACCCGTAGCCCAGTTGCTTGCAATCGCGTCCAAGCTGTATGCCGATGGTGAACGCGCCGCTGAACCAATCCATAATGCCACAAACCACGACAGAGACCGCCGCCATGGAATAGGCCGATCTCAAGCAATCCATCATCGATTTCGCCCGTATCAACAATGCAAAGTCCCGCCGCATACTTGGGCACATTGAACGCAAACAGCCAATTGCATTGGATTGCCGGGCCCCATTCGCCCATGGTATCCCGCAACTCCACCCGAAGAGTTGGCCAACGGTAGGAAGCCATGGCTTTGAGGATCGCCCATCGATACGACCATCGCGTGACATGCGAGGTGCGATTCAAATGGACACTTCGGACCACTTCGGCATCGAAACCCACACTCGTTACAAGCAGGGACAAACGATCGTTGGCTCGGAACAGATCCATCGCCTGCGTCTTGCCTAACGCGATCCGCTGCACGGTCCTTTCGACGTTCGTATCGATCTCGAAGTATTGTGCCAAGAGATTCTCGCTGCCCAGTGGGAACAGGCACACTGGCACTCCCTGTGGGATTAAGCTCAGTACCAACGACGCCGTGCCGTCACCACCGCCGGAAACGACGCACCTCAAATCACCTGCCGCGTGCAACGCACGAACGCGTTCTGCCATCGGCTTGATATCGGTAAACAGCTCGGCCATAAATCCCGCCTGCGCCAACGCATCGCGCAGCCCCTGGGCTCGCTCGACACCACTGCTGGAGCCGGACTGTGGGTTGGCGGAGAGGACAACTGTGCGAGGTTCGTGCATGAGCAATCGTTCGATTGGCTTGCGCCGCACCGCTTTACTTTTACGTGGATTCTCAACAGGCTACTTGCGTTGCGACTGCAGCCAGATTCCTATCGCACGATGCCCCGAGGCGGTGTGATTGATGATGATGCAATCGTTGCCATAAGGCATGATAAATGCGTTCCCACCATCAGATGCCCAATTGTGGGGAGTGACTGCCAACTGGAGGTTTCGCTGCAAAGTTCGCAAGCCCTCCTTTTGGACCAAGTCGTCAACTGGATAAATCACAGGCCATGGGCCATGGGTTCTAATCGAAGCATGCACGACGATTACTTCGTCCGCTACCAGTTCGTACCTTAACGGCAATGAAGTTAGAATGAGATCCAGGACCTCGGCCACCGGCCGATCGAACGTCATCACTGAGATCAGGGGCAACGCGGCCATGCGTGCCTGTGTTTTGGGCGAGTCAGCTAAGGAGATCTTTAGGCCACCGATTTTTGATAATTTGGCAAGGGCATCGAGAATCGAAATCCCCTCGCACTCGAAGTCGACTGACTTTTCAAGTGCGTCGCGCAAGCGCTGTGCATCTTCGCTGTCCTTCCAATAGCCATTGGCTGCTAGCGGTCGAAGATCCTCATCGGGTTTTTTCGCTATAACGCGTAGACTGTCCAGGAGCCCCGCAATGTCCTCTTGTAGGACCTGCGATTGATCGACTGATAAAATCTTGCTCGGGAGTTTCTCTTGCAACAACTCGACCGTGCCGGTACCGCCGTTTACTTGCCACGAAAATGGGTCCAAGGTGTTGGTCAGAACACCGACCAATTCACCCGCGGTCATCTCAAAATCGTTGACATCGTATTCGCGATGGATCAGCGTTTTTTCTGTTTCCTGAGCGCGCAATTCATGTATCGAGCCGAGTACGCATGCGAAGACAACGGTCGCACGCAGCATGTTTACGTTCATCTTGCGATCCTTACAGTCAGAAGAAGGGATGGTTCGTGAACATCTGATCCACTCAATGGTTCTGCCAGTTTACTTGCTGCCTGTAGGGCTGGCGACTAGGGGCGTATCCAAGCGATTGAGCCAGTCGACGCGCCATCGATGGAGTTGCTCGGGCGTCTGTCGGCTGTAATCGCTCCAGCCGGCCGGTTCGTTTCCTGTTCCACCGGCCCGATCGGTTGGGTGCCAATTGAGTTCCTTTTGTAACTGCTGGCCCAATGCATATCGATCCACCCCCAAATGCTGGACCAGGAGGCGCAGGAGTTCCGCGTCTTGTTGTCCGTAGCAGTAGGCCTTCAATCGGATCGATGGCGAAGGGGCAGTGTTGGGGTCTTTCGGATTGGGGTAAAAGAGAGCGAGCTCGTCGGCCTGGTCCCACGAAGCTACTTGCCCAATCGTTTGCCAGGGCAATACGCCGTCGGCTCCGAGACACCAGGCGTCCCAACACCACGCCACCGGCATAACGTTGTTGGTCCCGATGGGATTGTTGCTCCCATACAAGACAACCATGCCGCCATCTCGAAATTTGCGATCCAAGACGAGGCGTTGGTATTCGCGAAACGCGCCTTGTGCAATCACCGCATAATCCATCAACCCGTCAAGTGAATCGCGCTGCCACTGAGGACGCGAAATGTCGCAGCGATACATGAACTGCGGCAGTGGCTTCGGGTTGCGAGGATTGGAACGCAACTTGGCTTCGTGAAAGGCGATACCGAAATAACGGAGCGCCCAATAGTCTTGAAAGTTGGCAGGCTCATCGAGCAGCCAGGGGGAGGATCCGCGCGACCATCCCCGATCCTTGAAATCGACCTTGTTGTTCAAAAAGATATGAAATCGCGTGTCGGTCCAGCCCATGTCTCGAGCGTGTTCGACGCTTTGTGCTACCGCTGAAACCCACGCTCGACGGTACGTATCCGGAAACGCTTGATCGGCCCAATAGCTACCGTTGTAATTCGATTCCATCGGCGATGGCCAATTCTCATGCATGGCCATGTACAAGCATTCCAGCGGTATCGGACCGCGCACGGAATCTGCGAAGGCCGCTCCGCTCAATAGATCTCCGTATTTGGCATCGAACGGCCCCCAATCGAGGATGCCGTCGCGCCAGACCGGACAGCAATCCTTCGCCAAAATTCCATTCTGATAATAGGGGAGTCGGTTCAAGACCACGCGATGGCGATGCGCAAGTTGGTAGTAGTCTCGATCGTTTTCGGGAAGATCGTAGCAATTCATCTCGGGCAGGAAACTCAGTTCCTTCGGCAACGTTGCGGCATGCACCTGCAGATCGACCGACAGCACGACCTGTTGAGCGCCGGAGCGGAGCACCAATTCATTTCGATAGCGACCCTCGGGAACTTCATGAGGCACATACATCTCCAACAGCCAACTCTGGGATTCCCCGCGATGGCTTGGGTCCTGGTCCAAAGTTGCTGACAGCGACGTCGTCCCTTGGGCGATAGCGATGAGTGGGTCGGGCACGCCCTCCGAACCCTTGTTCACCAACGTGTAACGATGCAACTCCATGCGTAGTCCTTCGAACGCCGCCAAGCGATCGTCGACAACCCATTGGCAGTCCACAGTCTCAGTTGCGAGGGAACTGGCAAGTTGGAATCCAATCCATCCGCCGCGCGGGCTATCCAAGGTGACGCGCTGCTTCGAGGCGTTCCAGAGATGGTTTTTGGCAAGGTATTCCACCGACTGCTCGGGGATCAACCGCCTCGACGTGGGCACGATCGTATCGAGTGGATCGACGACAGTCCAATACCGACCGAATCCTTCGAGCGCGGTCGACCAATCGAGCTCACCGGCGTTGTTGGGAACCGATTCGAGTTCGCGCGCCAGATGCGGTGCGATGACCACGGGTACGTCGACCGGAACCACGATTGATTGAGGCGTTCCGGCGCGCCCGTCGCGATCGACTGTAACGATCTCAAACGTCCGACTGGTTCCGTCCTTTGCGTCTTGATCGATGCCATCGATGGGCATGACCCAACGTCCGGAACGAGAATTTTCGATCGCCGGAACATGGTATTGCGGCACGCGTATTCCATCGCACCGAACGATGAAACCAAGAATGCGATCTGGCTCGGAGGGTGATATTGACCAGCTCAGACGCGGCCGTGGGTCTTGTGGTTCCCGAGGTAGGAAACGCAATTGAGAAATCTCAGGGGTATTCGACTCAGGGGTTGTATCTAGTTCTCTCTCCTCAACCTCGACCAGCAAATACGGCGCGCTCTGCCGATTGGAATCACGACTGTAAACAAAGCGATTGGGAAACAATTGACGTTGGAAAGATTCGCCATCGCGCTTCCATGTACTGCCGGTGTCGTCCATCAGTACGATTCCATAACTGAGTCCTGCCAATCGGGCTTGAAGGAGCTCCACGGGCACCTCCAGTTCCACCCAGCCCGGTTCTGTAGCCGGTTTTGCATCGATCGAGGCATAGATTGAACCACCGTTGCCCAAACACACGGCTGTCAAATCGGAATCGTGCCAGCGCTGCTTGGGGTAGATTTGGTGAGAGAACGACGAAGCGCCTTCGATGCGTTCATAGCTGGTGCCAGTTCCTTCGACCCAATCGCAAGTGATCGAGCTGAGGGTTACGCGTTCGAGTCCCGGGTCGCCCGCGATTTTCAGCAAGAGTTTCGCACGGACAATGGTTCGCTCACGAAGCGGCTGCGTATCGAAGTCGACGATGGAAAGCTCTTGAATCGATTTCAGTTTCAGTCGCGGGGCGGCACCGTTGGATCCAGAAATTTCCGTTGGATAATTCGAGAGCCAGGTGTCGCGAGTGATTTCCACCCGCACCGTTTCGCCCGCTTGCAGGATTGGAATTGGTATTCGACAAAACACCAACGTTAGAAAGCAGGCGAGCATACTGCCGGATCGCCCGGCCGAAGAAGATTGGGAGTTGCGCATGGGTGATGGATCCGCATTCAGGAGGGCCGAATGAGCGATTCGCGTTCCAACAGGGCATCGCCGGTATGACTCGCAAGGGGAGGTGGACTGGCTTGTAGTCGGGGTTCCGCGACCAGCATGGTGGCTGTGTCGACACTCGATCGCTTCCGCTTTGTGGAAGATTTCGCACGCGTGCTGATTTTAATGGTGTCGGATTGCCATTGGGCTCGTTCACGCGCGTAGCGCATCAGTTCCGTAGGAGGACCTGAGAATACCAACTGCCCACCGTTTTTGCCCGCCTCTGGTCCTAAATCCACAATCCAATCGGCCACCCGAATGACTTCCAAATTGTGTTCGATGATGATGACGGTGTTGCCTGCAGTTACCAACCGGTCCATGACCATCATGAGTTTGTTGATGTCATCAAAGTGCAATCCGGTCGTTGGCTCATCGAGCAGATACAAGGTACGGCCAGTTGCGGGCCGGCACAATTCCGCCGCTAGCTTGACCCGTTGTGCTTCGCCGCCGCTCAACGTCGGTGCACTTTGTCCGAGGGCTAGGTAGTCCAAACCAACGTCGCAAAGAACGGAAAGCATGGCATGAATTTTGGGGATCTCGCTCATCAGATCCCGCGCATCACCGATCGACATATTCAGGATGTCGTTGATCGATTTACCTCGATATTTGACCGCGAGGATTTCCTCGGTGTAACGGCGACCGTGGCAGGCCTCGCAGGTGATCCATACATCGGGCAAGAAGTGCATTTGAATTCGAATCTGGCCGACACCTTCGCATTGCTCACAACGTCCTGGTCCAACATTGAAGCTGAAACTGCCCGGGGGCAATCCTCGAAGTTTGGCCTCGGGCATTCGAGCATACAATTGTCGGATCAGGTCGAAGAGTCCGGTGTAGGTGGCCGGGTTGCTGGTGGGCGAGTTTCCGAGCGGAGATTGGTCGACCTGCAGAACCTTGTTGATCTGTTCGATCCCTTCGATTTTCGTATGCGGTCCAGGTTGCAAATCTGCACGATGCAATTTCCGGGCGAGCGACGGATACAGAATGCCATTGATCAAACTGCTTTTGCCGCTGCCGCTCGGACCGGTGACGGCGGTCAAGCAACCCAATGGGAAGGAAACATCGATATGACGGAGTGTATTGGTCGCAGCGCCACGCACGGTGATCCAACCCGGGGCGTGGTCTACGCGATCCGACCAATCGTGCACCAGAGCTGGCGCGTCTGAGTCCAGCAAAAATGGACGTTGGTTGGGGATCTCGATCCCCTTGCGGCCGCTGAGGAAAGGACCCGTGACCGATCTGGATTGAGCGATGATGGCTTTTGCCGATCCCTCCGCTACGACTTGGCCACCATAAGGCCCCGAGCCTGGTCCGAAATCGCAAATGGCGTCGCTGCTGGCGATCACATCTCGATCGTGTTCCACGACGAGCAGGGTATTGCCAAGATCGCGCAGTCGATGCATGGCCGCGATCAGGCGTAGATTGTCGCGCGGATGTAGACCGATCGTGGGCTCATCGAGCACGTACAGCACGCCCGAAAGCCCGCTGCCAAGCTGACTGGCCAATCGGATTCGCTGCGATTCGCCACCCGAGAGTGTGTTGGCCGCGCGATCGAGGGTCAGGTACTCAAGACCGACATCGATTAAGAAAGCTAAACGTTGTTGAATTTCACGCAGCAGTTCACCCGCGATCTTCTTTTCGGACATGGAGAGTTGCCACGATGCAAGCGTCGAAGCCAGTTCGGCCAAAGGCATCTGGACCAAGTCGGCCATGCGAAGTTCTCGGAATCGCGCGTGAACGGCTTCGGCGCGAATGCGAGCCCCGTCGCAGACCGTGCAGGGCACATCGGAGAGGTACGAACTCAGCCGCATACGGATGGATGCGTTGGCGTTGGAAAGAAGCGAGAGCGTCGGATACACGCCATGAAATCGATAGAACATCAGGATGGCATCGGACGAGCTACCGGAGGTCTTGCCAGGCTGGGCATTCGGAGATTGCATCGCCAGATCCGCATGCGTAACCGTGATCTCTTGCTCGGCATTGCCGCGGAACAGAACCGATCGCTGGCGGTTGGTCCAAGAGTGAATGGGTTGATCGACAGGAAGCCCTGTCTGCCGTCCGAGGGCGACGAGCATGGCCCGCGCGAGCGGGGTACTCGTGTTGGGCCAAAGCAGCAATCCACCGTCGAGCAGCGAACGATTTTCATCAATGAACGAAGCCGGATCGGTGCCGGATTGGACACCAAGACCCTCACACGCCGGGCACCAACCGACAGCCGTGTTGAACGAGAAGTGGTGGGGCGTGAGCGATTGAAACGAGATGCCACATGCATTGCAGGCGAGTTGCAGCGAATAGGTTTGAACATCCCAAAGGCTCTCTCTGCGATCTTCGTCGACAAAGGCCAATTGAACGACACCGTGCCCCAAGCTGATGGCTGTGGTGAGGCTGTCGCTCAGCCGCTTACGATCGGCTTGGTTGAGCACGATCCGGTCCACCACGATTTGAATCTCGTACCGGCTTTTTCGATTCAGCTCTGGGATGGCATCCATGGCGTAGGTTCGACCATTGATCCGAAGCCGCGCGTAGCCTTGACGCTTCAGTTCATCAAAGTAGTCTTTCGGCTCTTGATTGGCGGGCGGGACGACCGGTGCGAGAAGCAAGCATCGCATGCCCGAGTCGGGCTTTCCGTTTTCGGTGCCGTGGTTCGCATGTGAGGCGCCGATCGCCATCCAGCGATCGACAATCTGATCGACGGTTTGTGAACTTACGGGCGCATCGCATCGCGTGCAATGCATTTGGGCTAAGCGAGCGAAGAAGACGCGGAGGTAATCGTAAATCTCCGTCACGGTCCCGACGGTGGAGCGCGGCGTGTGGGAAAGACCGCGTTGTTCGATCGCGACCGCCGGACTCAGTCCATCGATACGATCGACATTGGGTTTTGGCATTTGACCCACGAACTGTCGCGTGTACGAGCTGAGGCTCTCGACGAATCGGCGTTGGCCTTCCGCGTAGATCGTGTCCATGGCCATCGAAGTTTTCCCGCTACCGCTGTGGCCACAGAAAACCGTCATGGCGTTGCGCGGGATGGTCAAATTAACATTCTTGAGGTTGTGCTGATTGGCACCGGTGACCCGAATGTCTTCCAAGGCGGGACTGCGCAGCGGCTTCGGCGCATCCTGCATGACGTTCTTTGAGGACTTGGACTTCGAAGCGGATTTTTTGGTCGCCCCTTTTTTCTTCGACGCCCCATGCGAGTCGCTGACCGCTTCACCCGTGTGGGCTTCGAAGTAGCTTTTGAGCGCGCTACCCGTATGCGATTTGCTATTCTTCGCAACTTGTTCTGGTGTACCTGTGCAAACGATACGTCCGCCCCCGGCGCCGCCGTCGGGGCCCAGGTCGATGATCCAGTCGGCGGCTTGGATCAAGTCGAGATTGTGTTCGACAACGACCACGGTGTTGCCGCGATCGACCAGGCTTTGAAGCACGTGCAATAGCAAATTGATATCATGAAAATGCAAGCCTGTGGTGGGTTCGTCGAGCACATAAAACGTTTTGCCCGTAGCCCGCTTGCTCAATTCCCGTGACAGCTTGATACGTTGTGCCTCGCCTCCCGAGAGGGTCGGCGAGGACTGGCCGAGCTTGAGGTACTCGAGCCCGACATCGCATAGGGTTTGTAATTTGTCGACGATCTTGGGAAAGGCCGCGAAGTGTTCAACGGCTTGCTGCGCATCGAGATCCAGACAATCAGCAATTGACTTGCCTTTGAAGAGGACTTGCAACGTGGCTCGGTTGTAGCGTTTGCCTTCGCAAGCAGCGCATGGGATCCACAAGTCGGCCAGAAATTCCATGTCCAAACGAATGGCCCCGTACCCATCGCAAGCGGTGCAGCGACCGAGTTCGGTATTGAAGCTGAAGGTTCCGGGTGCGAAGCCGCGGCGTTTGCTTTCGGGCAACTCTGCGAACAGGTCGCGAATTTCGTCGAACAGTTTCGTGTACGTGGCCGGGTTACTGCGGGGCGTGCGACCGATCGGGCTTTGGTCGATATCGATGATTTTATCGAGATGCTCGAGCCCTTCGAGCGTGCGATGCAGACCGGGGGAATCGTCGGCTCGGTTGAGCGCATTGCGCAGGGCGGGGGTGAGGATGTCCGACACGAGGGAGCTTTTTCCGGAACCGCTAACGCCTGTGACCGCGATCAATCGACCGAGTGGAAATTCCACGTCGACATTTTGGAGGTTGTTGTGAGCGGCCCCGAGCACGCGAAGCGAATGGCCATTGCCACGGCGACGTGTCTTTGGTCGATCGATGAGGGTCCTGCGCGACAGGAAATTGCCAGTCAAGCTCTTCGGGTTATCGGCCACCTCCTGCAAAGTACCGATGCTGATCAGTTCCCCACCTTTGACGCCGGGCCCTGGGCCAAAGTCGACCACGATATCGGCTGCCCGCATCGTGTCTTCATCATGCTCGACCACGATGAGCGTATTGCCCAAATCGCGTAGACGTTTTAGGGATCCGAGGAGTCGGTCGTTATCGCGAGGATGCAGACCGATGGAGGGTTCATCGAGCACGTACAGCACGCCGACCAATCCCGCACCGATTTGGCTGGCCAATCGAATGCGCTGCGATTCGCCACCGGACAATGTTGGGGCGGTCCGTTCGAGCGCGAGATAACCGAGCCCGACTTCGATCAAAAATTGAAGTCGGGCGCGTATCTCCTTCAGAGCTTCTGTCGCGATGATGGTCTGCGTCGCATCGAGGTCCAGGACTGAGAAAAAGTCCGTGCATTCCAGGATCGACAATCGTGAGCACTCGCCCAGGGCCATGTACGGTGATTGCTTGAAGGCCTTGGCCTTAGATTTCAGACGCAAGAATCTTGCTTGGGCATTGAGCCGCATTCCATGGCAATCGGTGCACGATTCGACGCGCATGAATTTTTCGTAGCGGGCTTTGAACATCGGGTTGGTCGTGTGCCGATAGATGTTCAGCAGCTCATTGGCGATGCCGGTGAATAGACCGGTGCGTGAGCCAACGCGGGCGCAGGCGACCTGAGATTGATTCCAACCGTAGAGAATCGCAGTGCGTTGATCGACTGGCAAAGATTTCCATGGGACCGCGATGATGTCCTTCTTCGCTTTGAGTTTGTAGCTGATCAATTTGCTAAAGGTAGACAGAGATCGCCGCAACCATTTGGGCATTTCCGTCCACTTGCCGATCAATTCGATCGCACCGCCGCGTATGGATTTGGCGGGATCGATGATGAGTAGTTCTTCGGCGAACGAGAATGTCGTGCCCAGGCCTTCGCAGGATTGGCAAGCGCCCTGCGGTGAGTTGAAGCTCAGCATCTGAGGGGATGGGGGCGGATACGAGATGCCACACTTAGCGCACGCGTAAGATTGCGAAAAGACCACGTCGCGATCGGGATCCGAGCTCAGCAGTGCATCGCGCTGGGTCGAAGTCGGCTCTTCGGAGGCGGCTCTGGCAGCGGCCTTCAATGGCTTGTCAGCCGCTTTCTTCTTGGTCGATTTCTTAGGAGATTTTTTCGTGGCGGTTGCGGCGGTGTCCTCGAGGTTTGCGGTGTCCTCGATTGCTACCGGGCGAGGCAAAAGCGGTGACAGGAGCATTGTGCCCGAGCCATACCGCAGGGCATTATCGACGGCCTCGGCGATCCGCTGCCGGCTCGATTGATCGATGGAAATGCGATCCACCACCAGTTCGATGTCGTGTTTGTTGTAACGTTCGAGTGTGATGTTTTCTTGTAGGTTTTGCACCGCACCATCGATGCGTGCACGATTGAAACCGGCTCGCCGCAGCTCATCGAACAGGTCCTTGTGCTCACCCTTTTGGGCTCGGACGATTGGGGCGAGGAACAGGTACGGGTGGGAGGGATCGAGCTGTTCGATGCGTTCGACGATTTGATCGCGTGTTTGGCTGCTGATCTGCGAATCGCATTTGGGACAGAAACCCGTCCCGCACCGCGCGAATAAAACGCGGAGAAAGTCCGTCAGTTCGGTGATGGTGCCGACCGTGGAACGCGGATTGTTGCCCGTCGACTTTTGGCTGATGGAGATGGCGGGAGAGAGACCCGACAGTAGATCCACATCGGGTTTGGGGAGTTGACCGACGAACTGCCGCGCGTAGGTCGACAAGCTTTCGAGGTAACGGCGTTGGCCTTCGGCGTAGAGGGTATCGAAGGCCAGCGAGCTTTTGCCGCTACCGCTAACTCCGGTGAAGCAAATGAACTGGTTGCGAGGCAGAACGAGGTCGACGCTCTTAAGATTGTGTTCGCGAGCGCCGCGAACGATGATCGGAAGATTGCTGGTGTTGGTCGGTGCGTTCAATGCTTTGGCTCGAGGCTAGTGAATCCCTGCACTGCCCAAGTACCGCTCGGCATCGAGGGCGGCCATGCAACCACTCCCAGCAGACGTGATGGCTTGGCGGTAATAATCATCGGCCACATCCCCGGCGGCGAATACCCCTTCGACGCTCGTGATGGTGCGATAGGGTTGCTTCCAGGTGACGTATCCACTGTCGTGTGTTTCGATTTGGCCATCGAGAAATTTGGTGTTAGGCGTGTGGCCGATGGCCAGAAACATGCCGGCCGCTTCGAGTACGGTTTTTTCATTTGTCTCGACATTTTGGATTCGCACACCGGTCAATCCAATTTTTGGATCGTCGTCCCCGAGGACTTCATCAACCACCGAAAACTTGACGAGTTCGATTTTCGAATTGGACAGTGCCCGATCTTGCATGATCTTGCTGGCACGCATTTCACCGCGTCGCAGGATCATGTAGACCCTCGAAGCGTACTTTGTCAGGTAGCTGGCTTCCTCCACAGCGGAGTCGCCACCGCCGACCACGACCAACGGTTTGTTGCGGAAGCGAGGTAAAGCTCCATCGCACACGGCGCACGCGCTGACACCGCGATTGCGGAATTTTTCTTCGCTGGGCAGTCCCAGGTAGTTCGCGCTCGCACCGGTAGCCAGGATAACGGTATGCGCGGTGTAGGTGCCGTTTTCGCTGGTGTTGAGCGTGAGCGGTTTTTTCGAAAAGTCGACACTCACCACATCGTCGGTAATGATCCGCGTCCCGAAGTTAAGGGCTTGTTGACGCATCAATTCCATCAATTCCGGTCCTGTGACCGCGTGCGCATGCTCTTCCACGGGGGGGAACATGTATTGTCGGCTGGGATCGATTGCGGATTCGAGGAACGCCTTGAGGTTGCCGGAAGGAAAGCCGGCGTAGTTTTCGACCTCGGTTGTCTGAGCCAATTGGCCCATTGGGAACCGGCCCATGACGCGATTTTCCTCGGTCATCGCCCCTTCAAAGAGAAGGGGTTCCAGATTGGCTCGGGCCGCGTAGATGGCTGCCGACCAACCTGCAGGTCCACTTCCGATGATGATGCACTTTTCGCTATCGCTCATGCTCGTCCGATCATTCCCAACCAAAAGTCAATTGAAGGCCATTTCGCCGTGGGCGCCGTCGGGCATGTTTTATCACAGACCCCATGCATTCACCAGGACCAAACGTCCGCGAGACCGCACCGCTACGAACCCGTGATCGGTGTGGTCGAGGCAACAAATCGCAAGGCTTCAACGAGTCGACCGAGGTCGCTGGGAGTGTGGGAAATGTTCAGACTAATGCGGAGCAAGGAGCCATTACGGGGGACCGTCGGTGGGCGGATCGCGGGTACGTAGATGCCGAGTTCTAAGAGTTGATGGGCGATACGAACGACTTCGTGTGGATCCTGAAAATAGACCGGCACGATGGGACTCGCATCGTCACGTGTCGCCAGTCCCAGCCCGGTCAGTTCGCGCCGAAGCCATCGACTGCGTTCGGCCAATTGAGCTCGTTCGGCGTCCATGCCTTGCAACAGCCCGATGGCCCGAGCGGCCGCTCCGAGCGATGCCGCAGGCATCGCGGTGGAATAGATCCACGACCGGGCTTGGTGTGTCAACCATCGCGTCAGAAGATTCGGACCGCTGACGAATCCACCGCTGCAGCCTATTGCTTTGCTCAACGTCCCTGTCCGAATCCATCGCCGAGGGTCGAAGTCAATGGTGCTCACAACGCCGCGACCACTGGGACCGAATACTCCGCTGGCATGGGCTTCGTCGGCAAACGCGATGGCGTCATGCGTACGGCACAGCGCGTCGATTTCTTTGACCGGGGCGAGATCGCCCTCCATGCTGAAGACGGTATCCGTCACGATCCACGCAAAGCGATGGCGACCTCGCAGTTCACGCAGCAAGGTGTCCAGAGCCGCCATGTCTGCATGCGGATATACTTGCAATGTCGCGCGTGAGAGTCGGCAGCCATCGATCAAGCAGGCGTGATTGAGCGCATCGCTAAGGATCAAATCTTCGCGGCCCGCCACGGCGGACAGGGTCCCGACGTTGGCCGCGTAGCCGCTTGAATACACCACCGCATGTTCTGTTTGTTCCCAGGCCGCGATGGTCCTGGCCAATTGTTCGTATTCGGGTGAAGCGCCGGAAACCAAGGGGCTGGCGCCGGCTCCGACGCGTGGCTGCGACGCCAAACGCCGATACGTGGCTTGGACTTCCGGATGCCAGGCTAGACTCAGGTAGTCGTTGGATCCGAATTGGAGCAACTCGTGACCGTTGCGACGCATGGTCGTCGGAGAGAGCGGCTCGGTAACGATGACCTGCCGCGCCAGGCCAGCCCGCCGTTTTTGGTCGAGTTCGTCGGCCAAGTGGTTCCAAAAATCTGAATTTGAGGATTTTTGTGAGAACATGGGGGCCTCCGAAGGGCCTCGAAGGGATTTCGGGTTTGATTCGTAAGGTAGGCTAAGCGATAATACCTAGGTTCAAGTGATTTCCGTAGCGACCCTGTTAGTCCTAAAGACAAACACTGTATTCCCACAGCCAAGCTGTGTTGAGGCCATGTCCATTTTCAATCATCGCTTGTTGATTACCGATGATGACGCCGATTTTCGGCAGACGCTGAGCGAAGCCCTCATGCGTCGCGGCTTTCGTACGTTGGTTGCGGCCGATGGTCTCGAAGCCCTCGATATGATCGATCAAGGGGACATTCACTTGGCCTTGTTCGATGTCCACATGCCGCGGCTCGATGGTTTGGGGGCACTGCAATCGGTACGAAATCGTGCGTTGACGTTGCCGTGCATCCTTATGACTGCCAATCTCGATGATCGGATCTTGGCCCAGGCCCGGGCCTTGCGGGCCGAATCGATATTGCCCAAGCCTTTTTCGCTGACGGCGCTGGTTGCGTCCGTACGTCGATTGCTGGACGCCGCTTACGGTTGAGGCAATACGCCGCTTGAAGCCGAGCCGCATTCGGTGCCTGCATCTTTGCGATCGAATCTATTTTCGATCGAAGAACGGATTGCTCATGATCCACCCGACCGCGATCCCGGTCAGCAATCCTCCGAGGTGAGCGAAGTTAGCCATACGTAGATTGCCGACGTTGCCAGTGATGTCCCCTCCAAAACCCAGGAGCAGGATCAGTCCGACCATAAAGTAGGATTGCGTCGAAAGGGAGAAGCCCAAATCGCGGCGAAGGTATGTTTTGGTGGCGATGTAGCCGAAGAGTCCCAGAACCACGCCTGAGATTCCAACAAAGTTGGGTGACCCAGACAGCCCGCGGATTCCCAGGATGCTTTCAGGCAATAGGCCTTGCGGCAGATGCGAACCGAGCGCAAAGATCAGGATAAGCAAGGCGTAGCGAGGGGTGCGTTCGAGGCGTTCGGTCACTCGGCCCAGGGAGGCCAAGGCCAACATGTTCATGATCAAGTGGAACGGGTCACCATGTAGGAACATGGGTGTAAAGATCCGCCATAGCTGAAACTCCTTGAGCGACACCGCCGGATCCTTGGTGGCTTGGTACTTCTGCATGTCCGCGAACTTCAACTGTTTGACGATCGACATCCCGAGTGGATTGGAGGGTTTGGGCGAGGAAAAAGAAGACAGGATGCTGAAGACGCAGCACAGCACGATCAAGGTCAGCGTCAGGGGCGGGAGCCGACCTGAAAGCATGGAGTTTTGGTACAGATCGCGACCGGTCCGGAGGTTCCGCTGCCGCGCGAGGCTTTCGTCCCGCTGTTCCTTGAGGATCGTTCGCGCGTCCCGGATGGCTTGTTGGTAGCGAGGGTCGTCTGGATTGGCTTCGAACAATCGCAACTCTTGTTGGGCAGCGGCGAGTCGGTCTTCGTCGCGAATCCAGACATCCCAATGCGTTCGCGTTGGGTCGGAAGGCTCGACATGGGTCGATATGTTCTGCGTCAGCAGGTAGGCGACGAAGGCTTCCGCGCGGGCTTGGCCTTCGATCGTTGTCAGACTTCTCATGCGTCAGGAAAGCTTGGGTAGAAGGGTTCGGAGCGAAGTCAGCCGATTGGACGCATTTGGTCCAAGGGCACGTAGTATTTTGTGTAATGGAAACCATCGTTGTAGCGTGACCCCTTCGGATCGGGAACCAGGACAGTTGCCCGCGATGTGATGCGATTGACCACACCGTTGAGGGTTTTTCCGTTGCAGCGAAACGCAACGCGTTGGCCAGGCCGGATATTGAAATCGCGCGCCGCACGCTGGTACTGAGTCACCAATTCGTGCCGGTGCTCGGTGTGGCCAAACAGCTGCTGGCTGATGCTTTGAAAACGTTGGGCATTGCAGTCGCTATGGATCCAAACCAACATTTCGCACAAGTGGATCATTTCGTGCTCGACCACCCGCTGCATGGCGGCCAACCGGTGGTCGCATGGCAGCCCACACACCCGGGCTTGATCCCCAGGCTTGCGAAACGACTGGAATAGCAGGCTGGTGGAAAGTGTGATTTCGAATCCGAGCGTCTTTTCTTGGCCGTTGGGGGCACGCAGCATTCGCCGCGTCGTTTTGCCACCCGCCCGCGACATCCGCGAACTGAGTCGAAAGGTCATCCCGTAGGAACGGGCCAATGGCAAACACAGGCCTTGAAAAAAGTAGCGGTCGTAGGCCTCCGACATGCGTTCGAGGTCCAACCTGGCGATCCGACGAAAATTTGCTCCATCCATGACCGAGGACGATTCGAGAACTTCCTCACCGATCCGGTGCTGCCAGTCCTGACGATGCTGCCAATGCGTCGAGCGCCGCGCCAGCAATTCCCCGAGCCGCAGTTGATAATCACGGCGGGTGAGGACGGGCGCAGGATGTGGGGCCGACAGCGGTCCGCGCACCCCGGTTGGAGCGTCCAAGTCGGTGCGGACGCGCCGTTGTCCTTGTGTTTCTTGTCGCGCCCTTCCTTGACGATCTTTCACGCGGTTCCCCTTGCACAGCGGTGCCCAATTCCTGGCTCAGAATATACCATGGTTGTCGCCGCCCTCGCACTGCCGAACGGACGAGGTGGCCGGTATATTGTCCTCCCCGGTCGAGGGGAGTCGGCACTCGGAGGGCTGGCAGGCTCCACCGAATTGCGACTCCATTCCCGATGGACCGCTCCCCTTTTTGGTCCGCATTCCTTTGAGAAGACGTTGGTCCGATGCGCATCGCTATCGCTTTTCGAATATTTTTCGCAGTGTTGTTTCGGGCCGAAATGGCCGAGCGCGTGGCCCGCATTCTGAACGGCCCGCCTGAAACCGAAAACCTCGCACTGAAACAGACCGAGACGGGGCATACCCACGGCCAATCACCGACGCAGCCAGCGGGCACTCGTCCTGCGAATGCACCCGATCGCAACGATGCCCTGACGCTTCTATCGGTCCTACAGCGCGATGCCCGGCTCCTGGATTTGATCTACGAATCGCTCGATCAATACACCGACCAGCAGATCGGCAGCGCGGCCCGCAACGTTTTGATCGACACCCACAAATCGTTGGATCGCATGCTGGGGATTCGCGCGGCGGCGGACGTGGCAGAAGGCGAACGGATCGAGGTACCCGAAGGAGCGTCTCCCATCCGCTGGAGGATTGTGGGGAACGCAAACCAATCCGCAGGCACCGTGACTCATCCGGGTTGGATCGCCACGCGATTGGAGTTGCCCAAATGGACCGGTAGCCGCGAAGAAGCGTTGGTCGTTTCGCCGGTCGAAGTGGAAGCCTAGGTCGTTTCTTCGGAACGAGATCCATGTCCAGTACGTTGTCCGGCGCGAAGAGCATCGAAGTGCGGACCGCGTCACGACTGCACTTTGGATTGCTCGAGATCTGCCCTGATCATCCCCATTGCTACGGCGGCCTGGGTCTGATGATTGACGCGCCGGAGTCGATCCTATCGGCCCGCCTAGGCGAATGCAGTGATCCGGATTCATTACCAATCGATGCACCGAAGTACTGGCGTCTACGGGCCATCGATGCGGTGCAGCAGTGGCGCAAGGTGCGTCGAAGTTCCGTGTTGCCTGTCGCTGCGCTTCGGGTTTGTCGCGCACCCGAGGCGCATGTCGGGCTCGGTTCTGGTACCCAGTTTGCATGCAGTGTCTCCGGTCTGCTGAGTGCGGCGGAGTGCATGCGATCCTTATCGCTTATCCCGTGTGGGCTATCGCATATTGTGCCGAGTACGGAAGTACTAGCCCTTGAAAGCGGCAGGGGAAAACGCTCGCACATCGGACTCGAAGGCTTCTTGCACGGAGGCATGATTTTCGATCGCGGTCAAATGCCGGTGGCCGCGCCGGGAATTGGCCTCGCGCCCCGGACTCAATCCGTATTTTTCCCTTCTCAATGGCGGATCGTGACGGCCTGCGATGGTTCGTATAGCGGCGATAGTGGGCATGAGGAGAAGGCGATCTTTGACGTGTGTTCACGGCACCCGAATCCCAATCGAGACACGATGCTGCGATTGGTGCAGTCCGACTTGCTACCCGCTTTGGATGCATGCGATTGGTCCGCAGCCGGTCGCGCTGTGGGCCACTATGGTGCTTTGGCAGGCGAGGTCTTTCGATCGACGCAGGGAGGCATCTACCGTTCGCAAGGTATCGCGGACGCCATCGCGGACCTGCATGGGTTGGGTGTCTACGGATCAGGTCAATCGAGTTGGGGGCCGACGTTGTTCGCCATCGTCGCGGACGAGGATCAAGCCCAATGGGTGGCAGCTCGATTGACCGCCCGAATGCCGGCATCGGCATCGGTGCGGATAGCCCGGGCTGCGGGGCCAGCTATGGTTTACGCTTCTTCGTCTTCGGAGTGCGCGTAGCGCATGTCGAAGCGTTTAAGCTCGGTCCCAAAAATGGATACTCCAATCACGACGACGAGGGTGACCACGCCACCGATCCAGACGCTAGGAACCAGGCCGAGGAGGTGAGCGGCCACGCCGCTTTCGAGTTCACCAATTTCATTCGAGGCCCCGATGAACATGGAATTCACGGCCGCAATGCGACCACGCATATGATCGGGCGAATAGAGTCGTAATATTGATTTGCGAATGACCACGCTCACACCATCCAAAACACCGCTAAAGAACAACGCCCCGCAGGACAAATAGAAGTTCTTCGACAGTGCGAACACGATGATGCTAATACCGAAACCAAAGATGCATCCCAATAGTATTTTGCCTGAGTAGGCGCGGGGTGGAAATCGAATGCACACCAACGCGCACAGCAATGCACCGAACATGGGCATGGCTGTGAGCACTCCCAATCCGACCGGACCGATGAATAACACATGCTTGGCAAACAAAGGTAGTAACGCAATCGCGCCGCCGAACAGCACCGCGAAAAGATCCAGTGCCATGCTCGTCCATAGGATCTGGCGGCGAAGCACGAACTTCCAGCCGACTCCGATCGACTCAACGAAAGATTCCTTCCGAGGTCGGACCGGAATGGGTTGCCTGGGGATCCACGAAACGAAAACGATTGCCAGGATGGCGAATGCAATGCTGCAAACAAAGGCGGCCCAGCCGCCCACGGTCCCGATCAGAGCACCGGCTAATAGCGGTGCCAATACAGCGCATGCATGCCAAACAATGGTTGTCCAAGTAGCGGCGCTGACGGCGGCGATGCGCGGGACGAGTTGCGCTTCGAGGCTCGGCATGGTCGGTTCAACAAAGCCGCGGGCCACCCCCAACCAAAACATCCAGAAGTAAATCGCGCTGAGCATGGTCGCACCCGATAGGAACGACGATCCCATCATGCCGATCGAGCACACCAGTTGCAAGGCGAGCGTCGCCCGCAGCAAATTGCGGCGATCGAGTTTGTCGGCGAGGTGACCACCGACAATGGCCAAGCTCAGGGCCGGGATGGCTTGAACCAGTCCCAGGTAGCCCAGGTACAACGGCGAATTTGGAAACTCCCTCGCGATCGCAAACGGCGCCCAAAAGAACAGAGTCCGCGTGCACAACGTGGCGCAGGCATGCGCATAGAGCAACCAGCGAAATTCGCGAACATCGGTCGCGTGCACCGATGGACGTGCTCTGACTTCCAGACGCGCAAGTGGTTTCGAATCTGCGGGTGGAATCGAGTCGGTGTACGGATCGGGAATCGGGCCGGGGGGATCGTTGCTCAAGACGGGTTTCTCGATGCCCTGAAGACGTTCGCTAAAGCTGCCATAAACTGGTCAGATTGTAAGCCAGCATGGCCCCCACGTAAGCCAGGATGGTCATGTACGAAAAGGAAAAGAAGGGCCAAAACCAAGAGTTGGTTTCGCGGTAAATGATCATCAAAGTCGAAGCGCACTGTGCGCACAACGCAAAGAAAACCATGATCGAAAAGGCGGTGGCCAAGGTGAAAACAGGCCGCCCGTCGGGCCACGTGGCGGCCCGCATCTGCTCCTTGAGCCCATCACTCGTTTCATCCGTTTCACTTCCAAGCGCATAAATCGTACCCAACGTAGCGATGATCACTTCACGCGCCGGGAAGGATGCCAGTACGGCCACGCCGATCCGACCGTCCCAGCCCAGCGGTCGGACAGCCGGTTCAATGGCTCGTCCGGCCATGCCCAGCAAGCTGGCATCGATCAGGCGGCTCTTCTCGATCCGAATGCTGTTCTCCAAATCCGAAACCTCGTCCTCGGGAACCTCAGGTTGCGACTGCAAGGTCTCGAGTCGCAGCGACTGCGCGTTGACCTGGGAGTGATCACCGGGAAAGTAGGCTGCGGCCCAGACCAAGACCGTGGTCACGAAGATCAGGGAACCGGCCCGCGAGATAAAGGCCAGCACGCGTTCCCAAACCCGCGCGAATGTAACCCGCCAGCTCGGCCACTTGTAACTGGCCAGTTCCATGATGAAGGTCGATGGAATACCGCGAAAGAAATAGCGTTTGAGCAACCAAGCCACAGGGATAGCTACCACAGCGCCCAAACACTGCATGCCGAAAAGCACGATGCCTTGGAGCGTGATCCATCCACCTGCGTAACGAACATCGGGGACGAAGGCTGAGACCATCAGAACATACACTGGCAAGCGGGCCGAGCAACTCATAAGCGGTGCGATCAATAGCGTCACCATTCGGTCCATCCGATTGTCGATCGTGCGCGTAGCCATGATGCCAGGTATGGCGCACGCAAACGAGGACATCAATGGCAAGAAGGACTTGCCACTCATCCCGATCGAAGACATGAATTTGTCCATCACAAAGGCCGCTCGGGACATGTACCCGCAGTCCTCGAGGATGGCGATGAACAAAAACAAAATTGCAATCTGAGGCAAGAAGATCAGCACCGACCCAACCCCGGCCACCACACCGTCTACGAGCAAACTGCGAAGCGGACCCGGAGCGATCCACGACTCGATAACGGAAGAAGCGAAGCCTTGGACGCCTTCGATGGCATCCATCGGCCAACTGGCCACTAAGGTGATCGATTGAAAGATAAAGAACATCAGCACCAGAAAAAACAGCAAGCCGATCCATCGATGCGTTAGCCAACGGTCGATCGTATCGCTCATCGACTTGGGACGTTCGATCGCACGCGAAAGCGTGCCAGCCGTTCTCTCGCGGACCCATCCATAGCGGGCTTTGGTTTCAAACAGCGGAACGGAGACACCGGCAGCGGCCAACCGTTCACGAATCTCGAGGATGCGTTGAGCACATGCGGCGTTCAATGCCGTTGGAATGGCCCGCTGGGCATGCGCGTCGCTGGCATCGATGACCAAACGTTCTACCTGAAAGCGCTGCAAAGACACATCGTGCTCCAGCAGCCAATGCTGCAAGCCATCAACTTCGGTCCGAAACGGTTCCGGAAAAGCATCGCTGGCGCGACCGGCGGTCCCATCGCGCTCTGGGTGGTTGTTCGTGCGCTCGGCTTGGGCCAGCGCGACGATGGCTGCTCGCAATTCTTCGATCCCCTCTCGCTTGGCCGCGTTCGTGCAAACGATCTTGATCCCGAGTCTCTCGGCGAGCATTTCCGGATCGACGGTTGCCCCGGTGGCCGCCACACGGTCCCACATGTTGAGGGCGATCAGTGTTGGTAATCCCAACTCGAGGACCTGGCTAAACAAGTACAGATTGCGTTCAATATGGGTCGCATCGACGATGACCACCACGGCGTCGGGCCGAGGAACATCGGCCATGCTTCCCGAAAGTACGTCCACCGAAACGGCTTCGTCGGCCGAGCGGGCCGCGAGCGAATAGGTACCCGGTAAATCAATGATCTCGATGGGGGCCGAGAAGGGGACGGAAGCGGAACCCTGCATGCGTCCCGTTTTGTGTTCGACCGTGACCCCGGGATAATTACCGACGCGGGCTTTGCTTCCGCAGAGCGCATTAAAGAGACTACTTTTGCCGGTATTCGGATTGCCGATCAGCGCAATCGAGATCTGGGAGTTGCTCATGGCAGCCTATCGATCACCACCCGTGACGATTCGCCATTACGCAAACTAATGCGATAGCCGTATACAGAAAATTCTGCGGGATCCCCCATAGGAGCTTTACCGACCATTTCGATTACTTCACCGGGAAGAAGTCCCATTTCAAGCAATCTTGCCGCGATCGTATCGGAGCCCTCAACCTCCACGATTTGACCGCGCTGCCCAGGTTGCAATTCCCGCAAGGTCAGTCGGGGGGTAGGCATAGGTCACTCATCCGTAACCGGACAGACCATAATCTCCGCGACCGATCCAAGTCGCACGCACATTTTCTTGCCGTCGATCGCTAGCAAACACGTTTCACCGGGGCAGAGCATGCGAATACGGCAACCGTTGCGGATTCCCATTTCCTCGAGGCGATGGATATTTTGTCCTTCGCCAGCGACATCCACGACAACTCCTAGGCTGTCTTGCGACAGATATTCTACAGGGATGGGGTGGTTGGTGGTGGGACTGATCATCGAGGCGACTCCGAGCAATTCAACGGCTTAGCACGCGTCTGAAGGAATCTTACTGCAATTGAGACTGGATTTCAATAAGGGATTTTCAAAGTCAGCCATTCGTCTCCGAGAAATAGCGCGATGCATGTGGAGAGCCCTCCGAGAACTCCTTGGAATCCTTGGATTTTGTAGACTTGGCGGGGCATGCGGGTCGATCCAAGGGTGTGTGGGCGGTGCGCAGCCGGGATGGAAACATGTCCACCGAGACCTTCAAAGAGGGGACTCGAGGGACAATGCCAGGGTGCCGAATTGGTCGCTATCTTACGAACTAGGCAGATAAGCGAACGCTCGGCATGTGGTTTTTCTGCCTCGTTGACCGTTTTCAAACTGTTGGAATCGTGTCGCGTTCTGTACACTCGGGTTAGTTTCTGGAGTTCCTCGGGCTCCCGGCCGAACGATTTTCTAGCTTAAACGCCAGTGAAGGCACTCGACGTGCAGATCGATTCAACCAGGAAGAAAACGTTCTACGACCGATGGGGCCTAGCGATCCTGATCGTAGGCTTGATCTTTGTTCCGTTCGCTTTCTATGGCGCGGGCAAAGCCATTCAGAGCAACGTGAACAAAGTCGAGGACTGGTTACCAAAGACCTACTCCGAGACGGGAGAGTTGGCACGTTTCCGCAAAAACTTCCCCTCGGATCAATTTATTCTATTGAGTTGGGAGGGTTGCTGCATTGGCGAGGACCCTTCCAAGCCCGAGCAGGACGATCCGCGGATTGCGGAGTTGTGTGCTCTGCTGGTCCCTAAAGATATTGACCCAGACAACCTGGACGAAGTCGAAGCGAAACGCTTTTTTAAGGGGGTTCAGACCGGACGTACCTTGATCGAGCAACTGACGACGGGCCAACATTCGTTGTCCTACCAGGAAGCGGTCGAGCGTCTGAAGGGTTCCGTGCTCGGTCCGGACGGTCGGCAGACGTGCGTCATTGTTTCGCTCGATCCGACGACGACGGTCAAACTGAAACCGATTCTCGGGCATGGTCAGTTTCGGCTATTTCGACCAAACGTTCCACCGGGCGTTCTGAGACGATTGGTCGATAAAGCTGGGATTGCCGATGCTACCTTGCATATGGGTGGTCCTCCAGTCGACAACATATCGATCGACGAAGAGGGGGAGCGTACGCTGGTGCGGTTGGCTGGTCTCTCGGGACTTCTTGGATTGTTCTTGGCATGGTGGTCACTTCGGAGTTGGGTACTGACTTGGATCGTGGTCATGTGTTCGGTCACCAGCGCTGCGGCTGCGTTGGCCATGATTTGGGCGACAGGCGAGACCGTCGATGCGATCGTTTTGTCGATGCCTTCGTTGGTCTATGTTCTTGCGATTTCCGGTGCGGTCCATTTCATCAACTACTACAAAGACGCGACCAAACAGGGGTTGCATGGCGCCACCGAGCGGGCAGTGATGCATGCCCTGAAACCAGCCGTATTGTGCTCGATCACCACGGCTTTCGGTTTGCTGTCATTGTGCGCCAGTGAGTTGGTCCCGATCCGTAAGTTCGGACTTTACTCCGCATCCGGCGTGATGATCCTCAACTTCATCCTTTTCTTTTTGCTCCCTTCTTCGTTGCACTTGCTCAAGTATGCGCGTCGCTGGGTGCCTGAAGAAGGTTCCGACGCGGCGTCGGTTTCGGCCAAGCCTGCATCGGCCGCCACGTCGGGTTCGGCTAAGGATCCGGATGGCTTGAACGAACGCTTGTGGGGTGCATTCTCAGGCTTCATTGTCCGCCATCACTTGGCCGTGACTTGCCTGAGTCTCTTGGTTACCGGTTTCTTAGGCATGGGATTATGGCGGACTCGCACCAGCATCGATTTGCTGGAACTGTTCGACTCCAAAGCCCGCATTCTTCAGGATTATCGGTGGCTTGAAGATAATTTGGGAATGTTGGTTCCGCTCGAAATCGTTTTGGAGTTCGACAAGGAAAGCATTGCCAGCACCGACGAAGTGAACAGCGAGCCTCGCCTCGAAGACCTTGGTCGCTTGACCTTCTTGGAACGCATGGAAACGACCTTGCGCGTTCAAGAAGCCATTGAGCAGCGGTTTGGCGAAAACGCGTTGGGCTGGGTTGGTCGCAGTTTGTCGGCGGCCACCTTTGCGCCGTCGCTGCCCAGCAAGGGAGCGAGCACTCAGAAGTTCGTGGAGCGACGGGTCTACAATTCGACACTTGAATCGAAGCGCGATGACTTTGTCCGGTCCGGCTTTTTGCGGTTCGATGAAGCGTCGGGCAAAGAGCTGTGGCGGATCAGTTTGCGGGTAGCGGCCTTCCAAGGAGTCGACTACGGACGGTTCGTCAATGATTTGAGCGATGTTGTTAATCCTGTGCTCGAGGCTCACGGGGATCGCGTGCAGATCTTGCGACGCATCGCCGCCTGGACAGGAGATTTCAAATTTGTCGGCAAGAAGGTCATCCTTTGGGATCCAGCCATCGTCGACAAAGAATCGGGTGAGACGTTTTTGCCTGGCAAGATCCGAGCAGACGAAATCTCTACCTTGCTGACCAATGCGCGGATCAAAGTCACGCGGGCGAGTCTCGATTCGAAGATCATGCCATTGGTTCAGATGCAAGAACTCGAAGACTACGACGCCATCGTCCTGGCGGGTGATTTCACCAACAACGAAGTCCGGACATTCGGCGACGCGCTCAACAAGGTGATCGACTTGCAGACCAAGGACCCGCTGGTCCCGGGTGAGTGGGTTACATCCGTCTACACGGGCGTGGTTCCCATCGTCTACAAAGCCCAGCGGGCACTGCTGCGGAGCTTGATGGAGAGCACGCTGTGGTCCTTCCTCACCATCACCCCGCTGATGATTTTTGTTTCGCGGAGTTTTCGGGCCGGCATGGTCGCCATGATTCCGAATGTTTTGCCGGTCATCTTCATCTTCGGCTTGATGGGCTGGATGGGGGTCGCGATCGATATCGGTTCGATGATGACCGCCAGCATCGCCCTCGGGGTCGCGGTGGACGACACGATCCACTTTCTATCGTGGTTCCGTGGGAACGTGATTACCATGCGGGACCGCAAGGCCGCGATCATCGCCTCGTACCGTCAATGCGGGACGCCGACATTGCAAGCCGCTTGTATCAGTGGCTTGGGTTTGTCCGTTTTTGCGTTCAGCACGTTCACGCCCACCCAGCGTTTTGGCTGGTTGATGCTGACTATTTTGATCGCTGGCGTGATCGCCGAATTGATCCTGTTGCCTGCCATTCTGGCCGGACCGCTTGGCAAGGTGTTTGAGCCGCGGGCGACCAAGCACCATCCGCTGTCCCGATTTTTCTTGATCTTTCGGCATCAAGTCCGTCGGCGGTTCGACCGCAGCCACAAGGCGCCGTCCGAAGCTGGTTCGGACGCTGAGTTCCAAAGCGCGGCCTAGGGCATCGCCGCCAAATGTCCCCTGGGACTAGCGAGTTTGAGGGTTTTTCCCCTTGGACAGTCGTCCGAGACTCGCTACACTTCTTGGCCCGATCCCACGGTAGAAATCCCAAAGTTGAATCCGCCATCGACGCAAAGAGCACCGGTGCCATGACCAAACAAAAGACCCACAAATCCACCAAAAAGCGATTCCGCCTCACCGCCACAGGCAAGGTAAAGCATCGCAAATGCGGAACCAGCCACTTGGCAATCGCGAAGCCCGCAAAGAAAATCCGCCAGCTTCGCGGAACACGCGTGCTCGAGCCTAGCATGACTCGGGCCATTGTCGATGCGCTGCGAGGAAATGGATACTAGCGATTCATTGATGTAGCCAATTGGCGAAGACGACCGAGCGAGGGGTTTCCCGAACGCTGGTCCCGATGCGGTCGCGAGGCAAACATGACTCGCTCGAACGCAGCCCGCCAATCCTGAAACCTGGCCCCACTAGAAACCAGGCGTTTGGGTTTTAACTATCGCGACTTGGACCAATACCATCGGGCCAGTCATCATCTGCCAAGTGCAGCGGTCGCGATGACCTGAGACGCTTCCAGAAAACGAAGTCGCATACGATGAGAACGAAAAAGGGTCCCGCCCGCCGTCAGGCGAAGCGGAAATTATTCCAACGGGCCGAAGGCTACGTGGGTGGCCGCCGGCGTTTGTACCGGACCGCCAAAGAGAACTTGGTGCGAGCCGGCCGATTCGCTTACCGTGACCGTCGTCGTCGACGCCGAGATTTCCGCCGTCTGTGGATCATTCGACTCAATGCTGCCGCCCGATTGCACGGACTCCGGTACAGCCAGTTCATCGACGGTCTCGTCTTGGCCAACATTGAACTCGATCGGAAGCAACTCTCCGAAATGGCGATCCTCGATCCCACAGGCTTCGAAGTAGTGGTCGGAGTGGTGAAGCAAGCGTTGGAAAAGAAAGAAGCGGCCTAAGTCGCTAGACGGTACGCATGGCTCTCGATCGCTTCCTCCATGCTCTCGAAACGATGCTCGCCGACGCTCACGGCCAGTTGCAATCGGTTGCAACGGCCGAGTCATTGGAGGGGCTGCGCGTCCGTTTTGTCGGCGCCAAAAACGGCGTCCTCAAGGCCATCCAGAAATCGATGAGCGAGATTTCGCCGGAGGATCGTCCGGCAGCCGGCAAGCGATTCAATGAGATTCGGGACGCACTCCAGCGCGCAATCGATGAAGCGGCCGAGCGTTTGACGGGATCAAGCACGGCCTCCAAATTCAAAGCCAACTTCGTTGATCCGACACTTCCAGGATTGCGTCCCCGTATCGGAGTCCTGCACCCGATCACGCAAACCATCGAGCATCTCAAAGAAATCATGGGGCGGCTTGGTTTTTCGGTAACCGAAGGACCGGAGATCGAAGACGAGTGGCATAACTTTGTGGCACTCAACATTCCGGATGATCATCCCGCGCGCGATCCGCTGGACAACTTTTACCTCGCCACTGCCAAAGCCGCAGCCGGGCAATCCGCCCCCCATCGCTTGATGCGGAGCCAAACCAGCACCGTCCAAATTCGGGTCATGGAAGCGCAGCCGTTGCCGATGCGAATCATTTCCTTGGGCCGTGTCTATCGACCCGACGCACCCGACGCCACCCACTTCCCGATGTTCCATCAAATGGAAGGTCTGTGGGTGGACGAGCACGTCACGATGGCGCAGCTTAAGAGCGTCCTTCGGTTGTTCGCGACCAGTTACTTGGGTGAGGATGTCAAAGTTCGATTTCGTCCTTCCTTCTTTCCGTTCACGGAACCGAGCGTCGAGGTGGACTACTGGTGGAACGATCAGTGGATTGAATTCGGTGGGGCTGGCATGGTCGATCCGAACGTCTTCCGGTCCGTCAACATCGATCCAGAGCGCTGGTCGGGTTTTGCCTTTGGCCTGGGCGTTGAGCGGCTGTGCATGCGTCGGTTCGGCATCACGGACATCCGCGACTTGTATCGCAGCGACGTGCGTTTTCTGCGCCAGTTTGCTTCTTAAAAATCGAGAGTGTTGTCATGCTGGTTTCTTGGGATTGGCTCTCGGACTACGTCAAAATCGATCATCCGCTGGAAGAGGTCGTCACGCGTTGGGCGATGTCGGGACTCAATCATGAGGGGACGGAGATTGTCGAAGGGGTGCCGGTGATCGATCTCGAGGTCACCAGCAATCGCGCTGATTGTCTAGGGCATCTCGGCGTGGCCCGCGAAGCGTCCGTTCTGTATCAACTCCCTTTCCATCTTCCCGATCCACAACCCGAGGTGATCGCCGAGCGAGCTCAGAGCCGAGTTCAGGTTGAGAATCAATTCCTCGAAGCGTGCCCGCGTTACATGGCTCGAATCATTCGGGGCGTGAAAATCGGTCCGAGCCCGGAATGGCTTGCCCGTCGCTTGAGAGCCATCGGGATCAACCCTGTCAACAACGTCGTCGACGCGACCAACTACGTCATGATGGAATGCGGGCAACCGCTGCATGCCTTCGACCTAGCCAAAGTCCGCGGCGGCAAGATCATTGTGCGTCCGGCTCTCGACAAAGAAGTCTTTGTCGCGATCGATCACCGAACCTATTCCTTGGATCCAGGGATGGTGGTGATTGCAGACGCCGAGCGCGCTCTGGCGCTCGGCGGCGTGATGGGAGGAGTCGACAGCGAGGTTTCGGATACGACCTGCGACCTACTCATCGAATCGGCCACCTTCACCCCGATGTCCATCCGACGCGCGGCGCGCAAGCTGAAGCTGCATTCCCCGTCGTCGCATCGTTTCGAACGTCGGATCGATCCCAATCAAGTCGATTGGGCATCGCGCCGCTGTTGCGAGCTGATCTTGAAAACTGCCGGTGGAGTGCTGCTCGATGGATGCGTCGATACCGCTCCGGAACCTGTGCAATTGGCCGAGTGCACGTTGCGCGCTTCGCAGATCGTGCGGGTGCTCGGGATCGATATCCCGTGGAAGGAAAGCCTCGACATCTTGGAGCGACTGGGGTGTCAAGTGCTGCCCGAAGCAGGGGACCAGTCAGCCCGCGTGATCGCCCCATCGTTTCGTCAGGATCTGACGCGTGAGATTGATCTGATCGAAGAGATTGCTCGTGTTTACGGGTACCATCGTATCCCCGAGGATGCGGTGGTACCGATGGTTGCATCGATGCGAAGGCCCGAAGATACGATTTTGGCCACGGTCCGCAGCGTGGCCACAGCGGCGGGCTTTGATGAAGCCCTCAATCCGAGTCTGATTGGTAAGTCGATCATCGATCGCATTTCGCCGTGGACGGCCGACGATGCCTTGACCACCATGGTCCCGTTGCTCGAAGGGGCTAGCGTACTTCGGCGATCGCTCGTTCCCAGTTTGATCGCAGCTCGACTGCACAATCAATCGCAATCCAATCGTGATGTACGGTTGTTTGAAACTGCCAAGATCTATTTGCCGCATGGCAGCGGATTGCCGCATGAACAAGTCACGTTGGGGTTGATCGCTGAGTCCGAGATCCGCGTCGTACGTGGTGTGTTTGAAGAGATCCTGCACCGCGCGTGGGGAGATTCGATCGGCGATTTGGCATGGAGTGAATCGCAGGTCTCCTGGGAGTTCCTCGAATCCGGAACCGGCATCACCTGGAGTGTCGGCGGCCACATGTTGGGATGGATGGGATCGTTGAGCAAATCGATAGCGCAGTCGATCAAGCTCGAGGGTCCGACCGCGATCGGAGAACTCAGCTTCGACCTACTGTTGCAACATGCGCGGTTGGTCCCCAAGGTCCGAGGGGTTATTCCCTACCCAGCCATTCAGCGCGACCTCAACTTGATCGTCGACGAAGCCTTGCAGTGGCAATCGCTTCGGCAAACGATTGACGCGTCTGCAGGTCCGTTGTGTGTCGATGTCGTGTTTCGTGAGATCTATCGCGACGCGCAGCGCGATGGAGCAAACAAGAAGCGAATGCTCCTCAGTCTGATCCTACAAAGTCCCCGCGAGACGCTCAAAAGTGAGCAGGCAGATGAAGTGGTGGCGAAGGTATTGAGCGCGTGCAGAGAACAGCACAGCGCGCAATTGTTGGCTTAGGCCGTTGGGCAAACGATGACCTTCATGGCTCCCTTTTCGCCGGCGTAAAGCCGATCGAACCACGCCACGGCCTCCTCGAGCGTGGCTTTGGCCGTGATGAGCGGTTCGACTTGAATTGCGCCCGATGCGAGCAATTCGATGCACTGAGGGATCTCGCCGTTGGATGCGCAGGATCCGAAGACCGAGAGTTCGCGGGTGACGACAATTTGAAGTGGCAACTCGACTTTAGGGGTCAGGTTGCCGACCAACGTAACGGAACCGCCACGACGCACGACTTCGAAGCAGGTTTGTACGGGCTTGTTCGCCCCGACGACTTCCATGGCCGCATCGGCTCCGCGGCCTGCGGTCCATTCCAGGACGCTGGCTACTGGGTCGGAGGTACGGGCGTTGATGGTGTGCGTGGCTCCCAACTGTCGCGCCAGAGCGAGCTTTTCGTCCTCGAGGTCGACCGCAATGACCTTGGCGAATCCAGCCAATCGTAAAGTTTGGATGCACAGCAGACCGATCATGCCTGAACCCACGACGACCACGGAACCGCCCAAGGATCGGGGGGTTCGATTGGTGGCATGCACCGCGATCGATACGGCCTCGATCATTGCCGCATGCTCGAACGGCAGGTTATCAGGGATCGTATAGGCAATATTTTGCGGCACGCAAACGTACTCCGCAAATGCGCCTTGACGACGAAACTCCTGGCACGAGACCCCTAGCACTTGGCGGCGTTCGCATAAGTTGATGGAGCCCGCGCGGCAGAAATGGCATTGCCCACAAGAAACGGTTGAATCGAAGGTCACCCGATCGCCGATACCGAAGCGTGTCACGTTGGAACCGATGGCGGAGACCGTTCCGGCAGCTTCATGCCCCATCACCAACGGAGGAATGCGTCGACCCGAACTGCCATCGAAACCATGCACGTCACTGCCGCAAATGCCGCACGCTCGGACTGAGACCAATAGGTCATCGGGTCCGATCTCCGGTTGGGGCAACTCGGCAACCTGGAGCGTTTTGAATTCAGACAGCAAAAGGGCTTTCACGGGCCTAGATCCTGATGGGTAGGGGGACGATTCGTGAGGATTGGGCTACAATGACGAGCCGTATTCGTGAGTTGCTCGGGCGTTATTCGCTCGCAGACTAATCGAATTGTAATCGATTCCCTTTGTTTTCATCACCGCTGGGCGCAGTCTCGAATCGTATTTGCACGCCGATGGACGTGTCGGGACGTCTGTCCAACTTGAAAAGGACCTTTCGTCTTATGAATCTTTCGCTTTATTGCCGAATGTTGACGCTGGCCGGCGTCGCGTTGGCATCTCTGCCGGCCATCGCACAGGAAACCCTTAAATTGTCAACTCAGCCATCGGCCACCAGCGGTCTCAAGGACGACAAGAGCTACGCGTTGGGATGGAAGGTCGGTAAGGACATGAGCGGCGCGGGACTGGATGCGTCCGACTTCGACGCCAAGGAGTTTGCAGAGGGCTTCTTCGACGCCTTGTCGAACAAAGCTCGACTCAACAATGAGCAACTCAAGGCGGCGTTCATGGCGTTGGAAGAACGCGTCCAGAAGAAGATGATCGAATCCGGACGTAAGAATCTGGAGCGGGCCAATGAATTTCTCAAGGCCAACAAAGACAAAGAAGGAGTCCAGACGACCAAGACCGGTTTGCAGTACACGGTCCTCAAAGCCGGTACGGGCAAGACGCCTGGTCTGACCAGTAAAGTCAAGGTGCACTACGAAGGGAAGTTGCTCGACGGCAAAGTCTTCGATAGTTCGATCGAACGGAATGAACCCATCGAGTTCCCTGTCAACGGCGTGATCGCAGGCTGGACCGAAGCGTTGCAACGCATGAAGGTCGGCGACAAGTGGAAGTTGTTCATTCCACCCGGACTGGCGTACGGCGAACAAGGCTCGCCGCCCGATATCGGTCCGAACGAACTTCTTGTATTCGAAGTGGAATTGTTGGACGTCAAGTAATTGATGTTCATCGAGGTCTGACATGCTTGATCGGAGAGATGCTCCGGTCGAGCCAATCGCGATCCGCACTGCCCCACCTGGGAATCTCAACTGCGATGCAATCACTTCGAGCACTCTGCCAGGGCGTCGGTCATGACTACTTGTTGTCCCACTGGGATCGTCTCCCTGAAATGCAGCAAGCGGAATTGGCCCGGCAGATCGAATCCTTGGACTTCGAATTGCTTTCGAAATTGGCGACCGCGAAGACGGGAACCGTCGATGCCTCGGTACTCGCGTTGAGAGCGGAACCACCCGACGCAGTCGTTCTCGGACACGACTACGCAGGCCATGGCTTGACCGACGCCATCGGCGAAGGAGGCGCTGCCATTGCCGCTGGGAAAGTGGCCATGATCTTGGTAGCCGGAGGCCAGGGCACACGGCTCGGATTTGAACAACCCAAAGGCATGTTCCCGATCGGTCCCCTCTCCAAACGCACGTTGTTTGAGATGCATGTTGATTCGCTCCGCGGCGCCATGCGCCGCTTTGGAGTGTCGATCCCATTGATGATCATGACGAGTCCAGCCACCGATGCGGCGACTCGGACGTATTTCGAGCAGAATGATCAACTCGGTCTGCGCGATGGTGAGTTGTTCCTATTCGAACAAGGTACGATGCCCGCCATCGATGCACAGAACGGCCGTATCTTGATGAACGCCCCCGGATCGATCGCGCTCAGTCCAGACGGGCATGGTGGCATTGTTGCGGCCTTGGTTCGGAGCGGTGGAATGGCCTTCGCGCGCGAGCGCGGCATCGAACACTTCTTCTACGCTCAGATCGACAATCCATTGGTCCGGGCCTGCGATCCGACGTTACTCGGATACCACCGATTGGCTGGCTCACAGATGACGACTCAAGTCGTCCGAAAACGGTTTGCCAAAGAGCGAGTCGGCAACGTCGTCCAGATCGATGGACGGACACATATCATCGAATACAGTGACTTACCCGATGCAGTGGCCGAACAGACCAATGCCGATGGTTCCTTGCGGCTATGGGCCGGTAACATCGCCGTTCATGTGTTCGATGTCGACTTCCTCGAACGCGCGTCCCAGGATGCCGAATCACTTCCGTTCCATCGAGCGTCGAAGGCCGTTCCTTATTTGGACGAAACTGGAACGGAGGTCAAACCGACGTCTCCAAACGCCATCAAGTTCGAGCGGTTCGTGTTCGACCTGCTGCCCGTGGCCGATCGGACATTGGTCGTCGAAGGGGACGCGGCCGAAGTCTTCGCGCCTGTTAAGAATGCCGATGGGGCAGCCACCGACACGCCGACCACAGCCAAGCAAGCCTTAGCGAACTTGCACAGTCAATGGCTGGCCCAAGCTGGAGCGCAGGTCCAGACCGGAGTCCGGGTCGAGATCCATCCCTTGTGGGCATGGGACGCTGAAGAAGTAAAATCCAAATTGGTCCACCCCGCACCGATTCAGACCGATACATATTTTGTATAAATAAAGAGGAGGTCCACGCGGGGCACGTTGCAGACGGGGCACTTTGCAAGTTTGGACCGGCTGCAGGTGGGCACCGGTTGCCGATGGGGACGAAACGATTGAGCCTTCCTTCTTTGGACAGAGCCGAAAAATGCTACATGCGGTGATTATGGCCGGCGGGTCTGGAACACGTTTTTGGCCTGCCAGTCGGCAGATTAAGCCCAAGCAACTTCTCCCGATCGGTGGACCGCGATCGATGTTGCAAACCACCTTCGATCGCTTGGCCGGTCTGGTCACCAGTGAGCAAATACTAGTGGCGACCAACGAACAACTGGCGGAAGCGGTCGCCAAACAGTTGCCGCAACTGCCTCTAGAGCACGTTATCGGCGAGCCCTTCAAGCGGGATACGGCCCCCTGCATCGGTGTCGCCGCCTCGCTGGTCCGCGCAGCAGACCCCAACGGCATCATGATCGTGATGCCGTCGGACCACGTAATCGAACCCAAGTCGGAGTTTCACCGCGCTATTCGGGCGGGGGTTGCCCTGATCGAGAACGATCCCGACAAAATCGTCACGTTTGGGATACGACCCAGCTACCCCGCCGAATCATTTGGATACATCCAGCGCGGCAACCCGCTGCCCAGCACGCCAGGCATATCCGCCTTCTCCGTCGAGCGCTTTCGCGAGAAACCAGACCGAGCCACGGCCGAAGAGTACTTGCAGGCAGGTTCTTTTTATTGGAACAGCGGCATCTTTTTGTGGCGGGCTCAAACCATCTTGGACGCCCTCGCCCGCTTCGAGCCCGAGATTCATGCCGCCATCGAGCGAATTGCAGCATCGATCAGCACGCCCGACTTTCAACGGAGCTTTGTTGAGCACTTCGAGTCCATTAAGGGCAAGTCGATTGACTTTGCCGTGATGGAGAAGTATTCCAACGTGGCAGTGGTCGAGGCGCCGTTCAGTTGGGATGATGTCGGGAGCTGGCAAGCCATGGCGCGATTGATTGAACCCGACCAATACGGCAACGCCGTCGAAGGTCCGTATCTGGGCATCGAGTCCAAGGACATGATCATCCGCAGTGAATCCGATCATTTGATTGTCACGATCGGTATGTCGGATACCATCGTCGTCAATACGCCCGACGCCACCTTGGTTGCCCCCAAGTCCGAGGAAGAGCGCGTCCGAGAGGTAGTCAAACAGCTAATGGAGCTGGGCTATCAGCAGTATCTGTAGCGTCCCTGCGGTCCACCAATCCTCCATTATTTTCCGAATCCACGGCTTGGAATGGAGATTCCATCTGTTGAAGCATGGGATTGATTACCTATATTTAAGAGTAGATGAATGTTGGGTCGTTAGGCTCGAGGAAAAAGATCGCACGAATAGACACGCGCCGCTGGCGGGTCCTGCGATGAAAGTGGAGAGGTTCGGGTGGCGAAGATTAGTGTTGCAGGAATAGCAGCCGACGATGTGTTGAATTGTCTGCCCGAAGGAGTGGCTGTTCTCGGATCGGACTTGGTGGTCATGTGGACCAACCAATGCTTTCGAGACTGGTTCGGCGGGGTGGATCGAACAGGTGAGGATTTCTACTCCGCCCTGGGCAATCCCGAAATTCAAGGCAATACCAAATGCCCGTTGAAAGCGTGTTTAGACACCGGTCGAAAATACAGCGCGACGTTGAAGGCGGACTCGCACTCCGGAGCTGGGACGTCTGCTTACTTTTACGTGCATGCCGTGCCGCTCGAGACGGCTGATCTGCAGCGGCTGGCCCCCGAAGATCGACCCGTCCATTTTTCAGGCGGGAACAAAAATCGCATCGTGGTCACGATCAGCGACGTTACCGAAGAAATTCTGCAAGACCAGAAACTTGCCGCCATCCATCAGGCCGGCGCGAAATTGACCGACCTGAAGCCTGAAGAAATCTTCGCGATGGACGTCGAGCAACGCATCGAGTTGCTCAAAGACAACATCCGTCATTACACCCAAGACTTGCTCAATATCAACATCATCGAGATCCGATTGCTGGAGCAGTCCTCTGGTAATCTCATCCCATTGCTCTCGGTAGGTCTCGATCAATCCGCGGCAGATCGTCGATTGATGGCCAATCCCAAGGGGCATGGCGTGACCGGATATGTGGCCGCCCACGGTATTAGTTACCTATGCCGCGATACGACCCTCGACCCCATGTACCTCGAGGCATTCAAAGGAGCCCGCAGCTCCCTCACTTCCCCCATCATGTTGCACGACGAAGTCATCGGCACCATCAATGTGGAAAGCCCCAATGTCGATGCCTTCAGTGAGAGCGATCAGCAGTTCCTCGAGATCTTTGCCCGCGATGTCGCAGCCGCCTTGAATACCCTTGAACTGCTCGTGGCGCAGCGCACCAACGCCGCTCAGCAAAGCTGCGAAGCGATCCACGCCGCAGTCGCGCTGCCCCTCGATGACTTACTGCTCGACGCAGTCTATTTGATGGAAAAGTACATCGGACACGATACCGAGACCGTTGCGCGACTTCGCGGAGTGTTGAGCAAAGCCAGAAATATCAAGAAATCCATTCAACGTATCGGACAAACGTTGGCCCCAACCGATGTCAGTCCAGCCGGAATCGGCATCGAAGGGCACTCGAAGTTGATCGGTCGTAGGATTCTGGTCGTGGATCCCGATGAGAATGTTCGCAACGACGCCCACAGCTTGTTGGAACGTTACGGCTGCATCGTTGAAACCGCATTGGACGGCGACTCGGCCGTATCGATGGTGCGCAACTGCGGCGATGACTTTTACGACGTTATCATTTCGGACATCCGGTTGCCTGACTACTCGGGTTATCAGTTGATGCTGCGATTGCAGAAATTGATGGACCACGTTCCGATGGCCCTCATGACAGGCTTCGGCTACGACCCCGGTCACTCGATTGTCAAAGCTAGGCAAGCGGGTTTGCATCGCAAGGCGATTCTGTACAAGCCCTTTCGTTTGGATCAATTGCTGAGCGTGACCGAAACGCTGATCGACTACGATCCTGGTTCCGACCAGGAGTCGGCGTGATCCTGAAGAGTAGGTTCAACGCGTACGCCAAGGATGGAATGGTTTGATCACTGGGATCCTTTTGCGTTTGTTTCTCATGACCGCCCTGCTCATCGGTCACCTAGGCCTTTGGCTTTGGATTTTCAATCGGGTCAATGCGACCGGTCTTGATCGAATCACCATCAAGCGACTCGAAAAGACCATCGTCGCAATCTGTGTAGCATTGCCCATTGGGCTGTTGGCGTGGGAATACCGACGCGGGCACGCGGGTTACAGCGGTCAGGAGTTATGGGACTTGCTGTTCGCCAGCGATCCATGGCAGCAGATGTCGTTTTTGACTTTAGGCTACGTTGCTTTCGTCGTGGTTTTCACATTGCTCGTGGGACCACTATGGCTAGCGCATCGTCCCCAGTTCGCAGTGGCTAAGGATCGGTACCACGTCCTATCTCAAGCCCGCCGCAACGCCATGCATCGCGATCATCCGGAGTGGGTGACCGGTGCCATGACGCGCGCGTTTTTGCGCGTACCAGGCAACGAGATCTTGAGCATCGAATCCAATCGCAAACGCTTGCATCTGGAAAACATCGACCCGGCTTGGAACGGAATGTGTATCGGTCATTTGTCGGACATCCACCTGACAGACCAACTGTCCCCGAAGTTTGCGCGGTATTGCGTCGATTGGGTAATCGACCAAGGCATCGAGTTGCTCGTTGTGTCCGGGGACCTTGTCGATCAGCAGCACGGCGTCGAGATGCTGCCCCACGTGTTTGGTGACCTGCCGAACGCGCTTCAAAAGATCTTTGTACTAGGCAATCACGACAAAGCTCACGATCTGGTGGAGCCGGCTCGCGACGCCATGCTGGATCTGGGATGGATCGACGCCGGCGCTAGCCACTGGACCCTGGAGACAAACCGTGGCCCCATGCGAATTCTCGGCAACGAGTTGCCATGGCTTGATCGCCATGACGACGAGTCGCTCGACTCCGAGTTTGCGCAACAAGCGCACGGGCGCCAGCCTTCGACTCGTTTTGTACTCGGGGTTTCCCATTCACCCGATCAAATGCTTTGGGCGCGGAGAAGCGGTTGCCAACTTCTGCTGTGCGGGCATACCCATGGCGGTCAAGTACGATTGCCGGGCATCGGACCTATCGTCGCGCCGAGCAAGCATGGTAGCCGTTACGCATCTGGCGTATTCTACGGCGCACCCACGGTCATGCACGTCAGCCGCGGCGTATCGGGAACCCATCCCCTGCGCTGGCGTTGCTCGCCGGAAGCCAGCGTACTTGAAATCGCATCCGAACCCTTCGACTCCTTTTCGCGAACGGAAGAGTGACCATGGAGTCTGATCAAACCTGGGTCCTGCACACTTCACAGCTCTCCATCGGAATGACGCTGAGTTTCGATCTGACCGATCGGCAGGGACGCGTCATTTTGAAGACGGGCGAGCGGTATAGCGATAGCGTTCGCCAACGGCTGATCGATCTCGGTATCGATTCGGTCACGCTCAAGGTGCGGCCTGCGCCACCCTTGGTCGCCGAACCCGCCATCGTCGCCGAAGCGACCGGACTGCTCGATAGTTACGAACCAGAGTCGGTGGCTCGGCTCCAAGCCCGATTGGCCAGTACCCAAGCCGCATTGAGCGAGTTTATCGATGAGGTTCGCCAGGAGCAGTCGGTACCCGCTGACTCGATCCGGTCGGAGTTGGATCGTTTCTTTGCCGAAGCCGCCAAGGATACATCCACCGCGTTGGGAGTCATTGCAGCCAATGCAAAACCAGAACTCTCCAATGCCGACGAGCGATTGCTCCTTCGTTCGACACAGCTATCTTGGTTCTCCATGGTCACCGGCATCGCCATGGGATTGAATGCGGCCGAGACGGTGGGCATGGGATTGGCCGGGGCGTTGCATGACGTCGCTTTGATCCTGCATCCCGAATGGTTGGACCCCGAGTACCGTGCTCGCGAGTTTCGAAAGTTTTCCAGCGAGTATCAACGCCACCCCATCCTCAGCGCCGAGCGGTTGAGCAACATTCCGGGTGTGAACGATCGAGTGTTAATGAACGTGATGCAGGTCCATGAGCAAGCCGATGGGTCGGGCTATCCACGTGGTCTGCGGGCCACACAAATTTTGCCTTCGGCACGCATCCTCAACACCGTCGATGCTTACTTAGAAATCGTCGATCCCTTGTTCCGTAGCCCGGGCATTTTTCCAGCCGATGCGCTGGCGCAACTCTGCTTGCATGGCTCACGAGGTGTTTTTGATCGCGATGCCGTCCAAGCCCTGGTCCGCACCCTTTCGCTCTACCCCATCGGTACCATGGTGGAATTGAACGATTCCACGCAAGCCGTGGTCGTGCGGAGCAACCCTGCCGACCCGCTCAAACCGATTGTACGGCTCCTCAATGACGATCGATCCATGGCGGATTTGAGTCAAGGCACCAACGCAATTCGCGCTCCCATCGAACCTCAAGGTGAGAGTCGCCAGCGGATCACCAAACTAGGTCTTGCGGCACCCTTGTGGGACGGCAGCGTTCGCAACGACTCCCGATGATTCCTGCGAGGGAATCCGTCGAAGCATCACGTTAATGCATTTGTCCGGTCATAGGCGAGGATCGGAAAGGAGCCCATGAAGATGGATGTCCGGATTTGGCCTCACGCGGATCAACGGATGCGACGAAACGCATCCAAAGAGTTTGGCCAATCACGAAATGAACGTACACCAATGCCGCGATCGCAACCGGAGCCCATAGACCACTCTCGACTAATATAACCCAGAAAAGTAGGAGAGGCCCCACGCTCATACTGATAGCTCCGATCTTCATCTCGAATGATTCACCTCCCGACCGTTGGATTCGGAAAAATGTCCATGCTCCCAAGAGCGTGGAAAGAATTAACAAAGCGCCACCAATGAATCCCTCGCTATTGGACAAGAACGCGAAGAGGCCAATAAGCAAAAAACCAAGTCCAAGCCAAGCCGTTGCGCGATCGATTCGAACCGCCAAAGACTGCACAGCTCTTTGGAAGGATTTCCAAAAGACAACACGGGGGCTTCGCTCTTCGGATTGCGATTCAATCACTGGTATAGAATCCTCCTGAGGTTGATCTGTTGTTCTCGCACCGTATGCAGACGGTGGATCCAGGCCATCGACGATGTTCTTTACGAGCGTTACGTCGATCGTGTCCCCCTCTGACCGTCGCCGATCGATCATGGTCAAGATTTGCAGTTCCAGTTCAGCGATGGTCGCATGCCGTTCGGATCGACCCGAACCCACAGCCAACATGGCAAGCTCGACGGCGTCAAGGAATCGATCGACAGGCTCTCGCAATTCGCTGGATAAATTCGCGGATCCCTCCCATCCGTCGGTATCGTTCGTCCTATCTGTATCCATGGTTTTTATTCCCCGTTAAAAAGTCGAATTCCACACCATACGTTCCTTCAACGCTCCTTCGTTTGAACACGTCGTCCATCCAGCAAGCGTTCTACCGAGTTGCTCACGGCTTGCCACGTTCGAGTCAAATGCAACAAACGATCCTCGCCTGTAGGAGTGAGGCGGTAGTACCTTCGCGGCGGGCCTGATGGACTCTTTTGAGTTCGTACCAGCAGCAATCTGTCGGAGGCCATGCGAACCAGCAACGGATAGACGGTACTTTCCGTTACTTCAAGCCCCGGCAGTCCCCCCATCTGCTCAACGATTGCGTATCCGTAGGTTTCCTCCTTTGCGACAATCGCCAAAATGCAAAGCTCTAAAGTTCCTTTGCGAATCTGAGTTACCCAAGCATCTTCAACCGATGGCATACTGACGAAAATTCCTATGGCGATCGAACCGAAGTGAGATCAAAACCCGTACGCGACCGGTACTGTGTAATGCATAGTATCAGTTTGGTTTCGCACGGACAATCGGGATCTTGGGATTGTTAAACAAAAAAAGTCTCAACGGACGAAGGCGGTCCGAGAAGAACGGGTGCCATAAAATGGGGGTGCCTGCTGGTCGGAGTCCTTCAAAACTGCGATAACATTTGAGTCATTCGGTGGTTTGTAATGCACTGGATATCGAGTTGACTTGCGATTGCGAGCAGGAAAGCAGATGCAATATTCGCGATGAAAAGCCTGGAACCCACGGAAGAACCGCTGAGCATCGAAGAGAAATCTGAGCGCTGCCAGGAGTTGATCGGTTATCGATTCCAGGACCCAGCCTTGGTTGTCTCTGCCTTGACGCACGCGAGTGTGGCATCGAGTCGGATGAGCTCCAACGAACGGATGGAGTTTCTGGGGGATGCGATTCTCGGGATGGTGGTCTGCGAGCAAATTTTCCGTTGTTATCCGGAATACCTCGAAGGCGAACTGACCAAAATCAAATCGGTTGTGGTTTCGCGTCGTGTGTGTGCCAAGATCTCTAAAAAGCTTGGTCTCGAAAGCTGCTTGATCGTCGGCCGCGGCATGATGCGGCACGGGATGCCTCGATCGCTCTTGAGCGATGTGTTTGAAGCCATCGTAGCCGCTGTCTACCTCGATGGCGGTCTGGAAGTTGCCCGGACGTTTATCCTATCTCATGTTGAACCTGAAATTCGCTTGGCGGCCGAAGGGCATAGCGGCGGTAATTACAAGTCGCTGTTGCAGCAGATGGCGCAGGGGGATCTCAAGGGAACACCAGTCTATCGATTGGTCGGCGAAAGCGGTCCGGACCACAGCAAGTACTTTGAGGTGGCAGCCGAGATCTCCGGCCGACGCTTCACCCCCGCTTGGGGCCGCAACAAGAAAGAGGCCGAACAACGGGCTGCCGGAAATGCGCTGGCTGAAATTCGCGGCGAAGAACCGCCGTTCGTTTCCAATCGTTTCATCACCTTGGCAAAGGAAGCCCACGACAACGACTGAACTCGCCCTCGATCGAGGCGAAAAGCGTGCCGAAGGCGGGATAAGGGGCGCTCCACTCTTGTGCTGGTACCAATGCTCCGCGTCACAACATTGTGCACTTTTGCGTTCGAGAACTCGGCGAGCCGCTTGGCGGCTAGAGAGTTGTATCGAGAAAGTGGAAAGTAGAGTGGAGGAGATTCGGTTGTATTCGTCACTCTGACTGCAAATCATTCACGAATACGGAATCGATCCACCTGTGCATTCTCCGCCCTCCACCAGTATTAGTTTATACCGGCAATCCACACGACGGCTGCGAAAGCAATCTCAAAAGCAACCGGCCCAATCGGAGATCGATCCGCGAATCGTCCATCGAACCTGTGTAACAAGGGCCAGAATCGATCTCGGTTCGAACCATTTCTGTTAACTCGCTGGTTTGCGTCACGCTTTGAGGCAGCGAGCGGAACGCGTTCGAGAATAAGCTTCGAACTCGTTTCACGGCAAGTGACCGACCGGACGGGTATCGAACTCCGTAACGTGTTTATTGGTAACGACTTAAGCGATGAGGCAAAAGAGAGTATTTTTACGAAGAGGGTTGCGCTCAGGGAACTGATTTTTTGGCCTCGAAACTGGCCAACACACTGGTAAACCGCGAACGCTGAGAGTCTCTGCTCTCGGCGTTTTGCATTAACACGTGGATTTCCAGGGGTTTGCGATGATTCCTACACTCCGCCTCGACACTCTAGTTCGAGGAGCAATTTACGGGGTCCGGAAGCAACCATGCAGGTTGGCCGCGCACCCCGGGAACAACGGTTGCGGCGTGTGCAGGATTTAGCGGTTCACCAGCCATTCATTGGCAGTAACTCGTCCCTGTGTCAGATTTCGCGCCAAATCTGTCGAACAAAACGGCTATTCGCGGCGTAAGATTTCGTGTAAGATCCGGAGTTCGTTGCGATCGGATCGAACGCCACCTGACTTGGGAGAAGTCCCAGACGAATGCCTGCGATATGATGCGAAAAGACACCAATCAAAAGCTTGAGCGATCACCCCTCCAGTTTGTTCTGGTTCAGGTGCGATTTTCACCTATCGCGGCAATGCGCGAGTATGTCCCTGCTCTTCAAGATCGACTGCGGAAGTTGGGATTCCCGGGATTCAACCGAGAGCAGATTCAGCAATTCGTCATTGGCCCGGAACCGAAGTCCGAAACTAGTTTGCGTTGGTGTTTCGTCAGCCGAGACAAACGCGAAGGGGTTGTGCTTACAGAAGACTTTGTTGTCTACGAGACCACACGTTATGAAGTATTTGACACTTTCGTGGAACGCGTAAGGACAGTTCTTTCGGAACTGAACGAAATTGCCAGCGTGGATTTTGCTACGCAGATCGGGCTTCGATACATCGACGTCATACATGAATTGGATGGACACGAACCCGCGTGGTTTATTCGGCAACAATTTCAAGGGTTGTCGCCCGACGCTGTTGGCGAGCCGGAGGTGATGAACCAGTTCTTTTCGATGATCAAAACGAGTGAAGGGCTGTTGAAGCTCAAATCGATTGAGGGTTGTGGCTCTAGCTTCATGCCTCCAGACTTGGAAGCCAATCGCCTCAAGTTTGCTTTGAGCCTTGCTGACGATGCCGCTTTTCGAATTCTAGATTTCGATCATATTTGGAAGGGCGAGATTGACTTTGCCCCAGATCAAATCATCGAGAAAATGTGGGCGATCCATGGTTCAATCGGCAAGGCGTTTAGAGCTACAGTGACCCCGGAAGCACTTGCAGTATGGGAAGCGAAGGGTAGTGAATAATGGCGTTGCTTAGAAAGAAACAGCACGGACGAGCAAGGACGAGTGCGGCGCGGTCATGGGACCAATTGTCGACTGGCTCGCAAATTGGCGATCCCTCGCTTGGCGACAGGGGAATTTCCAGCCTTCTGGATTATCAACCTTCGGGCGTATCTCGAGCGTTTAGGTACTGGTACGGGTTCACTCCAACATCCTCATTCGAAGACTCGGCTGCACCGGACTTCTTGTGTGGTTCGGGCAGCGACAGCGCACTCTCAATTTTGATTTGCATCGACGATGAGCCTGAATTTTTCCACGACACGGGCTCATTGCCATCGATGGACGAGATAATTGCGACGATTCGAGGCTCGCTTTCGCTTCAAGTCAAAGAGCTAGCAGAGATACTGCGAGTTCAGCGTCCCACGGTCTATTCATGGATCAAAGATGAGGTTGAGCCATCAGCATCAAACCGCGATCGTTTACAGCAACTCTATCGGATAGCACTGAGATGGAAGAGTTTTTGCAGGCTTCCAGCTGAGCGACTAATCCGATGGGTTGGAGCGGATGGCCATTCGGCATTGGACCTTTTACGAGGTGATAACATCGATGAGGTTGAGGTTGGACGGCGGTTCGAAAAGCTCGCAAGGCAGCGACTGAAGATGAAACGCGACGCGGATTTGAAGCGCCCCACTTCAGGCAACATTGCTCAGCAACTCGGATTGGCAGCAGATGATGTGAGCGATCAGCAATACCTGATTGATGCTGCAACAGGGAAACGCTCGAACTTGGACTGACGCTCTCATGGAGAAACGCCAAAGCAACGATGCTTCACGGATATTGCAGAACGGGTGGCGGCAGGGATCAGTGCTTCCGCAATCTCTGGTCGAACGACTGATATCCGAGTACCAGATTCCTTCGACGATTCTGCCGAGGAAGGAATGCCGCAAGGGTGGGATTGGGCGGTTTTGGTCATTATTGATGTTGGCAAGAATTCAGGCTAGGTTGACGAATGACCTCAATTCATCGTCCGACCGATGGATGGTCATTTCTCAGGACTGCGATCTCGTCCAGCATGACTGGGCTAAGGAGCCGTACGTTGAGTTGCTCCGTATTCAAGCGGCGAAGGGAGACTGCCTTCCACCAGCTTGGGGCCAGAATCCTCGTGAAATGCAGTTCGATGATCCACCAGGAAGTAAGAACCAACATCGATTTGTCTGTTCAGTTCACCACAGGGTTTGGATTGATCGCCGCTATCTGGAAGATTTCACACCCGACGATACGCGTCAATTCTCGCGAGAAAACGTGAGGCGGATATGCCTTTGGGTCTCGCGGAGATACGTTCGTGCCGCCTTCCCAGACGAGTTTAACAACCGCATCAAGGAAGCGATGGACGCATTGACAAAGAGGAACACCGTCCTCGATAAGCAGAGCGTTTTACTCACGGGAGTTTACATTCGCGTTTCTGAAGAGGAACTTGCGGAGGACGAGGAGTATCGCGTGGTAGTCTGGGCTACCATGCGCACTGCTGAATATGAAGACCCAAAGAAAGTTGATGAAGCGCAGAAGCTTGTAGACTTGCTGGAGGCGACACTCGGGAGTTGCAAGGGAATTGACATAGCCGAGTGTGTTCTGAAATCCGAGCAAGATCTCACACTGGATCATCTTCATTCCTGGAAACGATGGGACTTCGATGTGTTGTCATGGCGGCCAAAATCAAAGAATGGTCCTTGGCCTTCAGTGGACGAAGTTCCCCCAAATGCATGATCTTTGTCCCGTCAACTCGAACCTCTGCCCGGTAAGTAAACAATAGAGACCGCGCTCGGCCAGGTTTCCTACCAATTCTCTTGCGAAGATTTCGCCCATGACTCACTGCGCTGATGCTGCGCGCCGACCCGACGAGCAGCGACTGGATGACGTCGCTTCGATCCTTGCTGCGGGAATTCTGCGGCTGCGTGAACGCCAGTCGCTACCGATTGCCGACATTACCTCGAATCCTCGTCGCGCTTTGTGCCAGGCACTGCGCGGCCCTTCGGCTCGACCGAGTCTAGATCAGTTTCTGGAAATCTTCGCACCGGGCCATGAACGATTACTTCTTCGCGAATGCCAAAAGCGCATTACAAGATCTGCAAGCCGTGTCAGAAACCACGTTTGGCGATCCAATTGACTGTCACACCAAGAAGCGCCTCTACTTTAACTTTCTGTTCTGCAGTTCGACCAACCGCTTCTTGACTTTTGCAAGCTCATCTCGAAACACTTTGTTGTTCACGTCGAGCTTGAATTCCGCATCCAATAAAAGAGGAAGCCCATCAACAACTGTGCCGGATACTACTTGACTAGAAGACAATCGTTTTGGATATTTTCCATAGTCATCCTCTTGCCACTCAATCTTATTGTAAGTGGTGAAACCACGAGGCTTACCGACGGGAACAGAGTCAGCAATCGGTTGGGAGTACGTGGCCCACTTTACAAGTGACGGATATCCATCTTCACTCTCTAATTCCCAGAGTGCGTCTGAACCGTTCGAATAGCTCCATTTGGAACGCGTAAAGGTGTCAGGTACCTTTTTCGGCTTGATTGCACTCCAGATCGGCAAGTTAGCTGCCATTGTCCTACATGCTTCGCCAATACCACGATTACTGGTGGTACGTACACCGAAACAAAGACGATTACCCTTTCGAACGTTTCGGGTGGCACATGGCAGGTGGACTACTACGGCGAAGCTTCTGGGGCACTATCTCCCATAATCATCGCGACTTCGGTAAAGTCGGGATTGGTTGATCGCAATGGCATCGACAGTGTCACCGTCGCCAACCTTTGGAGATCGTCCGATTTGGTGAGCGGCAAGGAATCTGATAGGTAAGTAAATAGGACGGCCTCCATGAGCGAGGTTCGAGCGAAGCGAGAGGAGGGTGTTCAATATTCTTGACACCATCACTGTACCGAGGGGACCGTCCCAGACCTATCGGCCGTCTCTCGCGCCACGGCGCGTTAGGGTGAGTGCATCGATCGCAACGACGCTCGACTTCAAATACAGTTGCCAATTGGACAACCTGCAGCTTCTGACAGTTATCGTCCAGCAAGGACAGTCGGGTGGCACGCTCAGAGAGATAGCGCTGGGCATGGATTCGAAACCCAAGGCAATGGACACATCACACGCCCTTCGTTCCTCAGAGCGTGCCACCCAATTTGCAGATAGATTTCAGACTGCCGCTGCGATCCAAGGGAGCATCGCGTGGTTCGGTCAGAACAAAAAGCAAGGACATGCATTGCGTGATGTCCGGATGCGTCACTGAAATGCTCGCATGGACGGTCGATAGGTGTGGTTGTGGGATCCACTGTCCGCTCTTGGGCCTTGTTGCAACAGTTGAGCGCGCTTAGGCCGTGTTCGCTAGCTGCTTCACTCTTAGCTTCCGCGCGACGCAGCGTAACGTGGCGCGCGTTGCGGACATGGCAAGGTTGCGGCGATTTACTTTTTGGGTGCTGCCCCTTCGCTAGCCACTCTCTGCGATTGGAAGTACTCGCTCGCAGTTACCATCTTCAGCGTCGCAACGAGCACCTCCCAATCCTTGACCCGTTCCCTATCTTGCTTGGTCAACGCGTCCTGAACCAACAGCCGGGCTACCAAGGGTTCCGCTTCAGCCGAACGCACATCGATCAATTGCACTTCGGTCGGCAAACGATTTTGATCGCGTAGATAATCGTTGAGCTGCAATCGCAACAAGGGCGGCTTGAAGGGTGGATAGACAGCGTTGAGTTCGACGGAGCAGTTCGCAAATTCGGCGTACGCGATCGCCATTTGAGGGTACCGTGGCTCAACGGATTTGAACCGATACCGCAATAGACCGCTCTGGAGCATTTCGTAGCCTGGCCCATCGGGAGCCGGCCCGCTCGGACTGGACCAGGCCTGCATTTGATCGGGGGTCAACTGCGAACGTAGTTGGCCGAGCCTGGTCTCGAGATCCACCATGTCGATCCTGCATCGGCGCTGCGAGGAAAAATCGGCCAACTCGATTTGCTGGGTGGCTAAATCGATGCACATCATCCGTCGACTTGCGTCGTCCCAGTCGATGATCCGATCCTTGAGGAACAAGGTCTTGGTCGATGCGATCGGCGGCCGAGACTCGTTCAGATACACGTCGGTATCGATGCGGAACTCGATCACGTCGGGACGCGATGAAGTGGTCGGAGATTGTGCGAAACTAGTCATGGAACTGACGAGTCCTGCGGCGAACACTAGGAAAGCAAAAACGCGAATCATTGTCTGCACCGTCGGAAAGGGCAAAGTCTAAAAGCGATCTAATCCGTACGCTGCTGCGTCAATCGCTACATCGTTCGTCGGGTCATAGGGGTAGAACGTTCTCGCGGCCCGGTCCGAGAGCATGGTCAAGTACATTGTGCGAAACTTTGCTTCGTTCATTTCCGTAACGGGAACTCCCGTTTCTGGATACACAAAAGGAAATTCCTTATGAAGCACCGGCCGGTCCCCTTCTCCGATCTTGTAGACCATGACGGAGCATTCAGAGCTGCCGCGGTAGAGCGTTTTGCCCTCGCGAAGATTGAAATTCTTGAGATCGATCGCTACTAAATAGTCCGCGTCGAGTTGCCCCCCGAGCCGTGTCATGTTGGGCGGACCCGATGGTTGATCCATCACAACTTGGTCGACCTCTTCGGGCTTGACCATCGTGATCTTCTTGACTTTGTCCTTAAGCAATGCATGGACCTGACGCGACATAAGGACACCCGTAGCGTCGCTGTTAATCCCACCCGCGGTCGATACGACCACTGCCACCCGTTTGCCTTCCAGTTCCGTGAACTCGGCAGGCAAGTCGCGGCCTTTGATGGCGTAGATCAAGTTCGCGGCGAGGTTCACACAGCCTGCCGAAGAAAAGCACACAATCAGGGCCACGGTGAGTATGGGCAGCGCCCCGGTGAGCATAGGCAGCGGCCCGGTGAGTAGGGGCCACGCCCGCGAAAACGGGCGTTGGTCATCGGCAGACCCACCAGATCTTTGGCCACTGCGCACTGAAATCTTAGACATCGAAGGAATCCTTTCCTAACACCGACCTGCATCCGCTTTCCCGGCGAGACCGTCAGTTCACAGTCCGTGCGGCAGCTTATAACGAGTTCAAACCGCCGACGCCAGACGAATCAGCCATTCGAAAATCGCGATTGCCAGCGAGGCAGAAAGCACCCCCAACGAAGCGGTGGAAAACCAGGGACTGCGCCACGTTCGGCCGAGCCAGGAGTAAGCGATCAAGACAGGCGCGCAAAGGATGCTCAGCAAACACAGCAGCGTCCCAGCTACGTTGGCACCCATCGCCTCACCCCATTGGCCTCGCATGCAATGCGCCCATGCGGTGGTCATGCCACAACCCGGACATCGTAGGCCGGTCAACATAACCATCGAACAGCTGGGCAGCCCCAATTGTTGGTGCGTACCCAACCCCTGCGGGTCCGGTGCCAATCGGGATGCGACGAATAGCAAGACCAGCAACAGTCCACCGAGCACTCCCAAGGCGATCCGCTCCCAGCCTGCCAGTCGTCCGAGCTGGCGTGATTCCGAGGACGGCACAAGATAGGCAATGCGGGGCACCGCGATTGGCTCCGAGGACCCATCATCGCGTGTTCGAGGAAGTTCTAGATTGCCGTTTCGTCGAGCCACGATACTCGCTATGGTTCACGCGATAGGTGCGATCCAAGGGGGGCGGATTCGCTGGAGGAGTCGGCGGTCACTATGGTCTGCTTGCCAACGGAATGAACCATGCCTTACGGAATGTACTTGTCTGCTGCCGGGGCTCACGTCCAAAACCATCGGTTGGAAGTTCTCAGCCACAACCTCGCCAACGTCAATACTCCGGCCTTCAAACCTAGTCTAGCGATCCTGCAGGCTCGGCACAACAAAACCATTGAGGATGGCGACATGTCGCCTGGCAGCGGCCGTCTCGAGGACATCGGCGGTGGTGTTCGCATCCAGCCAAACGAGACCAATTTCGCACACGGACCCTTGGAAACCACGGGTGGCAAAACGGATTTTGCGATTACGGAACGCGACAGCTTCTTCGTGATCCAACGCGGCGACGAACAATTGTTGACCCGCGCTGGTGGTTTCCTCTTCAACTCCTCTGGCGTTCTTACAACACCCAACGGCGAACAGGTCTTAGGAACCGACGGCGGTCCTGTTCAGATTGACCCAAGCCAGCCTTACCAAGTCCACCACGATGGTTCGATCCAGCAAAACGGTTCACGCCTGGCGCTGAAGTTGGTGCGTCCAGAAAATCTAGGCGACCTGTCGCGCGCCGGAGCAAACCTCTTTCGGCCCCTCGGCGAGACCCAAGAAGTCGCGCCCAGCCAACGCAGCATCGTATCTGGGCAACTCGAAAAATCGGGGGTCAATCCAACCTCCGCCATGATGGAATTGATCGAGGCCTCTCGGGCATACGAATCCAACTTGCGAATGATTCAGCATCAAGACCAAGCCTACGGCAACCTGATCGGTCGCATCCTCAAAGAGTAACACTCCGTTTGCTGCTTTCGATCCGGCCTTTTACGACATTTCCTTTCGACAGCATCATCCACTTTCGACAGCATCACCCTTCAACAACACAGCGACACGTAGCATTCGCTCCACGCACCAACCCAACTCCACCTCAGGCGATTCCCGATCATGAGCATTCAATCGTTGTACACCGCGGCATCCGGTATGGAAGCCATGCAGACCAAGCTCGATGTGATCGCGAACAATCTGGCGAACATCAATACCACGGCCTTCAAGCAAGACCGCGCGAATTTCGAAGATCTGCTCTACCGGCATAAAGTCTTTCCGGGCGTGCTCGACGCCCAACAAACGCCCACACCAGTCGGTGTCGAGATCGGCCTCGGAACGCGCGTGCAAAGTACGCAAAAGGATTTCCGTCAAGGCTCGCTCGAGCAGACTGGCCGCGAACTCGACATCGCCATTGAAGGTCATGGTTTCCTCCAGGTCATCGATCCGGTCACCCAGAATATTTTGTACACGCGGAGCGGTAATCTGGACATCAATGCCAACGGCCAAATCGTGCTCGGATCCGCACAAACAGGCCGAGCACTGGAACCTTCCATCACCGTCCCCCAGGATGCGACCGCCGTGGTCTTCAATCCGAATGGTCAAGTCCTCGTGCGGCAAGTGGGCCAGCAGAATCTTGTCCCCTTGGCCGACCTTCAACTCGTCAACTTCATCAATCCAGATGGGTTGATGAAACTCGGTGAAAATCTCTACGAGAAGACCGATGCGAGTGGTCAACCGATCCAAGGCAACCCGGGCCGCGATGGTCTTGGAGTTATCCGCCAAGGAGCCCTTGAAAAATCAAACGTCGAACCGGTGAAGGAACTGATCGGGCTGATCACGACACAACGTGGGTTCGAGCTGAATTCACAAGCCATCCAGGCAGGGGATCAAATCCTTCAACAGATCGCCAATCTGCGACGCTTCTAACGGAGATCGAATATGAGTATCCGCTGGACCTATCTGCAATTGCGATCACTCGGGTGCATCGTCTTGTTCACGTACCTGATGCATTTTGGTGGCGATCGAGTCGCGGCCGATGGTCCGTTCGAATTCGATACGCTGCAACTGACACTTCGCGAGACGGTTACCCTCGATAGCAATGTTCTTCGATTGGGCGACCTGTGCGCGTTTCCACCTGGTGATGACGCCGCTGCCTCACTCGAGGATCTTCCGATCGCGCCCACACCACGCGTGGGAATCACTCAATCGTGGTCTCGCGACGACTTGGAAAAATGCCTGACCCTGCGCGGTGTGGCCAGCGACAATATTCGTTGGCTGGGCGCTGATTCAGTCCGAGTACAACGAGGGGCGGCATCGGAGAATTTCCCCAGCCAAACCACAGGACTTGATTCTACACGCCTACGTTCCGCGCCTCCCGATGCCGCCCAGGTCGACTCCTCAGCTCTGTCCACCGCCGAATTCACGCCTGCCTTCATGACACCCGTCTCGCTCTCGCAGGCAGAACGGGTGGTCATTTCCGCCATTCAGTCCTACTTGCAAGTTAAATCCGGCGGGGCCGGCAAATGGGGGATCCAACCCAAAATTCCTGCTCAGTTTGCCAAGGATCTCATGCAGCGCCGACAGATCATTAGCATCGCCGGAGGCAATCCGCCTTGGGATGGACAACAGACGTTTTCGTTGCTGATTCGCACCGCAGACGGAGAAACGGTGGTGGATGTACCGACGGAGGTGCGATTGCCCGATTTGGTGGTGGCCGCCAAAGGCCCATTGGCCCGGGATCGCGTGATTCAGGAATCGGATTTGGTGTGGCTCGCACTGCCTCCTGCTTCCCGTATCTCGGCTGACGAATGCTTTACGGATCTCCAGGCGGTGATCGGCAAGCAACTGCGGCGCGCGGTCAGCACGCAACAACCCATTCGTGTGACTGAAGTCGGCGAACCCTTTGCCGTGCACACCGGAGAAACGGTCAATATTTCGGTTTACGCCGGATCTGTCCGCGTGGAAAGTTTTGGTCGTGCAATCGAATCGGGCGCGGTCGACGATGTCGTCCAAATCGAAGTCCTACCGCAACGCAAACGAATCGCTGCTCGCGTTGTCTCCGAACGCAGTGTCGAAATCATCGCTGGGGGCGGGCCCATGGCGATCACCGAGCCACGAGCGAAGCCCTAGGCCACGAACCTCGGATTGTCATCTTCCTGTTTTCATTGAGTTGAGTCCCTCTCCCATCGCAGGAGCATCATGCACATCGCATCTTCGCAATCCCAACGGCCAACGTTTAAGTCCTATGCGGCATGGACTGCTTTTGCGGACCTCGACGCCGCCCAGTCTGCCATGGTTGGCAAGCGAGACACATTGCGGCGCTTAGCAGCGCGAGCGCTGTGGATACTATGTGTCCCCATCCTGTCCGCATCCCTCGCACCGGAATGTCGAGCTCAATCGGGCAGCTTGTTCCAAGACCCGTCCGGTGGTGCTCCGCCGGTTGGCTCCGCAAATAACAGTACCGCCAATGCTGGCCCAGGTGCAAGAATGAGTCCGCAAACAGGGGGGCCGGGATATCCACAACAAGGCTATCCACAACAAGGCTATCCACAACAGGGCTATCCACAACAGGGCTATGCTCCCACTCCCTACGCAGGCGTTCCTACGTCCGGTGGTCCCGCCTACGCCGTCAATCCGTGGGGCAACGGAAATGGAATGCCAATGGACGGTTCGGGAGCTCCGCTGGGGTTGCAATCCTCGTTCATGTATCAGCCACCGACCCCGGCCCGCGTCATGCGCATCAACGATATTGTCTCGATTCGGATCGAAGAGATTTCACAGATGATCGCGCAGGGAAACACCACGTCACGCAAAACGATCAACTTCGATGCCGTGCTGCAAGACTGGATTCGATTGGTTGGGATCGATACGATCAAACCCTCCGTCCAATCCGATGGAGATCCACGGGCAAGGTTCAATGAAAATGAAGTCTACCGAGGCGACTCAACCATGCGACTGGCCGATCAATTGACGTTCAACATCGCCGCCCGCATCGCTGACATTCAACCCAACGGCAATCTCGTCTTGGAAGCGCGCAAGTCGATGACGCAAAGCGACAATCGCTTTGAAGCATCGCTGAGCGGCATTTGTCGCGCGGAGGATGTCGGGCCAAACAATGTCGTATTGAGCCGCCATATCTACGACTTGCGGATCGATCGACAAGACAGCGGGCATGTGCGTGACGGATACTCGCGCGGGTGGCTGACCCGTTGGTACGCGCGCGTCAAGCCGTTCTGATCGATGCGGCTGACGACGGAATTCAGTCGGCACGCGTTCTGGACATCGCAAAAGCGAACTTATTTGGGATACGATTCGTCGAATAGCTTCTTCTGGGAAGCGATGGTCGCAAGTTCGGCTTGCACGGCTTGGGCCTTGGCGGCAATCGCATCGTACGCTTGCTGTTGCGATGTCATTTCAGTGGCAATCGATTGCTTGGTCTGTTGAGCGGCGAGGAGAGCCGCCTGCATCGCGGCTAGTTGCTTCTCAAGTTCGGCGACACTCGCATCGGCTTGGGCAATCTTCTCACGGACACTCGCCACACGTTGTTCTTGTGCAGTGGTTTCGGCCGTGACCTCTGCGTTGCTTTGCTCCAACGCCGCTTGTTGGGCGATCATGTTCTGGGCGGCTGCTTGAAATCGGGCCAATTCGGATTCGAGGTGCGCTCGATGCGATTGCGATGCGGTCGCGTTCGCATTGGTCGCCTCCCACAATGTTTGGGCCGCAGTGAGTTGATCCATAGTCGCTTTGGCCGCATTGGTCACGGGTTCGACTTGCATTTCTGCCGAGGCTTTGGACTTCGCCAGTTCGCTAACTTGGGCAAGCAGTGCGGCGTGCTCAAGGCCTTTGGTATGGCTGGCCAAGGCAAGTTCGGCGATCGCGCGATCGCGCTGGGATTGATCGGCGGACATGGCGTTGAGCTCGGCCGTAGTTTCCGCCACGCGGGCAGCTTTCTCGACGGCAGCTTGGAGTCCCGCTGCGATTTGTGGCTCGAGGGCGGCGCGATCCGCACCTTCGGCTTGCAATTGCTGTTGCAGCGCCGCCACTTGATCGTCGATCTGCTTCTTTTCGAGCGAAGCTTGCGCATGCTGAGCACGCTTGGCCTCGACCGAAGGATCGATCGATGCCTTCTCCGTCCGCTTGGTTGCCAGTTGGGCCGACAGTGCTTCGGAGGCAACCTTTGTCTCGGCTTCCAAAGTGGTTGCGGCCGTGAGTTGTGCGGTGGTGACTGCGATCAAGGATTGAAGATCGGTCAGCTGTTTTTGAGCCACCTCCGCCTTGCCCTTTTTATCGTTCAACTCATTGGCCACGGTTTGTAGTGTCGCTGTCAGCTGGCTTTCATGCTGAATGGCATTCTGCAGCGCCATTTCCAAGGTGGGTGGGTTGGACGCCAGGCGTTTTTCCTCGGCCGGGTTCGCACGCGTCCACAGCCGCACGTTGCCTGCCCAATCGCCGGCCGCAATATGCGTTCCATCGACCGTGATGGCGACTTCTTGACCCGCTTCGACCAAGCCCGGCATTTCGCCGGCCGGGTTTCCGCCGGCATCCCAGACCTTGACCTTCTGATCGCGTCCGGTCGAGACCATGGTGCCATCATTGCAGATGGCGATGGCGGAGGCGCCGCCACCGTGTGCATCCCACGACTTGACCAGTTTGCTCTCATTCATGTCCCATAGTTTCAAGGTGCCGTCGAGCGATGCGCTGACCACAGATCCCGAATCGGGGCGCCATGCAACCGAACGTATCTCGTTTTTATGCCCCTGGAGATCGGCATACAAACGACCGGTTTGTGTCTCCCAAATCACCAGTCCAGCCGCCCGATCTGCCGTGGCGAGCAGTAGCCCATCCGGGCTGAATCGAACGGCATAAATCCAATCGGTATGTTTCTTCTGTTCCCACTTGAGTTCGCCCGTCAGTGTGCTGTAAACACGAACGAGCTTTTGTGGTCCCGCCAACGCAATCCATTGATTGTCGTCGCTGATGTCGGCCGACAGTACGATATCAAGTTCATCACCGACTTTGGCAATGCGATTGCCTGTTTCTATGTCGTGCAGTGCCGCGAAGCCACTAGCGCTGTGGCGGCCTCCACCGATCAAAATCAGTCGACCGTCGCGCGAAAACGTGATCGATTGGGGTTCTCCTTCGGGGAAGGGGATGATGCCGAGCAGCTCGCCGGTTTGCGAATGGTACAACGCGACCTGCATCTGACCACCCACTGCGACCAACGGAGACCATGGGCTCGCGGCGAGAGCCGATACAGCGGCCGCCTTGGTTGTGTAAATCGGAGTCTGAAGGAAAACCGACTTGGGCATTGGGGGCGGCCCCTCGGGCCGACCCGTGGCAGCGACGGAAATCGCAGCGGCGCTAGCCATCGGTTTGCGGATGGCCGATCCGCTATTCTCGGGCATGCCTTGCTCGATCCATGTCTTTAGCAAATCGAGTTTCGCCTGCGGGATGCGATCTTGCATGGGCGGCATGACCGGTTGCTCTTTGTGGGCGCTAAGCGCGAATAGTCGCGAGGAATCCAGGTCCCCCGCCGCCAGGACTTCACCGCCACTACCACCTGTCATGGTCGACTGGTACGTATCGAGCGACAATCCGCTCTTCTTGGCATTGTTGTTATGACACGACGAACAGTGCTCGCGAAAAATCGGCTTGATGTGCTCGTCGAACGTGATCTTGGCCGGCTCCTCCGCTCGCACGCCGCCCATGCCGGCGCAGAAAACCGTAACGGCACCGCCGCAACATAGTGTGCCCAAGCAAAGCGCTTTGGACACGCTTGCACGAAGGCAGAATAGCACAGACGTGTTTACGAACAAGTCAGTGAACCGAAGTCCGCAGGAATGGGTTTGAAAGTGCATCGCTCGGAAAGTCTCTTGCGTGTCGATCGACTAGTGATTGAAAATGAATTCGCGGCTGTTCAGGATCGCCCAGAACACGTCATGGATACCTTGATCCGGATCGGCCGATGCAGCGATCACCTGCATCAATCGCTCCTTTTCCGGCTCGGTGACATGCCTCGAAAGGCATCGTAGGTAAATGTTGTCGATGATGGCTTCGGGCGTCAGCCCTTGATCTTTCCAAGCCTTCAGCACGCCACCTTGGTTGATCTTGCCACTGACCGTTTGGCCGTTGATCAAGTGAAGCGCTTGCGAGAGCGACGGATCCGTCGTGGCTTCGTCGGCGCACACGGTCGTGCGTTGGCTTCGGCCAAAGGTTCGGAGGAAATAATTGCTTGTTGCACCATCGGCGATCTGGACAGCGCGGGCTCCGACGGGCAAGCCTCGGAATTTGTCTTTGGTCGCGGTGACTTGAGTCAAGCAATCGAGCAGGTTCTCTGCCGGAATTCGACGAACGGTGGCGTGGGAGTAGTTGCGGAGGTCTTGCTCGTTCTCAGACAGTGGTGTTGTGGTTCGCTGGTACGTCTGCGAATTGCAAATGTCTCGCACAAGTTGCTTGATGTCGTACTTGTACTCAACCAACTTGGCAGCCAGCGTGTCGAGTAACTCGGGATTGCTCGGCGGATTGCTGGCTCGGAAGTCATCGATGGGACTAACGATTCCCACACCTGTGAAGTGCGCCCAAATGCGGTTGGCGACGCTCTGCGCGAAGAATGGATTTGCATCGCTGGTGATCCATTCGGCCAACACGGCTCGTCGATCTTTACCCGCGGTCTCCGGAACTTGGCCACCGAGGAACTTCGGCTTAACGACCGCCCCACCCACCGGGTGATTGACCTCACCGCCAAAACTATTAAAGACCAATATCTGTCGATAATCTTCGCTCTGTTTGCGACCGACCTGAGAGAAGAAAGCGGCAAAGCCGTAGTAATCGTCCATGGTCCAACGATCGAACGGATGGTTGTGGCATTGGGCGCATTGCGTTCGAATGCCCATGAATACTTGGGCCACATTTTCTGACAGTTTCAACCGATCCTGTTCGACTTGATAGAAGTTCGACGGTGGGTTTTGAAAGGTGCCTCCGGTCGCCATCAACAGATCGCGCACGATCTTATCGATCGGCGTGTTGGACGCGATTTGGTTGATGAGCCAGTTGTAGTACAAGTACGCCGCTTTGTAACTGACCTCGTTCTTGCTCTTGATCATCAACAGGTCGGCCCACTTCATGGCCCAGATCTCACTGAATTCCTTGCGCGACAAAAGCGTCTCGATCAGAGCCGATCGCTTGTCCGCAACGGTGCTTGCAACGAAGGCCGCGGTCTCGTCTTCGGTGGGTAACAGACCGGTGACGTCAACGGTAGCGCGGCGAATGAACTCTTCGTCGCTACACAGTCCGCTGGCGGGCAAACGTAACTTCTGCAATTTGGCATCGACCAGGGTATCGATGTAGTTGCCGCGCGTCGGTGGGGCTTGGTATTGCAAGCCGCTAGGCAATGCCAATACCTGTGTCCCGACGGTGTGGGTGTCGAACCTGGCCATGACGAAGGCTTCGCCGCGAACACCGCCAGTGATGCGACCATCGAAATCAACCGCAGCAGTCCGCTCGTTGTTGGTGGTGAATGAGGCCAAGTCCCAGACGTCGCGCTGTGTGCCATCGGCGTACGTGGCCATGGCCACCAGTCGCTGAACAGTTCCCTCACCTTCCATCACGGCTTGCTTGGGATACAGATCTACGCGGGCCACGGCGGGTGGTCGAGCCGCATCGGCCGGCGCACCGGCTTGAAGCCAAGACAGCAAAGTGTTGTAGTGCTTGCTCCCAGGTTCGATGCGTTTTCCGCCACTGTGCTGAACAGCCCCAGTCGCCTTAAGCAAAATCAAGCTCTGGTCTGGGATCGCCAGGTTGATGCGTCGAATACCGATCTCGCGAGTGATACGTTGGTAGTCGCCCAGCGGGTCGAATCCGAACAAACTCATTCGGAACCCATCCTTGCCTCGAGCTGCCCCGTGGCATGAGCCGGTGTTGCAACCGACCTTGGTCAACAGCGGCATGATGTCTCTTTCGAAACCCACGGCTCTGGGGACGGTGGATTGGGTCAGCTCCAATGCGACTCGGGCTTCTTTTCCATTCCAGAGTGCCACTAACTCAGTGCTACCATCGGCGAGAGGGACGACCACCAAGTTTTCGAGGCGGGCTAGTTGAGGGTTCTCGACCCGCCAGGTGACTTCGTCCGAGACGTCCGTCGTGATGCCGTCGGCTCGGGTAGCGACGGCGATCACATGCTGCGAATCGTTCTGAGCGCTCAGTCGAATCGCTGTTGGATAGACCGTAAACGTACCATTGGCCGAATCGGTCGTGACGGGAGTGGCCGCAACCGCAGCCGGCGTGGCTTCCGGTGCAGGAGTCGCAGGCTCTTGAGCCAATGCGCCGAGCATGCTTGCAAGTACCGCCAAAAGACCAGCAGAGATCCGGAAGGTTGACGGAAAAACATCCGTGGATGGGAATATGCGTTTCATAGTTTTCTTGATGTTTGCGATCACAATAAATTCCATCGATAGCGATCGGGTCGTGCGACGCCGATCGGGGCCGAAAGGAACCTAGGGCTGTTTCCCTTTTTCTTGACGCAGTTGTTCCAACCGAGTCAAAGGCTTTTCTGTCGGAGTTGCGGGCGGGGGAGCTGCAGGTGCCGGTGCATCAGCTGCCGGAGCCGGTGGTGGTGCAACTGGGACATCGATCTGAACTTCGGCGTTGCCGTTGACCTGGGTGATGACCCCCTTGTCATTGGTCACCGTCCCGCGACACACCACGGTCTTGTAGTTGCCTGCTCGGACTTCGGCTGGAATCTCCAACGGGAACACGAGTTGTTTGAGGTCGGCAGCCAAGGGCAGTTTCGGTGTCGATGAAACCGTTCCCGGTGGCAGCCCGAGGATCTCAACCTCGACCGTCCCTTCGACGGGCCGCTTGAGCTCTACGGCGATGAGAATGTTGGTCGGTTTGCCTTGCTCCGCCATCGTCTTATTGAACTTGAATTGGAACACCGAGTCGGTCACGTCCAGGGGCACGAATTCCGACGCGATCGTGATTGGCCCAAAGCCGATGTCGGTCGTGGCCAGCACCAGGATCGGCCATGTGCGGATCGCCGCGCCACCATTGGCGGTGAGACTCATTTGAATCGTCGACTGGTCGCCAGGCATGGTTACGGGCGAGTATCCGATGCCGGGCGGGGCGGTGAGCAATCGGATGTTGATCGGTTTGTCAAAGCCAGGATTGCGTTTGGCGTTGATAGTCAAGGCCAACGACCCATCCCGAACCAAGGGGACTTGAGGGGCAACAATCTCGATGTCGAACGGAGCCGCATCCACGACGGCCACAGCCAATCGGTCATCGAAGCGGCCCCAAACATCGACGTTGTTCTGGCCCCGGATGAGTTGCGTGCGTTGGTTGAGATGACCTGCCAACGATTTTTCCGGCGACAACGCGAGCGTGGCCGAGAGATCCACGAGTTTGGAGGTCAATGCGGCGTCCGCATCGGCCCGAAAGATCATTTGGATCGTACCCAAATCCGCGGCGCAAGTGCCATCGGAATGGTTGGTCGACGGCGGTAGGTCGGGAACCGCGATTTTGGCTTCGCCACCTACGTTCTTGCGGACGACGTTGGTTTCAATCGCCATTCTTGCCCCTTTGGGAATGTTTACGACCTGCGACACATAGCGGTCCAACTCATTGACCGTTGTACCGACTTCGGGTTCTGCCACGGTGACTTCCACGCGATACACGAAGTGCTTGCCGCTGCGACCCAAGTGGTCCGATACACACACCGCGTATTTGCCATCCTCGGGGACTTTGAAGCTCAAATAGCTATCGGGGCCACCGTTGTCGTCGTTACCCGCCAATCCACCTCCTCCGACCTTGAAAATCTGAAGTACAGGATCGACCTGGGACCGCAGCGGGATGCGCGCATAGACCTGGACATCGAGTTGCTGATCCTTCTTGCCTTCAATGATCCAATAGTCGCGATCGGTTTCGGTTTCCAGAATGCCGTTGAAGGCGACCGGTATGGGGTGCGACTGGGCGATGGTGTTGTAATCCGAATTGGGTTCCGTCTCCATCACATTGGGCATGTTGCTGACGCGGATGCGGTTGGGCGAGGGAGCCACACTCCCTTCTTGATGCGACCAGACGCTGTGGATGCCCGTGCGCGATTCGGCTGGCATATCGAAGGTCTCGGTCCATTGATTGCCCAACAAGTCGATGCATGTGGCGGTCAAAGGTTGACCGGGAGGGCCGCCGGATGGAAGGATTGCGACGGGTCGTGGAAAACCACCGACGTGCAATCGATAGCGGGCCCGTTCATTGCCGCCAAAGCTGCTTTCGCGGACCTCGATGATGTACCGCCCCTTGGCCGGCGCGATCATGGAGCAAAGACAGTCCTGCTGCAAGAAGACCGAGTCATCATTCGCCGTGATCTCAAAGCGATTCTCGTCATAGATCGCAACGTAGGGGTCGAAAAAGTCGTTCATGTAGGAGTGCCTTAGCCCCTCCAGCTCGACGTTGAGTTTTTGACCCTCTTCCAACTCAACGGCGTAGTAATCCACATCTTCGTTGAGGACAACGCCATCGACGGTGGCGTTGTAAGGGATGGTTTGAGCGGATGCGAATTCACTGTTGGGCTCGACTTCCGCCACGCTCGGCAAGTCCGAAACACCGAACAGCCGTATGTTGCTGGTACCCGTGGCCGTGACGACGCGGAAGGCATGCAAGTCCGTGGCGGCGTCGGCCGATGCTGTGATCGTGACCTTGATGTTGTTGTCGTCTACTTTGGTAATGTTAGTGGCCGAAAGGCCAGGCGAATAGAACAAGAGTTCGCGTGCATCTCCGAGCCGCGCGCCGGAGATCTGAACCTCGATCGACGCCCCGCGATGTACGCCCACCGCAGACAATGCATTGGCCTCGGGCTGCGAGGCTGGCAGGGTGGAAACCAGGGACGTGATGGCCATCAAAAGCGCCAAAACGCGGATTCGTGTGCTCTTCATTCCTCGTATCCTCGATCTTCGAAGGGACGTTTCTCAGCAACGGTGCTCGAGATGGATGGCTTTATGCCAAGATCTCTTCGACGATCCGTCCACCATCACAGATTTCGATTGGTCGATCGCCTGGCGACATCAATTCTTTGTCCGCCACGATGCCCAGCAGATGGTACATGGTGGTGGCCAGATCTTCGGGAGAGACGGGATCGAACTCAGGTTCGGTCGCGGTCGCATCCGATGCGCCATAGATCAAGCCGCCTTTGACGCCGCCACCGGCCATCATGACCGAAAAGACTTTGGGCCAGTGATCGCGACCGGCTTCGTTGTTGATCTTCGGCGTTCGTCCAAATTCGCTGCTGACCAACACCAAAGTCTTGGACAGCAAACCACGCGCTTCGAGATCTTCGATCAAGCTCGCCAATGCCTGATCCAACGGTGGCATGTCGCGTCGCATGCCATTTGCGATTTGGTTGTGCATATCCCAGCCACCGAAGGTGACCGTGACGAACCGTGCACCCGCTTCGACCAAACGTCGTGCCATCAGCAATCGCTGACCCGCCGCGTTGCGCCCGTACTTGTCGCGGAGGGCTTCTTCCTCGGCGTCGATATTGAAAGCCTCGCGGGCCTTGTCGCTGCTGATGAGAGAGTAAGCCCGATCATAAAAGGTATCCATCGCGACGATGTTGTCGGATCGTTGCTTCGATTCAAAGTACTCATTGACGGCTTCGAGGGCCGAGCGTCGGCGCCCGAATCGGGCCATGTCAACGTCCTTCTGCAAATTCAGATCCTGAACGCGAAAACCCTTGTTGGCTGGGTCCGCCCCGAGGCTAAAGGCGCCATAGCTGGAACTCAGGTAGCCCGAACCCGCGAACTCGTTGGCTTCGTTAGGGATAGCGATGTACGGAGGTAAATTGTTCCGCGGTCCATATTCGTGACTGACCACCGAACCGAAGCTTGGATAGATCAAGGCCGGCGACGGCTTGTAACCTGTGAACATGTTGTGCGTGCCGCGCTCGTGAGCCGCTTCGCCGTGCGTGACCGAACGGACCACGGTCAACTTATCGGCCATCGAAGCCAAACGGGGCAGCGTTTCGCAAAACACTTCGCCCGTGTTGGTTTTGATCACTCCCATTTGCCCGCGATACTCCAGCGGACTGTATGGCTTGGGATCGAATGTCTCTTGATGCGCGATGCCGCCGGGCAAAAAGATGTGGATGACGCTCTCGGCTTTGGCCTCGGTGAAGTCGTAGTGCTTTTGATCCCCAAGAGCTTGATTGCCACGGCGCTGAAAGAAATCGCCCAGGGTCAGACCCAAACCACCCACGGCGCCTACGGTCAAGAAGCTACGACGACCTAATGGATTTCCTAAGCACTTCATCTTGTCATGTTTCCTGGATTGGGACGAAATCGATGGTTTCAAATGGAGGCCGAGGAGTGATGTTGAACGTCAATGTCGCGGGCGCAACCCTCGCCACGGTGTTGCAGCAGTTGATGCGTTGTTCTAGTCACCAAAGGGCGGGTACGCCCGGCCTGGCTGGGCACATTCTTCGGACAGCCAACAACGAACTGCCGTTTAGACGGCACTCGCAAGGCTGCTCATTGGGGAGGGTGGGAGGACGCATACGGCGATCCTGCCACCTGCGTCCCGGAGGGATTTTTATTATAGTGGACTCCCGGGTCGTTTGTACCCACTCCTTTTCTATTTCTCTGGACTCTCGCAGCCTTACGCGAAAGAATGTCGTCAATGCGACACGCCAGCGCGATCAAATCGATGTGCTCCAATTTGGATGAGGGCGCTCGAAATAGCTTCCCAGAGTCCGGATTGAAGAAGCCGACCCTGATTATCCTGGGCTAGACAGGTTGCTACACTCCATGGCCTCGACCGGGTCGGATCAGGGGGGAAAAGAACTGGAAACGCGGACCGGCAGTCAAAAGGACACACGGGGCTATGGGACATTGGGAAAGCATCGGATTGCCGGAGGATTTCGACGGAGTGGTGCGCCTTTTCCCACTTCCCAATCTCGTGCTTTTCCCTCATGTGATCCAAGCCCTGCACATCTTCGAACCCCGCTACTGTGAAATGCTGTCGGAGGCTTTGGAGTCAGACCATTTGATTACCTTAGCCTTGCTCGATCCTGGTTGGGAAAACCAATATCACGGCCAACCCAAATTGGCGAGTGTGGCGTGCATCGGTCGCATCATCTCCCATTCTCCGACAGGCGATGGCCGCCACAATCTCTTTCTGGCAGGCATTCAGCGAGCACGAATTGTCGAAGAACTACTTCCTACGGGAGCGTTTCGACGCGCTCAAGTTGAAATTCTCGAAGATATCCCGATCGAAGATGACGTCCGTTCGGACACCTACCGAGACGAACTGCTAGCCGTGTTTCGAGCGATGATCCCTAAGGATGCGGCCGACTCCAAAGCGTTCACCGAACTCCTGACGCGTGAGTTGCCCTTGGGTGTCCTCACCGATGTTATTTCATATGCGGTTAATTTGCCGATCGCCACCAAACAATATCTTCTGGGCGAAGCCAATGTCGAAGCTCGGTATCGCGTTCTGATCGATAGTCTGACGACGTTGGTCGAAACGAACGAATCGGGCCCCGCGGATTCCGGGCCGAGAAATTTCCAAAGGGGTATTCCACCTCCCTTCAGCGAGAATTAGAAAACGATTGCAGGACGCGCGTCGAATCTGTGCATCGTTTAAAATGACGGGATTGTCGACCGCATCCTCCCTGCGATCCTGAGGCTCCGTGATGGTCCAGTGGGCAATCCAACCTACGTTTCGACTGCTCATCCCTGCTTCCAAGAATGCGGCCATGGCTCAGTTCAACGCGGCCATGGCGAAGCGTGGTGATGAATCGCTTTACTTGGCGATAGGCGAGTATGCGGAGTTTCATTTGGAACCCCACATGCATCGGTTGTGGTCGCCTCATCTTTCCGTTTACTTCCTCGATGGCGATGCCTCGGATGCTTGCTTCTTGATGGGCCGCTTTGCACCGCGTCCCAATGTTTGGACCTTGGTCTGGATCTTCTACTTGGCGTTTTTCTGTTCGATCTTCTTTGCAGGTATTTTCGCAGGCTCGCAATGGTTGGTCGGGGAGTTCCCGTGGGCCTTGGCGATCGTGCTGGCCACCTTGGTGTTGTACGCTGGACTGTTTCTTTGCAGCCAGATTGGCCAGTCGCTGTGCGCCGACCAGATGGAATTGCTTCGCGGCCGATTGGACGATGTCCTGCGAACAGCAAATCTACATTCAGAAACGGTGGCTGCGGGTACGGCAGCCGTTTGATCATTTGCGGCGCGGCACCCGCCCTCCAGACGATTTTCCCGATCGTTTCTTCTGACGCGTTCCCACCACGCGTTCTCCTTCATCGTCGCTGCCTTCAACGGCTTCGCCGATGCGTTCTCTCGAGCGAAGTATTTTGTCCCGCAACGCAGCCGCACGTTCGAATTCGAGATTCTCAGCCGCGGCCAACATCTCCTCCTCCAAACTCTTCAGGTAAGCCTCGGTGACCACTTGGCCAGCCGGATCGCGACGAACCATATTGCGGGCGCGTTTGCGCGCCTCAGCCGCCTCGTGAATACTGGCGATGATCTCTTTCTTGACTGTCTCCGGGGTGATTCCATGTTCCGTGTTGTACTCTTCTTGACGTTTGCGACGGCGGCGTGTTTCTTCGATGGCGATCTGCATGGAACGTGTGATCTTGTCGGCGTACAGGATGACTTTGGAGTTTGCATTCCGGGCCGCGCGTCCGATTGTCTGGATGAGCGAAGTTTCACTGCGCAAGAAACCTTCTTTGTCTGCATCGAGGATGGCGACGAGCGACACCTCGGGCAAATCGAGTCCTTCGCGCAGCAGATTAACGCCGACCAGCGCATCGCAACGACCATCCCGAAGCTCGCGCAGCAACTCGACCCGTTCGAACGCATCCAGCTCGCTGTGCAGCCATCGGCACTTGATGTCTTGATCGGTGAAGAAGTTGGCGAGATCCTCGGCCAATCGTTTGGTCAGCGCGGTCACGAGGGTGCGATCCCCCATGGCTACCCGCTGACGAATTTCTTCCAACAAGTGCATGACTTGGCCTTGGGCCGGAACGACTTCCACAACCGGATCCAGCAGTCCGGTCGGCCGGATGACTTGTTCGACCACCTCCCCTCCCGCCTTTTCGAGTTCGTAGTCGGCCGGTGTAGCTGATACAAAAACGACTTGATTGCATTTGCCCTCCCACTCTTCGAACTTCATCGGGCGATTGTCGAGTGCGCATGGCAAACGAAACCCATGCTCGACCAGCGTGGTTTTGCGACTGCGATCCCCTGCGTACATGGCTCGCACCTGAGGCACAGTGACGTGCGATTCATCGATGAAGAGCAAAAAATCCTTGGGGAAGAAATCGTACAGCGTGTCGGGGGTCGCACCCGGCGGTTTACCGGACAAGGGACGTGAGTAGTTCTCGATCCCTGGACAGTATCCCACCTGCTGGAGCATTTCGATATCGAATCGTGTTCGAGCATTGAGACGCTGGGCTTCAAGGATCTTTCCTTCCGATTTGAATTTTTCGAGCTGATCGTTTAGCTCCTGCTTGATCACGCGCACGGCCGATGCAATGCGGTCTTCGCTGGTCACGAAGTGCTTGGCGGGATAAATGAAAACCTCTTGAAGTCGCGAGATGGCTTCTCCACTGACAGGATTGATGATGGAGATCTGTTCGATCTCATCCCCCCACATCTCGATGCGGTACGCGAACTCCTCGTACGAAGGCCACAGCTCCATGGTGTCGCCTCGGATCCGGAACCGGCTGCGTTCAAAAGCGATGTCATTGCGTTCGTACTGGATGTCGATCAACCGCAGGATCAAATCCTCCCTCGGTACCGATTCTCCGACCCGAATAGGAACCACCATCCGGCGGTACTCATCGGGCGATCCCAAACCATAGATGCAAGATACGCTAGCGACGATGACACAATCGCGGCGCGAGACCAATGCGCTGGTGGCGGCCAATCGTAGGCGATCGATTTCTTCGTTGATCGAGGCGTCCTTCTCGATGTAAATGTCTCTTTGAGGGATGTAGGCTTCGGGCTGGTAGTAGTCGTAGTAACTGACAAAGTAGTGGACGGCGTTGCGCGGGAAGAATTCGCGAAACTCGGCGTAGAGCTGAGCGGCCAGTGTCTTGTTATGACTCAGGATCAAAGCCGGTCGCTGCATGGTGGCAATGACATTGGCCATGGTGAAGGTTTTACCAGAACCGGTCACCCCCATGAGCACTTGGTGCCGCCCCCCTTCTTGAAGACCGCGAACCAATGCGTCGATCGCCTCGGGCTGGTCTCCAGCGGGTTGGAACCGACTGTCGAGATCGAATCCAAGTGGGTTGTTGAAATCGTGCATGTGGATCGTTTATCGATGGGTTCGGTCGGGCATGGGAATCGCTGGGGCGACCGTCACGTACGGTCGAAGTGCCCGTAACCTCCCTTCCTTGATCCCGGGTATGCGAGTCAGCTCGTCGACGCTGGTAAACCCTCCGTGCGCTTTGCGGTACGCCACGATGGCTTCGACGCTCTTGAGCCCGATCCCCGGTAGCAAGTTCAGTTCGGCTTCGTTGGCTCGATTGAGATCGAGCACGAACGGGGCCGGCATCCCTTCCGGTTTAGATCCTACGGTTTTTTGCCAAACGGTCCAACCCACGGCCAGCAACAATGCCGCACAAGCCAAGAGTGCCAAGCCCCGATTGCGGTGCTCGAGGACAGATAGCGTCCGGCTTTCCCAACCGCCTTCGATCGTGGCTGGTAATTCTTTGGAGGCAGAAGCGTCTGAGGCAGGCAGGTCTGAGTTTGGGGACGATTCGGCGCGGGTGTCCATGCTCGCCCCCTTTTCTCAACTACGGATCAGACCGATCAACGGACACGGAGTTGCGTTAAGACCTCGGAAACAATGCGATCGATTACGGCATCGCTGGCATCCGGAGCCACCGACCGAGGGCCAGTTGACTTGGATTGCAAAAACTCGAAACCAGACAGCATCTCATGAATTTTCCGTTGGGCTTGATCAGCCGCGTTGGTCTGCTGTGGAGTAAGTGGCTGGCGTGACTTGCCCAGATCCCATCCGCGAATCTTGGCCCCACGCCGGAAGCCTTCTGGGAACTCCACGGTGGCGAGCATTGCATCAAAAAGCGGAAGCAATCGGTATTGCAATTGCATGGCACGTTCCCATTGCCCAGCTTTGGCGGCCTCGTAAATCGAACGCGTGAGTTCGGGCACGACACCGCTGGTAGCATTCGTACCACCATCGCAACCGACCATCAGCATCGGAACCAATGCGGCATCCCATCCGGTGAGGAAGAAAAAGTCAGGACGCAGCGGCTTAACTTCTGCAATCATTCGCATCATGTGTGGGATATCGCCCGAACTGTCTTTGATACCCACGATGCGCGGGCATTCCTGCGCCAATCGCTTGACCGTCGCCACGTCGATGGGTGAAGCGAACAGAGGGATGTTGTACAGCGTCACATCGACCGAAACGCGATCGGCGATTTCTTTGAAGTAAGCGAACACGCCATCGGGAGCGAGTCGGTAGTAGAAAGGTGCGACGATAGCGACAGCGCGACAGCCGAGCGCGCCGTAGGTATCGCAGGCATTGATCGTTTCGGAAACGTTGGCTTCGGCCGCGCCAGCCAAAATCGGGACGCGTCCGCGGGTCTGATCGACCACGATTTCGATCACGCGCCGCCGCTCGTCGGCGGTGAAACGAACGAACTCGCCCGTGCTACCGTTCGGATAAAGGCCATGCACGCCGTGTTCGATTAGCCAATCGACGTAGGCCCGAAGCGTGTCTTCATCGAGTCCCCCGCGGGAATCCACGGGGGTAATGTTCGGAGTAAAAATGCCGGCGAGTGGTTGGTTCATAGTCGTAAACCATAGCATACAAAATAGGCAGGATGCAAATTGCCCGAAAGCGAAACAATCGTTCTAATCGCTCCAGGCTACCATCGCATCCAGAGCCCCGTCAGGAAAATCGAGTGCAAGGCGTTTTGCATGACAATCAACCAGGGATACAGCTATCGGCATGTGATGCTGGCCGACCTCGATGGTCAGTCGCTGGCCTCGTATCTGGCAACTGTGTTTTCGCATTCCAACCTCGCCAATTGGCAATTGAGGATCGAAGCTGCAGAAATCACTGCGAACGAAAGAGTGCTGGCGGGGGACGAATTGTTGAAGGCCGGCACGATACTGGTCTGGAATCGCCCAGGCTGGGTCGAAGAGGAAACTCCCAATGAGTTTCAGCTGTTGTACGAAGATGAGCACTTGCTGGCCGTCAGTAAACCCAGTGGTCTGCCAACGCTTCCGGGCGCTGGTTTCTATCAGAACACGCTCTTGAGTTTGGTTCAGGCAAAGTTCCCTAAAGCCAAGCCGGTACACAGGTTGGGACGCGCGACTTCCGGGATCGTTCTGTTCGCGCTGCATCGCGAAGCCGCTTCGCGACTCAGTCAGCAGTGGCCTTCGGTCACGAAACAATACTTGGCATTGGCAGCAGGTATGGCGACAGAATCAGAGTACGACATTCAATCTCCGATCGGGCAAGTGGAACATCCACGATTAGGATCAGTGTGGGCGGCCAGTGCGACGGGCAAGCCCGCACGCAGCGTCGCCCGCGTATTGGAAAGGAGAGTCGACGACACGTTGTTCGAAGTTGACTTGCACACCGGCCGTCCACACCAAATCCGAATTCACTTCGCGTCGATCGGTCATCCCCTCGTAGGTGACCCGCTATATGCGGCAGGTGGGTTACCGCGAGCTGAAAATCCCGGATTGCCCGGAGACGCGGGATATCTATTGCACGCTTGGCGAATGCGGCTGAATCACCCGATATCAGGCAGGCAAGTCGAATGGGAGGCGGCAATACCCAAGGCCTTACTTAAAGCACAATGACGCTGCAATTTTTGAAAACCACCAGGCGGACCAATGGCGTTCTGGACAAACAAGACAAACATTGAGACTCACTTATTGAAGAAAGATCTCTGATTGCTACGGTCCATCGAATAGTTTGCGCATCGTTTCCATGTCTTCCCCTTGATTGGATTCGACGCGACGCCAAGCTTCTTCGTACCATGTCTTTTGGTCGCGGGTCAGTTTCCAATTCAGCGGTATCACATGCCGCTCGTCCTCGAGCTCGAACGGAATCTCAATCACGAGTACCGGGGATTCCATGGGATCGTACGTCTCAGGTCCCACAACCGCGGTTGTAGCGGCTTTCGGCTCTCTGTCTTCTGCGTTCTCTTGAACGGTATTCCATCGCTCAGGGTCTTGACGCTTGAGCCGGTCCATGTACCGCGTACGAGCGCCTTCTTCACGCGTCTTGTCCGATGATTTCGAAAATGTTTCATCTGGGTTGACTGAATAAACTTTGGACTGCGTTTGGATCTCGAATGCTGACGTCGATACTTCGTCGTCGATGGTCGGCGACGTCAAGTAGAGCGCGGCGAGATCCGTTTCCAGGTTACCCCGTTCGCATTGCGATGCCGATCGAACGTTAGCGATGGTTTCGATCGGACCGAGCAACCAACGAAGATTCTTTACCAACCAATGCGAGGTCGGAGGTGCGAGAGAATCACCGTTCATGGATGGCATGATGCGCAGAACCAAGATCTGATCAAACGGCCTAGTGGCCTTCGCTTCTGAAGCCCAGCGTTCGAGTAGGAACTGCACCCAATCGATGGCGGTGACGATGCCCTCATTGTCCACGTACCCTCCATCTCCGATCGCCACTCCGTTTCCAATGACGCTGCCATTGTCAGGCTTTGCAAAAGTAGAAACGTACGGAAACGATGCCGATGCGCGAGCGCCCGAAGCTGGCAACAGATCAAATCCATTGCCTTCGATCCGCAACAACTCGCGGTAGTTGTAGGGACGACTCGTCAGGGCGGCATTGGAAATCCGAATAGGCGTTGGTATCGAATCAAAGATAATCCGTCGGCCTGTCACGGCGTCCGTGGCATTGAAGACTACGACCGGCATGCGGCCCTCCAAGGCGACATCACCCCACTGATTGAGAGTCTTCGTGCGTTGCGGTTCTGGGAGTCGACTCGAAAACGAATCTTCGAGCCTTTGACCGCGATCCATCATGCTCAGCGGAGGAAGGAATGTACCGTACAGCCCATCGGTCATGAGCCCAATGGAAATTTGTTCAAGCGACGATTCGGTTGCAAGTTCAAAGGCCGAAGCGATAGGAACCGTCCGATCGTCGTTCGTTATTTCTGGGTGATAGGCGATGGACGCGAAGAAAAGGGTTCCAACGCTTCCTCCTGAAACTCCGCTGACCACGCAAACGGAGTCTCGAAACCGCGGGTACTTGCGGACCAATGCTTCCAGCACATATGAAGACCATGCCGCAGCATGGATGCCACCGCCGGGACAGGTAACCACGACCACCACACGTCGCTTGTTCGGATCCTTTACGGCGATTCTAGCCATGCGTTGCTGAATGGCCCGCCAGGCAGCTTCTTCGAGTGGCAGAGCGGTGGTCTTTACGGCCTGCGAAAGATCGCTTCCAGTTTCCAACGCCGATCGATACGCGGTACCGATCTCGGCAAAGGAGCGATTTAGATTGGCATTAGAAACATCCGGTTTGGTTTTGAGTGTATGCGGCCGTTGGATCGCTAGATTGGAGACAATCATGCCGACGAATAGGACGAGCAGTACCGGCAAGTTGATCTTGTCGAGCCAATAGGCGAGTCCGATCAACACCAGGAAAGAAATCCATTGGATCAATACCACAACCATGGGGACGGAAACCAACACCGGAAGAAACTCCGGCAGGCTTCGAGCTGCGGAATAATGCGTAACGACGAGGAGCAAAAGATAGACTCCGAGTTGCATGTCGATCGCTTCGGGTCGCGTGGGGCCAATCCGGTCGGGTTTGGCGATCGCTTTCCGAAAGCGGAAGATGCCTTGTCGATCCACACTTTCGAACGGGAAGAAGTTGCTCGTCTCTCGAGCGCTGCCGAAAAAGAACGATTTGATGTTCGCGATGAGGAACAGAAATCCCCATCCGATGGCGATCCCCGCGAGGATTGAGACGCATGACAACGTGGCATGTGCTACGTCAGAGTAATGTACTTGGCCCGCCATGAACCAGCCACTGAACTCCGATCCATACCTCCACGAAAGCAAGAACGGAGTAACCGCTGCCTGGCATGAGGCTAGTTCAAATTGCTGGGATCGCCAGACCGCATCGCGATCGCCGAACATGCGTCGAGGCCACGACGGGCCACGCACAGGCGGGTAGCGGTCGTAGAGAATACGGAGCAAAACAATCGAAAACACCGATGCCACCAAATTCACGGCGGATAGGACCGTTAACTGTAAATAGGTATCCAGTTTCAGCGCATTGGCGATGATTGAGTGCGGCGCCATGGCAGACGCCACTAGCACCCACAGGGTGATGCACGTCACGAACAAGAAACCGTAACGAAAGCGAACCAGCTGACGAATCCAATTCGCAATGCAAGCGGCGTACGATGGAGCAGGCGCCGTATTGAATTCAGTTGCGTTCATAACCGAATTCTAGCGAATCCTACTTCGTTGGAGGGCACTCTCACCCTTAGGGGCCATCGCCCGTGGAGTTGATCGCACTGGTCGATGGGGCATTCGCATCGAGAATAGACAACCTTTGCCTGGCGAGTTGATAGGTGCTCGCGGGCGTCTTGCTCGGCGCGATTCGTTCGTAGTACGATCGGGCCTGTCCCGTAAGGCCGCAATGCTCGGCGATTCGTCCGAGGATCCAAAAATCGTTGTCCTCGATACGATTCGCGCGGCATTCAACCAGTTGCATCAAATGCTCAACGGCTTGATCGACAGCACCCACATGCGCTTCGGCGCAGCACAAAGTGTGGAGTGCAACCGACCTCGGATCCGTCGCTGCCGAACTTGGCAGCAATACTTCGCGCATTTCTTCGAGCCATTGCTCGTCGATTTCGTCAGCAAACAGGCCGGCCCACAAACATTTGTTCCAAGCATTGACTGTGTTCTCCTTGACTGCCTGAGCCGTTCGCTCTGCGAGCAGCTGAGCAACTTCCCCTCGCTGGAAGCGGAGTAGATCGACGAATTCCATACGCGCCGGATCATTGACGTTGTCCGTATCTCGAATGTAATTTTCGGCGAGATCGAAACGACCTTGCATTGCTTCGAATCTAATAAGTCGTATTTTGCCCATAGGAGCGTTCGGGAATTGATCCACATACGTGCGGAGATCGGCCCCCAATGCGTCATCATCTGTCGGCTTTGGATTCATTTGCAGACTCAGGTACAGCCATTGTCGCTTCAAAGCCGATTTCTCTCCGGCGGCCGCATCGAGAATGACCTGTCGACGTTCCGCGGTCAGCTCCGACCCGGCCAACAACATTTCAATGACAAGTTGGATCGTTTCGGGTGTCTTTTTTCGGGACATGGTCCAGAATCGCTTGATGGGATTTCCAGATTCCGGGTTCAGCAAATCGCCTTCCGACTGGCCTCGCAGAGCCCAGTCGATCCATCGAATCGCGAGATCAGGTTTGCCATCGTTCAAGAACTTCTGAGCGCGAAATGCGTAGTCTCGAAATCCAGGACCGGATAGCAGAATTTTGTATCCCTCATCCTGTTGAACGATTGCAATATCACAATCGAAGGCGAGTTTGATGCGAGCCACGTAGCCTTGCTCATCATTCCCTTCCATGCGCATCGGATACAGCGAACATAGATCGTAAATGCGATCATCGCATGCCTTCTGCGCGAAAAGTCTGTTCCGAATCATTTCGGTGGAATTCACCAATCGAAGAGTTGGCAAACACTCCGTATCGCAGTTTGCAACCAGTTCTGGCCATGCCTCTGGATGATATCCCTGTGCCAGGATTCGCATCAGATATTCTCGAACGACGGTCTCCGGCGATTGGTTTGCATTGGCAGGTCGTTCGACCGCTTGGACGATCACTCTTTGTTTTAGTTGTTCTTCGATATCCCGATCACTCATACCGCGGAGGATGTAAACGACTCGAGGAGACTTTTCATACTCCCGTTCGAGGAGAAGGAAACCTTCGGCAATCGATCCAACGATCTCGCGTTCCGACTCGCTCGGAATATTTTCGCGTAGAGCGACGATATCCCCCCAACGCGATTCGCGAGTTGCCTTGACTGCTTTCGCGACATTTTGCATTCGGATCAATCCGTTTTGTGCCGCGAATGCAATCGCTTCGTCAAAACGCTTCATTCGGATCAATACGACCACTTTTTGTTCGACCAATGCATCCTCTTGAATTCCATTTGCTTCGGCCGCTTCGATGGTCGATAGCATCTCGTTCAGCGAATTGACGTTGTTCTGTTGTAAGCCGCGATCATCTTTGTCCAACATGGTGGTAAGTAGATAGTAGGGTTGCCAGCGATTTGGAGAGAGTTCAATCGCTTTGCGGCAAGCCTGCTGGGCCCCCCGCACGTCGCAACCGAAAGCGAATTCGCGCCCAACCCGATCGAAAATGAGTGCGTAGGCGTAGGCGCACTGTGCAATTCCCTCACTTGGAAACTTTTCGATCAGGCTCAGTGCCACGTCGCGGGCCGCTTCGACTTGCCCCACCGCTACCAGCGCCGCAACATAGTCGTAACCCGTATCGCCGCTGGGATTGTCCAACCAAACTTGTCGTAAAGTTTCCAGTTGTTGGATCAATTCGTTACGAGAACCGTTCGTATGTCCTTCCTCGGGTTCGATCACTGCAGAAAAATTCAAAGGGTGATTGCCCGACGCTAGCTTTTCAGCCAGATTCGAAAGCGACTGCAGCTCTTCGGGCGAGATCAATCCAATGTTCACTGTCAGCGACTGTTCTAACGTCACCGAACCGTCCTCGAGTTGTCGGCTTGACACTTCTAACGCGATGGGGCCATTTCGGACTTCATGATCTTGGAGATTGCAAGAGATCCGAAAGCCTACCGGAGCGATCACTTTGCACGTTCTTTTCCAGATGTAAGGAACAATGCTCTCCGAGGCATACCGCCGTGGTTTATCAAGTCCACGTTCTGTTTTCTCGATCAAGTGAAAGAACCGACAATCCGCAACAGGACCACGAAACGTCAACTCGAAACGAAATCGGTTATCTCCCAACGAATCGAGCTGGAGGTCGCGAAACTCGGTCTTTTGTACGAATGCGGGTTCATTCAGATGAGGATCTGAGCGATAGAGCAATTTGAATTGCGTTGAAATTCCTGCTTCGGCGTAATGATCTGCCATCGCTTTGGACTCTTCCTCAAAGGTCTGGATGCTTGCCTGAGACCTGGCGTCGGAAGCAAAGAATCCCGTTCGAACAGATTCCGAAACGATCGTTGCTAGTCCCGAGGGTGATATCGTCATCGTTCGCGTATCATGATCTTGATTCCCTTCGAGTCCTTGAAGGGGAATCATCGTTAGCCCTTCTTCCGTTGGGTTTGCAATGATTGCCAATCGTCCTTGAAGGTACTCTGGGATGGTCTGCGGACTTGATCCTGGATTGGTCGGATCGATCCAAAGATCGCCTGAAGGATGCCGGACCACGACAATGGCATGGTCGAACGAGTTTAGGCAAGGCATATCGGGGAGCGGTAATCGAACCGTGGTTGCATTGACCAGTGCCACATCGGCAGACACTCCCATTTCGCGCAACAGCCCGACCAGCAATGTGGCTTGATCTTTGCAATCTCCGAAACGGCGGCCCACGACCGTCGAGGGGCGGGCGGGGATGATCGCGGCATTTCCTAGCAGAACTCCGGTGTAGCGAATGTTCTGCCTCATCCACCTCGCGCAGCAGTTCAATTTGCCCTCGATCGAATCCAATTCGCCCGCTTGGCGCTCGGCGATGACTTCGTCGACCAACTCTTGCATCGGTTCACCTTCCAATCGGTTCTCGATGACTTGCGAATATTGACTGGCTACTTGTTGCCATCGGACTCCCGTGCAAATGGTGAGTCCACGAAGCTGATAAACGTTCCTTGGTGTATCGCTTTCAAAGGACTCAATAGGGACGAACTTTCGCGCGTCCAATGACATCAGAACGTTTCGACGACCGTCTGCGATAATTTCACGCTCGTGCAAATCATCTGGACGTTCGGGCAAGAAAAATTGCTGGATCGGAAGCGACTCCGGTGAATCGATCTCGATGCTGAGAAATTTTGACGGAACAATAACATCGAAAGAAAATCGATTCGAAGATCCGTTCTCAAAGAAAGGCTCGCGTTCCCTGACCTCTACGATTTCTTCGACGATTGCGCCGTTGCGCATTCCTGGCAACGCCGCTCGCATGACCATGCGGTCCGACAGGATCCCTTGATCGAGCGACCCTGCCGGTGAATACGTGATGTCGTCCTTGCTGAGCTTGAACTCGCGACCGTTATGATCGAAGACTCGGGCCTGTACGGTAGGTTGATTCTCAAACCAAGGCGCGAATTGTCTTTCAATGACTCCGTATTCACCGACTTGCTTGCTAGTGAGCCTCCAGATGCGGCGTCGGGCTTGAACGGCGGCACCTCGTTCATCGTAGTTGATACGAATCTCATCCAGCAAGACCTCCTCGGAATGGTCACCCTCAGGCACTTGCCATCGATCAAACTCCTGCTTGATCTCTTCGTAGGAGTGCTCCATCGCTTTGGGCAACGGCGATTGCGACCAGGCTTGCAAGCCAAACCAAACCCAACCAATGAGCAGGAAACGGAACGATCGAAACGGATAGTTATGTAACATGGGCATGCGACGTGGAGTTCAGCGAACGAGTTTTCAGCGAAAATTCATTCTGCACGGGCCCGTTCGAAGGCGAGAGAATGCGGAGCCATGGCCCCAGAAGGACTCATACTTTTGCATAGAGTAAGCCTTTTTGCAAATGTTTTTCGATCGAGGTACCGAGCATGGAAACGTTCGGAGCATGGGAGATTGAGGTGGCACGGTGATACCGACACGCCCTTCGAAGACTCAGGGACGTGCCACCCATGATTGACAATACAGTTGGCAACGGGTGGCATACCCAGAGCGTCAAGCTTGTTGCAATCGAAAAGAGTCGAGCAACATCACAAAAATCCCTCAATGCAAACGGAGGGTTGATGGGACCAAAACTCACGCCGAAGAGGCGAGCGAGTGCACCCAAGAGAAAAGAATCCCCCGGCGGGAGTCGAGCAATCAAACGAAACCCCACGGAAAACGGGGTGACTCGAAAAATTGTCCCCCACCCGTCCCCCCCATTGGTGCCCATCACGGCCGAGTTGTTGGAACTGTGGCAATCGATGACCGATGAGGCCCGGCGTGATCTGTTGTCGGTGGCTCGGGGGTTGGCCCAAGCGGAGATCCGCAAAGAGCGTTGCCCAGTCTTCTAGCCGAAATGCTGCCTGACGAGAATTACTGACACGATGACAGTTGCTCGCATCGTTTGCTCCGCTGTGGAGGCTGACTCAGGTAAATCTGCGCCAGATATGGAATGGTATCCAGTGCCTGTCCGTGCCTTTTGGTTTTGCATACGACACCGTGTCATCGCTCCTTTGGGTAGAACATGGGTCGAGGTAAGCGACCTTAGACACCGCTGGCACGATCGAGCTCAAGAACTGTTGAAACGATGTCAGCCGGAAATTAACCCAGATCGGTGCCCCCCTTCGTGTGACTCCGGCGTACATCCTTCTGCACTGAGTTGCCGGTTGAATTGCGTTTCCGGGTCCATCAGCGTTGTCGCACACCCCACCTGGTATTCGTGGCCTACCGATGCCAAGACTGCGACAACCTACACCAAGTCCCAAAGTCGTGTGGCAATCGACACTGCCCCAATTGCCAACATGATAAAACCCAACGTTGGTTGACCAAGCAAACCGAGCGGTCCGTTTTCGCGAAACCAGGAGAACACATGCGATTTACTCAGTGCGAGTAGTTGACTTAACACAAGTCAAAGCGGTCGATGGAGCACTTGGTTGCAGTTTTTTGTTCGTCCTTAATTCTACTTGAAAACTCCAACCAACTCGGAAGTGAACGCCTCAGTGTAGTACGGCATTGCAACATCTGGGAAGGAGCCGGTTTGCGGTACAATACCGATACGCCCGGTCTCATAAGCGGTCAAAGTCCACTCCTTCCCATTTAAAGTGTTGCGATTCTCTTGCGAGGGTATTGCAGATGTGTAGAGATCCTTCTCCAAGACTTTGACGACTGCCACATTGAATTCGACCTCTTTGTCCAGGAGTTTTCCATCTACGCGAGTAACAGTAAACCGGGGAGACCAATCCTTTGCGATCCCTTTGGGAAGAGACCATCTACCCTGAACTGCTATTTCGCTTCCTAATGGTTTTCCGAGCCGTCCAATTAATTTCACGGACCCGCCAATATCGACCACCTGGACTTCTTGTGTTGGTTTTTTCGACTGAGGAGATTCGTCATAGTACGCAAAAAAACAGCTAGCGACTATGCATGTGGTGGACAAGAGCAAGAGTAACTTCACAACTTCATTCCTTTATCGACGAACGAAAAGATCACCGAAAATGAGGAGTGGCGTCACCACGAGCAACCGAGCCGACCGAGTACTTCGGTGCATCGTTTTGTTCCCACCTCCCTTCGCCCCAACTGGTTGGAAAGGCTGGGGATAAGGGGTCGATCCAGCGAGTACTCCACCTCACTCACCAGGATACGCGATGCCGTACCCGGTCGCAACAAGCCGAAAACCGCTCCCCGGTTGGCTCGCCCAACCGGAAGCAGCGCTTTGTCAGTTAGCCCACCCGCTTGTTGTTCGTCTGCTCCCCGGTCGGCTCGTCCGACCGGAAGCAATGCCTCATTCACTGTGGGACGCTGCTTCACTGGCCGCACGAGGCGGCCGGTGGCGTGTGGAGATGTGAGATCGTTGTTAACCAGCCAAGCGTTGGCTCCGGTAGCACGAGACCACCGGGGGCTTTGGAATACAAATGAGTACTGCGAGCGGAAACGTTGGCGATCACGCGTCAAAAAACTATGATTCAAATTCGCAGCCGACCGGCGACTTGCGTGCCTCGCTTGGTTTTCCGCCGTTTTGGGAGGCAGGTTCAGTGGCAATTTGATTTGTCATTCTGAACGCTTTTGCGAATTCATTGATGCCATGTTGTATCTTTTCAGAAGCACCAGCGATGTCGCCATCGGTCAACACGCAGTCATAGTGTGCGCGACAAACTGCCAACCATGGTTTATTGCTACTGAAACGATTGAATAGGTCGCGAGAAATTCCGTTATGAAATTCGTGAACCAAGTCATTGACGTCGTGGGGAGACATCTGATTGTCGGACATTCTTCCGATCGCGTCGCCAATTTTAGCCAACTCTAAGCGAAGTTGCCGCTCCCAAGCGAGTACCGCCAGTTCGCGAACAAATCGATTTTCAGATTGTGTGAATCTGGGTTCCATTTTGTAACGCCCTCTCGAATCCGGGCATCGTTGAGGCAGACGTCACGCGTAACCGGGCACGCGCGAAAGATTCGCAATTTCAAAACCGCTCTGTTCGCGTGCTCCGGTACACGCGATGGTTACCCGCCACGTCACGGTCGCCATCACGTGGCCCAAAGCCAAATAGCGTAGAGGACATAGCCTATGAGTATAGCTCTTGCCGTGATTGAAATCCACGACAGCCGGAGACGCGTCTTTTTTCGAGTCACCGGAAAGGGCAGATCACCTTTCCAGTATCGCCAACCGTTCAGGCCAAAGTGGTAAGTATGCGTGTCGGTTCGGGCAGAGAGAACGTATCCGGGAATACGAAGGATCGGTGACCGAAACGATGCCAGAACCGCCTCGCGTATTTCGTCGTAACGAATGCTCCAGTCTCCACAAACGATTTGGTCGTCGAAAAGACGTAGCATG
>JBGSHV010000001.1:0-18512 GCA_041752005.1 Pirellula sp. | reverse complement strand
AAGAGCTTTCGTCCAAGATGCCCAGCAACCAGCGGTCACAAACAAGCAACCCTACCGACGGCATCACAGCTCCACGAAAACTGTAACCACACACAAAGCCAGCCCGCGAAAGTGGCTTAATGCTTAACCGCGATTGATACTTAGGGTTCCAATCCGAAGGACAAAGTCTGGTTGAATTTGGATTGAACGTCGTCGGCACCGGTATCCTTGGATCTCGCATGGTTCCAGGAGTGCAAGGAATGAATTCGAAGATTGAGCTTGATGTTGATACTAAATCCATGGGAAGCGAATCGCTTGTTCGAGTCGAATTCGAGTTCTCTTCCTTGGAGCGAGGAGTAGTGCATTCCAGGCTTGCACGCAGTCTTTGGATCCAAAATCGCCCTTTTACGAAACCGAAAGTCGTGGCACTACTTCGCGACGCCGACGGATGGCTCGGCGAATTCAAGCTCTGCGTTAATGCAATGGTCGGCCGGCAACAGGAAACCGTGGCGAACGATGCTGTCCTGAGTGATGAATCTGGCAAAATTCTACCGCTCAGAACCCAATTCGAAATCAATGCGGCAGAGGGCCAGGACTGGACCGTGGGTGTGGACTGCAAAATCAGAATCGACGACCCTAAGCAACTCTTGAATCGTGGCAATGTCGTAACTGCGACATTCACTATCCGGGGCAAGATCGTTCACGTGAAGTGCATTGCAACTCGTTAGACAACTGAAAATCTCTTGAAACAATCCTACTTGCGACATCCTACGTTGCCGATCGTCCGGAAATCTCTGTCGCGATGTTTGGGGTTGTGATTGAACGTCCAACGTGTACCAAAACAGCCCTTGCCCGATTCGAGACTTCCAGGGATCGTCTCGGTTGTCCACGTATCGGTGCAGTAGTCCCAGACATCGATCGTCACGTTGATTCCATCGTCGGCCCGTATTCGGGCATTGTTGATGGCAGTTCCAGTCATGTATCCGGAGACGTACCGGGATGCCGAATCTTTCCCTTGCAGGTGCTCCGGGGTGATCTTCGAATCGGCCACCCAAGGACGCTCGGCCAGGGGGCGAAGCCACCTGGTCAACGCGTCCTCACTCTCAATTCCCCGCATGTTCGGTACGATATCCAGATCGAGCAGTCCGTCGCGATAGAGTTTGAGGATCCCTGCTAAGAGCAGGTCGCGGAAGCAGTCGGCGAGTTGTCGCGGCTGGAAGGCCGGAGCATCGGCCGCGATCGGGATCCATTGCGGTGGTAGTTCGTTGTTTTTGGAAGTCGCAGTAACTTCTAGTGCGAGAGAGCTCTTGCGTTTTCGGACCGGTACGCCACTTGCGGTAACGATGGCGTGGATGTGGACATGGGTCTGCATCTCCTGGCCCCAGGTGTGCAGGGTCAAGATCACGCCCGGTTGGCAACCGAATTCCTTCGAGCAGACTCCCAACAAGGTCTTCTGCACCGCTTGGAAGAAGAGGCGGAAACTGGGGCCTCGATTCTGATTGAATAGCTCTGAGAGTTCATGCGGGGCTGTAAAGACTGTGTGGAAGTACGAGCAATCGAGCTCCCACGATTCGACCCGTGCGATCCAGTCCTTGCGCTTCAGCCGCGCAAGACAAGACTCGATAGCATCCGGTCGATGATTGAGAAGCACAACCGAGAGCATGGAATCGATACCCCTCATGCCAAAAGAAGGGCACGGAGACTTGCTTTAGGAGAAACTGAATCCGAGGACGCGAAAACCGATCGCCTGATGCGAACGCCGACCTGCCTGAAGTGCGGAACCCTTGGGATGAAGTCGCAGGGACACCGCAATCGCAAAGAGACCTTAGCCTACGTAGCAAGGCTGAAATACTTCATTGCATTCTACGCGGTGTGCCTGACCACGCTCGATCACCTTATGAAGCGTGATTGGCGAGAAACGATGCAAGCGCGATTGAATCTGCCGCCAACGTTCAGTGACTGGCTCTCACAAGTCCGCTTTGAGCAGTCGCACTGTGTGTTCGAGGTCCGAGCACTCGGAGACGCACTCGACCTCGGCGCATGGGGTTGCTCGCAAAGCATACTGGCAACTAGCTCTTTACCACTCCCGGACATATGACACGCGCTCTTGAGGTCGTAACTACTGAGAATGCTGGGAGCAACTTGCAAACGACACGCGAGCTGATCGAAGGACTGCACACAGTGCGTCATTTAGCTCCAAAAGATCATCAACACCATCTGCGAGCGACGCAAATCGGCGTCGCCACTTCAGTGCAATGCCATGTTCAATGCACTTCTGACCCTGTGACGACGGTCGTGTCGTACAAAAACCTCTAGGGAAGAATGCAGGGAATCATCAAGAAAGCATGCCGGTGCATGTCGCGGTCGCCTCATCGCTCTGGCGGACCATCGTCGCTAGAATCAATCGCGTTGTTCTTTGGGTGAACGAGTATCCTGTTGAGTTCGAACCTCCCGTTTTCAAAATGGGAGCAGATATTCAAAGACCCTATGACGCCTGCCGCGGCGATCGATCGCTTGGTTCACCACAGCTCGATTGTCGAGCTGAACGTGCCGAGCATCCGCTTGGAAGAAGCCAAGGCCAATCAAGAGAAACAACTCTCTCAAGACCAAGCCAATCATGCATCACTCACGGAGGATCTACCGATTTCTACCGGGGAAATTTAATTGTCGCTAATGTGGAAATATGACTGTCGCCGAACAGATACATCGTGGAGACCTTGAGTGATCATGGCGCGCGGGCCGTGAATCCACCGATGGCGTTTCCAATGGAGATGGATCGGTTTCCGGGCAATAGGTGGGCCGTCTCGCTCAAACCGCTTGTAGTCGTCGCTGGGCTTGGACAAATGGGAATCCATCGAAACGTGATCCATCCCAAGTTTGGCAAATTCATCGTGTTGCCAGGCTTTCTATCCAAGCTGCTCGTCCACGCGATGCTCCCCCTGCCAAGCTGGGCGCGAATCTCGATCAGGGGAAAAGTGCGGCAGGGGATGACGTCGGACAAATAAGAATTGCAGATAGATGGTATGGAGCGACGTTATGCACATCACTACTCAACTTGACTCAACTCGACGAGTTAGAAACAACGCCCTGCAAGATCACTTCAAGATGTGCTTCGAGCCATCGTCGCGTGTTGAGCTTTTCTACTGAGTCAAATGTCATCTTCCAGATCGCTGCGAAGATCGCGGGGCCGACGAGGATCATAGGTTCTTTGATGTAAGCGCCGTCGCGGAATTCGCCGGACTCAATGCCCTTGCGAATCAATTCGCGGAGCATTTTGCGCGCACCGACCAAGATTTCGCGGTGGTAGAACGCTGCTAATTCGCTGAATCTTTCGCCTTCAGAGATCAGCGTTTTAAGAATCATGCGACGCTCGTCATTCTCAATCATCTGTCCGTAGAAGTGCGTGATGATTTGTCGCAAAAGGTCAGCCTGCGACCCCTCCCACTGCTGCGACATCGCAGCGGCCATCGCAAAAACAGGCTGAATTCGATCGCGCACGATCGCCTCGAAAATCTCCTCTTTCGTCGTGTAATACAAGTACACAGTTCCCTTGGCCACGCCCGCACGAGTCGCAATCGATTGGATTTTGGCGTTGGCGAATCCCTTTTCAGCGAACTCATCCACCGCTGCCTGCAAAATCTCGGCAGGTCGCTCGTCTTTTCGTCGTTCGCGCCGTTTTCCCTTGACCATCGATTAAAATCACCTAAGCTATTTAATGACCCGCAGGTCAGTTGTCGATAACATTTTTGGTGGATCATACCAAATTCAGGAGGTTGCTGCGATGAACAACACACTCACAGAGGACCTCGCCCCTGCATCAGCCTCGCAGAAAACTGGATTGCTTGATGCAGAAAAGGGAAGCAATTCGCTGGAAAAAGCCGACGAATCGAGATTGCCTTTGCAGACCGTTGACCGCGTCAATACACCGATCCGAAAACAAAAACGCTACCCCATTAAGTGGCTTTTGCTTCTCGTAGCAGTATTGGCCATTTCGGGTTGGCTTGCCAAGGACCGTTTGGTCGACTGGCTTTCGATCAGCCGTCCTAAATCAGCCGCAGATATGGTACAGCCCAAAATCGAAAAGGTTGTGTCACTCGGACGCTTGGAACCTGAAGGAGAAGTGATTGAAGTAGCTGGCCCGAATGGCTCGGGCGATGCTCGAGTTCAGTCGTTGGTAGTGGACGTTGGCGATCACGTCGAAGCTGGCCAAGTGTTGGCTGTGCTAGACAACCACGAGCAACTGCGAACCGAGCATGAGGTCGCCAAGGCACAGGTCGAGCAAGCTCGCGTACGTCTCCAACAATCACGCTTGATTGCGTCAACGACTTACGCTCAGCTTCATGCAAATCTCGAAGCGTTACGTTCACAACGTGAAACCAATCGCGCTGATCTTCGCCGCCAAGAACTGCTTCGAAGATCCAAAGCGTCCTCCGAACAGGAATATGAAGCGAGCCTTCTTGGCTTTGCAACCTCAGATAAAGCGGTTGCAGAGGCCGAAGCAAAGCTGGCTCGCTACACCGAGAACCCTGAGGATTCCGTCGATGTTCAACTCGCTCAGGCGGACATTCGCGTAGCGGAAGCCTCGCTGCAAAATGCCGCCGCCGTTTTGGATCGCTCTCTCGTTCGCGCTCCCAACGAAGGTACGATTTTGGACATTGATCTACGCCCCGGTGAGCGAATTGGACAACGATCTTTGCTTCGCATGGGAAAAACGGACGCAATGCTGGTTCGCGCTGAGATCTATGAGAGCGACATCGCCAAGATTCGCACAGGCCAATCGGCAACGATCCACGCATTCGCATTTGAGAAGCCACTCACCGGAATCGTGGAAAAGATAGCCACGCTCGTTCAGAGGCAATCCATCGTAGATAGCGATCCAGCGGCCAATACCGATGCACGTGTTGTGGATGTGCTGGTCCGAATCCATCATGAGTGGTCTGATCAAGCAGCTCGATTTGTTGGCATGCAAGTAACTGTGGAGTTTCCACTATGAGCCAGATCATCGGCTGGCTTTGGGGACGATTGCCAATCGGTTGGTTGCAACTGATGCATAACAAGACGCGGTTAATTGCGGCGGTCGGCGGTGTGACATTCGCAAACGTGCTGATCTTCATGCAACTAGGCTTCATGAATGCGTTGTTCGAGACCAGCGTTTTTTCCCATCGATCATTTGACGCTGATATTGTCTTGGTTAGCTCTGACTTTCGCTCTCTTCGCGAGGCCAATCCATTGCCACGTTCGCGAATGTATCAAGCTCTCGCCATACCAGGAGTCCAATCCGCAACTCCAATCTACATGGGTACTCGATTTTGGACGGATACAGCGACAGGCGATACCACCAATTTTCGCGTCACTGGCGTGGACCCAAACGCTGAAGTCTTTGAAGACCAGGTTCTATCCAGAAAGACCCGCCATCTACTTGTTCCCGACACCGCGATCGTCGACCAGAGAACACGCGACTTCAACTCAGCTATCCAAGCTACATTGCAATCGGGCGGTTCGGTCAATGTGGAGATTGGTGGCCGTTCGATTTCGTTTGTCAGCCTGTTTGACCAAGGTGCATCCTTCGATGTTGACGGCTCATTGATCGTTTCCGACCAAACATTCCTGAGGTTGTTTCCTAATCGTCGTCCAGGTACCCCTACTTTAGTGCTGCTGAAGATCGATGATCCCAAAAGTGCTGCGGAGATCAGCGAGCATATCAATCAGCACCTGGCTCAGGGCGATGTGAAAGCGATGACCAAGCAAGAGTTTATCGACGCAGAGCAACGCTACCAGGCGACGCAGACACCCATTGGCTTCGTATTCACCTTTGGAGTGGGGATCGGCATCGTGGTGGGCCTGGTCATCGTTTACCAAGTCCTTTCTACCGACGTGCAAGATCACTTATCCGAGTACGCAACCTTCAAAGCAATCGGCTACCCGCCTCGCTTCTTCTTTAGTGTGGTATTGGAAGAGGCCTTGTCTCTGGCAGCCTTGGGTTTCATTCCAGGCTTGGTAATCTGCTTAGTCTTATATCAGTTGGCTGCTGCAAAAACCGGCCTGCCTATCACCATGCCATGGACGCGCCCATTGTTCGTTTTCTTCTTAACTGCGGCGATGTGCACGATATCGGGAGTCATCGCGACGCGTCGCTTGAATGCGGCTGACCCAGCGGAGTTGTTTTAATGGCCAGCGAGTTCGCGATCGAAACCAAGCAGCTTTGCCACACGTTCGGTACCGGCGCAGTTGGCGTACGGGTGCTGCACAATGTTGAGCTGCAGATCAAACGCGGCGAGGTCGTGATTCTCATGGGACCGTCGGGTAGCGGCAAGACGACTGTACTAACGTTGGTTGGATGCTTGAGAAGTGTTCAAGAAGGGAGCGTCAAACTCCTCGGAACAGAACTAAACGGAGCCGGCGACGAAACGTTGATGGGGATGCGACATCGCATCGGCTTTATCTTCCAGGCTCATAACCTGCATAAGAGCTTGACCGCAACTCAGAACGTTCAGATGGGCTTGCAGATACATGGTCGCCAGGCCAATCGCAACTGGCGAGAAGCTTGCCATCACATGCTTGAGCTCGTTGGTCTTGGTGATCGAGTTGACTTCATGCCGGATCAGCTTTCTGGAGGTCAGAAGCAACGCGTGGCGGTTGCTCGAGCGCTGGTCGGCAACCCTGAAGTTGTCTTTGCAGATGAACCCACTGCTGCTTTGGACAAAGAGAGTGGTCACAAGGTGGTCAGTCTGCTGCGACGGCTCGCTGATGAGCGGCAGACCACCATCTTTATGGTCACTCACGATCATCGCGTCCTCGACTACGCTGACCGCATCATCAAAATGGAAGGCGGCCGAGTCGTTGAAGAAGAATCAATTCTGTTTCCGGGCATAGAACCAGTGAACCATTGACATAGAAGCACAATTCTGCAAGTCATATGACTCGCTTTCGATTAACAGAACAACAGAATGACAACCACTTCCATGTAACCGTTCACGGCCCAATACTCATTGTGCATTTTTGCAGATAAATCAGCCGGTACGCGTTAGCGTCCGGTTTCTTCGAATTGTTACGCAAACCGGACGCTAACGCGTTCCGGCTAATCGGAGTGTGAACAGATACCACTTCCATGGTAAAGACTGTCTCGCTTCCAAGCAAGCTTTACTATATCGCGCGTATGATCGGCGCTTTTGTTGGACCCCCAATCGCGCGGTGGTCCGCTCGTCCAGTGTTGCCGCCAATTCAATCGCCCACCGCATTCGAACTTGGCAACGGAGTTAAACTCTGGCACTTACCTGTCGGTGTGGTGCGAGTGCGAGAATGGCATCGTGAACTGCCACGAGAATGGGCTGAGGTGGATGATGAGTTGCGTTTCCCGGCGATGATGTCGAACAAAGGCATCACCAATTGGCTTGATTGCACAGCTTGGTTAATCGATCATCCCGAACGTTGCATTCTAGTGGACACAGGCGAGTCCATCGGTTTCGGTACGGCGGCATATTTTGAAGGCGTACCCAAAACTCTGGCAAAGGGTTATCCGAAGATCATCGATGCAACTGCGGCGGACGGAAACGATCTTACCCAGGCGTTAGCAGTCGCCGGAGTAACCCCGGCCGATGTTGAGCTCTGCGTGTTGACTCACACGCATTCTGACCACATTGGCAACATAGACCAGCTTGACCATTCCACCCCACTCCTGGTCTCGGCTGAAGAGCTCACACCTTCATCACGCGGCGGTAGGCTTTTGGCGAGGCTACCACAGGGAGATCGCGTGCAGACAACGACACTGACTGAGCCGCACGAAGTCTTTTGCAGTGTCATGCCATTGACCGAACGCAAAGATGTCTTCGTTATCTCGACATCTGGGCATACAGTCGGTCATCAAAGTGTCGTGATCGACCTTGGAGAACGGCAAGTTATAATCGCTGGGGACGCAGCTTTCGACGACCAACAAGTGCAAAGCAAAGCTATAGCGGGTATCGTCGAGAACCGCCGACTTACGCTTCAAACCTATGAAGTTCTTCTTCGTGCTCAGCAGAAGAAACCAACGCTTAATCTTTTCACCCATGATCCCACTAACCGAGACAAGCTGGCAGAGTTCAGTCGACCGCTCCAGTGAATCTCAATATCATTCAAGCAAACGAGTCACCTAAAATGATTCCGAAATGAAACGCACTGAACATGATGAAGCTCATTCGCCGTAGACCAATCTACTTGTTGATTTTGCTGGGGCTGATTACCGGAGGAGTTGCCTGGGCAAAGGTCCAAGCAGAGCGGGCACGGGCGATCCCACCTGGACACCAGGAGTTATCGCTCAAGGTTGGCAACCTCGAACGTAGTTTTCTGCTGCATGTCCCGCAGACTTACCAACAGTCAAAACCGCTGCCCCTTGTGATCATGCTGCATGGGATGGGCGGAACGGCTCTGCACTCGCAGCGAGAAACCGGATGGTCCTCCAAGGCCGATGCCGAGGGCTTCATCGTGGTTTACCCGGACGCGACAAGGCCCGACCCTGCCCAGCCACCGAGCCTCCGTAAGAACCCGCAGGCTTGGAACGATGGCTCCGGTCGCTTCCATGCTGCCGAACGAAACATCGACGATGTCGCTTTCATTGCAGCTATCCTCGATTCATTGGAAAACAGCTACTCGATTGATCCGAAACGCATTTACGTTACGGGCTTTTCTAATGGCGCGTCGATGACGTTCCGACTCGGTGCAGAACTCGCGGATCACGTTGCCGCTATCGCACCCCATTCGGGCACGTGCTGGACAGAGGTATTGTCGCCAGCGGCAGCTGTTTCAGTTTGCTACTTGACCGGCACATCGGACACATTGAACCCAATCGAAGGTGGCTTTCCCAAGCTCGCCATGGGCGGCAAGGATCAAGGTGGCAGGTCGAAGCCTCCCGTTACGAACATGATTGCCAAGTGGGCAAAGCTACTGGAATGCGCTGACCAACCGATCATCGAAGAAACAGACTCAGGCGTTCGAACATCTCGATACGGGCAAGGTCGCGATGATGCCGAAGTTCTATGCATCACCATCGAAGGACTCGGTCATCATTGGGCGGGCGGGAAAAGCCAGGCTCCGGAGTTCTTAGTCGGCAAGAATACCGACAAACTCAGTGCCACGGATGTTATCTGGGCTTTCTTCTCGAGGCATCCGGCCCCTTAGCAACCGGAACATGAAGATGCAAATGGATCGTCGGTATACCCCACTGGTAATTGGGCTATTGCCCAGGGCAACGCCTCTAGCGTTTTGTAAATTGCACAACGTACCTCGGCGCTTCGGAAATCGCCTTCTCGATAGCTTTCGGCGAAAGCTTCGGGTGACTGGTTGTAGCCCCCCGGTGTGTAATTAGCGAACGATGCAACCTCGCCATCGCGGCGGTTCGTAGTGGATTCATTTGGATTTCGCTTTCAGCCGTGCCTCGGTCCCTTTGATGTTGTTGAGCCCCCACTGAGCAACGGACTCCAGTACAGTCTTTAGCGATTGCCCCGTAGCGGTTAATCGATAGGCCTCGCGTCCGCTCACGTTGTCTGGAATCCATTTTTCAGCGATTCCGTGTTCGACAAGCTTGCCCAATCGATCCGCCAGAATGTTCGTAGCGATCTTCTCCGGCGACTGACAGAAGTCCTTGTAATAGCACCTTCCCAGTAGCATGTCGCGGACGATCAAAAGCGTCCATTTGTCACCAAGGATGTCGAGCGTGCATGCGACCGGGCAGCACGAGCGCTTGTGTTGGGTATTATTCATGGCTTGGGAACTCTGATACGTGAGGTCGCGATCAAACACTCAATGCTATTGACAATACTCCATGCACTTGTAAACTGCAAGTGCCATACTTGCAAAACGCAAGCGTTGGTGCTCAATTTACGTCGTTGATCTAAACGCAGGGTATGCTATGCAGTCCTTTGATAATCATCCAACAGTCGCGGCCGTTCGAAACAAGGCCCCTCGTGCCGCACCAGCCAGCATCGATGCGGCTGAACTTCGGCGGTGGTGTTTGGCTGCGGGTGCGGATGATGTTGGGTTTGTGAATCTGAATCGCAGTGAGCTCGACGGCGAGCGTGACGACATCTTGCGCGTGTTCCCAGCCACGAAATCATTGGCCTGTTTCGTCTGTCGGATGAATCCCGACTCCGTCCGTAGCCCTGCACGGAACATCGCGAATCACGAGTTCCATGAAGCAGGGGACGACGTCAACGAAACCGCTCGACACATCGTTTCGACCTTGGCGGAACAAGGCATCCGCGCGGTCAATCCGCCGATGGCGTTTCCGATGGAGGTCGAACGATTCCCGGAAAAGATGTGGGCTATCTCGCTCAAGCCGCTCGCCATCGCGGCAGGACTGGGGCAGATGGGCATCCATCGCAACGTGATCCATCCGAAGTTCGGAAACTTCATCGTGCTGGGGGTGGTGCTACTGGAAGTCGCCGTCTCAGAAGAGTCACAGCCGATCGACTACAACCCCTGCGTCAACTGCAAATTGTGCGTGGCGGCCTGCCCGGTCGGTGCGATCTCACCCAACGGCGACTTCAACTTCTCATCCTGTTACGCTCACAACTATCGTGAATTCATGAGCGGTTTCACGGATTGGGTTGAGAATATCGCAGACAGCAAGGACGCCAAGAAGTATCGGCACAAAGTCACGGACAACGAATCCGTTTCGATGTGGCAGTCGCTGGCGTTTCGCCCCAATTACAAAGCGGCGTATTGCATCAGCGTCTGTCCAGCTGGCGAAGACGTGCTTGCCCCATTCCTCGAAGACCGTGGGCGATTTGTCAGCGAGGTGGTCAAGCCGTTTCAGCAGAAGGAGGAAACGATCTATGTGCAACCGAACTCAGATGCTGAGCAATACGTTAAGAAGCGATTCCCGCATAAGACGACCAAGCGCGTGGGAGCGGTTCTGCGTCCGATTTCGATCAAAGGCTTCATCAAACTGATGAAACATGGATTCCAACCTGGACAATCGAAGGGCCTTTCGGCACGTTATCACTTTCGCTTCACCGGTCTCCAGCCGGGCCAGTGCACTGTCACGATTCGAGACGAAAAGATTGTCGTCCAGGAGTTCATCGATGGCGATTGTGACTTGCGTGTCACTGCGGACTCCATGGCTTGGCTGAGGTTGCTCCGCAAAGAGGCATCGGCAGTGTGGCTTATTTCCACGCTTCAAATTCGGCTGTCTGGAGACCCACGCCTTCTACTCGCGTTCGGAAAGTGCTTCCCCTAACTCTGGCAACTTGAGATAAACATGATTGATAGTCGAGCTTACAAGAAGTACGGTCCGTGGGCGGTCATCACCGGTGCTTCCTCTGGGATCGGCCGAGCCATCGCATGCGAGCTGGCCGAATCCAAGTTCAACTGCGTGCTTGTTGGTCGCGGCGCGACAGAGCTCGATAAACTGTCGAGCGAGTAAACAAACCAGCACGGAATCGATTGCCGTGTGCTGATGTAGCCCCTGGGCCGACCAAAACCGGCTTTGCCTCGCGGGCAAACATGAAAATGGGAGCAGCCTTGGACCCGACAAAAATCGCACCTGAGATACTCAGTGCGTTGGGGCGGAAGACAACCGTGTTACCGGGATTTCTATCCAAGTTGTTGGTTTACTCGATGCTTCCGCTCCTCGCTGGGCAAGAATTGCGATCATGGGAAAGGTAATGCGAGGCATGGCATCAAAGTCGGGGGCCTCGGAAGCTTAAGTTGTCGTCCGCAGCCGATAACCGATTCCTTGCTCGGTCAGCAAATGCTGTGGACGACTGGGGTTCATTTCCAGCTTCTTGCGAAGGTTGGCCATGAAGACGCGAACGTAATGCGGCTCGTTGGCTGAACCAGGCCCCCAGACTTCCTTCAACAGGTATTGGTGCGTCAATACGCGATCGCGATTGCGAACCAGCAGCGCGAGCAGATCGAACTCAAGCTTGGTAAGCTTGACCTCACTCTCTTCGACAAAAACCTGCCGCGTGGCAAGATCGCCGTGTACGTGGCCGAAACGAAAGGTGTGGTCTTGGCCGTCTCCTGACGGACGAGCTGCTTGACGCAAGGCACTGCGAATCCGGGCAAGCAATTCACCGACGCCAAACGGCTTCGTCAGATAGTCATCCGCACCAGCGTCCAGCGCTTCGATTTTACTTTTCTCTTCACCACGAGCAGATAACACGATGATTGGCAGCGATGACCAACCGCGAACTGACGTGATGACGCTGATGCCGTCGGCGTCAGGCAGCCCCAGATCTAGCAACACAATCGCGGGATGTTCCTGCGTAATCAATCGCAAGCCTTCCTTTGCCGTGGTGGCTTGAACGACACGAAATCCTTCGACTTGTAGAGAAGCTTGCAGGAACTTCTGAATCGGAGCTTCGTCTTCGATAATGGCAATTAGTGGTGCACTCGAGTTAGCCATATCGTTCTTCGTCAATCTCCGGCATGACTTGCGGTGGTGTGGACTCATTGGGGATGGTGAATCGAACTATTGTACCGCCCCCCGGACGGTTGTTTGCTGTGATCGTACCCTTGTGAGCACGGACGATCGCGTCGCAAATCGCCAATCCCAGCCCTGTTCCCCGTCGGTCTGTGTTCTTCCCTGAGCCTCGATTGAACTTCTCGAAGATCTTTTCTTCGTCTCCGGGAAGGATTCCGCAACCACGGTCAGCGACTTGAATGGCGATGCCACCGCTGACCCGCTCACTCTGAATCTCGATCGGTGAATGAATCGGTGAGTACTTCAACGCGTTGTCGATCAAATTGACCAGAATCGTCTCAAGAAGAATGTCGTCACCATGCACCAAAGGAAGATCTCCATCAATTTGCACTTTGACTTCACGGTCTGTGAGCACGTGATCGAGTCGGTGCAGCGCCGAACCGACGACTTCTTCCACTGGCTGCCATTGACGATTGATCTGAACTTTGCCGCTGGACAAGCGAGTCATGTGCAATAGGTTTTCGACCAATCTCGCCAATCGCTGTGACTCGTCGACGATCGTCTCAAGCAAATCGTGACTCGCTGAATCAATCGCCTCTTTATTGATGTTCGCATCGAGACTGCTCGCCGCACCAGCAATCGCTGCCAGGGGCGTTCGTAGATCATGCGATACAGCACTGAGCAGCGAGCTCCGTAGCTTCTCCGCTTCAGATTCCAGCTCTGCGCGTTGTGATCGCTCAGACAAGTTATTGCGTTCGATCGCAAACGCGATTTGTGTCGCGTATGTCTCCAGCAATTGTCGTGCGTCGACCGAGAGCTGAGTGTTTGCTTTCGCCGGCTGAATTGCCATCACGCCTGCGACATTTTCGGGGGTTGATAGCGGAATGTAGATTGCCTCAGAGCTGGGCAACGTATTTGTTCCCGCTCCTGCGGGTTCGTTGTGGTCCAGCACCCACTGAGCCGTCGCGAACTCCTTAGCACTAGCGGCAAAACTTGCGACATGCCCAAGGATTGGACGCACCTTTCGTTCTTCGTTTGGAAGGTAGATCACTGCGTGAGCATCGAACACTTCAGAGATAATCAGCTCCGTCTCTCGCAATAGATCCGCCGTCTTGGCTGTGTTGGCCAGGCGACGACTGAGACGATAGAGTGCCTCTGCCCTGCGCTCGTTCCTGCGGGCCGCATCCGCCTGATAACGGACTCGCGATGTGAGGGTACTCGCCAGCAATCCGACAATCAGCATCACGGCGAAAGTGACCAGGTACTGGCTGTCATAAACGGTGACCCGATAGTACGGCTGAGTGAATAGCAGATCAAAAATCAGCACAGAGGAAACTGAAGCCGCAATCGATGGCAAACTTCCGCATCGCGCTGCAATTGCCACGATTGAGAGCAGGTAAACCATGACCAGATTCACTTCTGAGAAGCCAGCACGATTCATCAAGAGCGTAGTAAGCGTTGCCGCTACCGTGTACATGGTCGCTTCCAACCATCTCAGGGGCGGCAGTTTGGACGAGCGCGAATACCAAGTTGCAGAATTTGGATGTGGCTCGTCGACTCCGCGAACGACAACGATATCCATATTGCCGCTGTCACGAAGCAAGAGATCTACCAATGAGTTCGCGCGACGCCACCATCGACTGGTCTGTTCCCCGGTTTTCCCGACGACGATCTTCGTCACATTGCGACTGGACGCATAAGCCAGTAACTCCTCGCTGACGTCATCACCTGAAGCCTGAACAATTTCGCCGCCCAGGCTTTCGGCGAGTTTGAGATTGCGATGGAGTTGCTGGCGATCTGCGTCACTCCACTGGGCAGCAGATGCTGATTCGATATGCAACGCGATCCAAGGTGCGTGAATCCTTTCGGCAAGTCGCTTTGCAGCGCGAACCACTTTCGCTGATGTAGGACTGGGACCAACACACACCAACAGTCGCTCGTTGGTCGGCCATGGACGATTGGATGCGATTCCCAGTCGGGCAACTTCCACATCGTCGTGTACACGGTCTGCCGCATGCCGCAGTGCCATCTCACGAAGCGCCACCAGATTATTCTTGCGAAAGAACTTCTCCAGCGCGAAGGCCGCTTGCTTTGGGACGTAGATCTTTCCTTGGCGTAATCGTTCTAGAAGGTCGTCTGGAGAAACATCGATCAACGTCACTTCATCGGCTCGCTCCAACACGGAATCGGGAACAGTCTCTCGAACCTGGACGCCACTGATCTCGGCTACGACGTCATTCAGCGATTCGACATGCTGTACGTTCAGTGTCGATAAGACGTTGATTCCAGCGGCGAGCAGTTCTTCGACATCTTGCCAACGCTTCGCATGTCGGCAACCAGGTGCATTTGTGTGAGCCAGTTCATCGACCAACACGAACTCAGGCTGGCGAGCCAGTGTTGCATCCAGATCGAACTCGTGCAGTACTGAACCGCGATAAGAAACGTCAAGTCGCGGCAATTCTTCAAGCCCTTCCGTCAATGCTTCCGTTTCAGGCCGAGCATGTGGTTCGACGTAGCCGATAACCACTTCCCGGCCTTCGCGTTTCATCGCTTGAGCGGCTTGAAGCATCGCGTAGGTCTTCCCAACACCAGCCGCGTAGCCGAAAAATAATCGCAACTTGCCTGCTGACGATGCCGACTCCACCTCAGTCGAATCCGATCGAATCCGAGCCAGCATTTGCTCCGGTGTCGGTCGCTCCTGGTTGCTCATAAGTTCCCCATCAGCCGGAACGCGTTAGCGTCCGGTTCGATTAATGGTGCGAACCGGAGGCTAACGCCTTCCGGCTGATTGTTGTTCAATTATTGATCCAGATTTTTGCGATCTTGGGCGTTCATCACATATGCAATTACGATTTCTCAGTCGAATCCGATCGAATCCGAGCCAGCATTTGCTCCGGTATCGGTCGGTCGTGGTTGCTCATAAGTCCCCCATCAGCCGGAACGCGTTAGCGTCCGGTTCGATTCATGCTGCCATCAGCCGGAACGCGTTAGCGTCCGGTTCGATTAATGCTGCCAACCGGAGGCTAACGCCTTCCGGCTGATTGTTGTTCAATCATTGATCCAGATGTTTGCGATCTTGGGCATCCATCACATATGCAATTACGATTTCTAATTCCTCCTCGGTGTTGATGCACTGCCAATCCCCTAGTTCGCTCCATACCGGCCGTCCCACAAAACGTGTTGAATGTCCCCTTAGAACTCGTGTCGCATTTGCCTTGCACTGATCCCGTACTACTGATCCCTTACGATCGTTTGCGGTTACGACTACATGGACATGATTGGTGCGAGCCATTGTTGCCCAGCACTTCCAACCTCGATACTCCGACAAGCGGTAGACCTCCTTATCCACGAGTTCTCGTTCAGGGTCACTAAGCAGTTCAATAGAGTGTTTGAGTCTATCCCTTCTCCACTCGGCAAGTCGTGGCTGCGTAGGTTGATATCCCTTCCCCCATTTGCGCCAACCTCTTTCGTCACCCTGTAGGAAGGTTCCGTAAACTGTCCAAGTGATGAAATACGCTAAGGGTCCGTCGTTCATGGTCATTCACCTGAGGTCGAGGCAACCGTTTCGCCGTGATCCAATCTACCATCAGCCGGAACGCGTTAGCGTCCGGTTCGATTCATGCTGCTATCAGCCGGAACGCGTTAGCGTCCGGTTCGATTAATGCTGCAAACCGGAGGCTAACGCCTTCCGGCTGATAGCGAGTCCAACAGCAAATTGAGTTCGAGAACGTTGATTAGGCCTTCCGGAGCAACGCTGGAAGATAATTCTGAAGCTGCTTGCTTTTGCAGGAGCTCTCGTAGGGTGGAAACATCGACTTGTCGACTCATGGCTATCCGGTCTGCTTGAATCAGTGCGGCCGCAAGGCTGATATGCGGGTCCAGTCCTGAACCAGAGGCAGTGACCAAATCAGCAGGTAACGTAACACCATCTTTCAGCGTGTAATTTGCGAGTATTGCCTCCGCTCGCTCGCGAATTTTGGGATTGGTCGGCGACAAATTGCTGCCACCCGCCCCAGAAGCCTTGTAATCGACAGCCGATGGTCTAGGCCACAGATACTCCGGACGCGTGAAGGCCTGAGCAACAAGCCGAGAACCGATTACTTTCCCGCCTGCCCCATAAATCAAACTGCCCAGACGCTTCTCCGGTGCAATCATTGCGGCTGATGCAAGTATGAGAGCGGTATACGCGATGACGCAGAACGTGATGGTTAGTCCTGTTAGCCGAAGGGAACGTACGAATTCAATGAACATGATTATTTTCCTCGCTTTGCAAAATCCTAAACCCATCCAACCGCAATCAACACCAGGTCGATCGCTTTGATGCCCACAAAGGGAACGATCAATCCGCCTAGTCCATACACCAGCAGGTTCGTTCCCAGAAGTGCATCCGCGCCGACCGGTCGATACTTCACACCTTTGATGGCAATCGGAATCAAGAGCGGAATGATCACGGCGTTGAAGATGACCGCTGCCAAGATTGCACTTCGAGGTGTGGCCAGCCCCATGATGTTGAGCGGTGCCAAGTGTGGCATGGCGCTCATGAACACAGCTGGGATGATCGCAAAGTACTTGGCCACATCGTTTGCGATACTGAACGTGGTCAACGCACCGCGAGTCATCAGCATCTGTTTGCCTGTGGAGACAATGTCGATCAACTTTGTTGGATTGGAATCCAAGTCGACCATGTTGCCAGCTTCTTTTGCCGCTTGCGTTCCGGTGTTCATCGCAACGGCCACGTCGGCTTGAGCCAATGCGGGTGCATCGTTGGTTCCGTCGCCAGTCATCGCCACCATGTGGCCTTCGCTTTGATAACGGCGAATCAGTTCCAGCTTCGCTTCGGGAGTCGCTTCAGCGAGATAGTCATCGACGCCCGCTTCGGCGGCGATCGCAGCCGCCGTCAGCGGGTTGTCGCCCGTGATCATCACCGTCTTGATCCCCATCCGACGCAGTTCGATGAATCGTTCCTTGATCCCGCCTTTCACGATGTCCTTCAAGTAGACGACACCCAACGCATGATCATTCTCCGCGACGACAAGCGGTGTCCCACCCGCTTTCGCGATGCGTTCGGCTTCCGACTTCACTTCACGCGGTAACTCCTTGCCCAACGCGGTGAGATGAGACGCAATCGCATCGACGGCTCCTTTGCGAATCACTCGCCCGTCAAGATCTAAGCCGCTCATCCGCGTGCGTGCACTGAACGGAACGACCTGTGCAGCCAGCTCCTCGAGCGATTGGCCGCGAAGTCCGTATTTGTTTTTTGCCAGAACAACGATGCTGCGTCCCTCGGCCGTTTCATCAGCCAGTGAAGCAAGCTGAGCCACGGTGGCTAATCGCTTTTCATCGACGCCCGGAGCAGGCACAAACTCTGCTGCCTGTCGGTTACCCAGCGTGATGGTACCTGTTTTGTCGAGCAGCAATACATCTACGTCACCGGCTGCTTCCACCGCTCGACCCGACATCGCCATCACGTTCGCTTGACTTAAACGTGCGATCCCAGCAATGCCGATCGCTGCGAGCAATGCGCCAATCGTCGTAGGGATCAAGCAAACCAGCAGAGCGACCAAAGTTGGTACATCGATGGTGACATCAAAGTAGGTTGCGATCGGATACAGAGTCACACAGACCAGCAAGAACACCATGGTGAATCCCGCCAGCAGAATCGTGAGCGCGATCTCGTTGGGCGTCTTACTGCGATTGGCTCCTTCGACCATTGCGATCATGCGATCCAAAAAGCTCTCGCCTGGCTTGGCGGTAACCCTTACGAAGATATGATCCGAGACCACTCGAGTACCGCCAGTCACAGCGCTGCGGTCACCGCCACTCTCACGAATTACCGGAGCACTCTCGCCAGTCACGGCGCTTTCGTCGACCAAAGCAATCCCTTGCACCACTTCACCATCGGCTGGAATGGTCTCGCTTGGACGAACGACGACAAAGTCACCGACCTTTAATGTTGACGCAGGAACTTCATCGATGACAGGAAAAGGGGTCAGACCCGAATGGCACTGGCTTTATCGAGTTGGATCAACATGTAGTTGCTTGACGTTGGGCGGAGTCTACCAGTAGTGCTAGCAATTTGCATTCATCAATCGATAGCATTTGGCGTACCGTTTTGCATTTGAAATCACGGTGG